>NZ_JBIWIY010000015.1:0-286242 GCF_044764885.1 Streptomyces sp. NPDC093591
ACGCCCGGTTACATTCCGAACCCGGAAGCTAAGCCTTACAGCGCCGATGGTACTGCAGGGGGGACCCTGTGGGAGAGTAGGACGCCGCCGAACAAATTTTGAGAAAGCCCCCGGCCGGGGATACCGGCACGGGGGCTTTCTGCATTTCAGGGTCGATTAGGGTCTGGGTATGCGCTATGACCTCGTTATCTTCGACAACGACGGTGTGCTCGTCGACAGCGAGCCCATTTCCAACAGGCTCCTCGCCGGCTATCTCACCGAGCTCGGGCATCCGACCTCGTACGAGGAGTCCCTGCGCGACTACATGGGCTCCGCCATGCACCGCGTACACGATCTGGTGGAGGAGCGGACCGGGCGGCGGTTGCCGGAGGACTTCGACGATGTCTTTCATGGGCGGGTTTTCGCGGCCTTCGAGCGGGAGTTGGAGCAGGTGGCCGGGGCCGTCGGGGTGCTGGAGAAGTTGGCTGCGGATGGGGTGCCGTACTGTGTCGCATCCTCCGGGAGTCATGAGCGGATTCGTGTGGGGCATCGGAAGACCGGGCTGGATCGGTGGTTCGACGGCGGGCGGATTTTCAGTTCGCAGGATGTGGGGCGGGGGAAACCTGCGCCGGATCTTTTTCTGTATGCCGCCGAGCGGATGGGGGTCGTACCGGCTCGGTGTGTGGTGATCGAGGACAGTCCGTTGGGGGTACAGGCGGCTGTTGCTGCCGGGATGGATGTGTACGGCTTCACCGCGATGACGCCGGCCGAGAGGCTGGTTGGGGCTACTCAACTCTTCTCCGACATGGGGGAGTTGGTTGACCTGCTGGCCTGACATTTCCACGACGTGGCAGTGCCGGTCGGGTCGTACTACCTGTTCAAGAACGGGTTCGGTATGGGCACGCTCGCCGCGTTGGGGTGGACAGCGGGGTTAGCAATGTGATCGGGATCGGGTTCCTCGTCAGCGGGGTCCTGGCGGCCGGGCCGATGGTGGCCATGCCAGCCAGGGAGGTACGCGGCGAGGGCACGGACCGGTCGGGCCGTCGGCTCTGTTCCCGTGGCTGTGGGGGGCGTTGCGGGGGGCGAGCAGTGAAGCTGAGAAGAATTCATCTTTGGCTGGATCTACCCACCAGTACGCCTGGGCCCTACGCTCGCCGCCATGACTGATGTGCTGCGGCGCGGTAGGGCCTCGTTGGCGTTCAGCTTCTTCGCTCAGGGTGTTGCCTTTGCGCTGCTCGTGACCCGGATCCCGGCCATCCAGGACCGGTACGGGGTCTCCGACGCGCTGCTGCCCGCTTTCCTCGCCGCAGTCCCGATCCTGGCCGGCGTCGGGAGCGTGACGACCGAGCGGCTGGTGAAGCGGGTACCGCCCAGCCGGCTGCTGAGGTGGTCCCAGCCCGTCGTGCTCCTGGCGCTGCTCGGGGTCGGGGCGGGGCAGCGGATGGTCGAACTGGGACTCGCGCTCGCGGCGTTCGGGCTGGCCGTGGGTGTGCTGGATGCCTCGATGAACATGCTCGGGGTGAGCCTGCAGCGGTCGTACGGGCGCAGCATCATGCTCAGCTTTCATGCGGTGTACAGCCTGGGCGGGATTGTGGGGGCCTCGCTGGCCTGGGTGGGCGCGCACTGGGATCTGGCGCTGGTCGTGTCGTATCTGCCGGTTGTCGTGGTGTTGTTGCCGGCCGCGTTGGTGGGGAGTCGGTGGTACGTCGACGGGGGGTCCGTGGTCGTACGTGTGGAGGGTGAGGGTGAGGCCGCGGGGAGGGCCGTCGCCTTCAAGGCGCTGTTGCCGCTGTGTCTGGTGATGACCTTCGCGTACATCGGGGACTCGACCGTCTCCAACTGGAGTGCGAAGTATCTGCAGGACGTGCTCGGGAGTTCCGAGCAGTTGGCGACCGTGCCGTACAACGTCTACATGGTGACCACGCTGTTGGGGCGGGCCATCGGGGACTTCGGGGTGCGGAAGTTCGGGGCTGTCGCCGTGGTACGGGCGGGGGCGCTGGTGGCGGCCGTGGGGTTCGCGGTGGTGGCCGGGGCGCCCGGGGCATGGGTCGGGATGCTGGGGTTCACGCTGCTCGGGCTCGGGCTGTGTGTGCTGGTGCCGCAGACGTTCGCGGCGGCCGGACGGCACGCTGCTGAGACGGGCGGGCCGGGGGCTTCGGATGCGGCCGTTGCGCGGCTCAATGTGTTCAATTACGTGGGGTTTTTGATCGGTTCGCCCTTGGTGGGGGCGCTGGGTGATGCCTGGAACTATCGCGGGGCCATGCTTGTGCCGATGGTGTTGGTGCTGGTGACGCTTGTGTACGCCCGGTCGTTCGCCGCTCAACCGGACCGATACGGTGACGGGCATGAGCGGCCGCGCACAGCTGATGTGGGACGAGGCAGTAACGGGCTATGACTTCGGTCGGGACCATCCGATGGACCCGGTCCGGCTTGCCCTGACCAGGAGGCTCGTCGATGCCTTCGGGCTGGACAAGGACGTGGACGTCGTATCGGCGCAGCCTGCGGGGGAGTCGACGTTGCGGCTGGTCCATCGGCAGGACTACATCGAGGCCGTGAAGGCTGCCTCGGTGGATCCCGGGGCGGCTGATCAGTCGTACGGGATCGGGACGATGGATGATCCTGCGTTCGTGGGGATGCACGAGGTGTCTGCGCTCATCGCGGGGCAGTCGGTGGGGGCTGCGGAGGCCGTGTGGCGGGGGGAGGCGCTGCATGCGGTGAACTTCGCGGGTGGGTTGCATCACGCGATGCCGGGGGGTGCGTCGGGGTTCTGTATCTACAACGACGCCTCGCTGGCCATTGCCCGGCTGCTGGAGCTGGGGGCCGAGCGGGTCGCGTACATCGATGTGGATGTGCATCACGGGGATGGGGTGCAGGCCGCCTTCTGGGAGGATCCGCGGGTGCTGACGGTCTCGCTGCATGAGCATCCTCGTACGTTGTTCCCGCAGACGGGGTGGCCGGAGGAGACCGGGGGTGGGTCCGCGGAGGGTACGGCCGTGAATGTGGCGTTGCCGGCCGGGACCGGGGACGCGGGGTGGCTGCGGGCGTTCCATGCCGTGGTGCCGGAGGTGATCGCTGACTTTCGGCCGCAGGTGTTGGTGACGCAGCACGGGGCCGATACGCACTTCGAGGATCCGCTGGCGCACCTTGCCGTTTCGCTGGATGCGCAGCGGGCTGTGCAGGTGGCCTGTCATGACCTCGCGCACGAGTACGCCGATGGGAAGTGGGTCGCCCTGGGTGGGGGCGGGTATGCCGTGGTGGAGGTTGTGCCGCGGTCGTGGACGCATCTGGTGGGGATCGTGGCGGGGCGGGCGATTGAGCCCGAGGCGATGATTCCGGAAGGGTGGCGGCAGGAGGTGTTTGCGCGGACTCGGCAGTTGGGGCCCGCGCGGATGACCGATGGGCGGTGGCCTGTGGCTTGGGCTGGTTGGGACGCGGGGTATGACCCTGCGGACCGGCTGGATCAGGCTGTGTTGGCGACTCGGCGGGCTGTGTTTCCGTTGCGGGGGATGTTGGCGTAGGTGGGGGCGGTGGTGTTTCGCCCCCGCCGCCCCTACCCGTCCCATCCTGAAGGGGCTCCGCCCCTTCGACCCCGCCAGGGGGCTGCCGCCCCCTGGACCCCCGCTTCGGCCCTTCGGGCCTCGTCCTCAAACGCCGGACGGGCTGAAATGGCTCGGCGCCAAGATGTGAGGCCCTCTGCGGGTGGGTGGGGGCTAGGGATGGTTTGGGCTCGTCCTCGAACGTCGGGGCGGGCTGGGATGGCTGGGCCTGCGCTGAGAGGTGAAGTCCTCTGTGGGTGGGTGGGGGCTGGGGACGGTGTGGGCTCGTCCTCGGATGTCGGGCGGGTTGGAATGGTCGGGCCGGTGTCGAGAGGTGAAGTTCCCTGAGGGGTGGGGCTAGGGACTGTGGGGCCTCGTCCTGGGCTCATTAGCCCAACTGTGCGGTGTTTTCCCGTTCCCGTGCCCCCGTGCCCTCCCGTGCGTCACCATCGCTCTCGTGCTGAGTAGCGGAGCTCTTCGTGCCCATCTCCTGGCCGCTCGGCTTGCCGGGACCGTGGCTACTTCTCGGGAGGAGAGCCTCAGGAGTTATCGGCTCTTTGCTGCTCGTGATCCTCGTGTGCTCATCGGGCTCGATCCGGAAGGGGCTTGGCGGCAGGGGGATTTGATTGAGCTGATGGCGGAGAAGTGTGGGGTTTCGGCCGATCCAGGGTGTGTCTCCGGCCGTGATGTGATCGATCCGGAGCGGACTTTGACCGCTCTGGATGCCTTCGCCGACCGGGTCGCCGCTGCCGCCCAGCGCAGCGAGGCCGTGCTGCTGGGGACCGGGCATCCGCATCGGCTGCTCGGCTTCTACGCCGGCTTGGCGGACGCGTTGTCGGCGGCGGGATGTGCCGTTCTCAGCCCTGCGCAGGGTCGCTGTGTCGACATAACGACCCGGTTCGGTCTACGCACGTACAACCTTGACTACGTACGAGGAGTCGCGTTGGTGCGGGAAGCCGGCGCTCCGAGCACCGGGCGTGAGCCCGGCGCACACACGCACTCACCGCTCCCGGTTCGTACCGTGCTGGCTGCCGCGGCGGAGGCCGGCGGGCCGTTGCCGGAGCTGGTGATCGGGGACCACGGTTGGGTCTGCGGGGCAGGTCAGCTGGGGTTTGAGGCCATTGGTCTTGCCGATACGAATGACCCCGCGCTCTTTGTGGGGCAGGCCGAGGGGGTTGTGTCCGTCGTCGTTCCGGTTGATGACGGTGTGCGGTCTGATTACTACAGGCCGCTTACCCGCTACGTACTCAATCGAGCGTGTCTGTCACAGTAGGCCGTTGATGGGTGCACCTCTTCCCCACTCGCATCACCCGCCCCTACATTGGGGAGTGAGCACGCAGCGACGAAGAGTCACCGGAAGGGGAAGCCGGTGGCCGTCGAGTGCGGAAGGTTCAGGTGTGTCATGGCTGCAGCTGGCGAGAGGCCTCTGAACGAGGTTCAGTTCCTTACCGTGGCGGAAGTCGCCTCGGTGATGCGAGTGTCGAAGATGACCGTGTACCGGCTGGTGCACAGCGGTCATCTGCCCGCGATCCGGGTGGGGCGGTCGTTCCGCGTCCCCGAGCAAGCGGTTCACGAATACCTCCGTGAGAGTTATGTGGGGGTGGAAACCGCCTGACGGCAGTGGGTGAGGGGGGTCCTCAGGGCTGTTCGGGATCCCCCCTCGTCCTCCTCGATTACGACCTCAGCGCTCGGGCGGGTAGGCTAGCCCCTCGTAGGTCGTGTGGGCCCATGGCGCCCAAACACCGAGTGATGAGAAGTGAGCGAGGGTAGTCGTGGGCTCTGTTATCAAGAAGCGGCGCAAGCGGATGGCCAAGAAGAAGCACCGCAAGCTGCTCAAGCGCACGCGCGTTCAGCGTCGCAACAAGAAGTAAGCGCGGCGCGCCGCGAAAGTGGCGTGCTTTGTGGCCCCCCACCAGATCCGAGATCCGGTGGGGGGCCACACGTGTATCGCGGTCGCTCGCGTGGACCGGCTGTCGAGGTTGCGTGGATCTCTCGTCGGGTGTGGATGTGAGTGTGGGGGTGGGGGTGCGTGCGGGCTCGGGGTGGATGTCGAAGTCGTTGTGCGAAGGGTCGAACGCTGTGCATATGACTGGACAGAGGCGTGAGCCGTCTGGTCGTACGCATGGAATTCTCGTCACTTCATGCATTGGGCGGTCATCACAGCGCAACACCGAACCGCTAAGTTGGCCGCACACGGGGAACTCGGCAGGGGTACGAGTGCTGGAAGGAAGGCGCTGATCTTGGGCAAGGTCGTGCTCGTGACCGGAGTGGCCCGTCAACTGGGGGGCCGGTTCGTACGACGGATCCAGCGTGACCCACAGGTGGACCGGGTGGTCGCCGTGGACGCGGTTCCGCCCGAGCATCATCTGGGCGGTGCCGATTTCATCCAGGCCGACATCCGGCAGCCCACCATCGCGCGGGTGCTGGCCGAGAGCGGCGCCGACACCGTCGTACACATGGACGTGACCGGGACCGCGCTCGGCAGCGGCAGCCGGACCACGGTCAAGGAGACCAACGTCATCGGGACGATGCAGCTGCTCGGCGCCTGCCAGAAGTCCCCCAACGTCAAGCGGCTGGTCGTGAAGTCCAGTACGAACGTGTACGGGTCCGCGCCCCGCGATCCGGCCGTCTTCACCGAGACCACCCCGCCCAAGTCCCTGCCCAGCGGCGGCTTCGCCAAGGACGCGGTCGAGGTGGAGGGCTACGTGCGCGGGTTCGCGCGGCGCAGGCCCGATGTCGCCGTGTGCGTGCTGCGGTTCGCCAACATCCTCGGCCCGAGCGCGGACACGCCGCTCGCCTCGTACTTCTCGCTGCCGGTGCTGCCGACCGTGTTCGGCTACGACCCGCGGCTGCAGTTCGTGCACGAGGACGACGTGATCGAGGTGCTGCGCATCGGCTCGCACGAGCCGGAGCGGGGCACGCTCAACAGCGGCACCTTCAACATCGCCGGCGACGGCGTCCTGCTGCTCTCGCAGTGCTCCCGGCGGCTGGGCCGCCCCACCGTGCCGCTCCTGCTCCCCGCGGTCACCTGGGCGGGCTCCCTGGTGCGTACGCTGGGCATGTCGGACTTCTCGCCCGAGCAGATCCGGCTGCTCACGCACGGCCGGGTGGTGTCGACGGTCCAGATGCGAGAGACGCTCGGATTCAAGCCGAAGTACACGACGGCGGAGACGTTCGCGGACTTCGCGAAGAGCCGCGGTCCCGGACTCCTGCCGCCGGAGGCCCTTGCGGGGGCCGTCGACCGGATCGCCGCGCTGCCCGTCCTGGGCGGCGGCAACCCCCCGACGCAGAGCGCCAACTGAGGAGCGCATCAACGATGGCGGACGCCAAGGTCATTCCGTTCGACGACGACCGGTCCCGCGGGAGCGCCGTGCAGCGGCCGCAGCGGCGCCGGAGTGCGGGGAGCCGGCGCAAGAACGGTGAATCCGCGCTGGTAGGTGAGGTCCAGCCCCTCCCCGGACGGTCCTTCGCGCAGGATGATGTTCCTGTGACACGTGAGGAACAGCCGCCCCCCAGGCCCCAGGACGACGGCGGCCTGGAGCGGCGTATCGCGAGCGGCCTGGGCTTCCTGCGCCGCCGCCTCACCGGGGACTACGAGGTCGACGACTTCGGGTACGACGAGGAGCTCACCGACCAGGTCCTGATGTCCTTGCTGCGCCCGGTGTACGACAACTACTTCCGGGTCGAGGTGAAGGGCGTCGAGAACATCCCGGCCGAGGGCGGCGCGCTGATCGTCGCCAACCACTCCGGGACGCTGCCGCTGGACGGCCTGATGATGCAGGTCGCCGTGCACGACCACCATCCGGCGGGCCGGCACTTGCGGCTCCTCGCGGCCGACCTGGTCTTCATGCTGCCGGTCGTCAACGAACTCGCCCGCAAGCTCGGTCACACCCTCGCCTGCGCCGAGGACGCCGAGCGGCTGCTGGGCCAGGGCGAGCTGGTCGGCGTGATGCCGGAGGGCTTCAAGGGCATCGGCAAGCCCTTCAGTGAGCGCTACAAGCTCCAGCGTTTCGGCCGCGGTGGCTTCGTCTCCACGGCGCTGCGCCAGGGCGCCCCGATCATCCCGTGCTCGATCGTCGGGGCGGAGGAGATCTACCCGATGATCGGCAACGCGAAGACGCTGGCCCGTCTGCTGGGCTTCCCGTACTTCCCGCTGACGCCGACCTTCCCGTGGCTGGGTCCGCTGGGTGCGATTCCTCTGCCGACCAAGTGGACGATTCAGTTCGGCGAGCCGATCCCTACGGATGGGTATCCGCCGGAGGCCGCGGAGGATCCGATGCTGATGTTCAACCTGACCGACCAGGTGAGGGAGCAGATTCAGCACACGCTGTACAAGTTGTTGGTGCAGCGGCGGTCGGTGTTCTTCTGACGGAAGCGTGTCAGAAGCGGGCTGTTCGGAACGATCGATCCCGGACGCCTGGAGTCGGCGGACGGAGTCCGGCGCAGCCGTCCGAAGCCCGCGAAGCGGTGCGAGGGCGGCAATGTAAATGGGCCGCTGGCCCGTCTGCTGGGCTTCCCGTACTTCCCGCTGACGCCGACCTTCCCGTGGCTGGGTCCGCTGGGTGCGATTCCTCTGCCGACCAAGTGGACGATTCAGTTCGGCGAGCCGATCCCTACGGATGGGTATCCGCCGGAGGCCGCGGAGGATCCGATGCTGATGTTCAACCTGACCGACCAGGTGAGGGAGCAGATTCAGCACACGCTGTACAAGTTGTTGGTGCAGCGGCGGTCGGTGTTCTTCTGACGGAGAAGCGTCTGGCGGAGAGCCTTGATACGACAGCGGGGGCGCCCCTTGGGTGAGGGGCGCCCCCGCTGTCGTACGACTCACTGCTCTGCGGGCGCTAGTTCGCGTCCTCGCCTTCGATGCCCAGGCCGGGGAGCAGGCCGGGGAGCAGCGGAGGCAGGGTGACGGCGGGCTCGGTGCTCGGGGTCGAGGTGGACGGTGAGGCGCCGGTGCTGCCGGTGTCCTTCGGCGGGTCGAGCAGGCCTCCGGTGTTTCCGCCGAGCAGGCCCTCGCTCTCGCTGCCGGAGCTCTCGGCCGAATTGCTGGGGCGGCTGGACCGGTTGCCGTCGGAGGAGCCGCTGCCGCCGGCGCTGGGGTGGGCCGATCGGTCGGAGCCGGATGTGCCGGTGGACGTCGATCCGGAACCGCCCCGCCGCTTGCCGTCGCCGTCCTGTGCCGGAGCCGGCGGGAGGAGGGACTCCAGCGGGGCGACCTCTTCGTCTATGGCGTCGAACACCGACGACACCTGGTCACTCACGTCCCCGAGCTGGAGGGGAAGCCGCTCGCGGAGGTGGCCCCAGACCTCGCGGTGGGAGCGCGAGAAGGTGGAGAGGGCCTGGATGGGCCCCAGGGAGCCCGGGTCGCGTTCGTAGGCCTCACGGAGCAGGCGATGCCCCTCCGAGGCGTCGTGGCGCATGCCGGACAGGGCGCGGCGGATCTCGCCGAGCGACTCGTGGTCGAGCCGACCGCCACGGTCGCGCTCCATCAACCTGCGGGCCTCGCTCAGCCGGGTGGAGGCCTGGTCGAGATAAGTTCGCCCGCGCTCGTCGTCGCCGTCGGCCATGACGTTGAGCTTGAAGTCCTCGATGCCGCGCTTGAGGGGATAGAGAGAGTCACCGGGCAGGGCATCGGAACTCGCCGCGGCCACTCCACCGAAGGCTCCCGCCGCGACTCCGACGCTGAGCCCGCCCGCGGCCAGGCCCTTGGTCAGCCTCGAACGTGGCCGCAACTTCCCCAGCGGGGACGCCCGGTGGGCCCCCGGTGCCCGGTTCGAGCGCTGTCCGGGTACGGCTGGGTCCGCCTCGCCTCCCGCTGTGCCCTCCTGCAGCATGGCCTCCATCGCGGCGACGAGCTGGGCCCGCTGCACGACCTTGACCTCGGGGTCGAGTGCGGGCTTGGGCAGCTCGTCGAGACTCGCGGTGACGGCCAACAGGCGTGCCTGCTCGGTCGGTTCCGCAGCAGCCGATGCTGGTGCCGATCCATCTGGCTGCTCGGCCTGCTCGGCCGCCGAGCCCCGGTCGGTCAGCTCCTCCAGGGCCTGGGCGAAGGCGTTCGCCCGCCGGTGCGCCGATACGTTCGCGATCACTGGCGGCACCTCCTCTCGTGATGACGGTCGACTCCCCAGGGGGTCCTGAGGGTTGCACGCCCTGACCGAATCCACACGATCGAGTGATCGAAGTCGGCCAGGGAGTGACCACAGGGAGCCTGCATCCCGCACAACGAGCGGCTTGGCACTTGGGTTACGGACAGCGGATGAACGGACCGCGAAGTCAACAGACTTTCACCGAGGGTGAGTTGAGGGTTGCGGAGAGTGGTGATTTCGGGGCGGGTGAAGGGTTCAGCGGACGTCGTCCGGGAGCAGCCGGGCGAGGGTGCGGACGGCCCGGTACTGGAGGGTCTTGATGGCGCCCTCGTTCTTGCCCATGACGCGGGCCGTCTCGGCGACGGAGAGGCCTTGGAGGAAACGGAGGGTGACGCACTCCTGCTGCTGTGGGTTGAGGCGTCGTACGGCGTCGAGCAGGGCGGCGTTGGAGAGGGACTCGAGGACGGAGTCCTCGGGGGATCGCTCGACCTCGTTGGCGTCGAGCATCTCCCCGGTGGTGACCTCCAGGCGGAACCGGCTGGACTTGAAGTGGTCGGCGACGAGGTTGCGGGCGATGGTGACGAGCCAGGCCCCGAAGTCCCGTCCCTGCCAGGTGAAGGTGCCGATCCTGCGGAGTGCCCGCAGAAAGGTCTCGCTCGTGAGGTCTTCGGCGGTGGCCTTTCCTCCGACTCGGTAGTAGATGTAGCGATAGACGGTGTCGCTGTATTGGTCGTAGAGCCGTCCGAACGCGTCGGCCTCGCCGGCCTGTGCGCGTTCCACGAGATCCATCATTCGAGCGCTGTCGCTGTCTGCGGCAGGCCGACGAGCGGTCGTGGCCGTACCGGCCGAGCGTCCCCGTCTGCCGACGGCGGCGCTGCCGTCGGCGAGCGCGTAGCACGGGCCTACGGGCGCGGTGGTTACGGCGAGGGCGGGGACGGCGTACGCGGTGGGGACGAAGCCGCGCAACAGGTCTTTGACCGTTGCGCGCAGCGTAGCCAGGCCCGAGGCGTCAACCCCGACGTGTGGGTACACGGGACTCCCAGAGGCAGAGCTTCCATCACGTGCAGTGCGGGACCGTTCACCCGTCGTAGCGACGGAGGGGTACCGGTTTGCGTCTGAGGAGAATAACGCTTCGTGCAGGCACTGCTACGCCCAGTTGCTCAAATCACCGATTGCGTCTCTTCTGTAACCGATTGGCGCCCGATCAAGTGCCGGAGAGTGACCGGTTGTTGATCGAGTTCTTCCGTGTTCCGGCTGACTCCGGGGCGTGTTGTGGCCGTGTGCAGCCAAGGGGACTGGACAGGGGGTTGTGGGGGTAGGGGGTGCGGATTGGCTGTTCGGTCCGGGCGTGGCCCAAAAGCGGTCCTCGCCCCCGCCGCCCCTACCCGTCCCATCCTCCAGGGGCGCTGCCCCTTCGACCCCGCCTCCCTGGGGGCCTGCGGCCCCCAGACCCCCGCTTCGGCCCTGAACGGGCCTCGTCCTCAAACGCCGGACGGGCTGGGAGGTCTGGGCCGGCGCCGAGAGGTCACGCCCCTACGGGTGGGTGGGGGCTCGGGGCGGCGTGGCCTCGTCCTCGAACGCCGGACGGGCTGGGATGTCTGGGCCGGCGCCGAGAGGTCACGCCCCTACGGGTGGGTGGGGGCTCGGGGCGGCGCGGCCTCGTCCTCGAACGCCGGACGGGCTGAAGTGCCTGGACCGCCGTTGAGAGGTGGATCCCCGGCGGGTGGGTGGGGCTTAGGGGTGGCGTGGCCTCGTTCTCGAACGTCGGGCGGGCTGGGATGCCTGGATCCGTGATGGAAAGTGATCGGCCTGCATGGAGCGCTCAGCCCCCCGGGGGCCCGTAGTCGCGTACGGCGGGAAGGGGACGTGTCTGGGGGGTGTCCGCCCGCAGCGGTCGGCGTCAATGCGCGGGGACCTTCTGGCCGGCCCTGGGCCGCCGGACCGAAGGCGGACACCTCCCGGCGCGGCTCCGACTCGCAACCCACTACGCAGGCGCTACTGAACCCCCGCCGAGGCCGCACGGGCCGTCGCAGTCCCGCTCGGCGATGCAGAACCCACCCGCAGCAAGCGCTGTGTGAACCTCACCCCGTCCGCACGGGCCGCCGCAGTCCCGCCAGCTGACCCACAACCCACCCGCAGGCGCTGCTCGAACCCCTGCCGAGGCGGCACGGGCCGCCGCAGCCCTGCCCGCCGATGCACAACCCGCCCACAGCAGGGGCTACGTGAACCCCCACCGAGGCCGCACAGACTTCGGCATTCCGCCCGCCGACACACAACTCACCTGCAGCACGCGCTACGTGAACTCCCACCCCGCCCGCGCCGCCGCAGTCCCGCCCGCCGGCGAGCTACCGTCGGCGCCTGTGCAGTGCGATTGCCGCGGCTGTGCCGCCGGCCACCGCGCCCACTCCTGCGGCCGCCGGAATGCCGACCTTCGCTGCCTTTCGGCCCGTCCGGTAGTCGCGTAGGCGCCAGTCCAGCTTGCGGGCGTGTTTGCGGAGCTTGGTGTCGGGGTTGATGGCGTAGGGGTGGCCGACCAGGGAGAGCATCGGGATGTCGTTGTGCGAGTCGCTGTACGCCGCGCAGCGGGAGAGGTCCAGGCCCTCCGCGGCGGCCAGGGCGCGGACTGCCTCCGCCTTCGCGGGGCCGTGGAGGGGTTCGCCCACCAGCTTGCCCGTGTAGACGCCGTCCACTGACTCCGCCACCGTGCCCAGGGCGCCGGTGAGGCCGAGGCGGCGGGCGATCACCTGGGCGATCTCCACGGGGGCCGCCGTCACCAGCCATACCTTCTGGCCCGCGTCCAGGTGTGCCTGGGCGAGGGCGCGGGTGCCGGGCCAGATGCGCTCGGCCATGTACTCGTCGTAGATCTCCTCGCCGATCGACTGGAGCTCGGCGACGCGGTGGCCCTGCACGATCGACAGTGCCGAGTCGCGGGCCTCCTGCATGTGCTCCGGGTCCTCGACCCCGGCCAGCCTGAACCACGCCTGCTGCCAGGCGAACTTGGCGAGGTCGCGCGTCTCGAAGAACTTCCGCTTGTACAGGCCCCGCCCGAAGTGGAAGAGGGCGGCACCTTGCATCACGGTGTTGTCCAGGTCGAAGAACGCGGCGGCCTTCTCGTCGCCGAGTACCGGGAACTCCGGTTCGGTGTCGGAGACCTCCGTCGCTTCCTGCGACGACTTGCGCGCTGCCTCCGCCGAAGCCTCGCCAGCCAACACGCTCCGCGCCGTGGCGGAGCGCCTACGGGGAGTGAGCCATCCAAGAGCGGCCATGACCGTGAGCATAGCCAGTTTGTTCGGTGCTTCCGGAGTCGAGAGGTTTGAAGGTTGTGAACTCTCCGCGACCGCGCAGTTAAACAGCGTGGTGGTGCATCCGTTCGGCCCTCGGGTGTCGGCGCGCGAGAATGGCTGACATGAGTCCCCTCTTTCGTCGTGCCGCGGCCAAGTCCCCCGAGGACCGGCTCGTCACTCTCATCGGAAAGCCCGGGTGTCATCTGTGTGATGACGCACAGATCGTCATAGAGAAAGTGTGTGGCGAGCTGGGGGTTCCTTGGGAGCTGAAGGACATCAATCAGGACCCTCAACTCCACGACCAGTACTGGGAACAGATCCCGGTCGTCCTGGTCGACGGCGCCCAGCACACCTTCTGGCGCGTGGACGAGAATCGCCTCCGCAAAGCACTGACTGAGTAGTCCAACTCGTCCGGGAAGTCGCTTAGGATCGATGGCGACTTGGTCTCGGGGGCGGGGATCGTTGAGGAGAGTGTGCGGTTTTGCCCCCAAGAGCAGAGGAACGGTGGTGCGAATGCGCCGGTTCCATACCCGTGCGCCGGGCGTGCGTGAGCCCGGTCACGTTGGGCGGGCAAATCGGACACCATCTTTGTGCACGCGTTCACAAAGACATAGCCTGCTGTCGACGGGGCGGTCTGGGTACGTGTGACCGCCTACAGCCCCGCTCTACCCGCAGGAGCACCGTGGCAACTGGCCGAACTCACCGACCGGCGACCCGCAGCCGAGGGATTCCCGAGGCCACCGTCGCCCGGCTTCCGCTGTACCTCCGAGCCCTGACGGCGCTGTCGGAGCGCTCGGTGCCCACGGTTTCGTCCGAGGAGCTCGCGGCCGCGGCGGGGGTCAATTCCGCGAAGCTGCGCAAGGACTTCTCATACCTCGGGTCGTACGGGACCAGGGGTGTCGGTTACGACGTCGAGTATCTCGTCTACCAGATCTCCCGTGAGCTGGGGCTCACCCAGGACTGGCCGGTTGTGATCGTCGGTATCGGTAACCTCGGCGCCGCGCTCGCCAACTACGGCGGCTTCGCCTCCCGGGGATTCAGGGTTGCGGCCCTCATCGACGCCGATCCCGCGATGGCCGGAAAGCCCGTCGCCGGGATCCCGGTGCAGCACTCCGACGGCCTCGAGAAGATCATCCAGGACAACGGCGTGTCCATCGGTGTCATCGCCACCCCCGCCGGTGCCGCCCAGCCGGTCTGCGACCGGCTCGTGGCCGCCGGCGTCACCTCCATCCTGAACTTCGCGCCGACCGTGCTGACCGTTCCGGACGGCGTCGACGTCCGCAAGGTCGACCTCTCCATCGAGCTGCAGATCCTCGCCTTCCACGAGCAGCGCAAGGCCGGCGAGGAGGCCCACGCCGACGGTGCCGGACCGGCCGCCGCCACCCGCGAGTCCGACCGATCCACCGACCAGGGGCCCGACGGGGACGTACCCGCCGTGATGCCGGCATGAGTCTCCTCGTCGTGGGGCTGAGCCATCGCAGTGCCCCGGTCAGCGTCCTGGAGCGCGCGGCGCTGAGCGCGGACGCCCAGGTCAAGCTGCTGCAGGACACCGTCGCCGCCGAGCCCGCCACCGAGGCCGCGGTGCTCGCCACCTGCAACCGCATCGAGCTGTACGCCGACGTGGACAAGTTCCACGCCGGAGTCGCCGAGCTGTCCACGCTGCTCGCGCAGCACAGCGGGGTGGGGCTGGACGAGCTCACGCCCTATCTGTACGTGCACTACGAGGACCGGGCCGTCCATCATCTGTTCTCGGTGGCCTGTGGGCTCGACTCCATGGTCGTCGGGGAAGGGCAGATCCTCGGGCAGATCAAGGACTCCCTCGCCAAGGCGCAGGAGCTGCACAGCGCCGGACGGCTGCTGAACGACCTGTTCCAGCAGGCCCTGCGCGTCGGCAAGCGCGCACACTCCGAGACCGGCATCGACCGCGCCGGACAGTCCCTGGTCACCTTCGGCCTGGAGCAGCTGTCCTCCGGTGGGCCCGTCGAGGACTGGGCCCGCGGCAAGAAGGCCCTGGTCATCGGCGCCGGCTCGATGTCCTCCCTGGCCGCGGCCACGCTCGCGCGTGCCGGGGTCGCCGAGATCGTCGTCGCCAACCGGACCTTCGACCGGGCCGAGCGGCTCGCCGAGATCCTGAGTGCGGCCGACGGCACGGACGTGCTGGCCCGCGCGGTACCGATGGATTCGGTGCCGGTCGAGCTGACACGTGCCGACGTCGCCGTCTCCTGCACCGGTGCCACCGGGCTCGTCCTCACGGCCGAGCAGGTCGCGGCGGCGGTCGAGGGCCGTACCGGGCGGGCGGTCGCCTTCGCGGAGGGCGCGGGCGGCGGTCGTACGGTCGGCAAGGCACCGGCTGCCAGGACGAACGCCGACTCCACCGACGTACGACAGACCCCGCTGCCGCCCACCAGCGTAGGCAGCGACGAGGGCTGTCCGCTGGACCTGACCGCCGTGCAGGGAGGCTTCTCCGTGATGGGGGAGGCCGCCGTCGCCGGTATGGACGCGGCCACGCTGGAGCAGCACGCGGCCTGGGCCGCGGGCAGCGCCGTCGACCGGCGTGAGGCCGCCCGGCGCAGCCCCGAGGCCGACGCCGAGCTGATCACCGCGCTCGCCGCGACGGTGGCGACCGTCGGCCGGATCCCCGAGCGCCGCAAGCCCGAGCGCGTCGTCGAGGCGCCCCGCCCCGCGCCGGCCCTCGCCCTGCTCGACCTCGCCATGCCGCGCGACATCGACGCCGCCGTGCACCGGCTGGCCGGGGTGCGGCTGGTGGACATCGAGTCGCTGGCCGAGGCGTCCGCGGACGCTCCGATGGCGGCCGACGTCGACCAGGTCCGCCGTATCGTTTCCGACGAGGTCGCGGCCTTCGGGGCGGCGCAGCGGGCCGCGCACATCACGCCCACCGTCGTCGCGCTGCGCACGATGGCCGCCGATGTCGTGGCGAACGAGATCGCCCGGCTGGAGGGCCGCCTCCCGGGCCTCGACGACAAGCACCGCAGCGAGATCACGCAGACCGTGCGGCGGGTGGTCGACAAGCTGCTGCACGCGCCGACCGTCCGGGTCAAGCAGCTCGCGGCCGAGCCCGGCGGCGCCGGATACGCGGACGCGCTGCGGACCCTGTTCGACCTCGACCAGGAGACGGTGGCCTCCGTCTCGCGGGCCGAGGACAGCACCGACAAGAACCGAGGCCCACGATGACTCAGCAGCCACTACGGCTCGGCACCAGGCGCAGCAAGCTCGCCATGGCCCAGTCCGGGCAGGTCGCGGACGCCGTGCGCCAGGTGACCGGACGGCCCGTCGAACTCGTCGAGATCACCACGTACGGCGATGTCTCCCGCGAGTCCCTCGCGCAGATCGGCGGCACCGGCGTGTTCGTCACCGCCCTGCGCGACGCGCTGCTCAAGGGCGAGGTCGACTTCGCGGTGCACTCCCTGAAGGACCTGCCGACCGCGCAGCCCGAGGAACTGGTCCTGGCGGCCGTTCCCGAGCGGGAGGATCCGCGCGATGTGATCGTCGCGCGGGACGCCCTGAAGTTCACCGACCTGCCGCGCGGGGCGCGCATCGGTACGGGTTCGCCGCGCCGGATGGCGCAGCTGAACGCGTACGCGCGCAGCCATGGCCTGGATATCGAGACGGTTGCGATTCGCGGGAACGTGGATACGCGGATCCGGTTCGTGCGCGATGGTGAGCTGGATGCGGTGGTGCTTGCTGCGGCTGGGCTGCAGCGCATCGGCCGCATCGACGAAGTGACCGACTTCCTGTCGGTCGACACCGTTTTGCCCGCCCCCGGCCAGGGGGCCCTGGCGATCGAGTGCACCGCGGACAACGCGGACCTGATCGCCGCGCTCGGTGAGCTCGACGACCCGTTCACGCGGGTCGCCGTGACCGCCGAGCGATCACTGCTCGCCGCCCTGGAGGCCGGCTGCTCCGCCCCTGTGGGCGCGCTGGCCGACCTGCTGGCCGACGGGCAGATTGTCAAGGAAATGCGCCTGCGCGGCGTCGTCGGCACGACCGACGGCACGCGGATGGTGCAGCTGTCCACCACCGGTCCCGTGCCCGAGACGCACGACCAAGCGCTGGCGCTCGGTCGCGAACTCGCTACCGAGATGCTTGCCCAGGGCGCGGCCGGTCTGATGGGGGAGCGAGCACATTGAGCCCCACCACCCTTCCCGCCGGCCTTGAACACGGGCACGTCACCTTCCTCGGTGCCGGACCCGGGGATCCGGGGCTGCTGACTCTGCGCGCTGTCGAGGCGCTGGCGAACGCGGACGTCCTCGTCGCCGAGCACGAGGTGCTCGACGTCGTACGCCAGCACGCCAGATCCGGTGTCGCCGAAGTGCATACGGATACGGGTCCCGAGTCGGACCCCGTTCCGGGCACAGGCACGCCTCAGCTAGCGATTGTTGACGGCGCGTCAACAACCGCTGCGCTACCCGCGGTGCGGGATGCCGCACATCTTGTCATGGAGGCCGCGCGCAGCGGCAGGCGGGTCGTGCGTGCGGTGTCCGGGGATCCCGGGCTCGACGCGTACGCCGCCGAGGAGATGCTCGCGTGCGCCGCGGCGGGCGTGCCGTTCGAGGTCGTGCCCGGTGTGGCCGCGGCCGTGGGTGTGCCGGCGTATGCCGGGGTGCCCTTGCGGGACGCTCAGGGCGCGGACGTGCGGTTCGTGGACGCGCGGACGGCGTCCGACCGGTGCTGGACCGAGGTCGGGGCGTCGGACGGGACCGTTGTCGTCTCGACGACGCTCGACTCGGTGGGTGCGGCTGCCGGTGAGCTGGTGTCCGCGGGGCGCAAGCCCGATACGCCGATGACGGTGACGGTTGCCGGTACGACCACGCGTCAGCGGACGTGGACCGCCACGCTCGGGACCATCGCGCAGACGCTGAAGCAGGCCAAGGTGCTGCCCTCGCCGGAGGGCGGGCGGCCGGTGATAGCCGTGGTCGGTGAGCGTTCTGCCGCTGCTCAGCGTGATCAGCTGTCGTGGTTCGAGTCCAAGCCGCTCTTCGGGTGGCGGGTCCTGGTTCCGCGTACGAAGGAGCAGGCTGCTTCGCTCTCCGACCAGTTGCGGTCGTACGGGGCCGTGCCGCACGAGGTGCCGACGATCGCCGTCGAGCCGCCGCGGACGCCTCAGCAGATGGAGCGGGCGGTCAAGGGGCTCGTCACCGGGCGGTACGAGTGGATCGCGTTCACGTCGGTCAACGCAGTCAAGGCCGTGCGGGAGAAGTTCGAGGAGTACGGGCTTGATGCTCGGGCGTTCGCCGGGATCAAGGTCGCCGCGGTGGGGGAGCAGACCGCGAAGGCGTTGATCGCCTTTGGTGTGAAGCCGGATCTCGTGCCCAGTGGGGAGCAGTCGGCTGCGGGGCTGCTTGAGGACTGGCCGCCGTATGACCCCGTTTTCGATCCGATCGACCGGGTGTTCCTGCCTCGGGCGGACATCGCGACCGAGACCTTGGTGGCCGGGCTCATCGAGCTGGGCTGGGAGGTCGATGACGTCACGGCCTATCGGACCGTGCGGGCTTCGCCGCCGCCGGCCGAGACGCGGGAGGCGATCAAGGGGGGTGGCTTTGATGCCGTTCTCTTCACGTCGTCGTCCACTGTGCGGAATCTGGTGGGGATCGCCGGGAAGCCGCACAACGTGACGGTGATCGCCTGTATCGGTCCTGCTACCGCGAAGACCGCTGAGGAGCATGGGCTTCGGGTGGATGTGATGGCTCCGGAGCCGTCTGTGCACAAGTTGGCTGAGGCGTTGGCCGACTTTGGGATGCGGCGGCGGGCTGCTGCGGTGGAGGCCGGGGATCCGGTTACTCGGCCGAGTGAGCGGCGGCCGGGGGCTCGGCGTAGGCGGTCCACGACGTAGGTGGGGGGCGGTGGTGTTTCGCCCCCGCCGCCCCTACCCGTCCCACCCCCAGGGGCTCCGCCCCTTCGACCCCGCCAGGGGGCTGCCGCCCCCTGGGCCCCCGCTTCGGCCCTTCGGGCCTCGTCCTCAAACGCCGGACGGGCTGGAATGGCTGGACCGGCGCCGAGAGGTGAAGTCCTCTGCGGGTGGGTGGGATGTCGGGCGGGATGGCATGCCTGGGCCGGTGTTATGTCGTGACCGTGTGGCCGAAGCGGAGCAGGTTGGATGGGTCGTAGGTTGATTTGTCCTGGCGTAGGCGGTTGTAGACCTCGGGGGTCCAGGCTCGGGCGCGGTCGGAGGCGTCGCCTGGGGTGCCGTGGATGTTGACCATCGTGTAGCCCGTGCCGTACGGGGCCATTGCTGTGTGCAGCGCTCGGGTGGCCTGTTCTATGGCCTCGGCTGCCGGTGGTGCGGCCAGGACGCCGACCGTTTCCAGGAGGTAGTTCGCGTCCCGGGCGCAGATGGCGTCGTCCCGGCGGGCGGGGCGGGCGAGGGCGCCTCCCATGTGGCGGATCTCCACCAGGAGGAGGGGGCAGTCGGGGACCTCCGGGCCCACCTGGGTCAGGAAGGCGTCGATGGCGTCCGGGGTGAGGTCGCGTAGCAGGGCGCACGACTCGCGGGCGGGGAGCGGGTCCTGCGGTTCCATGTGGATGCGGTCCAGGGCCGCGTACGGCATCACTTCGATCGTGTCGACCGTTACCGGGGCCGCCGCGCGGATGGGGGCCAGCAGGCGCTCCCCTTCGGCCGGGTCTTCCGGCCAGGCGATCGCGACGCGGGCCCAGAAGCCGCCGCGCAGCGGCTCGGGGATCTCCGGGATGGGGGGCAGGCGCAGGAGGGTGAAGGCGCTGCACATCTCGTCGGGCAGGGTGCGGGTCCAGTCGGTCCAGGTACGCAGCACGGCCTCGGTGTGCTCGCCGGGGCAGTAGACGCCTCCGCCGAGGAGCGTGGGCAGGGGGAGCAGTTCGCAGACCATGGAGGTCACCACGCCTACGTTGCCCTTGCCGCCGCGCAGCGCCCAGAACAGTTCCGGCTCGTGGTCGGGATCGCTCTCGCGGAGTGTGCCGTCGGGCGTGACGACCTGGAAGGAGCGGACCAGGTCGGCCGCGTAGCCGTAGGCCCGGCCCATGACCGGGAGTCCGCCGCCGAGTGTGTAACCGACCGCGCCCGCGTCCGTGGACGTGCCGCAGAGCGCGGCGAGGCCGTGCGGTGCGGCCGCCTCCAGGACGTGCCGCCATTTCGCTCCGGCCCCGATGGTCGCGAGGCGCTCCGCCGGATTGATGCGTACGTCGGTCATGCGGGCCGTGCTGATCAGCAGGCCGTGGTCGATGGGGAAGTTCGCGCCGTGGCCGGTCGACTGGACGGCGACAGGGGTGCCCGTGGCTGACGCCCAGCGCAGCGCCGTCACGACGTCGTCGACGCCCGTCGCGCCCACCACCACGTCGGGGGTGTGCAGCGCGGCCAGGTTGAAGCCGGTGACCTCGTCGGCGTAGCCGTCGTCGCCGGGGCGCAGGACCGGGCCGTGGATCTCGGAGAGGGCGAAGAGGTCGGGGGTGTTGAGGTGGTGGGCGGCAGTCATCGCGTCCTCCGCGGTGGATACGTACGGTACGGAGGGACGGCGGCGGCGAGGCGGGGCGGACGGGCCCGTCGGGGCCGTCGGGGTCCTTGCGTTCGGGGGCTGGCTCGGGAAGGCGTTGGCCTTCCGGGCCCTTTCTTCAGGATGGACCCGTGGGGTGGGGGCCGCATGCGGGCCGCCGTGGCCGTGCAGGATCGCCGCAGCAGTGCAGGATCGCCGCGGCAGTGCAGGACCGTCCGGGCCGTCGTCGGCTGTCCCCGGCCTCCTGGGCGTCTCGGTCGTCCCGGCCGTCTCGGTCGTCTCGGTCGTCTCGGCCGTCTCGGTCGTCTCGGTCGTCTCGGCCGTCTCGGCGGTCCCGGCCGGTCCCGGCGGTCCCCGACCTCCCGGCGTGCCCGGCCTCCCGGCGGTCCTGTAGTCCCCAGCGTCCCGGCAGTCTCCGTCGTCTCGGTGGCCCTGGCGGTCCCGGCGGTCCCCGACCTCCCGGGGGTCTCGGTGGCCTCCCGGCGTCCCCGGCCTCCCGGCGGTCCTGTAGTCCCCAGCGTCCCGGCAGTCTCCGTCGTCTCGGCCGCCCTGGCCGTCCCGGCGGTCCCGGTGGGCCCAGCCTTCCGGCGGTCTCGGTGGCCCTGGCGGTGCCAGGCTTCCCGGGGGTCCCGGGCACCCCGGTGGTTTCCAGCGTCCCGACAGTCTTCGGCCTCCCGGGGGTCCCGGCAGTCCTCAGTGTCCCGGTGGTCCCCGGCCTCCCGGACGTCCCGAGCGTCCCGATCGTTTCCAGCGTCCCGGCGATCCCGGGCCTCCCCAGTGTCCCGGCGCTCCCCAATGTCCCAGCGGTCGCCAATGTCCCGGCAGTCCCCGGCCTCCCGGCAGTCCCCAGCCTCCCGGCAGTCCCCGGCCTCCCGGCAGTCCCCAGCCTCCCGGCAGTCCCCAGCCTCCCGGCAGTCCGCGGCCTCCCGTGTGTCCAGGCGGTCCCGGGCCTCCCGGCCGTCCCGACGTGCCGTCGGCAAAGGTGCTGTCGGGGCGGGCGTAGCGTAGGTGGCATGACGACGTACGGATCTTTTCCCGGCACGCGGCCGCGGCGTCTGCGGACCAGCCCCGTCATGCGGCGCATGGTCGCCGAGACCAGGCTGCACCCCGCCGACTTCATCCTCCCGGCCTTCGTGCGCGAGGGCGTCAGCGAGCCGGTGCCGATCGCCGCCATGCCGGGCGTGGTCCAGCACACGCGGGACAGTCTGAAGAAGGCCGCGGCGGAGGCGGTGGAGGCCGGCGTCTCCGGGATCATGCTCTTCGGGGTGCCTCAGGACGAGAAGAAGGACGCCCTGGGGACGCCCGGTACCGATCCGGACGGGATTCTGCAGGTCGCCATCCGGGATGTGCGGGCCGAGGTGGGGGACGAGTTGCTCGTCATGTCCGACCTGTGCCTCGACGAGACCACAGATCACGGGCATTGCGGGGTGCTGGACGCCGAAGGGCGCGTCGACAACGACGCCACCCTGGAGCGGTACGCCGAGATGGCTCAGGTGCAGGCCGACGCGGGCGCGCATGTCGTGGGGCCCAGCGGGATGATGGACGGGCAGATCGGGGTCGTCCGGGACGCCCTTGACCAGATCGGGCGGGAAGACGTCGCCATCCTCGCGTACACCGCCAAGTACGCCTCAGCCTTCTACGGGCCCTTCCGGGAGGCCGTCGCCTCGTCGCTGGAGGGTGACCGCAAGACGTATCAGCAGGATCCGGCGAATGCGCGGGAGTCGCTGCGCGAGCTCGCCCTCGACCTGGAGGAGGGCGCCGACATGGTGATGGTCAAGCCGGCCGGGCCCTACCTCGACATCCTGGCGCGGGTCGCCGACGCGGTGGACGTGCCGGTCGCGGCCTATCAGATCTCCGGGGAGTACTCGATGGTCGAGGCCGCCGCGGAGAAGGGCTGGATCGACCGGGACCGGGCCATCCTGGAGACGCTGACCGGGATCAAGCGCGCGGGGGCACGGAACATCCTGACGTACTGGGCGGTCGAGGCCGCACGCCGACTGGTCTGACGCCGCTCTCGCGGGCGGCCGCCGGGCTACGGTTCCGGCTCGTTCCGGCATCGGAACGATCAAGGGCTGACATCGGTACGTGCTCGGTTCGGCAACGGCCGGAACTCGGTCCGGGGAACGTCCGGTGGCCGACCCGGGAGGCCGTGGGGATCACGTGGCGCTCTTCGGCTGTTCTGTCCTGAAATCGACGGCCGACGGCCGGGCCGGTTCGGGGAATTGGGTGCTGCCCGGCTCCATGAGCTGCGTGAACAAAGTGAATTGACGAGTTCTCGTCATTATCTCTACGTTCTGCGCCTGGCCTGATCCGTTCCGGAGGGTCCTACGTTCGATCCCTGGGGGGATGCAATGAGCTGGTTCATCGAGGCGCTCAAGAAGTACGCGGTCTTCAGCGGGCGTGCGCGCCGCAAGGAATACTGGATGTACATGCTGTTCAACACCATCCTGTACATCGTGTTCGCCGGCGTCGGCTTCGCCATCGACTTCCCGGCCCTCGCGGGCATCTTCGTGGTCGCGACCCTGCTGCCCAGCCTGGGCGTCAGCATCCGCCGACTGCACGACACGGGCCGCTCCGGCTGGTGGATCCTCATCTCGGTGGTCCCGCTCGTCGGCTTCATCGTCATGCTGGTCTTCACGTGCTCGGACAGCCAGGCGGGCGAGAACCAGTACGGCCCGAACCCGAAGGAGGTCCCGGCGTTCGCGTAATGCCGTACGCCGCGTGACCCGTGCTTCACGGCCTGGAGGCCGCCCGGATGTCGTCCGGGCGGCCTTTCGCCTTTCCGGGGTCCTGGTGGGCGGCGCCCCGTTCGTGGACGCTGGACGGACCCTCGTCGCGCAGGCCCTCGCCGTCCTCGCACGCGGTGAGCGTCAGCGAGGCGATCGCCACCAGCGTGGCGGCCAGCAGCCGGGCGCGGGGGTGACGGGTGGGCGGTGCTGACGTGGACATGGGGTGGCCCTCTCCGTGGGTGGGGGTTGGGGGGTGGGGGTCGGGGGCGGGGTTCAGCCTGCGTGATCATCCGTCCCGGGCGCCACCTTCGGCCGGGAATTTGGGACGCCTGAGTGGTGGGACCCGTGCTGACCTGCGGGGATGGTGCGTCCCGCAGGGTCGGCGTGGGACGCCTGAGGCACGGAGAGTTCGGCGGCGGGCGTCGTCGGCGGCGGTGTGAGGTCCGTATCCCGGAAACCTGCTTGTAGGTGGCATGTAGTTCTCTAGGCTGCCCGGCACGAGCCGTCACCCGTCACCTGCCGTCACTCGCCCCGTGCCCTCGCCGCCGAAGGAGCCGTGTCATGACCGTCATCCAGCCCGCGCCCCACCCCGCCCCAGCCGGCGTGCCGCCGCTCGCCGCGCGGGCCCGGTCGGCCGGTGGCTCGCCCGTGCGGGACATCCTCGCCGTCACCGCCCGCCCCGAGGTCATCAACTTCGCGGGCGGGCTGCCGGCGCCGGAGCTGTTCGACCGGGAGGGCATCGCGGCCGCCTTCCGTGACGTACTCGCCGAGACGCCGGCACAGGCGCTGCAGTACTCCACGACGGAGGGCGAGCCCAGCCTGCGTACCGGGCTCGCCGCCCGCATCTCGGCACGCGGCCTCGCGACCGACGCCGACGACCTGCTCATCACCACCGGCTCCCAGCAGGGCCTGTCCCTCCTGGCCACCGCGCTGCTGGACCCCGG
This sequence comes from Streptomyces sp. NPDC093591, assembly GCF_044764885.1. Lineage (NCBI taxonomy): Bacteria > Bacillati > Actinomycetota > Actinomycetes > Kitasatosporales > Streptomycetaceae > Streptomyces > Streptomyces sp. NPDC093591. The sequence goes on from NZ_JBIWIY010000015.1 coordinate 24,043, forward strand.
CGACACGGTCCTCGTCGAAGACCCCTGTTATCTGGCGGCACTTCAGGCCTTCGGCTTCGCGGGAGCGCGGGTCGTCGCCGTGCCCGGGGACGCGCACGGGGTGGATCCGGGGGCGCTGGAGGAGCTGGTCGCGCGAGAGCGGCCGAAGCTCTTCTACACCGTGCCCACCTTCCAGAACCCGACCGGCAGAACCCTGCCCGCCGAGCGCAGGGCGGCCGTCGCGGAGGTCGCCGCGCGCCGCGGGCTGTGGATCGTCGAGGACGATCCGTACGGCGAACTCCGCTACGAGGGCGAGCGCGTGCCCTGGATCGCCTCCTGCCCGGGCGCCGAGGACCGTACCGTGCTGCTCGGCTCCTTCTCCAAGGTGATGGCGCCGGGCGTGCGGCTGGGCTGGCTGCGCGCGCCCGCTGCCCTGCGGCGCGCGTGCGTCGTTGCCAAACAGGCCGCCGACCTGCACACCCCGACCGTCAACCAACTCGCCGCCGCCCGCTACCTCACCCGCCTCGACGCACACGTGGCCCGCGTCAGGGACGCCTACCGCGAACGCCGCGACGCCATGCTGGCGGGCCTGCCCGGCGCCCTCCCCAAGGGCTCCACCTGGAACCGTCCCGAAGGCGGCATGTTCCTCTGGGCCCGCCTGCCGGAGTCGTACGACACGACGGCCCTGTTGCCGACAGTGGTGCGGCAGGACGTGGCGTACGTCCCCGGCGCGCCCTTCTACGCCGGTGAGCCCGACCGGTCGACGCTGCGGCTGTGCTTCGTGACGCAGACGCCGGAGGAGATCGGGGAGGGGCTGAGGCGGCTGGGGAAGGGGCTGCGGTCCTAGGGCCAAAGGCTCAGGACAGGTCCGGCTGCGGACCGCAGACGGGCCGGGGCGCCTGTTCCTAAGGTGACGCCATGTCCGACACCATGCGGTTCGAACTCGACGCGTATCTCCGGCGGATCGGCTGGGAGGGGGAGCGGCGGGCCGACACGGCGACGCTGCGGGGAGTGCACCTGGCGCACATGCGGGCCATTCCCTTCGAGAACCTGGACGCCCTGCGGCGTACGGCCCCGTCCCTCGACCCGGCCGATCTGATGGCCAAGCTGGTGCACAGCCGGCGCGGCGGCTACTGCTACGAGCACAACACGCTGTTCGCGTGCGCGCTGGAGGCGCTGGGCTTCACGGTGACACGACTGGCCGCGCGCGTCGTCGTGGGCGCGGACCGCATCGAGAGCCGCCCGCGCACCCACATGGCGCTGCTCGTCGAGGCCCCCGGCGATCCGCAGCCGTATCTCACGGACGTCGGTTTCGGCGCGATCGGCGCACTGCTGGAGCCGGTGCCGCTGACCGCCGGTGTCGAGTTCCGGGACGCGGAGCGCCGGCACCGGCTCGCCCACGCGCCGCACGACGGGCCGCTGCAGCTGTGGCTGCTCCAGGCCCAGGACCAGGTGAAGGGTGACTGGACGGACCAGTACGCGTTCACAGTGGAGCCGTTCGAGAAGCCCGACTTCGAGGTCATCAACTGGCACATCGGGACCAATCCGCGCTCGCCCTTCACCCAGCGCGTCTACGTCCAGCGGGTCACCGCCGAACGGCACCTCCTCCTGAACGGCCGACTCCTGACGGAGACGCGCGCGGACGGGACGGTCGTCGAGCGCGAGGTGACCGAGGAGGCGGAGGCGCGGCGGCTGTTGGACGAGGAATTCGGGATCGACGTGCCGGAGGGGACGCGGCTGCTGCCGCAGTGACGGAGCCCGCTCAGTCCCACCAGAAGTACCAGGCAGGCTGGTTGAGAAGCTGGTGTTCGGCGTACGCGGTGAGCGTCTGGTCGTTGCCCTGCCAGATGTTGTCCGGGCAGAACGCGAAGTGCTCGGCTGCCAGGGCCTGCGCCTCGGCAAGGGTGGTGGGCGGCGCGGCGACGGACACCAGCAGGGTGTCGAGGCCGAGGGACACGACCCGTATGCCGAACCGGTCCTCCCAGGAGCGGAGCACCGCGGACAGCCGGCCGGTGTCGTTCTCGTGGTTCGCCGGACCCGTCCAGCCGATCGCCGTGGGGATGTCGGCGCTGCGGCGGGCCGGGACGAGGGCGAGACGGGGCTCCTCGAGGGGGCCACGGCCGTCGAGGAGGGAGTCCACGATGTCGGAGGCGGCGGACTCGGGGGCCGGGGCCGCGACTTCAGAGCCTGTCGCCGCGTCTTCAGAGGCTTTCACGGCCTCTTCGGGGTCTGTGGCGGCGCCTGTGCGCTCAATGTCGACCAGACCGGGCCAGTCCGCGTCCTCCTCCGCGCACTCGTCCCAGAACTCCTCCAGCACCTCCTCCGGGTCGTGATCGCCGGGGTACGACATCTCCGCGGGCATCAACTCCCACAGCTCCGGCCCGCCATGACCGGCGCCGACGTCGAGGACGACCGGGAGCAGACCTGCCGTCGGTGCCGTCCGCCGCAGCGCGGCCCAGTCGCCGGGAGCCGCCCGGTCGTCCGCCAGCCACAGCAGCGGCTCGTGCCACGGACCGTCGGCGGTCACGTCGACCAGGCCCCCGGGCGGGAGGTGCAGACCGAGGGACGCGAGCCTTGGCAGAGGGTTCGGAAGTGTCGCCATGTCGGTGAACTGTAGGCGGCGGCACTGACAATGAGCCGCGCCCTCAGCCGGTCACATGGGCGTCGAAGCAGTCCCCCTCGCCGCCCGCCGCAGGCCGGAAGCAGGCCCGGACGACGGTTCCGGGGGGAGCCGCCGTCATGGGCGTGTACACGTAGGAGTCCGCGTCGACGGCGTTCTGGACCTCCGCGCTGCGGGCGACACCCGCACGGCCGTCACGACCACCCGCCGTCACGTCGATCCGGTCCCCGACGCGCGTGCCCCACATCCGGGCCCAACTCGCCCCGCACTCCGCGCTGTAACGCAGCTCCATCCAGGCTCCGGAAGCGGTGCGCAGCGAGGCCAGGGTCGCCGGTGCGGTGTCGCACTTCATGTGCATCGGGCTCTTGCCCTCACAGACCGCTCCCCGGCAGCCGGGACCGGTCGCCGACGGGGGCGGGGGCAACGACGAACGCGGTTCGCCGCCCGGGTACGGCAACAGCAGAGCCGCTGTAGCCACGCCCCCGACGACCACGGCACACACCGAGACGAGCACCGCCACGGCCGCCGCACTGCGGTGAACGGCACCGTCGGCGGCGGTGCCGCCGGAGTACGTGGCTTCCTGCGATGACGGTGACGAAGGCGGAAGAGGAGGCGGGGGCGGGGCCGAGGAGCGCGGACCTTCCTTCGCTCGCCCGCTCCACTGCGACTCCACGATCTCCCACAGGGCCAGACAGCGCCCCTGAGGCTCTCCGGCGAGACGGCACAGCTCCTGCACCGCGTCGCGCGGAGGGAGCGTCCGGCCGCCCAGGTAGCGGTCCCAGGACGACTTGCTGAACGCGGTCTTCGCCGCGAGGCCGGCCAGGCTCAGACCGGTGCGTTCCTTCAACTCCCGTAACGCGGCCGCCAGTCGGGCCCGTTCCGGCGACGGCGCCGTCATCGCCGTAGGGCCTTCCAGGTGTGCGGTCCGATGACGCCGTCCACCACCAGCCCCGCCCGCTTCTGCGCCTCCTTGACCGCGCGCTCCGTCACCGGACCGAAGATCCCGTCGATACCGCCCGGCGAGATGCCCGCCCGGCGCAGCAGACACTGCGCCTCCGCCACCTCAGGACCCGCGTGGCCGTCCCCCAGGACGGCGTCCTGGGTGCGGCTGTGGCCCGCGTACCAGCGGCCGTCGATCCGCTCGACACGGCAGGTGTACGCGGGTGCCGACCGCGTGGCCGACGCGGACGCCGACGTGGCGGACACGGTGACGGGAGCCGCCGACCGTTCTGTCTCCTCGTCGTCCAGCCGTACGACGAGGAGGACCGCCGTGGAGACGGCCAGCACCAGCGCCACGGACCCTGCCACCAGCGCGACCCGCAGCGAACGCCGGGGCGACCGGGTGCCGGTGGTCTCGGCGGAGAGGTGCTGCGCCTGCGCTGTCGTCACTTCCGCCGCGGGCGCCTGCGCTTCGGCCGCGTCCGCCCGTCCGTTCCCCCACGCCTCCGCGGCCACCTCGTGCAGCGCCAGCAACCGGGTCGGATCCTCACCGCCGATCCGGGCCAGCGCCTCGACGGCCTCCCGGGGCGGCAGCGACCGGCCACCCAGATACCGTTCCCACGACTTCGGGCTGTACCCCGTCCGCGCCGCCAGCGGCCGCAGGCTCAGCCCGCTGTGATCCTTCAGGCGGCGCAGCCGCACCACCAACTGCCGTACGCGCGGATCCAGTTCCGCGGGCAGCACTGCCCAACGCGACATGTTCCCCCCACTCGCGTTCATGGTCCGGGCCCGCGGTCCGTGGTCAGCGGCCCTCGTGCCCCGTCGCATTCTGCATCAGCATCCACGGCCCGCACCGGCGGCGGGTTCCCGCACCGGTACGGAATCGGCCAACGCCCGCCCCGGGCGTCCCGTCGTGACGTCCCGGTCGACGGTGTCCCCGCAGGTCAGAGGGCGGGACGTCCCGCGACGACGTCACTTACGCGGCAACTGTGGCAACCCTCGCCGTGCGCCCCGCACTGTCGTGTCGTCAGCCGGCGGCACATCAGGTGCCGCCCCACGACCCGAGGGGAAAGCATGCGACCGAACGTGTTGACGAGGACCGTCGTCAGCCTCACCACCGTCGTCGGGCTCGCCGCCGGAACGGTGGCGGCCGCGGGTACCGGCTTCGCGGCGTCCCAGCCGGCCGCCGAGCCGGCGGTGAGCTCCCAGAGCATCACCGTCCAGGCGGTGCAGAACTTTGGCCTGAGCAGCCAGCAGGCCAAGAACGTCCAGTGCTTCCTGAAGCAGGACGACACCGCCAAGTACCGGGACTCCATCGACGGCAAGCTGGGCACGAACAGCTGGAAGGCGTTCCAGCGCTTCTTCAAGAAGTACTGGGACTACAACGACACCATCGACGGCGACCCCGGCCCCAACACGGTCATGTCGCTGCAGCGCATGCTGAAGCACGGCTGGGACTACCGCGACAGGATCGACGGGGACCCGGGGCCGAACACCCGCGCCGCGTTCAAGCGCTTCGCCAACGACATGAGCGTCTTCCACCCCTGCTGAGCCGGACCGGGCGGCCCGGGCGGCCTCAGAGCCGCTCGGGCGTCCGGATGCCCAGCAGGGCCATGCCCTGGTGCAGGGTCCGGGCCGTCACGTCGCACAGGAACAGACGGTTCTCCACCTGCTCGGCCGTCTCGGCCTTCAGCACCGGGCACTTGTCGTAGAACGACGTGTACAGCGACGCCAGCTGGTACAGGTACGCGGCCAGCTTGTGCGGGGCGTACTCCGCGGCCGCCTCGAACACCGTGTCGCCGAACGCGTCCAGGTGCAGACCCAGCGCCCGCTCCGCCGGGGCGAGTTCGAGCTCCGGGTGCGCGCCCGGCTTCGTCTCGCCCGCCTTGCGCAGGATCGACTGGATCCGGGCGTACGCGTACTGCAGGTACACGGACGTGTCGCCGTTCAGCGACACCATCTGGTCCAGGTCGAACTTGTAGTCCCGGTTCGGCGACGTCGACAGGTCCGCGTACTTCACGGCACCGATGCCGACCTGCGCGGCCCGCTCCTGGATCTCGTCCTCCGTGAGGTCCTGCGCCTTCTCCCGTACGACCTCGGCGGCCCGCTGCACCGCCTCGTCCAGCAGGTCCTCCAGCCGTACGGTCTCGCCCTCACGCGTCTTGAACGGCTTGCCGTCCGCGCCCAGCACCGTGCCGTAGCCCATGTTGTGCGCGGTGACGTGCTCGGTCAGCCAGCCGGCCCGGCGGGCCGTCTCGAAGACCATCTTGAAGTGCAGCGACTGGCGCACGTCCACGACGTACAGCAGCGTCGTCGCGTGCAGGTCGAAGACGCGGTTGCGGATCGCGGTCAGGTCGGAGGCCGCGTAGCCGAAGCCGCCGTCGGCCTTCTGCACGATCAGCGGGACCGGCTGGTCGTCCTTGCCGCGGATCTCGTCGAAGAACACCACGAGCGCGCCCTCGGAGCGCACCGCGACGCCCGTCTCCTCCAGGATGCGGGCCGTCTCGGGCATGCCCTCGTTGTACGCGGACTCGCCGACGATCTCCTCGTCGCGGATCTCCATGTCCAGCTTCTCGAAGACCGAGTAGAAGTAGACCTTCGACTCGTCCACGAACTGCTGCCACAGCTCGAGCGTCTCCTTGTCGCCGGACTGCAGGGCGACGACCCGCTTGCGGGCCCGCTCCTTGAAGTCCTCGTCCGCGTCGAAGACGGCACGCGACGCCTTGTACACCCGGTTGAGGTTCGACATGGCCTGCTCGCCGTCGACGTCCTCCGGCGGGGCCAGCTCGCCGGGGTGCTCGAACAGGTACTGGATGAGCATGCCGAACTGGGTGCCCCAGTCACCGATGTGGTGCCGGCCGATCGTCTTCTCGCCGGTGAAGTCGAGCATGCCGCGCAGGGCGTCGCCGATCACCGCCGAGCGGAGGTGGCCGACGTGCATCTCCTTCGCCACGTTCGGCTGGGCGTAGTCGATGATCGTGATGCCCGGCTCCGCCTTCAGCGGCACGCCGAGGCGCTCGCCGTCCGAGTGCCGCGCGGCGAGGTTCTCCGTGATCGCCTTGTCGGCGACGGTGATGTTGAGGAAGCCGGGGCCGGAGACCTCGACGTCCTTGATCACATCGCCGGTGACGATGTTGCCGACGACCTGTGTCGCCAGCTCCCTCGGGTTCGACTTGGCCTTCTTGGCGAGGGCCAGGATCCCGTTGGCCTGGAAGTCGGCCCGGTCGCTACGTCGCAGCAAGGCGTCTCCGACGGTTCCCGGGAGGGCGGCCGTGAGGGCGTCGGAGAGCTGTGCGTTGACCTTGGCGGTGATGGACGTGACCGGGGCCATGGGTATGGGCTGCCGTTCTGGTCGGGGCTGGGTTGACAGTCCTGGCCAGTATCCCACGGGGGCGCAAAGGGGTTTTCCGGCTTCGTGCCCGGCCGCGGGCCGGTGGGGGCTGGTCGCGCCCCGCGGCGGAGCCGCATATCGATACAGCCCCGCGCCCCTGAACAGGCGGCTGCGCCGCCTGTCGGGGCAGTCGTGAAAAGGCGTTTTCGCCGTTGCCGCCCGAGCTGGGAGAATGTAGGCGCCAGCCGTTGACCGTACGGCTGCCCTGGAGAAAGAAGGACGTGCCGATCGTGGCTCAGAGCACCGAGACCACCGACTGGGTCTCCCGTTTCGCGGATGAGGTCATCGAGGAGTCGGAGCGTCGGGCCCCGGGCAAACCGGTCGTCGTCGCATCCGGACTCTCCCCCTCAGGCCCCATCCACCTCGGCAATCTGCGCGAGGTCATGACCCCGCACCTCGTCGCCGACGAGATCCGGCGGCGCGGACACCAGGTCCGGCACCTGATCTCCTGGGACGACTACGACCGCTACCGCAAGGTGCCGGCCGGAATCGCCGGGGTCGACGAGTCGTGGGCCCAGCACATCGGCAAGCCGCTGACCTCCGTCCCGGCCCCGAAGGGCTCGGCGTACCCGAACTGGGCCGAGCACTTCAAGGCGGCGATGGTCGAGGCGCTCGCCGAGCTGGGCGTGGAGTTCGACGGGATCAGCCAGACCGCGCAGTACACCTCGGGCGTGTACCGCGAGCAGATCCTGCACGCCATGAAGCACCGCGGCGACATCGACGCCGTCCTCGCCCAGTACCGCACCAAGCCGAAGGCCGGCGCCAAGAAGTCGCAGAAGCCCGTCGACGAGGCCGAGCTGGAGGCCGCCGAGGGCTCGGGGGCGGCCGGCGAGGACGACGGCAGCTCCGGCTCCGCCGGGTACTTCCCGTACAAGCCCTACTGCGGCAACTGCGAGAAGGACCTCACCACCGTCACCTCGTACATCGACGACACCACCGAGCTGTCGTACACCTGCAACGAGTGCGGCTTCGCCGAGACCGTCCGGCTCAACGAGTTCAACCGCGGCAAGCTGGTCTGGAAGGTCGACTGGCCCATGCGTTGGGCGTACGAGGGTGTCGTCTTCGAGCCCAGCGGCGTCGACCACTCCTCGCCGGGGTCGAGCTTCCAGGTCGGCGGGCAGATCGTCGGCATCTTCGGCGGCAAGCAGCCCATCGGACCCATGTACGCCTTCGTCGGGATCTCCGGCATGGCGAAGATGTCGTCCTCGCGGGGCGGGGTGCCCACTCCCGCCGACGCCCTGAAGATCATGGAGCCGCAGCTCCTGCGCTGGCTCTACGCCCGCCGCAGGCCCAACCAGTCCTTCAAGATCGCCTTCGACCAGGAGATCCAGCGGCTCTACGACGAGTGGGACAAGCTGGACGCGAAGGTCGCCGACGGGTCGGCTCTGCCGGCCGACGTCGCCGCCCACTCGCGTGCGGTGCGCACCGCGGGCGGGGAGCTGCCGCGCACGGCGCGTCCGCTGCCCTACCGGACCCTCGCCTCCGTCGCCGACATCACCGCCGGACACCAGGACCAGGCGCTGCGCATCCTCTCCGAGCTCGACCCGGAGAACCCGCTGGGCGCACTGGACGAGGCCCGCCCCCGGTACGACAAGGCCGAGGCGTGGATCAACACGCAGGTGCCCGCCGACCAGCGGACCATCGTGCGTGACGAGGCCGACGCCGAACTGCTGAAGTCCCTCGACGAGGCGTCCCAGCAGTCGCTGCGGCTGCTCCTCGACGGGCTGGAGTCGCACTGGTCGCTCGACGGGCTGACCCACCTCGTCTACGGCGTGCCCAAGGTCCAGGCCGGGTTCTCCGCGGACGCCACGCCCAAGGAGCTGCCGCCGGAGATCAAGACCGCGCAGAGGTCGTTCTTCGCCCTGCTGTACCACCTGCTGGTCGGGCGGGACACGGGGCCGCGGCTGCCCACGCTGCTGCTGGCGGTGGGGCAGGAGCGGGTACGGCGCCTGCTCGGCGAGTGAGCGAGTAAGCGGTACGCGAAAGGGGCCCTCCGGTGAGGGCCCCTTTCTGCTGCCCATCAGGCGATGTGGTTCTCTTCCAGCTCCGCGTTGTAGAGGTTCGTGAACCGGGTCACCATGCGCTTGGCCTCGTCCGGCAGGAGCGCGGTACCGAACTCCGCCTCGACGTTCTCGCTGAACTCGCGCGGAGTCGGGTAACCGGTGCCGCCTATCGACTTCTTGAAGACCTGGTAGTAGTCCTCCTCCGTCGGATCCGCCGGCTCCGGCGTACCGCCCCCCTCACCGAGCTGACGGGTACGGCCCCGGCTCACCGGGATCGGAAAGGTGCCGGTGTCCTCCGGAGAAGGCTCCTGGGCGGGCGGCTCCTCCTGGAACTGCTCCTGGTACTGCTCGGCCTGGAGCTGCTCCTCGTACCACTGCTCGTACTGTTCCTGAGGGTTGTACGCGGGGTCGTAGCCGCCCTGGTACTCCACGTTGCGGGGCGTGTTGAACCAGTCCTGTACGTACTCCGGCTGCTCCGGGCGCTCCTGGGCGGCAGGCGCCGCCGCCTGCTGCGGCACGGGCGCCGCCACGGCGGCACGGGCGCCCGCGGCCGGCACCGGCTCCGGTGCCACGTCCGCCACAGGCGCCGCGTCCAGCGCCTGCTTCGGCGCCGGCGGCAGCAACGCCGGCTCGATTCCCGCCGCCGCCAGCCCCGCCGGAGCCGTCTCCGCCAACGGAACCCCGTACCGCGCCAGACGCAGCGGCATCAGCGACTCCACGGGCGCCTTCCGCCGCCACGCCCGGCCGAAGCGGGAACGCAGGCGCGCCTGGTACACCAGCCGCTCCTGCTCCAGCTTGATGACCTGCTCGTACGAGCGGAGCTCCCACAGCTTCATACGGCGCCACAGCAGGAACGTCGGCACCGGGGAGAGCAGCCAGCGGGTGAGGCGTACGCCCTCCATGTGCTTGTCGGCCGTGATGTCCGCTATGCGCCCGATCGCGTGGCGGGCCGCCTCCACCGCCACCACGAACAGGATCGGGATCACGCCGTGCATACCGACACCCAGCGGGTCCGGCCAGGCCGCGGCGCCGTTGAAGGCGATCGTCGCCGCCGTCAGCAGCCAGGCCGTCTGACGCAGCAGCGGGAACGGGATGCGGATCCACGTCAGGAGGAGGTCGAGGGCGAGCAGCACACAGATGCCCGCGTCGATGCCGATCGGGAAGACGTAGCTGAAGTTCCCGAAGCCCTTTTGGATGGCCAGCTCGCGGACGGCCGCGTAGGAACCGGCGAAGCCGATGCCGGCGATGATCACGGCGCCGAACACGACCACACCGATGAGAACGCGGTGCATCCGAGTCAGCTGCAGCGGCGCGGCCACTCGTACTCCCCTCCCCTTGCGTGTTGTTGCGCGCAACAGAGTGGCACATCCGTGCGGCGTACGGATTGCCGGTACGGCACGAGCCCGGTCCCTGGAGAGGGCCGGGCTCGTGCAACAGGCGTGGCTGAGCTGCGCGTTGTGACGCGGCGGTGGGCCAGGTGTGACGGTCAGCTCTTCTTCGACGCTGACTTGGACGGGGAGCCGGCCGCCGCCTTCGAGGCACTGGCGGACGGGGATTTCGAGGGAGACTTCGACGCCGACTTCGAAGGGGTGCTGCTCGGCGTGCCCGCACTGCCGCTGTCGCCGCCGTTCGCCTTCGTCACCGAGGCGACGGCCTCCTTGATCGCCTTCTGCGCGAGCTTGTTCAGGGCGTCCGCGCTCGGCGTCTTGTCACCGGCGTAACCGGCACCGTTGTAGTCGAGCGTGACGACCACGTTCTCCACCCGGGCGACAACCGTCTCCTGCTTGAAGGCGCCCTCCTTCTTCTTCAGGTCGTAGCGCACCGCCGTCGCCTCGTCGCCCGCCCCCGCGACCGGCTCCGACTTCACGTTCTTCGCGCCGGACGCCGAACGGGCGTCCTGCACCTGAGTCTCGTAGTACTCGCGCGCCAGCTTCTCGCCCGACCCGCGCGTGACGTCCGAGTCGAAGCGCAGCAGGGAGACGTTGAGCCAGCGGAACTGCGAGCCCTTCACGCCGTTGTTGTCGAGGCTGCTCCAGGAGCAGGAGCCACGCGTCGACGCGTCGTCCGACTTGCCCGCCTTGCCGGACTTGGCCTCCGGAACCAGGTCCTCCAGCGTCTTCTTCGACAGCACCTTGCACGACTGCGGAAGCGACTTGTACACGGCCGCCTGCACCGTCGGCGACGGACTCGCGGACGCGGACGCCGACGACGAGACCTGCGCGCCGTCGTCCGCTCCGGCTCCGTCGTCCGAACCGGAGTCCGAGGAACAACCCGTGGCGATCAGCATCACGGGCACGGCCGCCGCGCAGACAAGGAATCGGTGAAGGCCCTTCACCCGCTTCTCACGCTCGTCACGCCGATCACGCTGGTCTCGCTCTGCTGCTCGCTGCATGGTTCCTTCACTCATGACTGACACTCGTGGTTCCTGCGGTCGGATCGGGTCCGAGGGGCCACGGTACGCGGTGAAGAAGGTGTGTGGTCTCGTTTCGGTTACGTCGCACCCGGGCGTACCGGGGTGCCCCAGGGGCGTCACTCCGCCAGCGCGTCCGCCAGCTGCGCCGCCAGTTTCTGGGCCCTGTCCTGCATTTCCTCACTGTCCGGGACAGTGCCGACGGTCGCCGGCTGCTCCTCGTACTCGATCCTCACGATCACATTGGACGTGCGGAACACCACAGTCACCGTGCGCTGCTGAGCCGTCGAACCGGAGCTGCTGAGCTCGTCGTCGAGGAACGCCTCGTCGCCCAGGTCCTCGAGGACACGGGGCTGGAGCTCGGCGGGAGTCGTCCCGCCGGTGGAACCGGAGGGGGAGGCGGAGGAGGACGGCGAGGCGGTCGCCGACCCGGACGCCGACGTCGAGGGCGAGGAGGAGGGCGAGTCGCTCGGGTCGGCGGCGGACGTGACCTCGCCGCTGACGGTCTCCGAACTCGTCGGCTCGGGAAGGTCCGCCGCCTCCTGGCGGCTCGCGAAGAGCTCCTGCGCCTTGCTGTCGTCGCTGACCGCGCCGTCGTACGACACCACACGCTCGAAGTCGACGAAGAGGTGGTCGGTGGCGTCGGCCGACTCCACCTTCCAACGGCAGCCCACCTTGCGGTCGGTGTCGAACGTCAGCGTCGGCGTGCCCTCGTACGCCTTCTCGCGCTGCTCCTCGTCCGGGAGTTCCCTGATGCCGGGCAGGAGCGAGTCGAGGGTCTCCTCGCCGACCGCGTCGCAGGGGTCGGGCAGGGTGCGGTACCGGCCGGGCTCGGCCGCCGCGGTCGCCGTACCCGAGTCGCCCGGGTTGGAGTCGTCGGTCGTGCCGCCGCTGTCGGAGCTGCCGGTGCAGCCGGCCAGCAACACCGCGAGGAGCGCGGCGACGCCGGATACGTACGCCTTCCGCTGCACGGTCAGGCTCCTCTCAACGGTGGCTGTGTGGTCGGTCCGTTGCCGGTGAGGTCGGTGTCCCCGCTGGTTATTCGCTTGCGGCGCGGGGGCGACCCCTGGAGACAATGTGTATCGCACGCACTGCCGTGGACGCCGGTCCGTTATCCCATTTCGTCGATCCTGGCCCCGGTTTTGCGATTTAAGACTTGTAGTTGTTTCCGGGGGATTGAGGGCGATATGTCGTACGTGGAGATGCCGGGCGCGAAGGTTCCCATCCGCATGTGGGCCGACCCTGCGACGGTCGAGGACGGGGCGCTGCAGCAGCTGCGCAACGTTGCGACGCTGCCGTGGATCAAGGGGCTGGCGGTCATGCCGGACGTCCACTACGGCAAGGGGGCGACGGTCGGGTCCGTCATCGCCATGCAGGGGGCCGTGTGTCCTGCGGCGGTGGGGGTGGACATCGGGTGCGGGATGTCGGCCGTCAAGACGTCCCTCACGGCCAATGATCTGCCGGGGGATCTGTCGCGGTTGCGGTCGAAGATCGAGCAGGCGATTCCGGTGGGGCGGGGGATGCATGACAGTCCCGTGGATCCGGGGCGGCTGCACGGGTTCGGTACGGCCGGGTGGGACGACTTCTGGGGGCGGTTCGACGGGGTTGCGGAAGCGGTCAAATTCCGTCAGGAACGTGCTGGAAAGCAGATGGGAACGCTCGGAAGTGGAAACCACTTTGTCGAAGTGTGCACGGATGAGACAGGTTCCGTCTGGTTGATGCTGCACTCCGGTTCCCGGAACATCGGCAAGGAACTGGCCGAGCACCACATCGGTGTCGCCCAGAAGCTTCCGCACAACCAGGGTCTGGTCGACCGTGACCTCGCCGTCTTCGTGGCGGACACCCCGCAGATGGCCGCCTATCGCAACGACTTGTTCTGGGCGCAGGAGTACGCCAAGTACAACCGCACGATCATGATGGCGCTCCTCAAGGACGTCATCCGCAAGGAGTTCAAGAAGGCGAAGCCGGCCTTCGATCCGGAGATCTCCTGCCACCACAACTACGTGGCGGAGGAGCGGTACGAGGGCATGGACCTGCTCGTGACCCGTAAGGGCGCGATCCGCGCGGGCTCCGGCGATTACGGGATCATCCCGGGCTCCATGGGCACGGGGTCGTACATCGTGAAGGGCCTCGGTAATGAGAAGTCCTTCAACTCGGCCTCGCACGGCGCCGGTCGGCGCATGAGCCGCAACGCGGCCAAGCGGCGCTTCTCGACGAAGGACCTGGAGGAGCAGACACGTGGTGTGGAGTGCCGTAAGGACTCCGGCGTCGTGGACGAGATCCCGGGCGCGTACAAGCCGATCGAGCAGGTCATCGATCAGCAGCGCGACCTTGTCCAGGTCGTGGCGAAGCTGAAGCAGGTTGTCTGTGTGAAGGGCTGACACAAGGGGCCCCCAGCGTGAGCCGGGGGCCTCGCTCATCGGGCCATGGCCGGCCTGGCCTGAACACTTGGCCGGTGCGCAACCGCCGGAGGCACGAAGCCGGCTGCCGGGTGAGTCACTCGGCCTGCCGCTCAAGGAGCCCGCCGCGGAGGGTCGTTGAGAGGGGGCCCGGGTCCAGGGACAGGGCCTTGGAGACGTAGCCCTCCATTCCGCCGTATTCGGTCGTCAGGGAGGACAGGAACAGGCTCATCACCTCCGGCGGCGTCTTGTTGAAGCCCGGCCAGGTCGGGGTGTTGCCGTCGTTGAGGGCTTTCCATTCGGTCAGGAAGGCGGGGGCGGCCAGTTCGGTGAGGGTGAAGTCCTCGATGATCGTGGGCTCCGGTACGCCCAGCAGACCGAGGATCAGTGCCGCCAGCAGGCCCGTGCGGTCCTTGCCCTTCGCGCAGTGGAAGACCAGGGGCGTGTCCGACTCCGCTGCTTTCGCCACCAGCTCCAGCGCGGTGCGGATCTCCTGCGTGCCGTCCTGTGCCACCTCCAGGTAACGCGCCGCCAGGTACGGGCCGGGGGCCACGTCGGAGGTCAGGGTCGCCTGGTTGTACGGGCGGTGCTCGATGCTGAGGTTGTGGTAGGTGAAGGAGGGGTGGTCCGGGATGCGGCCCCTGTGCTCGATCTCCCACGGGTAGCGCAGGTCGATCACGGTGCGGATGCCCAGGGAGAGGAAGCGGGACCAGTCCGGGGTGGCTTCCGTCAGTTTGCCCAGGGAGTCCGTGCGGTAGAGGCGGCCGGGGCGGACCTGGTGGCCATCCGTTGTCATGTAGCCGCCCAGGTCGCGGAAGTTGTGCAGTACGTCGAAGCGTATGTGTCTGTCCACGGGCTGTGACCATAGGCGGTCGCGGCCCGTCGTACCTGGCCTTTCTACTTCGGCGCGTGTGTCACCGCGTAGATCATCACGAACGCCACGATGTGGATGCCGAAGAGGAAGTAGCCGAGCCACCACCACATCTGGCGTTCGTCGTGCGGGCCCTTGCCCTTGGCCTTGCTCTCGCCCTTGTCGCCGTCCGGCACTACTGCTCCCTGTGGACCTTCGTGTTGGACGCCTGGGCGCGCGGGCGGACGACCAGGAGGTCGATGTTGACGTGGCTGGGGCGGGTGACGGCCCAGGTGATGGTGTCGGCCACGTCGTCGGCCGTGAGGGGGTCGGCCACGCCCTGGTAGACCTTCGCCGCCTTTTCCTCGTCGCCGGAGAAGCGGGTCAGGGCGAACTCGTCCGTCTTGACCATGCCGGGCGCGATCTCGATGACGCGGACCGGGCGGCCGACGATCTCCAGGCGGAGGGTCTCGGCGAGGACATGGGCGCCGTGCTTGGCGGCGACGTAGCCCGCGCCGCCCTCGTACGTGCCGTGGCCGGCCGTGGAGGAGACGACGACGATCGTGCCGTCGCCGCTCGCGTCCAGCTTGGGGAGCAGGGCCTGGGTGAGGTTCAGGGTGCCGATGACGTTCGTCTCGTACATCGTGCGCCAGTCGGCCGGGTCGCCGGTGGCCACGGGGTCTGCGCCCAGTGCGCCGCCCGCGTTGTTGACGAGGACGCCGATCGTCTGGAATGCCGTCGCGAACTCGTCGACCGCCGCGCGGTCGGTGACGTCCAGCTGGTACGCCGCCGCCGATCCGCCGGCCGTCGTGATCTCTTCCGCCAGCGCCTCGATGCGGTCCTTGCGGCGGGCGGTCAGGACGACCCGGTAGCCGGCCGCGGCGAGCTGCCGTGCCGTGGCGGCGCCGATTCCGCTGCTCGCACCGGTGACGACGGCGATGCGGGAGGCGGCGGACGGTGCGGCGGTGGCCATGAGCTGCTCCTCTTGCGTGGTCCGGACGGCGTGATCGCACGCCTGTCCGGCCAGGATAGGCGGCCAGGATAGGCGGCCAGGATAGGCGGCCAGGATAGGCGGGCGGGATGGCGGGGCGGGGCGGTGGGTAGGGGCGCGGCCTTGCGCTCCGGTCGGCCTCCACGGCGTCCGCGTGGGACCATGAGAGGGGTGATCCTCCAGGTCAGGAGGCGAATCATGGGACAGGCACGTGAGGTCATGGACCGGCTCACCGCAGCGGTCACCACCCACGCGGACCCCCGGACCATCGGCGAGCTCTACGCGCCGGACGCGGTCGCGTACACCCCCGACGAAGGGGAGATCCGCGGGCGCGACAACATCGCCGAGTACTGGCGTCAGATGACGGACGCGATTCCCGACGGGTCGTACGAGACGGTGCACTCGTACGAGATCGGGAACACGGCCATCGACGAGGGGTACTTCAGCGGCCGGAACACGGGACCGATCCAGCTGCCCTCCGGGGACACGCTGCCCCCGACACAGAAGGAGGTCCGGATCCGCGGGGTGGACCTCGCCACCATCGACGACAGCGGACGGATCGTCGACTACCGGCTGTACTTCGACGAGATGGAGTTCCTGGGGCAGCTGGGGCTGCTGCCCGAAGAGTCCTCGTGAGTGTGCTCCGTCAGCCGCCGTTCCTCGGCGCCCACATGATCACGGCCATGCCGGCGAGGCAGATCAGCGCCCCGGTGACGTCCCAGCGGTCGGGGCGGTAGCCGTCGGCGACCATGCCCCAGGCCAGCGAGCCGGCGACGAAGACACCACCGTACGCGGCGAGGATGCGGCCGAAGTGGGCGTCGGGCTGGAGCGTGGCGACGAAGCCGTACGCGCCGAGGGCCATGACGCCCGCGCCGATCCACAGCAGGCCGCGGTGCTCGCGTACGCCCTGCCAGACCAGCCAGGCGCCGCCGATCTCGAAGAGGGCGGCGACGACGAAGAGGGCGGCGGAGCGAAGGATGAGCATGCGGGCAGCTTGTCATGGGGCTCCGCGGCGGGTGTCGGTTCCGGGTGCCGGGTGTTCGTTGGCTCGTGACGGCTCGCGTCACCTGTTGGACGGCGCCTGCCGGCCGCTCCACGTGGGATACATCCGTCGACCACGGTGGAGTGAGGAGCGGCGGTATGCGGCGGATGCGGGTTGCTGGGGTGTGCGGTGCGGCCGTCGTGGCCGCGGTCGGTGGGGTGGCGCCGTATGCCGTGGCTGTGGATGCCGGGGCGGGGGGCCGTCCTGAGACCCAGCTCGCCTATCACGGTTCCGCCGTCCTGTCCGGCGGCCGGGTCGACGTACGGTTCACGCCGCACAATCACGGGCCGAGCGCCCTGCCGGCCTCGGCGGTACGGCTGCGCTGGTCGGAGCCGTTGGCGGAGCGGCAGGTGCTGCCGGAGGGGTGTGGGCGGGCGGGGGAGCGGATGGTGATGTGCCGGGTCGGGGCGTTGGACGCGGCCAGGGCGGGGAAGCGGATCGGTCTGCGGGTGGCGCTGCGGGGCACGCCGTCGGAGGTGCTGCTGGAGTTCGGCACGGTGCGCCGGGGTGGGGCGCCGGACGGCCACCGCGGGACGGACCGGCAGCGGGTGCTGGTGCTGGACACGGGGGACGCGTACTACTTCTGACGCCCCCTGGTCCCCTGATCCCCTGATCCCCTGAGCCCCTTAACCCCCGGCCCCCGCCTCCGCGACGTACGCCGTGGGCGGCACCCCGACCGTCGCCGTGAAGTCCCGTACGAGATGGGCCTGGTCGGCGTAGCCGAGCTCGGCGGCGAGGGTGGCCCAGTCGACGTCGGTGCGGGTGCCGGCGTGTTCCAGGGCCTCGTGGATGCGGTAGCGCAGGATGACCCTCCCCCAGAGGGGGCACCCCCAGGGGCTGACGCCGACGTAGGCCGAGAACAGCCGTTGCAGCGCCCGTACCGACAGGCCCTGTGCCCGGGCGAAGTCGCCGACGCGGCGGACCGTGCGGTCGGCGCGGATGTGCTGGACGAGGGCCGTGGCGAGGTCGGCCTGGGGGTCCGGGGTGCAGGGGAGGGCGTGGAGGAACGCGTCGAGGGCGGCGACCCGGGCCTGGTCGTCGGCGAGGGTGACGATCGCGTGGGCGGCGTCGCCCGTCGCCTGCGGGAACACCTCCTGGGCGGGCAGCGCGCGGCCCGTCCACCGGGAGACCGGTGCCTCGGGGGTGTACGGCCGGAATCCGCCGGGCCGGAACTTCACCCCGCAGACCCGGCCCCGTCCGGTCAGCTTCCGGGTGTACAGGCCGAGCGCGACCCCCGTGACCTCGCCGTAGGGCGAACCCTCGTCCTCGTCCCACTGGAAGGTGAGGTTGACCGCCGGGTGCGGGACGATGTGGGAGGCGTAGGGCGCGGGCAGGTCCCAGTCGATCAGCCAGTACCACTCGACGTACCGGCGCAGCGGTTCGGCGGGCTCGTGGCGGCGGAAGCGTACGCGGTTCAGCAGGCCGGACGGGTCGACGATCCCGCGGGTGTCGTGGCGGGGTGCCTCCATGGCCGGATCGTACGTCGGGTTTCGGCGGGCGTCGCGTTTCTTCAAGAAGGGCGAGGGGCGGTTTTCCTACGGTCGAGGCATGGACACGAACGAGGCGAAGACATACGGCATCGGTGAGCTGCTGGCCATGGCGCGCGAGCGGGCGGTTCCGGTGGTGCGGGGAATCCCGGACACGGCCCTCGGCGCTCCCACGCCCTGCGCGGAGTACGACGTGAAGGCGCTGGCCAATCACCTCTTCCAAGTGATCGTGCAGTTCCAGCGGCTGGCCGCGAAGGAGGCGTCGCAGTTCGGGGAGAGCACCCCCGACCGGGTGGCCGAGGGGCCGGACTGGCGGGAGCGGCTCGTGGCCGAGGCGGACCGGCTGGTGGCGGCCTGGTCGGAGCCCGGCGCCGAGGAGGGCACCACCGGGGCGATGGAGATGCCCGCGCGGCTGGTCGGCTCGATGGCGCTGCTCGATCTGACCGTGCATGTGTGGGATCTGGCGCGGGCGACGGGCCAGGACTACCCGGGGGCCGACGAAGCGGTCGTGGCGGAGCTGGCCGGCGCGGTGGACGAGCTGGCGCCGACCGCCAGGAAGATGGGGGTCTTCGGGGAGCCGGTGCCGGAGGCGGAGGGTGCGTCGGCGTTCGAGCGGCTGCTGGCGCGGACCGGGCGGGATCCGCGCTGGGAATAGGCCCTTGGCGGGTCGTCGTTCTCCCGGCACGCGGTTATGGTTGAACCGTAAACAACCTGGAGGGTGAGCGACCATGCAGTTCGGGATCTTCAGCGTCGGCGACGTCACGCCGGACCCCACCACGGGCCGTACGCCGACCGAGCGCGACCGCATCAAGGCCATGGTCGCCATCGCGCTGAAGGCCGAGGAGGCAGGGCTCGACGTCTTCGCGACCGGCGAGCACCACAACCCGCCGTTCGTGCCGTCGTCGCCGACGACGATGCTCGGCTACATCGCGGCGCGCACGGAGCGGCTGATCCTCTCCACCGCCACCACCCTGATCACCACCAACGACCCGGTGAAGATCGCCGAGGACTTCGCGATGCTCCAGCACCTGGCCGACGGCCGGGTCGACCTGATGCTGGGCCGCGGCAACACCGGACCGGTCTACCCGTGGTTCGGCCAGGACATCCGGCAGGGCATCAACCTCGCCATCGAGAACTACGCCCTGCTGCACCGGCTGTGGCGCGAGGACGTCGTGAACTGGGAGGGCAAGTTCCGTACGCCGCTGCAGGGCTTCACCTCCACCCCGCGCCCGCTGGACGGCGTACCGCCGTTCGTCTGGCACGGCTCGATCCGCTCGCCGGAGATCGCCGAGCAGGCCGCGTACTACGGCGACGGCTTCTTCCACAACAACATCTTCTGGCCGGCCGACCACACCAAGCGGATGGTCGAGCTGTACCGGACCCGGTACGCCCACCACGGGCACGGCACGCCCGAGCAGGCCATCGTCGGGCTGGGCGGCCACGTCTTCATGCGCCGCAACTCCCAGGACGCGGTACGCGAGTTCCGGCCGTACTTCGACGTCGCGCCGGTGTACGGGCACGGGCCGTCGCTGGAGGACTTCATGGACCAGACCCCGCTGACCGTCGGCACTCCGGAGCAGGTCATCGAGAAGACCCTGACCTTCCGCGAGTACGCGGGCGACTACCAGCGCCAGCTGTTCCTCGTCGACCACGCCGGGCTGCCGCTGAAGACCGTCCTGGAGCAGATCGACATGCTCGGCGAGGAGGTCGTGCCGGTGCTGCGCAAGGAGTTCGCGGCCCGGCGCCCCGCGGGTGTGCCGGATGCGCCGACCCACGCCTCTCTCAGGCGGACGGCGCCATGAAGCCCGTCCGGCGATTGAGGACGAGGCCCGTTCAGGGCCGAAGCGGGGGTCTGGGGGCGGCAGCCCCCAGGGACGGCCCTGTGACGGTGAGAGCCCAGTAAGAAGGGTGACTGCAAACGCCCCATCACGGCCGAACCGCCGGAGGCCTTGGCACACTGAACCCGTGCCCCAGACTGTTCTCCTCGCCGAAGACGACCGCGCCATCCGCAACGCCTTGGAGCGCGCGCTGACCCTGGAGGGTTACCAGGTCACCGCGGTCGCCGACGGGGTCGAGGCGCTCGCGCAGGCCCACAAGACGCCCCCGGACGTGCTGCTCCTCGATGTGATGATGCCCGGCATCGACGGGCTGCAGGTCTGCCGGGTGCTGCGCGCCGAGGGCGACCGCACCCCGATCCTGATGCTGACGGCGCTCGTGGAGACCCAGGACCGGATCGCCGGCCTGGACGCGGGCGCCGACGACTACGTCGTGAAGCCCTTCGACGTCGAGGAGGTCTTCGCCCGGCTGCGCGCCCTGCTGCGCCGCACCAGCGAGGCGAACGGCGCCCTCGTCGACGTACCGAAGCAGGCCCCCGAGACCCCCGAGACGTCGGGCCGGCTGATCGAGGCGGCCGGGCTGCGGATGGACCCGCAGGCGCGGCGGGCGTGGCGGGGGGCGCGGGAGCTGGAGCTGACGCGCACCGAGTTCGAGCTGCTGGAGCTGCTGGTCCGCAACGCCGGCATCGTCCTGGACCACTCCACCATCTACGACCGTATCTGGGGCTACGACTTCGGCCCGGGCTCGAAGAACCTCGCCGTCTACGTCGGCTACCTGCGCCGCAAGCTCGACGAGCCGGGGGCGCCGCAGCTGATCCACACGGTGCGCGGCGTGGGTTACGTGCTGCGGGAGGACTGAGTGGGCCGGGCCCGCCGTCGGCTCGGGCGGCTGCTGACGGGGCGGCGCAGAAGCGGGCTCGGCACCACCTTCGCCGTGTCCTTCGCGGCCGTGACCGCCGTCGTCACCGTCCTGGTCGGGCTGCTGTCGTACACCGCCGCCGCCCGGCTGGTGCGGGTGGACCAGGAGTCGGTGTTCGAGGAGGTCGTGCAGGATCTGCGCGGCGAGGTGCGGGAGCGGCCGATGACACCGGAGGACTTCTCGTCCTCCGCGCCCGGCCACGATCTCGTACGGCCCGCCCGGACCGATGTGCAGGTGCTGGGCCCGGACGGTGCCATCGTCGACCCGGGCCGGCCGGGGTTGCCGGTCACGGCCGCCGACCGGCGGATCGCGGTCGACGGGACGGCCGGCCGGATGGTCCAGTACAAGGACGTCGGCGTCGGCAACGACGTCTACCGCGTCGCGACCGTCGCGCTGGGCGGCGGGCGGGGCGCGGTGCAGGTGGCCCAGGAGTTCAGCGACACGGAGGATCTGCTGCGGGCGCTGCAGCAGCGGACGCTGCTGCTGATGGCGGCGGTGGTCACGCTCGCGGGACTCTTCGGCTGGTGGCTGGCCCGGCGCATCACCCGCCGCTTGGTCGTCCTCACCGCCGCCGCCGAGGATGTCGCCCGCACCCGGCGGCTCGGCATCCAGGTGCCGGTCACGGGATACGACGAGGTCGGCCGCCTGGGCCGCGCCTTCGACCGCATGCTGGGCCGGCTGGCCCAGTCGGAGGAGGACCAGCGGCGACTGGTGCAGGACGCGGGCCACGAACTGCGCACCCCGCTCACCTCCCTGCGCACGAACATCTCCCTGCTGCGCCGCATCGACGAGCTGCCGCCCGCGACCCGTGACGAGCTGGTGGCCGACCTGGGCCAGGAGGCGCGTGAACTGACCGACCTGGTCAACGAGTTGGTCGACCTGGCGGCCGGGCAGTCCGACACCGAACCGGTCCAGCGGGTGGACCTCGCCGACATCGCCGAGGAGGTCGCGGGGCTCGCCCGGCGGCGTACGGGGCGGCGGATCGTGGTCCGCGCGGGCGGCGACACGACGACGGACGGGCGGCCGGGGATGCTCCAGCGCGCGGTGACCAACCTCGTCGAGAACGCGGCGAAGTTCGACCGCGACGGCATCGCACCCATCGAGATCAACGTCGCCGGGCCCGCCCGTCCCGGGACGGTGCGCGTCGAGGTACTCGACCGGGGGCCGGGTATCGCCGAGGACGACCTGATCCGGGTCTTCGACCGCTTCTACCGTGCCGCCGACGCGCGGTCGCTGCCCGGGTCGGGGCTGGGGCTGTCGATCGTGCGGGAGGTGGCGCTGTCGCACGGGGGAGCGCCGTTCGCGTTCCGGCGGGACGGGGGCGGGACGGTGATCGGGTTCACGGTGAGGTCGGGGGCCTGAGAGCTCGGCGGGTTCTGTGGCGTTGCGTATGCGGGTTTGATGTGGCTGGTCGCGCCCACGCGGCGGAGCCGCAGATCGATGCAGCCCCGCGCCCCTTCGGAGTGCCTCCTGAGCCGTGGCAGGGATGCACCCGCATGTTGAGCCCTGCCGACGCCCCCCGGGGTGGTGTGTGCCGTCAGCCGGTCGGGGACTGCGTGCGCCGGGCGTAGGCGCGGGCCGCGCGGGCCCGGTCGCCGCAGCGGGTGCAGCACCAGTGGCGGCGGCCGTGCCGGAGCAGATAGCGGTTGCAGGGCGGGGATCCGCAGGCCGTGAGGCGTTCGGCGTCGGGGGAGGTGAGCAGGTCGGCGGCGTCGGCGGCGAGGGTCGCCAGGGCGTGGTCGACGATCTCGGTGGTGGGGTGCGGGGCCGTGCGGTAGGGGCCGTTCTTCTCGTCCCACTGCAGGAGCGGGGCGGTCGGAACCCTGGTCAGCGCGTCGTTCACGGCGGCGAGGGCGGCGGGGAGGGCGGGCAGCGCCTGGACCCGCGAGGCGAACAGCGCCCGGATCTGCTCCCGCAGCGAGCGCAGCTGTGCGGCGCACATGTCCCGCAGGCCGGCGTCGACCGGAGCGAGGCCACGGTCGGTGAGCCACCGGTTCGCCGCGGCCGGCGTGCCGATGAGGTCGACGAACTGCCCGCCCGGCACCGCGATGACACTGTTGACGAGGGCGAGCGACGGATACTGCTCGGCACCCGGCGCGGGCGGCAGCGGGGGCTCGACGGTCTCGGGCTCCTGGGCGGCGGGCTCCTTGGTCGCGGTCTCCTTCACGGCTCTCACGATACGGCGCGCCGAAGGGGACGTATCGCGCGGACGAGCGGCTGCCCAGGAAGGGCAACCCGCCGATCAGCCGGTCCGGCGACCCTCCCGATCAGCCTGCCGACCCTCCCGGTCAGCCCTTGATCGCGGTCAGGATGAGGGCCTGCAACTGCTCGGCGGTCCGGTCGAGGGGCTGGGTGCTGCGCTTGGCACGGCACATGGCCACGGTCCCCTCGACGGCGGCGACGACGAGCGTCGCGAGTTGTGCGGCCTGCTCGGACTCGGCGCCCTTCTCGCGCAGTGAGGCGGCCAGCAGCTCTTCACCCTGTTCCCGGGCCTGCGTCCGCGGCAGTGACCCCGACCACCGCAGCGGAGGGCCTCAGGCGGGGTACGCGTGTGTCTGGGCCGCCTTGACCGTCGCCCAGACCGTGGCGCCGGGGCGGAGGTCGAGCTCGGCGGCGGCGACCGTGGTGAGGTCGGCGGCCAGGGGGAGCTCGCCGGTGAGGGCGGCGCGGATCTGGTCGCCGTGGGTTTCCAGGCCGGCCACCTCGCAGCGCCAGAGGTTGCGGGCGCTGGAGCCGGTGGGCCGGTCACGGTGGAGGGTGACCGCGCTGGGCGGGAAGGCCACGAAGGCCGGGCCGGTGAGGGCCTCCGTGGTCGTGACCGTGACCTCGGGGCCGCCGTCGACGTGCACCGTGTGCCCTTCGGCCTGCCCCCGGTAGAGGTTGAGGCCGACCAGGTGGGCGATGTAGTCGGTGCGCGGATGGCGGGCGATGTCGGCGGGGGTGCCCTCCTGGACGATGCGGCCGTCCTCGATGACGACGAGGTGGTCGGCCAGGACCATGGCGTCCAGAGGATCGTGTGTGACCAGTACGGCGACCGCCTCGAAGTCGGCCAGGTGGTGGCGGAGTTGGGCGCGTACGTCGAGGCGTGTACGGGCGTCGAGGGCGGCGAGCGGCTCGTCGAGGAGGAGCAGACGGGGGTGGGTGGCCAGGGCGCGGGCGAGGGCCACGCGCTGGGCCTGGCCGCCGGAGAGGCGGCGGGGCTTGGCACCGGCGTGGGCGGCGAGGCCCATGCGCTCCAGCCACTCGGCGGCCTGGGCGCGGGACTCCGCCTTGCCGGCGCCGTGACAGCGCGGCCCGAAGGCCACATTGTCCAGTGCCGTGAGGTGGGGGAAGAGCAGGTAGTCCTGGAAGACCACCCCGACCGGGCGGGACTCCGGCGGCGTACGGTCCAACTCCGCGCCGTCCAGCCGCAGATGACCGTCCGTGAGCGGGACGAGGCCGGCGAGCGCGCGCAGGGCGGTGGTCTTGCCGGCACCGTTGGGGCCGAGGAGCGCGACCACGTCGCCGGGGGCCGCGGTCAGCGCCACGTCGAGGCGGAAGGAGCCGCGCTCGACCACCAGCCGGGCGTCGAGGCCTTCACCGGCGGGAGTGAGTGCGGGCGCGGGTGCCCCGGCGGTGACGGTGCTGTGCGTGCTCTTCTCGGTCTTGTGCGTGCTCTTTTCGGCGTCGGTCATGAGGCGGTCATCCAGCGATCACGCAGTCCCGCCAGGACCGCGATGGACACGGCCAGCAGGACGAGGCTGAGGGCGATCGCGGCCTCCGGGTCGCTCTGCAACGCCAGATACACGGCGAGCGGCATGGTCTGCGTACGCCCGGGGAAGTTGCCGGCGAAGGTGATGGTCGCGCCGAACTCGCCGAGCGCACGGGCCCAGGCCAGTACGGCGCCGGCCGCGACGCCGGGTGCGATCAGCGGCAGCGTGACCCGGCGGAACGCGGTGAAGCGGGAGGCGCCCAAGGTGGTGGCGGCCTCCTCGTAGCGGGGGTCGGCGGCCCGCAGGGTTCCCTCCACGCTGATCACGAGGAACGGCATGGCGACGAACGCCTCCGCGACCACGACCCCGGCGGTGGTGAAGGGCAGGGTGATCCCGAACCAGGAGTCCAGCCACTGTCCGATGACGCCGTTGCGGCCGAGCGCCATCAGCAGGGCCACACCCCCGACCACCGGGGGCAACACCAGGGGCAGGGTGACGAGGGCCCGTACGACCCCCCGCCCGGGGAACTCGACCCGGGCCAGCAGCCAGGCCAGCGGCACCCCGAGCACCAGGCTCACCGCGGTCGCCGCCGTCGCGCAGACCAGCGACAACTGCAGCGCCTGCCACACCTCCGTGCTGGTCAGCAGCTCCGGCATGCTCCGCCACGGGGCCCGGATCAGCAGCGCGACGAGCGGGAGGACGAGGAACGCCAGGCCGATCAGCGCGGGCAGGAGGAGCGGCAGCGGGGCACTCCGGCGAGCCCCTGGTCCCTCCTGGCCCCCACGGAGCCCGCGGACGCGGCGGCGGCGCGGGCCACCGGTCAGGGTGTCCGCGGCGCCGGCCTTGTCCGGGGAGGAGGGAGACGCCGGGACGGGCGGGGAGGACGCGGACGTCATGGCTTGAGGAACCCGGCGGCGTTCAGGACCTTCTGGCCCTCGGCGGACCGCACCAGCGCGATGAACGCCTTGGCGGCCCCGGCGTTCGGCGCGTCCTTGAGCAGGGTGATCGGGTAGTCGTTGATGGCGTCGGCCGACTCGGGGAAGTCCACGCCCTCCACCTTGTCACCGGCCGCCTCCACATCGCTCTTGTAGACGACCGCGGCGTCGGCCTCCTTCAGCACCACCTTGTTGAGGGCGCCCTTGACGTCCTCCTCGTAGGAGACCGGGGTGAGCTTCAGCCCGCTCGCGTCCAGGGCCTTCTGCGCGGCGGCGCCGCACGGCACCGCCTTGTCGCACAGCACGACCTTCAGGCCGGAGTCGGTGAGGTCCTTCAGTGAGGCGACCTTGTCCGGGTTTCCGGGCAGGGTGGCGATCTCCAGCTGGTTGCGCACGAAGGTGGCGGGTGTGCCGGAGGCGTCACCGGCGTCGGTGACGATCTTCATCGTCTTGGGGCTGGCCGAGGCGAACACGTCCGCCGGGGCGCCGCCGGTGATGCTCGCGGCGAGCGCGTCACTGCCGCCGAAGCTGAAGGTCACCTCGGTGCCCGGGTGGGCCTTCTCGAACTCCTTGCCCAGCGTCGTGAAGCTCTCCTTCAGCGAGGCCGCGGCGAAGACGGTCACCGTGCCGGACAGCTTGCCCGAGGCGGCCGCCGACGAGGAGGAGTCGCCCGAGGCGGAACAGGCGCTCAGGGCCAGCAGGGCAGCGGCGCCCGCGCCGGCCACCTGCAACGTCCGACGGCTCCGGCGCACGGAACGGGTCATCACGGGTCCACTCCCTCTGGTCCTGAACGGACGCCTCACGGTGTGCACGACGCAGATGATAATGCCGCAAGTGCGAGGCGGAAGTCCCCTGTCGCATCGCATGAGCCGGGCTCTCTGGAGGCTGGCCTGGCATGTGCGTTCGTACGGGACTGGCGGACTGGCCTTCGGGTAAACGCGCTCGCCCCGGCGACCCGATCCCGTCCGCCCCGCCGGGCACGCTGATGACCGCCAACATCCCGAACACGTCCGCCTGCCCGTGCCCGGATCGACAGCCGGATGCCTTTGACGCTCGCCCGCTCGCCCGCTCGCCTGCTCGGTCGCGCGGGAGCGCTCAGCCGCTCCACGCCCGCTCGCCCGCTCGCCCGCCCGCCTGCTCGCCCGCTCGGCCACGCGCCTGCCCAGCCACGTGCCTGCCCAGCCACGTGCCTGCTCGGCCACTCGGATACTCTCAGCCGCGCCCCGCCCCTCAGCCGCTCGCCCGCGTCGGCAGTGGCCCTCGCGCCGGAACGGCCGCCCCCCTCACCCGGCCCGCTCAGACGCGGTCGATATGCACGTTCGTCGACTTCACCCGGGCGGTGGCCTCCATCCCGACCTCCAGCCCCAGCTCCTCCACGGCCTCCCGCGTGAGCAGCGAGACGAGCCGGTGCGGTCCGGCCTGGATTTCCACCTGCGCCGCCACGTCCCCGAGCTTGACCGCGGTGACGATGCCGGGGAAGGCGTTGCGGACCGAGGTGTAGGAGGACTCCTCCTCACCGCTCCCGGCCTGGGCGAGCTCCACGGAGAAGGCGGCCAGGTCCTTCCCGTCGATGAGCCGCTTCCCACCCTCGTCGCGATGGGTCGCCACCCGCCCCGCGTCCGCCCATCGCCGCGCGGTGTCCGGACTCACGCCGAGCAGCCGCGCCGCCTGGCCGATCGTGTATGACTGCATGGGCGACAAGATAGGTCAGGGCGGGCAGGGGGAGCGCAGGAGCCGGGCCACGCCGGTTGTGCAGACCGCTCACGGCCACACCAGGCAGTAGTACGACTGGTCCGGCGACGTGCCTACGAGCGCGGCGGCGCCGTACCGACCCGAATGGCGACCAACCCCCTGCCACCCCTCCCCGCCGGCCGATACACCGTCCTGTCAGCGGCCAACGCGGGCGCCGGTTACAGCGTGCTGCCGCGCTTCCTGTGCCAGGAGTACCTCGACTCGGGCCGCCTGGCCCTTCTGCGCGACCCGCAGGAGCCACCGCTCAACCTCTTCTTGGTACGGCGTCCCGGCGCGGACTCCAACCCCGACGTCCTGCGTGTCCGTGACCGCCTCCGCCAGGTGGCCCGTACCTGGTAGCCGCACGAACGGGCAGTCCCCGGCGAAACCCAGGTGCCCTGGATGTGCCCCGGCGGGCATCCGCTGAGTCTCCCGGTGGGGCTTGCGGGTGGGCGCGTCGCCAGTCGTAGTCTGTATACAGAAGAGTGTGCGTGAGGATGGACAGGGAGTCTGATGGCCCGGGCGACTGGCAAGAGCGAGGCGGTCTACGAGCGGCTGAAGGGTGACATCGAGTCGCTGCGGATGCGGCCGGGGGCCAAGCTGAGTGAGGTCCAGCTGGGCGAGGAGCTGGGGGCTTCGCGGACGCCGGTGCGAGAGGCGATCCGGCGGCTGGCCCGGGAAGGGCTGGTCGACTTCGTGCCGGGGGAGGTGGCCCGGGTGGCCGCGATCTCCCTGGGCGGCGTGCGCGCCCTGTTCGAGTTCCGGATGCTGCTGGAGCCGCGGGCGGCCGCCTCGGTCGCCACGGCGGGCTCGGCCGACGAGCGGGTGCTGGCGCCCTTCCGTGAACTGCTGGAGCGGCTGGAGGTGTTCGACGAGTCTTTCCGCGCGCTGGACTCCGCCGCGCAGGCGGGCTCGTACCAGGAGTTCTACGGCATCACCGAGGCGTTCGACCAGGCGGTCATCGCGGCCTGCCGCAATCCCTACCTCGCCCGCACGATCCGCGACCTGCGCAGTCAGACCGTGCGCCTGCGTCACCTCTCGCACAGCGGTCCGCGTCGCATGCTGACCTCGCTGGAGGAGCACCGCGCGATGCTGAAGGCGGTCACGCACGGGGACGCCCAGGCGGCGGAGGCGGCCTGCCGGCACCACCTCGCGCAGACCCTGCAGGCGCTCATCGACAGTCTGACCAGCCAGGATCTGACACTCGGTACGGACGTGTCGCTGGACGTCGCAGGCTGAGGCACCCCTTCCCGTCCGGCGGAGGCGCTGGGGCATCCGCGCCTTCCGGCCTGTGGTTTCTCCACGAGCAGTGATGTATACAGGAGTGGATACACCACTGCTCGATGCGAGAGGCTGCCTCATGCCGCATACCGTCGGCGCCGCCGACCTGCTGGGTTTCGCCGCCGCCACTGCCGAGGCACACGGCGTTCCGCCCGCGGACGCCCGTCTGCTCGCGGACACGCTGGTGACCGCGGAGCTGTGGGGACACGCGTCCCACGGCATGCTGCGCCTGCCCTGGTACCTCGACCGCCTCGCGAGCGGGGCCACCACGGCCGTCGTGGACCCGCAAGTCGTCAGCGACAACGGCGCCGTGGTCGTGGTCGACGGCCGCGACGGCCTCGGCCAGGTGCTCACCGACCACGCGGTGGCCCTGGGCGTGGTACGTGCCCGCCGGCACGGCATCAGCGCGGTCGCCGTCCGCAACTCCGGTCACTTCGGGACCGCGGCGTACTTCACGCGCAGGGCCGCCGAGCAGGGCTGCGTGGCACTGCTGGCCACCAACGCCAGCCCGGCCATGGCCCCTTGGGGCGGCAAGGAGAAGCGGGTCGGCACCAATCCGTGGTCGATCGCCGCCCCTGGCGGCCGTTACGGCACGGTCGTGATGGACATCGCGAACACAGCCGTGGCGCGCGGCAAGATCTACCACGCCAAGGAGCGCGGTGAGCCGATTCCCGAGGGCTGGGCGGCCGACGCCGCGGGCGTGCCGACTACCGATCCGCGGCGTGCGATCGAGGGCCTGATCCTGCCGATGGCCGGCCACAAGGGTTACGCCATCTCCTTCATGTTCGACGTGCTGGCGGGCGTGCTGACCGGCAGCGCCTTCGGCTCGGCGGTCGTCGGCCCCTACCGGTCCACCGGCCGCAGCGGCGTCGGCCATCTGCTGATGTGCGTCGACATCCGGTCGATGGCCGACCCGGCCGAGTTCGAGCAGCGGATGGAGACCCTGATCGAGGAGGCCAAGTCCACCCCGACCGCGCCCGGCGCCGACGAGATCTTCGTCCCCGGTGAGCCGGAGATCCGCACCGCCGAGCGGCTGCGCACCGAGGGCATCACGGTCGTCGACGACACCTGGGCCGCCCTCGCACGGATCGCCGACGCCACCGCCGTACCCCTGCCCCCTTCCGTCACTCCCCAGGAGCTGCCCGCATGATCGCCCTGACCGTGTCCCTCCAAGTCGTACCCGGCTGCCGTGAGAACTTCCTCAAGGCCATCGAGGAGAACGCCAAGCGTTCCTTCACCGACGAGCCCGGCTGCCGCTACTTCGACGTCGTCTGCGACCTGGCCGACGACCACCACTTCGTCTTCCACGAGATCTACGACGACGAGGCCGCCGTAGCGGCCCACCGCGCCGCACCCCACTTCAAGGTCTGGCGCGAGGCCGCGGCGAAGTACGTCGTCCCCGGCAGCCAGGTCAACACGCTCTCCCGTCGCCTGTTCCACCACTCCTGAACTCCTGAAGGGGCAGCCTCCATGTGCAACGACCACCCCACCGAGCCGAACCTGCTCATCCACCCCGACAAGGTCGAACGCTTCGACCGCGGCGGCGGTGTGGCCACCATCCCCTACGTCGGCAAGTGGAACTCGGAGAAGGCCGTCATCACGACCGGCCAGACCGTCTTCCAGCCCGGCACCGGCCTGCCCCTGCACAGCCACAACGTCGAGGAATCCGTGCTGATCCTCGAAGGCGAGGCGACCGCGGAGATCGACGGCGAGTTCTTCGACCTGACGCCCGGCCAGGCGACCTGGGTACCGGCCGGCATCCCGCACCGCTTCTTCAACCGCGGCGAGGGCGTGATGCGGATCTACTGGGTCTACGGCGGCCGGGAGGTCACCCGCACCATCACCGCCACCGGCGAGACCTTCGAACACCTCTCGGAGCACGACAAGGGAGGGGCACCCACCGCATGAGCAGCGTCCTGCAGACCGTCGACCCGTCAACCGGCGAGCCGACCGCCACGTACGAAGGCTGGGACGCGGACCGTATCGAGACCGCTGTGGCCCGGGCCCACGCCGCGAGCCGTGCCTGGGCCCTGGTGCCGGTCACCGAGCGGGCCGCGCGCGCCGACCGCCTTGCTCAGACCCTGCGCGAGCACAAGGACCATCTCGCTTCCCTGGCCGTCGCCGAGATGGGAAAGCCGGTCGGCGAGGCCGAGGGCGAGGTCGAGAAGTCGGCCGTCACGGCCGAGTACTACGCCCGGCAGGGCCCCGGCATCCTCGCCCACGAGCGCGTCGAGATCGCCGGGGCACAAGCCTGGGTGGCCTACGAGCCCGCCGGACTCGTCCTGGCCGTGATGCCGTGGAACTTCCCCGTCTGGCAGGTCATGCGCTTCGCCACCCCCTCCCTGGTGGCGGGCAACGGCGTCCTGCTCAAGCACGCCTCCAACGTCACCGGCAGCGCGCTCGCGCTCCAGGACCTCTTCGTGGAAGCCGGTTTCCCCGAGCACCTCGTGACCACACTGGTGATCGCCGACGCCGATGTGCCCGACGTGACGGCGCGGCTCATCGAGGACGACCGCGTCGCGGCCGTCACCCTCACCGGAAGCAACCGGGCGGGCGCGGCGGTGGGGTCGGCGGCCGGGCGGGCGGCGAAGAAGTCCGTTCTGGAACTGGGCGGTTCGGACGCCTTCGTGGTCCTCGACGACGCCGATGTCGACGCGGCCGCTGCGGCCGCGGTGAAGGCGCGCTTCACCAACTCCGGGCAGAGCTGCGTATGCGCGAAGCGGTTCATCGTCGCCGCCTCCCTGGCGGATGCGTTCACCGCCGCGTTCGTGGCCGGTGTCGAAGCCCTGCGCGTCGGCGACCCGCGCGAACGTCGGACGCAGGTCGGCCCGCTCGCCCGCGACGACCTGCGGGCCGCGATCCAGCGACAGGTCGAGGAATCCGTCGCCGCCGGAGCCCGCCTCCTGACCGGCGGCAAGCCCGTGCCCGGCGACGGCTTCTTCTACCAGCCCACCGTCCTGGGCGACACCGGCCCGGGCATGCCCGCCTTCGACGAGGAGACCTTCGGCCCGCTCGCCGCCATCGCCGTCGCCCGGGAGGACGAGGACGCCGTACGGCTCGCGAACGCCACGCCGTACGGGCTCGGCCTGAGCATCTGGACGGCCGACCCGAGCCGTGGCGTCGCCCTCGCCCGCCGTATCACCAGCGGAGCGGCCTTCGTCAACGCGATCGTCGCCTCCGACCCCCGCCTGCCCTTCGGCGGCACCAAGCGCAGCGGCTACGGCCGCGAACTGGCCGCCGCCGGCATCCGCGAGTTCACCAACACCCGCACCTACTGGGTCACCGCCTGACCGGATCACGCCCTGCCGGAACACTCACAGGACCTGTCTGCCACCCCCGGTGACGGCCCCTCCCGGCACATGACAAGGGCGGAGCCCGAAAGTCCCGCCCGATCTGCAAGAAACCCCAGCTCACGGCCACACAAGGCAATAAGGCTGATGCCCCGCCTCATGCAACCGATGCGAGAAGTCCTGCCACTCGTGCAGCGATTGGTGATGAGAGGGCGCTGACCTGGGGTTACGCAAGGAGATGTGCGCTGACCTGGGAAAACTCCTCTCGGTAGTTCTCACGGGTCAACGCAGTTTCCCAGGCTTATGTGCCCTGGATGTGCCCTGCCAGGGCACAGCTCATTCTCCAGGCTCGCCAGTGGGTGCTCCTGGCCGAAGGGCAGCCAGGACGGGATCGGATACCTCCACGCCCGCTGGCCCGAGAGCCTCGTCATGACGCGGAAGGCCAAGGGAGAGTGCGGATCACGCCAACAGTCAAATGACGGCATCGAATACGTTGATCCAGCCATTCATTAGTCTCGGCGGAGTCCAGAACCTTGAGAAGTTTGAGGCAATCCTCCTCGGAATTGCTGTGGGGCTTGGCTGTAATGATGTGGTTATCCACAGCGATGGGGGAGTCACCTATGACCATCACGCCAGCAGCGCGGGTGCTGCCCCCTTTTCCTTGGCCGGGGCGCGAAGTTCGCCGTAGAGCTACGAAGGGGGGCTGTGTCACACGTCCTTCAAACTGGCGTTTTCTGGAAGGGATACCTGTTATCCCTGACGCTGGGAGATCACGAGCGGTGAGGAAAGGGAGTATCGGTCCATTGTGCGGGGAGCGATTATCGACCACCGGACCGACATTAATGTCGAAGCAGTCACCTGCTCGCCGCTCGGCTTCGATCTCAGGCCACCAGCTGGTCCGGCATGCGACAGCAGTACGCCTTTGGCTGCGGCGTGTTCCAGAGATAAGGAAAACGTCAATGTCGGTATAGGGGTCGAATTGCCCGTAAGGGGAAATTTCGCTAGTTGCCATGGTCGCGTCCATACGGTCGCGCCACGCGTCGTAGCGACTACCACTGCGCAATACATCAGGCAAGATGGCAGAAAAGCGACTACCGATCGATATTGCTCTCGCGCCTTCCAGAGCGAAGAACGCGGCTTTTGATGTGGAGCCCTGTGACCAGTCACACGAGCGGTCGGCCAATGTGGCGCCGTAAGGCGGATTCATTAGTAGATGGCCACGAAAACTTCGAGTTCGGCGCAATACTGCGAGGCCATCGTCTACTCGGATATTGCGGAAGGCACGAACCCCCTTATCTACGTCTACGCCAGACGTCGCGGCTGTATCCGGGTGTCTGAGAACAGCTGCGAGGAATAGGCGAGCTTGTGCCGCTTCTACGAAGTCGGGCTCCACGTCGCTACCACGTAGAGCACTACCCCATAGGGTCAGAGTCTGTTGCAACGTGGCTCCGGCGGGTAGCGACTCCGCAGCAGCTAGGAGTAGGTCACCGGCGCCGCAAGCTGGATCCCAATACCTGGTGTGCTCGGTTGGTTGGGCGCCCTCGTTCAGAAGAGTGGTAAAGCGGCGGCGGACGTCACCGCTGGTGAAGAAGGCACCGATATCTCGCCGCTGGCCCAGAGGGATGAGCCGGCGAAGTCGTGCCGATGCCTGACCGTTCAGCGCGGCATGCGCCTCCGACGGATCTTGCATGGCTGGCTCGCTGATGACCTGCTTTGCGAGAGCCAGCAGTTCCCGCGTGTAGGTCGCGTAGCCACCCAGCACCATCTGCGTCCCTCCCCTGCTGGTGGGACGCACAGTTGACGGCCCGTTGCTTGAAGTTGTCCCCCATTCTGCAGGGCAAGAACGTTTCTGGCGAGCCCGATGGCTGGTTGGCCTGCACCAACCGCCGCTGCACTGGTCGGAGCATGGTCGTAGACGTGACATTGGCCCCAAGAACCTGCCGTCCGACACAGAGGTGCTCGTGTTCGGCTCACCTTCCGCAAGGGCCACGGTGGCGGCAACATATGTGCTGGTCAGGCGCCTGGAGCAACATGGCGTGACCCGGCGTTGGATCAGTACGACGGCGACTCCTGGAGCGGGTAGTGCGGTGAACTTCCGTCTGACCTCCCATACTTGACGAACAATCAAAAACGTTGCTGCTAGGCTGTATGGCCTTGTTCGAGCAACCCATGGGACCTTGCAGACCTGCTGCTGAGGGGAGCGGCTGATGGGGCACAGCCTTCGGTTCTCGCCGAGTGTTCTTGCACGTCTCGGTGAAGAACTGGTTCCGCATCCAGACCTCGGCATACTCGAGCTGGCACGAAACTCCTATGACGCGGACGCCGCTCACTGCTGGATCACAATGCGCGACGTTGCCGTCCCTGGCGGCACACTCGTTGTTGAGGACGACGGTGACGGCATGACGGCCAGCGAGATATCTAACGGCTTCTTGCTTGTCGGACGTTCATCCAAACCTGATGCGCCAAAGATCGACGGGCAACGAGAAAAGGTCGGCGAGAAGGGGCTCGGTCGGCTTGCTTCACTGCGCCTTGGCCGTCGAGTTCACGTGGCCACTAGGCCAAGGAACGAGCCAGGCCGAGAATATCACCTGTCGATCGATTGGCAGCGCTACGAAAGTGTGTCATCTGTCGACGAAGTCGAATTGAATATCGTTGCCAGGGAAACAAGCAAGGGGCCAGGCACAACGGTCACGGTCGATGCCCTCCGCAGTAAATTCTCCAAAGAGGACATGACTCGACTGTCACGGAACCTTCTTCTACTGACGGGAGTTTTCCCTGATGCACTCTCCGGCTTTGAGACGATCGTAGATGCACCCGAGTACGACGCTATCGCGGGTACGGTTTCCTCTGGGTACAGGTTTTTCGACGAATACGAGTATAAACTCGTAGCCACTTTGGACGAAGCAGGGAAGGCGCGAGCTCTTCTATACGACTGGCGTGGATCAGTTGTAGCAGAGGGTGATCATGACGAGGTTGCCCTCAAAAGATACGGTCGCGGCAAGAAAGAGGTTGAGCTTCAGTTCCTGGCTCCAGTTGCGACGTTTGAGCTCTGGATGTATCTCCTCAAC
Source organism: Streptomyces sp. NPDC093591 (assembly GCF_044764885.1). Classification (NCBI taxonomy): domain Bacteria; kingdom Bacillati; phylum Actinomycetota; class Actinomycetes; order Kitasatosporales; family Streptomycetaceae; genus Streptomyces; species Streptomyces sp. NPDC093591. Next base: position 58,905 of record NZ_JBIWIY010000015.1, read on the forward strand.
AATGAATCATTCTCTCGCCGTAACTCGAAAATTACGGTAGCGGATATTCGCCCCTGGCTCAAGGAAGTCGGCGGCGTTCATCTCTATCACCGTGGCGTACGAGTAACCCCTTATGGCGATCCGGGATACGACTGGCTGGACCTAAACTTGCGCCGGGCGGCCAGTCCCGAAGTTCGCCCATCAACAAACAACTCTGTCGGGCGTGTGAGAATTGAGGATGGTCCATATCGCCTAACTCCTAAGACTGACCGAATGGGGTTTCAAGAAGATGCCTACTTTCATCAGTTGCGGGAGTTTGCCAAGCGAGCGGCAGATTGGGCTGCCTATGAGCGTCTGAAGATTAGGGAAAAGAACAGGTCGGAGAGGTCCCCTCGGGCACGAGCGAGGAAGAATAAGGTAGAGAGGGAGTTCCAAGGAGTACTGGAGTCATTGGTCCCGGTTGACCGTCGGCCGCTCATCCTTCGTAAGTGGAAGGAAGTCGTAGAATCCACTGATGCCCTTACGAAGGCTCTAGAAGATGACAGGCTTCTGTACCGTACCCTTGGAACGCTTGGTACGAGTACAGCGGTCTTCGCACATGAGGCCCTCGCTCCTTCCGGTCATCTGATGGCGCTCCTTGGCAGCCTCGGTGACCGGACTCGTTCTTTGCTTTCCGAGGAAGATTTCTCCAGAAGGATCGAGCCTCCTCTAACAGACGCCGTTGACATTGCCGAGAAAATGCAATCCTATACGGAGCTCCCTCTGGCATTGTTGAACAAGAATAAGCGCGAAATGCGCATTGTGGACCTCAATCAAGTCTGTCGTGGCATAACGCGCATGTTTGGTCAGCAACTCTCGAGCCGGCAGATTAAAGTCGATCTGGAACTGTGGGACGAGAAACTACCTCTCAGGACAACGGTTGCGGATCTAGAGTCGCTCTTGGCGAATCTGCTGATCAACTCTGCGCATGCAATGCTGAGGCCGGACGCCCCACCGGAGCGCATGATTCGCATTGCCACGGAGAAAGTCGGAGATCAGGTAGAACTCACAGTATCCGATTCGGGGCCTGGCATCACTAACATCAAGCTGGAAGACATCTGGCTGCCAGGAGAAACGACACGGCCTAATGGTACTGGGATGGGGCTGACGATTGTCCGGGATATCGTATCTGATCTCCGCGGGCAGGTTTCGGCTGCAGCGCAAGGAATTCTAGGCGGTGCAGAGTTCAGGATTGTAGCCCCTGCCTACCTTCCCGATACGGAGCAACCGGGCGATGGAGGTTGATCCGTGTGAGTGCTTTGCTTGAAATTCCCCAGGGTGCTCGGGTAGGGATGATCGACGATGATCCAGCAGCGATGAGGGCTTTGTCCTATCAGCTTCAGGACGCTGATCTCACTCCCGTCGCAATCTCCTTGGCAGGGTCGCCGGATGTCGATGAGGTAATTGCTGCGATCGTGGAAAATGAGTGTGCTGCCGCGATCTGTGACCATCGCTTGAATGGGAGTGGTCATGCGCGTTTTGATGGCGCTCAGCTCGCATGCCAATCCAATCTGTCCAGGCAGATTCCGTGCGTTCTCTTGTCGGCTTGGACATCTGAAGATGAGTCGACTTCTATTCGGCGATGGCGACACGGGATCCCCCGCGTCCTAAATAAGCGAGGGCGGACCACCAAGGACCTCTCTGAGGCGCTGACTATCACAAAGCTCGAGATATCTGGCGATCGCCCATTGGAGCGCAGGGCATTTAGGACCGCTATTGAAGTAGCTAGGGTCAGCTATGAAGCAGAATGCCCGACAGCGTGTGTATACGTGCCAGCGTGGGATCCGGATGCGCAGGTTGTGATTCCGCTGGACCTATTCCCGGATTCCGTGAGGAGTCATCCGCCTCGGGAATTCCTAGGTTCTCAATTCATTGCGGACGTGAACTACTACGCCGCTAATGAAGGGGAGCTCTTCTTTCAGAATATTCGACAGGCTTCTCCTGCGCCCGAAAGCTGGATGCCCGCATGACGGATGGACTGCTGGAGTCTGGAAAGACTCTTGAAGGCGGCAAAATAAATTCATCGTTAGAAGCGGTTATTCTGGATGTTGGGCATGGAAACTGTGCTCTGATTCGGGACGGGCACCGATGCCTCGTTGTCGACGTCGCGAAGGAATCTGAGCTACTTGCAGAAATTGAACGTTCTGGAGTCACTCGTATTGAGCATCTAGTTGTGTCGCATGCCGATGATGATCATGTTCGTGGGGCCTTGAAACTCCTTCCCCGAGATGAAATTTCTATCGGCACGGTCTGGTTCAATCCGGATAGCTCTAAGAACACCCGGACTTGGCGCGCTTTTGTGGCCTTGGCCCATGATCTGTACGAGGCTGGGCGCGTCAATGTTTCGACTTCCATCAACGTTGCTGCACGCGAGCTCTTATCTTTCGGTCGAGTTGACGTAGAAGTCCTCCACCCGGATATTCTTTTTAGCGGGCTCGGAACCAGGGGTGCTAGGCATGGTGGACGAACGTCGAATAGGGCTTCTGATTATGCGGTGCCGAAGATCACGTCGAATGGAATGTCGGTTGTCCTTCGGATACGTCTAGGCGGGCAGCCGGCCCTGCTTCTGCCAGGGGACCTTGATTCCGAAGCGCTCGACCGGGTGCTATTGCGGCAGCAGGAAATATCGGCACCAGTGCTGGTGTTCCCCCATCATGGCGGTCACTGCGGCGGAGCGTCGACTGCAGAATTTGCCAGGTCTCTATGTGGCGCGGTCAAGCCTGAAATGGTGGCGATCTCTTTGGGTAGGGGGCGGTACGGAAATCCGCTCCCCGAAGTGATAGAAGCTATCCGAGATACGCTGCCGCAGGCGCGCATTGCGTGTACGCAAGTTTCCACGCATTGCCAGGCTGCAGATCTTCCAACGTCTTCGTGTGCAGGGAGTGTCTTCATTTCGATGAGTGAAGGCGGTGACTTGGGAATACTTCCTGCATCTTTCACGCATAGTGAGTTCGTAGCTGGGCTCGATAGTCCAATGTGTGGGGTAGGGAAGATCTTCCTGCCAATCCCTCGTTTTAATGGTGATGGCTAGTTTAATGCCGTCTCTGCTCCAGCATGGACTTACGGAGACAGTGCAGCGTGCCGACGCTGATCAGGGCTACCGCGATGCTATGAATGTCTAGTCCGCACGGACTTCGAAGGCGCCTGATAAATTTCCTGAAACTGCACTGCTCAAGCGAAGACGTGAGAGCGGAACTCGTTGCGGACGCGGGTGAGTGGTTCGCGGTCCCGGCTGTAGTAGAGCTTGTTGGTGAGCAGGGCTGCCCAGCGATCCTTCCTGGGGGAGAGCCAGATGCCGGTGCCGGTGAAGCCGTAGTGCACCCAGACGTCATCGGCCTCCGGTGTCGTACCTGGTGCGGGGTGCCAGAACAGGCCCCGGGGCGGCGTCAGCTCTCCGGTGTGGATCTGGAGGGATTCCTTGATCCAGTCCGTGCCGAATCCGGGTGACGCGTTGATCTGGTTTGGGGCGAGGAGGTAGCGCAGGAACGTGGCGAGGTCGTCGAGGACGGAGAAGGCTCCCGCGATGCCGCACACGCCGCCGAGCAGGCGGGCGGAGAAGTCGTGGGCGCGTCCCTTGAGATGGGTTCCCGTGCTGTCGTCGAGTTCGGTCGGTGCGCAGCGGGCCGCCGCTTCGGGACTCAACGGCCCGAAGCAGGTCTGTGTCATGCCCAGCGGGCCCCAGACGCGGTCGGCCGCGAGCGCATCGAGCCGCTGGCCGGAGAGGTGTTCGGCGAGGTAACCGAGGATGAGAGCGGCGCGGTCGGTGTATTCCACGGCCTCACCGGGCGGCCGGTGCAGGGCTTCTCGCAGGACGCCGTCGCGGACGTCCTGCGGGTCGGTGCCGTACAGGTTCTTGAGGTTGGCCCGGAGCGGGACGCCGGCCGTGTGGGTGAGCAGGCGGCGTGCGGTCACCTGCGCCAGTGGATGTCCGCTCACTTCGGGCCACAAGTCACCCAGGGGTGCGTCGGGTTGGAGCTTTCCGTCCTCGACGAGACTGCCGATCGTCGACCACACCGCGAGGATCTTGGTGAGGCTGGCGACGTCGAAGACTGTGTCGTGCCGCATCGGCTCGTCGGGCCGGTCGGGATCAAGGACGCCTGTGCTGCCGCTGGCCTGGGTTCCTCGGCTGTCACCGACGGCCCAGACGGCGCCCGGGTAGATCTTGTCGCGTGCACCGTCGTGGAGGAGTTGGTGGATGCGGTCGGTGTCGAGGTCGAGCGCCATGGTCTCCCGATCGATCGTGGGCCGTGAGATGTCCCGGTGGTCAGCGTAGTGAGGGGGCCGGTATGGGACTGGTTGCGGCGCGGACAGGTCAGATGAGCTGTTTGCCGAGGTCGGCCAGGGCAGCGGCGGTGGCTGTGAGGGGATGGCGAGTGGCGTTGGTGCGGCCAGCGACTTGGAGAGCCGGGAGCAGGCCGGGGGTGGAGCGGAGTCGATTGAGGTCCTGGGCGAGGGTGCCCGGGTTGGTGAAGTCGGTGGCCAGGCCGGTTGCGGCGAGGGTGTCGCTCAGCCCCGGAACGGGCTGGTAGACGACCGGTAGTCCGCAGGCTTGGGCCTCAAGAGCGACCAGGCCCATGGCTTCGAGGGTGGTCGAGGGCATGACGAGGGCGTCGTGGTCGGCGAAGGCTTTCCACAGCTGTGGACGGCTGAGCCAGCCGAGGTAGCGGACGTGGACCTTGAGCAGGCGCAGGAGCGGGGTCAGCCCATGGAACTGGTGACGCGGCGCCGCGATGCTCAGTTCGACGGCTTGGGCTACGGGCATCGCACGCAGGAGCGCCTCGATGCCTTTCTCGGCGGTGAGGCGTCCTGCGTAGAGCAGCCGGAGGTGTCCGGTCGGTCGGCGGGCAGGGCGCGGCGGTGGGGTGGTGAGCAGGTGATCGGGGACACCCCAGGGAATCTTCTCGATCTTCCTACGCTCCATTGTGGGCGCGAGCTGAAGGAGCCGATCCGCCATGGTGCCCGTCGGGACGACGATGGCGTCCGCGAGACGCGCAGTTTCCCGCAGGACACGCATCTGGTCGCGATGGGCCTCGGCGAACAGCAGGTCGGTGCCGTGGACGAGTGCGATCCGGGGGTGTGCGGGTAGGGCGCGGATCAGCGCCGGGGTACCGCCGAAGGCAAGATGCTGGAGGTGGAGGACATCGATGCTGGCCGGGTCGATGCCCTGCGTCAGGGCCCGACGCAACGCGTTGACGTACGCCGTGAAAGGCGGCCCGGAGAGGCATTTGCCGGGCACCGTCAGCAACTCCAGCCCCGAAGGTACGTGGGGTGGAGGCGCCTGCGGGGCGAGCATGAAGGCGCGGGTCGACACCAGCGGGTTCTCGCCGGTGTAGAGGTCGAGAAAGAGTTCGACGCTGCCACCGGCGCTGCCGAAGGGCAGGTCGAGGACGGTCGCTACTTGAGGACTCACGTGGTACCTCCGGCGAGCTCCTCGTAGAGACGCGAGATATCGATGCCTGCGGTCGCGGTGTACTTGAGACCGTGCTGTTGGTAACTGGCTGGAGTGCCGAGGCAGTGCAGGAAGACGAGCTTGCCGAAGGTCATCCGGGGATAGACGCGCACGGGCCGGGCGGCACGGATCTCCAGGGTCCAGTGGATGGCGTGGCCTTGGTGGCCGAGCGGTGCGGAGACATGGACCCAGATGCCGAGCGCGCCGATCGTGCGATTGCCGTTGAGGAACTGGGCATACGTCTCCGACCCGGTCCTCTCGTGGGTGATGCCGAGGTAGAGCACACCGGGGTGCAAGACATATCCGGAGTCCGGGATGGCGGTCTCGGCGTACGGAGTCGGAGAGGCCGCGTCCAGATCGGCGTCGCAGATGCGCAGGGTGTCGCCGAGGCGCCAGTCGTAGGCGTTGGGGGAGAGGCGGGCCGGGTCGTACGGCTCGATCACGATCTCGCCTGCGCTTTGGGCGGCGGCGATCGCGGGTCCGGTGAGGATCACGAGGCCACCGCCCGGAGCTTGGTCACGTCGCGCCAGTAGGCGGAGGGCTGCGGGCCGGTCGCTGCCTGGTACTTGCCTTCGTATGGCGAGATGGGGCCGGCGGAGGCGAAGAACATGATCTGTCCGATCCGCATGCCCGCGTAGACGCGCAGGGGGCGGATCGGTGTGAGCATCAGGGTCCACTGGCCGTGGAAGCCGATGTCCCCGATGGGGGCGGTGATCTCGACGAACAGCCCGAGCCGTCCGACGGAGGACCGGCCGAACAGCAGCGGGACGAAGACGTCGGAGCCGACCTCTTCGAGGGTGTGGCCCAGGTAGAGCTCGCCGGGTTGGAGGACGTATCCGTTCGGTCCGATCGTGAACTCGGTGGTCGGGTTTGGTTGGTGGGCGTCCAGGACGCCTTCGGCGTAGGCGAGCAGGGTAGGGCCGAGGCGGACGTTGTAGCTGTTGGGGTTGACCTGATCGGGGGCGAAAGGCGTGATCCGCAGGCGGCCGTCCTGGGCGGCGGCGGTGATCTCGGGACCGGTGAGGATCACCGTGTGCCTCCTTGAGCGGGCGTGGTGAGGACGTGTTTGAGGGCCTGGCTGAGGAGTAGTCCTGCGGCGTGGGAGCGGCCCGCGAGATAGTTGTCCGCGAGGTAGTCGGTGGTCAGCACCGTGGTGACGCCGTCCGGCAAGGGGTCCGGCAACACGACGAGAGGACCGGCCTGTTCTGTGAGGAAGGCCAACAGGCCGGCCAGGTCCTGCCAGAAGTCCTCTGGGACGCGGGCGTGGACGAGCTGGTTGTCGAAGGGCTCGATGGCGAGCAGATCGCCCAGCGTGAGGATGTCGCCGAGCGGGACGGGCCGCAGCGCGGTGTCGTTGAGGATGACCGCGTCGGCACCGAGCCCGCTCCTCAGGCGGGCGGCCAGGTGGACGAGCAGGCCGCGGCGATCGGGTGTCCGGTGTTGATATGCCCGGGCGATGGGCCCGATAGCCACCGCCAACTCCTTCCTGGCCCGGCCGATCTCCTCGATCGCCTCCGACAGCTCGGCGGCGAGAGCAGCTGGCGTCCGGTCCGGGAAGCTGGTGGAGCCGGCACCCCAGCCCGGCCCGACCGGTGTGGCGACCGCGTACCCGTCGGCGAGTTCCTGTCCTTTGACGATGAGCGTGTCGCCCACGCGCACCGGGCCGTACTGCACGGTGTGGCAGTGCCCGGCGAAGATCACATCCAGGAACGGGCAATCAGCCGCCAGTTTGAGGTCTGCGTCGAATCCGGAGTGGCTGAGCAGGATCCAGCTGTCCACCTCGTGGTGGTGGGCGAGCAACAGCTCGCGCAGCGCCTGGACTGGATCGATGACACGGTGTTCGGCGCGCTGGCCGACGGGAATCGAGTGGAAAGCCTGCTGACCGATCACCGCCGTGATGCCCACGCGTCGGCCGTCGATCTCGACGATCCGCATGCGGCGGAAGAGCGCGTCGCCGGTGTCGGCGTGAACGGCGTTGGCGCAGACGGTGAGCCAGTGGAGATCCGGTTCGAAGTGGTGCGGCCAGCCGTGGTTGCCGGGCACCAGGATGTCGTACAGCTTGAGAAGGATCTTGCGCTCGATGGCGCCGTGGGCGAGGCGGTAGTAGCCGGAGCCTTCGAAGAAGTCGCCGCAGTCCACGATGAGCGAGGTCGGGCGGAGAGCGTGGAGGTGGGCCAGGAACGGGGCGGCGTTGTCGAGGGCGGAGTGGACGTCGGTGGTGGCCACGATCTGTCGCAAGGTGCGGGTGGCGGTCATGGAGTGACCTCGCAGACGTCGGCGCCCAACGTGCGGAGCTTGCCGGGCAGATCGGCGTGGCCACGGCGGAGTTGGTCGAGGCCGCCGACGGTGGTGACGCCTCGCGCGGTGAGGCCGGCGACCATGAGGGCGGAGCCGGTGCGGATGTCGGTTGCCTCCACGCCCGCGCCGGTCAGTTGCTGAGGTCCGGTCAGGCGGCACGCAGTGGGGGAGATCTCCTCGATCTCGGCCCCCAGGCGGGCCAGTTGGGGCAGCAGGTTGCCGTGGCGGCCGGGATTGATCGCGTCGGCGAACAGATGCGTGCCGGGCAGGCCGAGGGCGAGTGCCATCAGGGGCGGTTCGAAGTCAGCGTCCAGTCCGCCGGGGCTGAGGGTGGCGATAGCTCGCAGGGGGCGACTCGTCGGCCGTGCGTCCTGGGCGTGGACGCGGAGGGCGTTGTCCTCTGCGCTGGCCGGGATTCCGAGGCGCCGGAGGGCAGTTACGAGTGGGGTTACGTCCTTGCCGTGCACGCCGTTGACACGAGCCGAACCTCCGGTCGCGGCGATCGCGCAGGCCAGTGTGCCGGCCTCGATCTTGTCGCCGGGCACCTGCCAGACGACGGCGTCCTTCTGGCCGACGGACGGCGGGGAGAGAGCGAGGAGGTGCGCGCTGATCTGGGTCTCCCAGCCCACCGAGCGGAGGGCGTCGAGCACGGACAGGACTTCTGGCGAGAGGTTGGGTTCGCCCAGCCGCAGGGGGCGACCGGTTGTCACGGCGCGCAGCACTGCGGCCACGGTCGCCCCACGGGAGCGGAACGGCAGCACCAGGGACACGGTGCCGGTGCGGGGTGTGACGGCCTCGATGCGGTAGCCGGAGTCGTCCTGTGCGCTCCGGTCGCCGAACGCCTCGTACACCTTGAAGTGCAGATCCATCCCGCGAGCGCCGATCCGGCAGCCACCCGGCCAGGGAAGTCGGGCCTCGCCGTGCCGGGCGAGCAGGGCGGGGACCAGGTAGTACGAGGCGCGAATGTGGGCGGCCTGGGCCAGCTCGGGATGCGTGTGCCGGCTCTCAGTCGACATGAGCACTGCGGTCGTCTGCTCACCGACGGGCCGGGCAACGTGCCAGCCCGCCTGCTCCAACAGGGCCAGCAAGATCTGGACGTCCGTGTTCGCAGGGATGTTGCCCAGCCGCACAGGGCGGCCAAGAGCCCCTGCCGCGGCCAGCAGCGGCAGAGCGGCGTTCTTCGAGCCATCCACGGTGACGGTGCCGGTGAGTGGCGGCCCGGGGCGTACGGCGATCACCTCGGCGGCCCGAGTAGAGGTGCTGGTGGGCACGGTCAACTCCTTTGCAAGGGAAGGGAGACGGTCGTCTCCGTGGCCCGGCGGACGGGCAGGGCGATCTCCGCCCAGCACCGCTTGCCCGTGGGCGTCGGTTCGGCGGCGTACCGGTCGGCAAGAGCGGCGACGAGGAACAGGCCGCGGCCGTTCTCGCTGTGCTCGTCCGGGAGGCCGGGCCGAGGCAGCACCGGACTGGAGTCGCGCACCTCGACGCGCAGGACGGCTGCGAGCAGCTCCACTTCCAGCGAGACATGACCTCTGCCGGCGTACCGGACGGCGTTGGTGACCAGCTCGCTGATCACCAGCTCGGCCGTGTGCACCACCTCGTCGTCCAGATCCACCTCCCAGCCCTGTATCGCCTCCACGGCCTGGTGCCGGACGGAGGCGACCGCGGTGGGGGTAGCAGGTACGGACAGGGTGAGCTGGTGCGCTGCCATGAGCGGCCTCCCGAGGTTGGTGCGGCCACTTCACGCAACCAGCTCGTAGCAGTGGGTGGTTAGTCCAGGTGCCGGCGGTGCATCGGTTATGCAGGAGCTGCATCACGGCGAAGTACGGCTGATCTACGCTCGGTTGAGCAGGCAGGATCGGCGACGGCAGAAGGGGCCGTGGCAGATGGCCGAAGCACACAGGGAAGCGAGACGGATCGGCGAAGTGATCCGTCAGGCACGAGTGTTACAGCGGCGCTCGCAGAAGGACGTCGCCGCCGCGCTCGGCTACCACCAGTCCAAGGTGAGTCGTCTGGAGGGCGGCCGTGGCACGGAGGACATCCGTGTCCTGCGTGCCGTCGCGCAGGAACTCAAGATCCCTGCCCAACAGTTGGGTCTCGCCACTGCTGTTCCCGACGCCTCCGCCACCGATCCCGAAGCAGACGACATGCACCGCCGTACCTTCCTCGCCGCGAGCATCGCCGCGCTCGCGACCCCTGCCGCCTCGGCCGCCGCCCACGACGATCTCGTCCAGGCCCTGCTCCCGGGAATGAGTGCGGCAGGTACCGACGCCCCCTTGGACACGATCGCGCTCCGGGAGCGGGTTGGGACTGCCCGCAAGCTCTTCTACACCTGCGACTACGCGGAGCTGGAGCGCACGCTGCCTGGCCTGATCGCCGACCTCAGACTGGCATCCAGCAGCACGACGGACAGCGATGTGCTGTCCGCGCTGCTGGCCACGACGTACCAGACTTCCACCAGCCTGCTGCTCAAGCAGCATGACCCGGGCAACGCCTGGCTCGCGGTCGGCCGTGCGATGGCCGAGGCCGAACGCTCAGGCGACCCCGTGGTGTTGGCCTCCAGCGTCCGCGTACAGGCCCACGTCCTGGCCCGCGAGAAGCACACCGCCCAGGCCGTCACCCTCGTTCGCCACACGGCCGATCAGCTCACCGGCTCGTACGACCGCCGCTCTCCGAAGGATCTCGCAGCCGTTGGGTTGTTGCTGCTCCGCGGTGTGACCGCAGCAAGCGGCGGTGGCGATCGCGCGGCCACTGAGGAATTCCTCGCCGAGGCCAAAGAGGTGGCCCGGTACGTATCCCTCGACCGGCCCGATGCCTGGGCCAACTTCAGCCCAACCAACGTCGCCCTGCACGAGCTCAGCGCCCTGGTGGCCTTCGGCGACTCCGGCCTCGCACTCCAGGCCGCCCGCCCGCTCATGCGTCGGCACATCCCGGTCCCCGAGCGCCGGGCGGCCCTGTGGGTAGAGACAGCCCGCGCCTACAGCCAGCAGGGCCGTCTCTCCGACGGCTACCAGGCCCTGCGCATCGCCGAGACCTGCGCCGCTCAGGATGTCCGCCGACCCGCCGTCCGCGACCTGGTCGCCGACATGGCCGCCCGCGACCGCCGCCGTACTCTGCCGGAACTGCACCACTTCAGCCGCCAACTGGGAGTCCCTGCGTGAGTGAGCCGAACGACCCGGAGAAGAAGCCCTTCCTGTACGTCGTCGTGTGCGCCTGCGGCATCGCTGGCGACGTCGGCAAACTGATCACCGCTGCGCAGGGGCAGCACTGGGACGTCGGTGTCGTCGCCACCCCGCAGGCACTGGGCTTTCTCGACACTGAGGCGATCGAGGCGCAGACCGGTTACCCCATCCGCTCCGCCTGGCGAACGCCCGGCGAGGCCCGCCCACTGCCGCCCGCCGATGCCATTGCGGTGGCGCCGGCCACCTTCAACACGGTCAACAAGTGGGCGGCAGGGATCTCCGACACCCTGGCACTGGGCATCCTGTGCGAGGCGTACGGCATGGGCATCCCGACCGCCGTCCTGCCGTATCTGAACTCGGCGCAGGCCGCCCACCCCGCCTATTGCCGCAGTCTGGACTGGCTGCGGGAGATGGGTGTGCTGATCGGTTCGTACGAGCCGCATCGTCCGAAGGCCGGGGGCGGGGCGGACCGCTTCCGCTGGGAGGAAGCGGTGGAACTGCTCACCCCCAAGCTGTCCGCCCAAGCCTGATCAGCGCCGTCGTGTCGGATGCGGCGGAGATTGGACGGGTGGGGTGGGGCGCTGCGTGCCGCTGCGCTTCGCTGCTTGGGCTTGTGGACTGGGTGCGTGGCGTTCGCCAAGGCGGCGGATGCGCCAGGTCAGTGCGCGGGCGGGGCTGTGGGCGTCGTCCAGGGTGCGCTGGCCGAGGGCCTGGTCGAGGACGGCGGCTGCGTTGTGTCCTGCTGCTTCTGCATCGGCGAGCACGGTGGTGAGTGAGTCCCAGGCGGGGTCGTTGAGGATGCGCTCGGCGTGTTCGGGGACTGCCTGCTGGAGGTGGTGGGCGTAGCGGCGTTTGGTCTGCGGGCTGGGTGCCCGCCTGGCGAGGCCGGCCAGTACCGGTTTGGCAGCTCGCGCGTACGCGACCTGCAAGTGGAGGAGTGCCTGTTCTGCTGCGGCCTCCTGCTGCGCGTGCTGGCGGGTGCGGTGCCAGTGCATCGCGAACGCCACCGCGGTGAGGGCGACGTCCAGCAGCATCGCCAGCCCGGCTCCGTCCCCGTGCAGTGCGGGATCCTTCCAGATCGCCTGGACGCTGCGGCGCAGGACGCGGGTGCTGTCCAGGTCGGCGGCGATGCGGGAGCGGGTGGCGCGCTCGAAGACGGCCGCGGCCTGTTCGAGTTCGGCCTTCAGTGCCACCGGTGCGGTGACCGGCAGGAGGTCCAGTGCGGCGCCAAGCGCGACCAGCTGTCCTTGGGCGGCGTGGTCGTCGCCGTGGGTGAGGTGGTGGGGAATGCGTTCGGTGGCGGCAGTGGCCTGGTGCCACGGGTTGCCCGGCCGAACGGTGACCGGTTCGGGGCTGGTGGTGGCGAGGCGTCGGCGGATCTGAGGGAGGGAGAGGTCGGGGGCGAGAGCGGAGCCGGAGTAGAAGACCGGCTCGCCCTTGTCGTTGGTGTCGCCGGGCAGGGCGAAGTTACAGCCGAGTGCGTCGCCGGACGGGCCGAGCTTGAGGCGCACGGTCACACCCGATGCCTCCAGCAGGGCGAAGAACTCTGTCTCATCCGTTGCGGCGGCGACGGCTCGGCGGACCCGCTGGCGCAGGACGTCACGGGTGGCAGCCTCCTGGCCCAGGCGTTTGGCCTTGAAGTGTTCCTTGCTGGTGGGGCGTTTGGCGGCAGTGCCGTCGCCCGGCTTCAGTCGCCTCAGCCCGTAGTCGACTTCGATCTGGCGGGCTTCGCGCTGGACGGCGCGCTGGTCGTAGTCGCGCTGGGGGCGGCGGCCGTCCTGGCGTACGAGGGTGGCGGCGATGTGGATGTGGTCGTCGGCGTGGCGGACGGCCACCCAGCGGCACGCCTCCTCGTCCCCCTCAGGGGCGATGCCGGCGGCAGCCACGATCCGGCGGGCGATATCCCCCCACTGGGCGTCGGTGAGGAGCGGGTCTTCGGGTGCGGCACGGACCGGGCAGTGCCACACGGTGTACTTGGGTGCCTTGTTGCCGAGCATCTTCACGGGCTGGTCGAGTTGCGCGGCGAGCTGGGCCTCCACGTCTTTGGGGTCGCGGTGGGGGCTGCGGCCGGGATCGGGGGCGAAGTCGTTCCAGGAGGCCACCAGGTGCGGGTCGATGTGCTCGTTGGCCCGGCCCTTGCCGAAGAGGTAGCCGATCGTGCGGCGCGTGGCGTGAGGCCCTTTGCCGAGGATGATCTTCGGTATCACTGGCTCACCGCCCCTCGGTGATCTGGGCGACGGCGGTGTCCACCTCGGCGATGGATGCTTCGACGCGGTCCAGGAGTCGATGGACGGTGTCGGGGTGGGGCCAGGTGCCGTCCTTGTTGAGGTGCCAGGTGAGCTGGTTGAGGTTGTTGCCGATGCCGCCGAGTTGCCGGTTGGCGGCCATCAGGGCCTTGACCATGGCGCGGTAGTCGGCGACGGCGGCGGTGGGGTCGTCGGCGCGGGCGGCGGCGAGCGCACACTCGGCGACGTAGCCGCCGGGCTGCATGCGGCTCAGGGCTGCGGCTTTCTGGACGAGGGCGAACTCGTCGTCGCTGTAACGGGGGTGGACGCGGCGCTCGCGGAGCTGCTTGTCACGCAGACGGCGACGCGGCGCAGGCTGCTGCGGCACGCTCGACGACGGCTCGCTGCCCCCAGTCCCGGTCGGCTCCCCCGGGCCGGCCGACCCCGGTGCTCCTGCGCCGGATGCCTCTGCGCCCTCCAGGGCGGGGGCCGGGTAAGGACTCCTTACCCGACAACTTGCTGCGCGTGTGACGGGGGTGGCGGCCATCTGCTCTTGGGGCATGGGGTGTTCGGGGCGCGGGTCGCGCATCGGAGTACTCCGGTGGTGAGAGGGGCGGGAGGTGTGTCACGTGCGTCGCATCCGTCCCATGCCTGGTCAGAACAGGTACGGACACTCGGGCAGGTACGGAGATGTCCGTCCCAGTGAGGACATCCGTCCCCGCGCTGACCTGCGCGGGGACGGATGCGACGCATTGATACGGACCCTGGGGGAGGCGGGTCAGCGGGAGCGGTTGGGGCCGGCGGGGCCGCCGGGCGGGCCGATGGGCAGGTGGCCTGCCGAGGCGGCGGGCGGCTTGCCCTGGGCCCGGTGCGCGGGCGTGGCATCGTGCGCGGGGGCGGGCGCCGTCTCGGTGAGGTCGGGGCAGTGCCGGGCCCAGCTGTCCAGGAACCGGTTACGGGCGTACCCCTTGGCCTGCCTGCCCTTGTCGAACCGGTAGTTGGCCGGGCGGATGTCGAAGTCCCGCAGCAGTCTGCCCAGGTGGTAGACGCTGAGTCCCTTGGTGCCGTGTTCCGCCCAGGGGGCTTCGGGGTCCTGGAGCAGGGTGGTGACCAGATCCAGGGATGACAGGGCCTCGGGGTTGCCGTGTGCCTGGAAGATGCGGTGGATGTCGCGCAGCAGCCGCGTCTTCAGGTTGGTCTGCTCGTCCTGGACGGCTTCGTAGCGGGTCATCGCCACGCAGGCCGCACGGGCACGGGCGGGCCAGTGGCCGCCTGCCAGGTCGGCGATGATGACCAGCGGTTCCCAGGTGTCCGCCGCCCGGTCCTCCACCGGCATGGTCGGCGCCATGCGGCCGGCCGTGGCGCGCAGCGGTTCCAGCCAGGCGGCCAGCTTGTCCCGCAGCGCGTTCAGTTCCGGTGTGGCGTAGCGCGAGCGGAACGGGGTCACCTTCTCGCCGGGCTTGCGCTTTTGCATGCGGAGCACGACCGCCCGGTCCGTGATCGTGTCGGGCAGGTCGCCGATCGAGGCCAGCGCGGCCATGGCGAAGGTCGGATACGGGGTCGGCTTGTGCTCAGGACCGGAGATCCGCCAGGCGGGCCGGTTGCGCTGGTGTCCGGCGTTCAGCAAGCCGCGCAGTTCCTCGTTCTCGCCCGCCTTGCTGAAGATGGTGTCGGCCTCGTCCACCAGGATGGTGCGCGGGTTCTTGCCGATGACGCGGAAGAGCACGGCCGTGGACATGTTCACCGTCATGATCGGCTGGTGCACGGTCTCGTGGAGCACGTCCAGCACCCGGGACTTGCCGCAGCCCTTTGTCGGGCCGACGACCGCCAGGCGCGGCGCATGCTGCAGGACGCTCTGGATGTGCGTGGCCGCCACCCACAGGGTGACCGCGGTCAGCGCCTCGTCACTGGGCAGCACAACGTACTTGCCGATCGCCGCCCGCAACTCATCCAGCAGTACTGCACCCTCACCGGAACCTTGTTCCGAGGGGTCTGCCGGTCCCCGTGCGTCGACGGGACCGGTCCCCTCCTGCTGGGCGGTTCCCGCCACGGGTGTGTCGGTCCCCAGCGACCGGCGGGGACCGTGCTCACGGTCCCCATGGCGGTCCCCTGGTGCAACGGCAGCCTCTTGGGGACCGGTCCCCGATTTCCCGCCGCTGGCCTGCGGGTTTGCATCGGATGTCGATTCGGGGACCGGGACGTGTGGGGACCGAGCAGCGGGCACGTCGCGGGGGCGGTCCCCAACAACGGCATCAGCAGACGGCTGGGGACGGTCCCCGTATGCTTCCGCTTCCGCCGGATGTTCGACGGTCCCCGACGCGGGGACTGTGTGTCCTGCTGATCCTGGCGGCGCCAGGGGATGCCCTCGCCGGGGACCGCAGGAGTGGGCCAGCCGGTGGGGGAGGTGTTCGTGGTGCCGGCGGACGTAGAGTCCTCCATAGGCGTTCCTCTCCGGTGAGAGGCAGGACGGGCAAGGTCCCGCCCTCACCAGCTCGTTCGTTCAGGGATGGGTATTCGGCAGGGGAGTCTTCGGCCCTCGGCGTTGGCGCGCCGGGGGCCGCTTCGTCGTCCGCGTCGCGCGCGGGGTCAGGCCGTGAGGTCGTACGACGTCTGGGCGTCCAGCCACGCGTCCACCTCCCGCCAGCGGTAGCGCAGGTGACGCCCGACCTTGTGGACGCTGGGGCCGATGCCCCGGTACTTCCACTGGTAGAGCGTCTTCACCGGCACCCCGAGATAGGCGGCGACCTCCGCAGGGGTGGCAAGGGGGCCACGCTGGGCAGCCGCAGCGGTGGCAGGGGCGTTGGTGCTACGGGGAGGGTTCTTCGGCACAGGGCTCCTTTTCGGTCTTGAACAATGGGCTGGACAACACAGCCATACCACCCGGAGAAAAGTCCAGAGTTGATTCTGAAGCTCCTCACTGCTTCTTTCGGCGTGGCCGGGGAGAGGGAAACAGTAAGGGTGGATCCCCGGTTGCCGAAATCGCTCCGGCCGGGCCCGAAATTTTCTTGCGGCGAAGCAACCGGTCGAGGTGCCGGAATCCGGTACCTCCGCAGCTCAGAGGTAACACTTGGCGGGCAGGGGCGACGTGACTGACCCGCCGGGCATCATGGCTGATGTGTGTTCAAATCACCCAACTCGAAAACGGCGGGGGAGGTAACACGACACCTCGGCCGAAACGTCTCGCGATGTACCGGAATTCGACGAGACGAACGCCACTTCGCCCCCGAACGACTATTGGAGAGTTTAAGAGCTAACTCTTGCCATGCCGCCCGGATGCAAGTTACAGCTATCTGTCATGCCCAACCGACCTGTCGAAATAGGCCCCGCCGGCCTCCACACCGCCCGCGCCATCGAGCACCTACGCCTCGTACGCGGCCTGACCCAGCACCATCTCGCCGCCCACTGCACCGCACTGGGCCGCCCGATGGCCAACACCGCCCTCAGCCGCACCGAACGCGCCCGCCGCCGCTGCGACGTAGACGACCTCGTCACGATCGCCACCGCGCTCGGCGCCCCTCCCGCAGCCCTGCTGCTCCCGTGGCCGACGCACTCCCCGGTGTCCCACGCCACCTCCCACTCCCTCATCCCCACCCAGGAGGCCCTTCTTGGCTGACGTGTACGACCGCTGGCACAAGTCCCACCCCAAGCCCACCGAGGCCGAGTGCGGCGAGCACAAGAGCCGTACGAAGCGGATGGTCCCCACCGCCGACCACGGCATCGGCAAGCGTTGGCAGGTCCGCTACCGCGACCTGGACGACCGCCAGCGCAAGGAGAACTTCCACACGAAGGCCGAGGCGGACAACCGCGCCGCCGAGGTCGACGTCGAGATCCGGCAGGGCTCCTACGTCGTCCCCGCCGAGACGAAGCAGACGCTCGTCGCCTACGCACAGAAGTGGCTCGACGCGAACTCCGTCGGCCCGACGACCGCGCTCCGCTATGAGGCGACGGTCCGCAACCACATCACCGAGCACCTCGGCCGACGCGAGCTGCGATCCCTCAACCAGCCCTCGGTCATCCAGGGTTGGATCCGCACACTCCAGGACGGCGGCCTGGAGGTGTCGACGATCGAGGGCATCTTCGACATCCTCTCCAGCATCCTCGGCGCGGCCGTGGAGGACGGGCTGCTGCCGAAGAACCCGTGCAAGGCGAAGTCGGTCAAGCTCCCGACCGCGACCAAGAAGAAGATCATCCCTTGGTCGTTGGAGCGCGTGCGCGCGGTCATCACCGAACTACCGAAGCGCTTCCAGGCCGGGGGCAAGCTCGCATTCGGCTGCGGTCTGCGGCAGGGCGAGGTGTTCGGCTTCGCCGTCGAGGACATCGACTTCAAGGGCGGCTGGATCCACGTCAACCGCCAGGTGCGGCTGGTCGGTACGAAGCCCGTCTTCGCGCTGCCCAAGGGCAACAGGATCCGGTCAGTGCCCCTGTCGGCTCAGCTCGCCGCAGCCCTCAAGGCGCACATGAAGGAGTTCCCGCCGGTCGACGTCACCCTGCCGTGGACCAAGCCGGACGGCGAGCCGAAAACCTTCCGCCTCCTCTTCGTCGACAAGAAGGGGCGGGCCTACAACCGCAGCGTCTTCAACATGGGCGACTGGAAGCGCGCCCTTGCCGCCGCCGGCGTGATCCCTCCCCGAGAGCGCGGGGCGCGCTACCTCCAGGCGGCTCCGGAAGACGGCATGCACGCCCTCCGGCACGCGTACGCCTCCGTGCTCCTGGACGCGGGGGAGAGCATCAAGGCGCTCTCCGAATACCTCGGCCACTCGGACCCGGGCTTCACGCTGCGGACGTACACGCACCTGCTGCCGTCCAGCGAGACCCGCACCCGCAAGGCGATCGACGACGTCTTCGCAGAAGCCGAGGCAGAAGCCGAGGACGACCGGCCCGGCACCCAGGGCACATCAGTGCCCCCAGCGAAACCCATGTGCCCTCAATGTGCCCTGGCCGCCTGACGGCCTCTCTCCGCACATGACGAGGGCGGGGTCAGAAACCCCGCCCGAAACCCCTGAAACCCCAGGTCACGGCCACACAAGGCAATAAGGCTGATGCCCCGCCTCATGCAACCGATGGCTGAAGTCCTGCCACTCGTGCAGCAGCTGATACACATTGAACGCATCCCGGGGCCCACCCCGGTCCGGCACCGTCGACCAGATGAAAGCGGCCGCGCCCACCGCTTCCTCTCCTATACCCCGCAGCGGGTCCACCACCGTCATCGGAAGCTTGACCACGGCGTAGTCGGGGTGCAGGACGACCAGTTCCAGCGGCGGCACCTTGTGGAGCGGGACGCCTTCGATGCCCGTCAGGACCATCGCGGCCATCGTCTCCGGCTTGATCTTGGTGAACATGCCGTTCATGCCGAGCTCGTCGCCGCCGAGTTCCTCGGGGCGCATCGAGATCGGGACGCGGGCCGCGGTCGCGCCGTCGGGCGCGCCGAAGTACTTGTACGTCACCCCCACCCGACCACCATTCCTGCTCGCCCTCAGCCGATCGCGATCGATGCGTCGGTCGGCCCGCTCTGATTCGTTCGGTACACCCGGCATATCCGGTACTACGTGTCCCTGGCGTGCTTCGTTCGAATCCTCCGCGTCGCGCCGGTGCCTTCCCCGCCGGGCACGTCGAGGACCCAGGTCATCAGTCCCCTCGCCCAGTCCGCCACCGCGATGCATATCTCCACCCGACTGCTTTTCTAGGACGCGTGGCGCCCGCCGCGCAACCCGATCATCGTGTCAGTGACCTCCCCCACGGCCGCCCGCCGAAACGTGCGTTGAAACACCTGTCCGCAGGATCTTTTCAGTCCCCGACCATCACGCCCCGCATGAGCTGTGTGTATCACGTCCAGTCTCGCAGATCGTGGGGAGGGGACGGGGGGTGCTCGGGGGCGGTGGGGCGCGACGGGGGGAGTGGAGGGGGCGGGCAGGGGTGGGGAAAGGGGCCGGAAAGGGGGCGGGGCGACTGGTCGACGGTTCAGTAGCTGCCCACCGCCCCGGCCGCCGGTTCACCAGCGCCCCGCTGCCCCGGCCGCCCCCTGGCCTACCCTGAGGAGGTCACTGGCAACCGGAGTCCGAGATCATCGGAGTAGTCAGAGAAGGTCGGAGTAGTCGCAGGTCATGAGCGAAGCGCCCTCTTCAGGAACGCCCTATCCATACGATGCGCCTGCCTCGCAGGCTCTGTTCGACCGTGCGGCCGCCGTCACGCCGGGCGGCGTGAACTCCCCGGTGCGCGCCTTCCGGGCCGTGGGCGGTACACCCCGGTTCATGGTGTCCGGCACGGGTCCGTACCTGACCGACGCCGACGGGCGCGAGTACGTCGACCTCGTCTGCTCCTGGGGGCCCATGATCCTCGGGCACTCCCACCCGGCCGTCATCGCCGCCGTCCAGGACGCCGTCTCCCGCGGCACCTCCTTCGGCACGCCCGGTGAGGGCGAGGTCGCGCTCGCCGAGGAGATGGTCGAGCGGATCGAACCGCTCGAGCAGGTGCGGCTCGTCTCCAGCGGGACCGAGGCCACCATGTCCGCCATCCGGCTCGCCCGCGGCTTCACCCGGCGCACGAAGGTGATCAAGTTCGCCGGCTGTTACCACGGCCACGTCGACTCGCTGCTCGCCTCCGCCGGCTCCGGTGTCGCCACCTTCGCCCTGCCCGACACCCCCGGTGTCACCGGCGCCCAGGCCGGCGACACGATCGTCCTTCCCTACAACGACCTGGAGGCCGTACAGGAGGCCTTCCACCGGCACCCCGGTGAGATCGCCTGTGTGATCACCGAGGCCTCGCCCGGCAACATGGGCGTCGTCCCGCCGCTCCCCGGGTTCAACCAGGGGCTGAAGGACGCCTGCCGGCGCAACGGCGCCCTCTACATCTCCGACGAGGTCATGACGGGGTTCCGGACCAGCCGCGCCGGGTGGTACGGCATCGACGGGGTCGAGCCCGACCTCATGACCTTCGGCAAGGTCATGGGAGGCGGCTTCCCGGCCGCCGCCTTCGGTGGGCGTGCGGACGTGATGGAGCACCTCGCTCCCGCCGGCCCCGTCTACCAGGCCGGCACCCTCTCCGGGAACCCGGTCGCCACCGCCGCCGGCCTCGCCCAGCTGCGGCTCCTCGACGAGGCCGCCTACGACACCGTCAACGCCGTCTCCGCGCAGATCCAGTCCCTCGTCACCGAGGCCCTCGCCAAGGAAGGCGTCGCGCACCGCCTGCAGACCGCCTCCAACATGTTCTCCGTGTTCTTCACGGACCGGGACGTGCGCAACTACGAGGACGCCAAGCGGCAGGAGTCCTTCCGCTTCACCGCCTTCTTCCACTCGATGCTGGCGCAGGGCGTCTACCTGCCGCCCTCGTCCTTCGAGTCCTGGTTCGTCTCCACGGCACACGACGAGCAGGCCGTGCAGCGGATCGCCGACGCCCTCCCGGCGGCGGCCCGAGCGGCGGCGGAGGCCACGGCGGCATGAGCGACAACCCCATGACCAACGCCCCCACGGCCAACACCGGCGACATCACCGTCGTCCATCTCATGCGGCACGGTGAAGTGGCCAACCCCGACGGGATCCTCTACGGCCGTCTCGCCGGGTATCACCTGTCCGAGCTCGGGCGGCAGATGGCCGACCGGGTCGCCGAGCACCTGGCCTCCCGTGACATCACGTACGTCTGCTCCTCCCCGCTGGAGCGGGCGCAGGAGACCGCGACGCCGATCGCCAAGGCGCACGGGCTGGACCTCGCGACCGACGCGCGGCTCATCGAGGCCGACAACGTCTTCCAGGGCAAGACCTTCGGCGTGGGAGACGGGGCCCTGAAGAGGCCCGAGAACTGGAAGCATCTCGTCAACCCCTTCAAGCCGTCCTGGGGTGAGCCGTACGTCGAGCAGGTCATCCGCATGATGGGCGCGCTCGACGCCGCCAAGGACGCCGCGCGCGGGCACGAGGCCGTGCTGGTCAGCCATCAGCTGCCGATCTGGATCGTGCGGAGCTATGTCGAGAAGCGGCGACTGTGGCACGACCCGCGCAAGCGGCAGTGCACGCTCGCGTCCGTGACGAGCTTCACGTACCAGGGCGACAAGATCGTGTCCGTCGGCTACTCCGAGCCCGCCATCGACCTCGTCCCCGCCCATCTCCGCGCCGGTGCCAAGCCGGTGAAGGGCAAGGACAAGGCTTTCGGCGCGTAGACGCTCCGCTGGAAGCGCCGGGACGCATCCGCGGGCCGTGGGGGCCGGTCACGCCCACGCGGCGGAGCCGCCCATCGATACGGCTCCGCGGCTCTGCAGGGTGCCCAGTACACGTTTGTGACATTTGTTGCGAATCCTCCGTGATTCGGAGGAACCTGCCCGTTCGTCGTGCCCTCTGACTGGGTGACCACCAGCAAAGCACGACGGATGGGGCAGGAATGCGCAACTTCAGCCGAAGGGGAGTCATCGGACTCGGTGCCGGGGCGGCCGCCGGCCTCGGGCTCGCGGGGTGCGGCACGCTCACGTCGTCAGACGGGTCGAACGGCGCCGGAGGTTCCACGGACGGCGCGGACAACAAGCCCGGCACCCAGACCCACCGTGCCCGCCCCATCGGCGACGGCTCCACCTCCTACACCGGCAAGCAGCCGAACCAGCCGGGCAAGCCCGAGCCGCTGGAGCCGGGCCAGAAGCCGCCGCAGTTCGTCGTCTTCTCCTGGGACGGCGCCGGCGAGGTGGGCAACGGCCTCTTCCCGCGCTTCCTCGACCTCGCCAAGGAGCACGGCGCGCACATGACCTTCTTCCTCTCGGGGCTGTATCTGCTCCCCGAGTCGAAGAAGCGGCTCTACGAGCCCCCGAACAACCCGCGCGGCGCGTCCGACATCGGCTACCTCACCGACGAGCACATCAAGGCGACGCTGAAGAACGTCCGCCGCGCCTGGCTCGACGGCCATGAGATAGGCACCCACTTCAACGGCCACTTCTGCGCCGGCACCGGCACCGTCGGCAACTGGACGGCGCAGCAGTGGCGCAGCGAGATCGAGCAGGCGAAGGCTTTCGTGAAGGAGTGGCGGACCAACTCCGGCTGGACCGACCTGCCCTCGCTGCCCTTCGACTACGACAAGGAACTCGTCGGCGGCCGCACGCCCTGCCTCCTCGGCCAGGACAACCTGCTGCCCACCGCCCGCGAACTGGGCTGGCGCTACGACGCCTCGTCGCCGGGCGGCCGCCAGGTGTGGCCGCAGAAGAAGCAGGGGCTGTGGGATCTGCCGTTGCAGCAGATACCTTTCCCCGGACGTTCGTTCGAGGTCCTCTCCATGGACTACAACATGCTCGCCAACCAGTCGGTCAACTCCACGAACGCGCCCAGCTACAACTACCCGGGCTGGCGCAAGCAGTCGGCGCAGGCGTACATCCAGGGCTTCAAGCGGGCATATGAGACAAACCGTGCACCCTTCTTCGTCGGCAACCACTTCGAGCAGTGGAACGGCGGCATCTACATGGACGCCGTCGAGGAAGCCCTGAAGCACATCGCGCGGGAGAAGGAGAAGGGCGAGGACATACGGCTGGTCTCCTTCCGGCAGTTCGTGGACTGGATGGACGTACAGAAGCCGCAGGTGCTCGACCAGCTGCGGACGCTCGACGTCGGGCAGGAGCCCGTCGGTGGCTGGAACACCTTCCTGAAGGGCAGCTCCACAAGCTCCTCGCAGACCACCTCGGAGACGTCCTCGAACGCCGCCTGAAATGCGGGTTTACGCCCGAGAGGGGGGTGCGCAAGATCCCCGGAACGGGCATGCGAAACTTTTCACATGAGTGCCGCCAGCCGTGCCCCCCTGCGCTCGAACCGCAGCCGTGCCGTCCTGCTCACCGCGACAGCCGTGGCCGCCGCGCTGACCCTGTCCGCGTGCAGTTCCGGCGGCACGTCGGGCGGCGGTGGTGACACCAACTTCGTCACCGGCAACAACGGCATCGACACGGTCCCCGAGAGCTCTCGGACGGCGGCCCCCGTGCTGTCCGGCGAGACCATCGACGGCAAGCAGCTCACCACCGCCGACTACAAGGGCAAGATCCTCGTCATCAACGTATGGGGATCGTGGTGCCCGCCCTGCCGGGCCGAGGCGAAGAACTTCCAGACCGTCTACCAGGACCTCAAGGGCCAGGGCGTCGAGTTCGTCGGCATCAACACCCGGGACACCAGCACCACCCCGGCGGTCGCCTTCGAGAAGGAGTTCGGGGTCACCTACCCGAGTCTGTACGACCCCACGGGCAAGCAGATGCTCCGCTTCGAGAAGGGCACGCTCAACCCGCAGCTGATCCCGTCCACCCTCGTCCTCGACCGCCAGGGCAGGATCGCGGTGCGCGCGCTCCAGCCGCTCAGCGAGGACACGCTGCGCAGCATGATCAAGCCCGTCCTCGCGGAGAAGTGACGTGAGCGCGGTATCCACGCTCGCCGAAGCCGCGACGTACAACGGCACGGTGCTCAACGGCGCCCTGCTGCTCGCGCTGCCCATCGCCGTGCTCGGCGGCCTCGTCTCCTTCTTCTCACCCTGCGTCCTGCCGCTCGTCCCCGGTTACCTCTCCTACGTCACCGGAGTCAGCGGCACCGATCTGGCCGATGCCCGGCGTGGGCGGATGGTCGCCGGTGCCTCCCTCTTCGTGCTCGGTTTCACCGCCGTGTTCGTCTCCGGCGGGGCGCTGTTCGGCTACTGGGGCTCGACCCTGCAGGAGAACAAGGACGTCCTGACGAAGGTCCTCGGCGTCCTCATGGTCCTGATGGGCGTCTTCTTCATGGGCCTGATGCCCTGGCTCACCCAGCGGGAGTTCCGCTTCCACACCAAGCCGGCCACCGGGCTGGCCGGCGCCCCGGTGCTGGGCGCCCTCTTCGGCATCGGCTGGGCGCCCTGCATCGGCCCGACCCTGTCCTCCGTGCAGACGCTCGCCTTCAACGAGGCCAGCGCCGGACGCGGCGCCATACTGACCGTCGCCTACTGCCTGGGCCTCGGCATCCCGTTCGTCCTCACTGCCGTAGCCTTCCGCAAGGCGCTCGGCGCCTTCACCTGGGTCAAGCGGCACTATGCCTGGGTGATGCGCATCGGCGGCACCATGATGATCGTGACCGGTGTACTGCTGCTGACCGGCGCGTGGGACCGCATCGTGCAGGAGATGCAGGTCTGGTCCGACGGCTTCACTGTGGGGATCTGATCGATGAGCAACACCAAGACCAGCGCGCCCGACAACACCCCGGGACCGGCCGAGGACCAGGACCTGGGCGCCGCCGGCTCCCAGCTCTCCACCGCCCCCACCGAGGAGATCGCGAGCCTGCCCTCCCTCGGCGTCATCGGCTGGGCCCGCTGGTTCTGGCGGCAGCTCACCTCGATGCGGGTCGCGCTGCTGCTGCTCCTGCTGCTGTCGCTCGGCGCGATCCCCGGCTCGCTCATCCCGCAGACCGGCATCGACGAGACGAAGGTCGCCGAGTTCCGCAAGGCGCACGAGACGCTCGCGCCGATCTACGACAAGCTCGGCCTCTTCCACGTCTACAGCTCGGTGTGGTTCTCCGCGATCTACATCCTGCTGTTCGTCTCCCTCATCGGCTGCATCGTCCCGCGCACCTGGCAGTTCGTCGGCCAGCTGCGCAGCCGTCCGCCGGGCGCGCCCAGGCGCCTGACCCGGCTGCCTGCCTACACCACCTGGCGCACCGAGGCCGAGCCCGAGCAGGTCCGCGAGGCCGCGCTCACCCTGCTGAAGAAGCGCCGCTTCCGCGCGCACCTGGCCGGTGACGCCGTCGCCGCCGAGAAGGGCTATCTGCGCGAGGTCGGCAACCTCGCCTTCCACATCGCCCTGATCGTGATGCTGATCGCCTTCGCCTGGGGCCAGCTGTTCAAGTCCGAGGGCAACAAACTGATCGTCGAGGGCGACGGGTTCTCCAACACCCTCACCCAGTACGACGACTTCAAGTCCGGCAGCCTCTTCAGCCAGGACGACCTCGACCCGTTCAGCTTCACCCTGAAGAACTTCAAGGGCACGTACGAGACGAGCGGCCCCAACCGCGGCACCCCGCGCACCTACGAGGCCGACCTCACCTACAGCGTCGGCGCCTACGGCAAGGACAGGAAGACCACCGTCAAGGTCAACGAGCCGCTGGAGATCGGCGACTCGAAGGTCTACCTCGTCAGCCACGGCTACGCCCCCGTCATCACCGTCCGCAACGGCAAGGGCGACATCGTCTACCAGGACGCGGTCCCCCTCCTCCCGCTCGACGGCAACGTCACCTCCACCGGCGCCATCAAGGTCATGGACGGCTACCGCGACGCCAAGGGCAAGTGGGACCAGCTCGGCTTCCAGGCCTTCTTCCTGCCCACCTACGTCAAGGGCAACGAGCTGGCCTCGCAGTTCCCCGCGCTGCTCAACCCGGTGCTGAACCTGGAGGCCTACCACGGCGACCTCGGTGTCAACTCGGGCCTCCCTCAAAGCGTGTACCAGCTGAACAAGAAGAACCTGAAGGGGTTCAAGGACTCCAAGGGCGCGCAGCTCAGGGAGAACCTGAAGCCCGGCGAGACCATGAAGCTCCCGAACGGCGCCGGCTCGATCACCTTCGAGAAGGAGATCAAGGAGTGGGCCGGCTTCCAGGTCGCCCGCCAGCCCGCCAGCGGCTGGGCGCTCGCCGGTTCCCTCGCCGCGATCTTCGGCCTCGCCGCCTCCCTGTTCATCCAGCGCCGCCGCGTGTGGGTGCGGGCCACCACCGGCACCGACGGCGTCACGGTCGTCGAGATGGCCGGCCTCGGCCGCAGCGAGTCCGCCAAGGTCCCCGAGGAACTCGGCGACCTCGCCGGGATCCTGTACGAGCAGGCACCGGGGGCACCCGACCCCGACGACGACCCCGCAGATTCCGCAGCTTCCCCCGACCCCCAAGTCGCACCCGCCGAAGGGGCTGACAGCAAGTGACTCTCGCCGCCGCGACCGAGTTGGCCGCCGCCACCAACGAAAACCTCGCGAACATCAGCAACACGCTGATCTACTCGTCGATGGCCGTCTACACCCTGGCCTTCTTCGCGTACATCGCCGAATGGCTCCTCGGCAGCCGCAGCAAGGTCGGCCGCACGGCCGCCGCGCTCACCCCGGCGAAGGCCAAGAACGCCGACGCGCCCGCCGTCACCGTGAAGCAGGGGGGCTCCACCGCCGTACTGGAGCGGCCGAAGGTCGTCGTGCGGGCCACGGCCGGTCAGCGGGACGTGCCGGACGGGCCCGGGGCGCACGGCGGGGACGCGCAGGGCGACCTCTACGGGCGTATCGCCATCTCCCTCACCGTCCTCGCCTTCCTGGTCGAGTTCGGCGGTGTGCTCACGCGGGCTCTGTCGGTGCAGCGGGCGCCGTGGGGCAACATGTACGAGTTCAACATCACCTTCTCCACGGTCGCCGTCGGTGTGTACCTCTCGCTGCTCGCGCTGAAGAAGAACGTGCGCTGGCTCGGGCTGTTCCTGATCACCACGGTCCTCCTCGATCTCGGCCTCGCCGTCACTGTCTTGTACACCGCCAGCGACCAGTTGGTTCCCGCCCTTCACTCGTACTGGCTGTACATCCACGTCTCCACGGCGATCTTCTGCGGCGCGGTGTTCTACGTCGGCGCGGTCTCCACGCTGCTCTACCTCTTCAAGGACAGCTACGAGAACAAGCTGGCCGACGGCGGCACCCCCGGCCGCTTCGCGAACTCCGTCCTCGACCGGCTGCCGTCCTCGGCGTCCCTCGACAAGTTCTCCTACCGCGTCAACGCCGCCGTCTTCCCGCTGTGGACGTTCACGATCATCGCGGGCGCCATCTGGGCGGGCGACGCCTGGGGCCGCTACTGGGGCTGGGACCCCAAGGAGACCTGGTCCTTCATCACCTGGGTCGCCTACGCCTGCTACCTGCACGCCCGCGCCACGGCCGGCTGGAAGGGCCGCAAGGCCGCCTACCTGGCCCTCATCGCCTTCGGCTGCTGGCTGTTCAACTACTACGGCGTGAACATCTTCGTCTCCGGCAAGCACTCGTACGCCGGGGTGTAACTCCCGTAGAGGCCCCTTACCTTGAAGGCCGGTTGCTGTGACTCAGGTCACGGGAACCGGCCTTCGCCGTACGGACAGACAGAGAGACGTGGATACGAATCTGCGGAGACGCATCCGCGCGGGGGACCACAACGCTTTCGGTGAGCTCTTCGACGCGTACGCACGCTCCGTCTACAACCATGCCTACCGGCTCACGGGCGAGTGGTCGACGGCCGAGGACGTCGTCTCGCTGACCTTCCTGGAGGCGTGGCGGCTGCGCGAGAGGCTCGACGAGGAGGGCGGCTCGCCGCGCCCCTGGCTGCTCGGCATCGCCACCAACGTCACCCGCAACACCCGCCGCGCCACCCGAAGACACGCCGCCGCCCTGGCCCGGCTGCCGCGCGAGGAGACGGTGCGCGACTTCGCCGACGAGGTCGCCGAGCGCCTCGACGACTCGGCGCAACTGGCCGTCGTACGCACCGCCCTGGGCAGGCTGCGGCGGGCCGAGCGTGAGGTGCTGGCGCTGTGCGTGTGGTCCGGGCTGGACTACCAGGCGGCGGCGACGGCGCTGGGGGTGCCGGTGGGGACCGTACGGTCGCGGCTGTCGCGGGCGCGGACAAAACTCGCGAAACATATGGAACTCCCCCAACGTCGCGGACAGATGAGAGGAGACCGCACCACCGCGGTCGGGCCCCTGAGGGAGGGAAACCGATGAACCAGCTCCCGGAGCTTCCGGACAGAGACCTTCCGCCGGGCCGTCACCGACTCCTCAAGGAGCATCTGATGACCGAGATCCGGCAGGAACCGTCCGAGGTACCCGTGCGCCGGCGCTTTGTGCGCACCGCCCTCGTGGTGGGCGCCGTGGCGGCCGTCACCGCGGTGGCCCTCACGTTCACCGTCCCGTCCGGGCAGGCGGAGCGGGCCGCGACACCGGACAGGCCGACGGCGACGAAGGAGGCCGTGAAGCCCGGCGCCGGGAACGAGGCCGCCCAGCTGCTGGAGGGCATCGCGCTCGCCGCCGAGCACGCGGAAGCGCCGGCCGGCATCCGGGACGACCAGTTCGTGTACATCAAGAGCAAGGTCGCCTGGACCACGCAGACCAACGACGAGCCCGCGAAGCTCCAGGCGATCCACGAGCGCGAGGTGTGGAAGTCTGTGGACGGCAGCCGCAAGGGCCTGCTGGACGAGCCCTACCAGGGCTTCGACAACGAGCCCCTGGACGCCGAGACCCCCGGCATCGCGTCCAACACCAACTACCGCCACCTCCAGACCCTGCCGACCGACCCCGACAAGATGTACAAGTGGCTGAACAGCGTCAGTGAGGGCAGCAACAGCAAGGACGAGGCCAACTTCGTCCTCGTCGGCGATCTCGCCCGCGAATCCCTGATGCCGCCCGCGCAGGCCGCGGCCCTGTACCGTGCGGCCGCCAAGATCTCCGGGGTCTTCGTGATCGACGACACCGTGGACGCGGCCGGCCGGCACGGCGTGGCGGTCGCCAGGGTGGACCGCGGGCAGCGCTTCGAGCTGATCTTCGACAGGAAGACCAAGGAATTCCTCGGCGAGCGGACCGTGGCCGTCGAGGATCTCCCGTTCGGTTTCAAGAAGGGCGAGGTCACCGCCCGCACCGCCATCCTGGACCGTACGGTCGTCGACAAGGCAGGTCAGCGGCCGTAAGGGTCGCGCATCGTGCCCGGCGGAGTCAGGCTGGTGTCATGACCGGTTCCATCGAACAGGGCACCAGCCAGACCCACGGGAACACGCACATCCTGCACTTCCTGGTACGGCTGCCCGGGCCCATGGAGACGGTCTGGTCGGCGTTCAGCACCCCGGACGGCCTCGCGGCCTGGTTCACCTCCGCCGACGTCCTGGAGCCCCACCTCGGCGGCGCGGTCACCCTGCGTGACCTGGGCAGCGGGCGGGTCACCGCCTGGGACGTGGACCGGGTCGCCGAGTACACGGTCGAGGGCGGCGGCCGGATCCGCTTCCACCTGGAACGGGACGGTGACGCGGGCGCCGCCCTGCGCTTCACCCATGAGTTCCAGGGGGAGACGGAGTCGGAGCAGCGTTGGCGGGCCCGGTTCGAGAGGCTGATCGACGTACTCGAATCGAGCCCCTGACCGGCTGCGACGCCGACGGCAGGCACGACGTCGACAGGATGATGTCCCGCAGCCGCTCCACATACAGCCGCATGTTCTTGTACGCGATGTCGGTGTCCGGGTAGCGGCACGTGAACCACAGGCCCTCGTGCAGCCGGTTGAACCACACGTACACCTTGTCGCCGTACGCCACCCTGCCCAGCCCGTACGCCTTCAGATCGGTCCACCGCGAGGAGCCGGCGACGCCCCGGGCATCGAGGAACGAGACGACCGAGTACAGGTCGGGCGATGTCGGGCGGAAGTCCGAGCCGAGCAGGTCCAGGACCCGGGCGAGCGGGATGCGGGCCAGCGGCCGGTTGGTCCGCAACCCGGCGCGCACCGCTTTCAGAGCGCTGTCGAAGTCGGGCGTCGCCGCCACGGGAATCTCGATCGGCGCGGCGCCGACGAACCAGCCCACGGAGCCCGACCACTCGGCCTTGTCCCGGGTGTGGAACGGCACGACCGTGCGGTAGACGGGCTCGCCGCCGAGGTCGTGCACGACGAGGCCGGTCGCGGCCAGAACGCCGACCAGGCTTCCGCCGTAGGGACGGCAGTACGCCTCGAACGCCGCGGCGGCGTCGGCGTCCACGATCATCTCGCGCATCAGCTTCTGCGGGTGCAGGCCGGTGGGGTCGATGCCGAGCTCGACGGGGAAGTTCGGCAGCTGTCCGTCGCAGCGGTGGATGAACTCCCGCCAGCGGGCGACGATCGCGTGGTCGTCGGCGATCCGGTCGGCCTTCTCCCTCTCGATCCCGCAGAAGTCGACGTAACTGCCGACCGGCGGCTCCTGCACGGAGCGGCCCTCGACGGCCGCCGCGTAGAGGTCGTGGATCTCGGCGGGGATGCGCATGATCGAGTAGCCGTCGACGTTGCTGTGGTCGAACGCCATGTACACGCTGGTGCAGTCGTCCCGGACGACCGCCGCGTAGACGAAGTTCGGCCAGCGCAGCGCGTACGCCGCCGCGTCGAAGCGGTCCTGGAGGTGCTGGACCAGTTCCGTCGCGTCGGGGAAGTCGCCGACCACTTCGCGCCGGAGCGACACGTTCTCGGCGTCGACGGTGAACCGGTGCATCTCGCCGTCGGTCCAGCGAAAGCCGCTGCGCAGCGTCTCGTGCCTGAGCGTCCAGCTGTGCAGCGCGTCCTGCAGTGCGTCGAGATCGACCTGTCCCGGGATGTCGAACGCCGTACCGAGCCAGGTCGGCAGGAACAGGCCGTCCGCACGCACGGAGTGGACCGTCCTGAGGTGCGCCTCCTGGACGTACGCCGGCGGCCGGGAGTCCTCCGGCAGGCCTGTCGCCGTCGCCACCGTCGCCGGACTGAGCGTCCATTCGACGAGCCGTCCGGGCCGGACCTCGCAGCGCTGGATGTCAGTCATTCGCACAGGCGGCTCCATTCGAGGCAGGACACACACCCAAACGGGTGGTATCCCGCCCAACGAGGCAACCCTTACTCAGAAACGGTTCGCGGTGGTCAGCCGACCGTGCCCAGCCGACGGTGCTCAGTTGACGTCAATCAGTCGACATTGCGCAGCCGACGCCGATCAGGCGACGCTGATCGAGTCCAGCTTCTCCCGCAGATACACATGCGAGTCGACCGGTTCGTACGCCACCCGCCCCACCGGAGCCGGCACGGACTCCACGAGGGTGCCCGGGGTGCACTCCCCGAAGTAGACGAGGGACATCAGCTCCTCGCCCGGCGCGTCCGCGGGCGGCGGCAGCACCCGGTGCCGCCCCGAACGCCACCGGTCGCCGGTCCAACGGGCCATCAGGTCACCGATGTTGATGGTGAACGCCTCCGGGTCGTACGGCGCGTCCTCCCATCCGCCCTCGTCCGTGTAGACCTGCAGCCCGCCCTTGCCCGCCTGCCGGTCGAGGATCGTCACCGTCCCGAAGTCGGTGTGCGGCCCGATCCGGAACTGGCCCGGCACCGGCTCCCCGATGACCTCCGTCCCCGGATACCAGTTGATGTTGAAGCCGTACGTCGGATGGTCCATGTGCCGTGAGAAGAAGTCGGGTTCGAGGCCGAGGGCCTCGCCGAGCAGGGAGAGGAGCTGCCTCTCCAGCTCGCCCATGCGCCGCAGGTACTCCTCGCACAGCGACCTGAGTTCGGGCACCTGTGCCGGCCACACGTTGGGCGCGTACCACTCGGCGTTGACGACGGGGTCCTCGAAGGGCTCGTGGGTCGCGAAGGTCAGCGACTCCTTGAGATCCGGCGGGGTCTCGGTGCCCTCCGCGTACCCGTTGGCCTCCGCGCCCGGCCCGAGCCAGCCGCGCCCGCCGACCTTCGCCTCGTAGGGCTGCTTCACCTCGGCGGGGAGCACGAAGAAGGTACGGGCCGCCGCCCGGATCCGCGCGCGCAGCGCCGGGTCGACGCCGTGGCCGGTGACCAGGAGGAAACCGGCGCTCTGGAGGGCCTCGTCGACGGTACGGGCGATCGTCCCGCGCGTCTCGGGATCACCTTCGCGCCAGGGTTCCAGGTCGATCGTGGGGATGCGGGGCATGCGTGCCCGGGGCATGCCGGTCGTGCGGGGCTCACTCACCGATGTCCTCGTTCCACAGTGCGGGATGGTCCTTGATGAAGTCGCGCATGATCCCGACGCACTCGGGATCGTCGAGGAGCACGATCTCGACCCCGTGCTCGGCCAGCCAGTCGTGCCCGCCGTGAAAGGTGACCGCCTCCCCGATCACCACCCGGGAGATCCCGAACTGCCGGACCAGGCCGGAGCAGTACCAGCACGGCGAGAGCGTGGTCACCATGGTCGTTCCGCGGTACGACCGCTGCCGGCCCGCCGCGCGGAAGGCCGCCGTCTCCGCGTGCATGGACGGGTCGCCGTCCTGGACCCGCCGATTGTGCCCGCGCCCGAGCGGCGTCCCGTCGGCCCCGTACAGCGCGGCGCCGATCGGGATGCCGCCCTCGCCGAGCCCGGCGCGGGCCTCGGCGACGGCGGTGGCGAGCCAGGTACGGGCGGTCGCCTGGTCCAAGAGCTCCATGTCCCTCACTCTCCTGTGGACGACACGCGAGGGCAACGTGCGGAACCCACCCACACCTCGCGCCCGACGAGCCTCAGCGGCGGAGCGTCACCCGGCTCTCCCCGTTGAAGGGGGCGAAGCACGTCACCGTGTCCGGCGTGCGCAGGGTGTCGTCCTCGGCGAAGAGCCGCCGTACCCCCTCGAAGGGCACGTCGTCGCAGGCGACGCGGGAGGCACGGTCGTACCGCCCACGAGCCGTGTCCGGCAGGGGCTGGCCCGGGGCGCCCTCCTCCTCGCCCCACACGTCCCACAGCAGCGTCTCCACCTTGTTGAGCGCCGCGAGGTCGAGCCGCACGTTGCCCGCGACGAACCGCTCCCCCCAGAACGGCCCCTCCTGCGGCGGATGCAGCCCGAACGTCCTGTGGTCGGCCCCCTCCTCGCGGATGGCCCGCCACGCCCTGCCCGCGACCAGGAAACGGTCGCGCGGCACGTCCATCGGGTCGAAGTCCACATCCCAGTCGCCCGTGATCGCCGGGTCGGCGAGCTGGGCGTCGGCGAGGAGCCACGCTCCCCGCTCGTCGTCCCAGTACTCGGTGACGACGTGGTCGAAGTGGAAGCCGTCGGAGCCGCTCTGGTCGAAGTAGTCGGCGAAGCCGGACCGGATGCGGGCCGGGACGCCCATGTGGCGGAGGAAGGAGCAGTGCAGCAACGCGAAGTCCCGGCAGACGCCGACGAACCGGTCGCCGACCTCGCGCCGCCGGTCGAGCTGGGCGTCGTCGCGGGCGATGACGATCCGCAGGATGTCGTCGACGTAGCGGGTCTCGGCGTCGTCGTGGAGCCGGTCGGTCGCGATGGTGTGGCCGAAGAGCTCGCCTTCTACGCGATGGATCAGCAAGTCACGTACGACACGGGCGAGTCGGACCGGGTCGGACGGCAGGTCGGCGTACCGGGGCGCGAGGTCCCCGGGATCGGAGAACGGGCTCTGCGCGGTGTAGAAGGCGGCGGCCTCCGGCGCGAGGGCGTGGCTCGGGACCGGGGGTGGGGTCGTGGACACGGCTGTACTCCCGAGATGCATCGACCACGTGTTCGATTACGGGCCGGTGCATCTCACCGTGTCAAAATTCGCGCCGAACTGTCCAGAGCCGCTTGGGGATCGAGGTGCCCTACTGGCCACCGAGCAGCCCGAGGACCCTGTTGACCGCCTCCAGGACCGGCTGGCCCACCGCGCCCACCGTCGCGGCGATGCCGGCGATGGCCATCAGGGCGCGGTGCCGCTCCTGCGGTGCCGCCTCGGTGTCGGCGCTGATGACGGGTAGGGAGTCGTCGATGGTTTGGGCGCTCGCGGCCGGGACCCTGGTGCGCAGTTCCTCGACCAGCCGCAGCAGTTCCTGGACCGCCGCCAGCATCTCGGCGGACGCCGCCGACGCGTCGCCGGAGACCACCTGCTTCTTGTCGATGCCGATGTTGTTCCGGCCGCCGTGCATGGTCACGCTGTCGCCGAAGTAGTAGTTGTCGCCGCTCACGCGTGCGCCACCCCCACGTTGCCCGTGCCGCCGTACATGTTGACGTTGTCTCCGAAGTAGTAGTTACGGGGATTGACCATGAGCCGGTCGACCCTGACCTGGAACTCCACCTCGGGGTTCTCGATCGCGCCCACGATCGAGCCGACGAGCTGGTCCAGTTGGCGCGGGTCGGCGCTCGTGACCATGGCGATGGACGGGCCGGCGGTCTCGACGGCCAGCACGTACTGCGAGGGCGCCGACAGGACGCCCACCAGCTCCACGAGGCTGAAGACCAGCGCGGCCAGCGCGCCCAGCCAGACGAACGTGAGGATCGTGCCGCCCGCGCCCTCGCTCGCGATGCTCGTGAGGCCGCCGAGGATCGTCAGGGCGAACGCCACCGACAGGATGATCCCCAGGCGCTTCAGGAAGAGCAGTGTGGCTTCCTTGCGCCTGGGCGTGAGCGTGTACGTGTACACCCGCGTGACGTTCTCCAGCGGATACGCGGCCCCGTCGACCCACAGCAGCCGCTTGCCGACCCGCAGGTCGACCGCGGTCACCGTCCGCGGCGGGACGGCGGGTGGCGGCGGTATGTCGTGGTGTCCGGGTGGTTCGGTTCTCTCCATGGGTCCCCCTGAGGTCTCACTGTCCGATGGTCATTAATTACTCAAGGTGGTCCCGGGTGCAAGCGAGTATCCCTGGTCAACTGTGAGGCTGTTGTGGAGAGTTGAGGACTGAACCCCCGGGCCTCCACCGACGTCACAGTGCTGACGGAAACGGGCGGAGGGGGACGATGAAGGAATCAAGGTACGCCGTGCTCGTGCCGCTGGCCGTCGTCGTGGCGGTCGGCGCGCTTCAGGGCTGCGGGGGCACCGAGAGCGCGGGATCCGGCCGCCGGGCCGAGCCCAGGAACGAGACCTCGACCGGCAGGACGTCCACGTGTACCGGTACCCGGCCCGTCGGCAGCCTCCCCGGGAGGCCGGACTCCACCCCGCTGGACCGGGTGCTCGACCATGTACGGGAGAAGATCCAGCCGCGTCACTCCGACGTCTTCACCGGCTTCTCGGTCGACGCGGACAGCAACGCCGCGAACGTGTACCGCATGCCCTCCCGGGCCCTCGACGACGACATCTGCGGTGCCGCCGAGGAGGGGGTGACCGTGCGGCTGCACGACACCGGCATCAACCGGCGGGACCTGAACGCCCTGTCCGCCCGGATCAGCGCCGACATGCACCGCTGGGACGGCACCTTCCAACTGCGCGAGGTCGGCGCCGACTCGGCAGGTTACGTGTACGTGGGCGTCGACGACCCCGCGAAGGCCGAGGCCGCCCTGGAGAAGGCCTTCGGCGCGGACAGCATGAAGCACGTCAAGATCGAGCACGTGGAGCAGGCGCACACGCTGCCCGGGTGAGGTGCGCGGGCGTCGAGCGCGAGGAACCGCCGACCCCCCGTCAGGGCTCGTCGCGCTTCGGCCCGTCGTCCTTCTTCCCGTCCCGCTTGTCGTCGTCCTCATCCAGGGACTTCAGGAACTCGGGGTTGTCGTCCGGGGCCACCCACTGCTGCCGCCGGCGCTGGTCCCGTACGCCGGACCAGCCCTCGGCGGCCGGGCTGCGCTTCTTGCCCGCGATCAGCCAGGAGATCGAGCCGACGAGCGGGAACAGCAGGACGAGGATCGCCCACAGCGGCTTGGGCATGTGGCGGATGTCGTCCTCCTTCGTGCTGATGCAGTCGATGAACGCGTACACGCTCAGCGCCAGTGGCACGAGGAACATCAGCACCCGGAGCATGGGTCCTCTCCAGCGAAACGGTCGTCGGGACCGGGGGCACCGCCCCCGGGTTCAGGGCCAGGGTAGCCGCTCGGGGATACTTGACCCCATGGCTTACGACGATCTTCGTTCCCTGCTCAGGGCACTGGAACGCGAAGGCGACCTCAAGCGCGTCAAGGCTGAGGTCGATCCGTATCTGGAGGTCGGGGAGATCGTCGACCGGGTCCAGAAGTCCGGCGGTCCCGCGCTGCTCTTCGAGAACGTGAAGGGCTCGTCGATGCCCCTCGCGATGAACGTCTTCGGGACCGACCGCCGACTGCTGAAGGCCCTCGGCCTGAAGTCGTACGGCGACATCTCCGAGAAGATCGGCGGACTGCTCAAGCCCGAGCTGCCGCACGGGTTCGTCGGCGTCCGCGAGGCCTTCGGGAAGCTCGGCGCCATGGCGCACGTCCCGCCGAAGAAGGTCAAGTCGGACAACGCGCCGGTGCAGGAGGTCGTGCTGCACGGCGACGAGGTGGACCTGGAGCGTCTGCCGGCCCTGTTCACCTGGCCCAAGGACGGCGGCTCCTTCTTCAACCTGGGGCTCACCCACACCAAGGACCCGGAGTCCGGCGTACGGAACCTGGGCCTGTACCGCCTCCAGCGCCACGACAAGCGCACCATCGGCATGCACTGGCAGATCCACAAGGACAGCCGGAACCACTACCAGGTCGCGGCGAGGAGGGGGGAGCGGCTGCCGGTCGCCATCGCCTTCGGATGCCCGCCCGCCGTGACGTACGCCTCCACCGCGCCGCTCCCCGGTGACATCGACGAGTACCTGTTCGCGGGGTTCGTCGCGGGCAAGCGGATCGAGATGGTGGACTGCAAGACGGTGCCGTTGCAGGTGCCGGCGCAGGCGGAGGTCGTGCTGGAGGGCTGGCTGGAGCCCGGCGAGATGCTGCCCGAGGGCCCGTTCGGCGACCACACCGGCTTCTACACGCCGCAGGAGCCCTTCCCCGCCCTGAAGATCGACTGCGTGACGATGCGGCGGCGGCCGCTGCTCCAGTCGATCGTCGTGGGCCGGCCCCCGACGGAGGACGGCCCCCTGGGCCGGGCGACGGAACGCTTCTTCCTGCCCCTGCTGAAGATCATCGTCCCGGACATCGTGGACTACCACCTCCCCGAGGCAGGCGGCTTCCACAACTGCGCGATCGTCTCGATCGACAAGAAGTACCCCAAGCACGCGCAGAAGACGATGCACGCGATCTGGGGCGCCCACATGATGTCCCTGACCAAGCTGATCGTGGTCGTCGACTCCGACTGCGACGTGCACGACCTGCACGAGGTCGCCTGGCGGGCCCTCGGCAACACCGACTACGCCCGTGACCTCACCGTCGTCGAAGGCCCCGTCGACCACCTCGACCACGCCTCCTACCAGCAGTTCTGGGGCGGCAAGGCGGGAATCGACGCGACGAAGAAGTGGCCCGAGGAGGGCTACACGCGCGACGGCGGGTGGCCCGACATGGTGGAGTCCGACCCGGAGACGGCGGCGAAGGTCGACCGCCGGTGGAAGGAGTACGGGCTGTGAGCAGCGCCTCCGCAGCGATTCCGCAGCCAGGACGCACGAAGGCGTTCCTCCGCCTCGTCATGATCGAGCACTCGGTGTTCGCGCTGCCCTTCGCGTACATCGCCGCGCTCACCGCGATGTTCCAGCTGGACAAGAACATCCACTGGGGCCGGCTGCTCCTGGTGACGATCTGCATGGTCGGCCTGCGCACCTTCGCGATGGCCGTGAACCGGATCATCGACCGCGAGATCGACGCGCGGAACCCGCGCACCGCCCACCGCGAGCTGGTGACCGGCGCGATGTCGGTGCGGCACGCCTGGACGGGCGCCCTCATCGCCCTGGTGATCTTCCTGGGCTCGGCGGCCCTGCTGAACCCCCTGTGCCTGGCGCTGGCCCCCATCGCGGTGATCCCGATGGTGGTCTACCCCTATGGCAAACGGTTCACGAACTTCCCCCAGGCCATCCTGGGTCTCGCCCAGGCGATGGGCCCGGTCGGCGGCTGGCTGGCCGTCACCGGCTCCTGGTCCTGGGACGCGGTGATCCTCGGCCTGGCGGTGGGCATCTGGATCGGCGGCTTCGACCTGATCTACGCCTGCCAGGACGTCGACACCGACCGCGAGACCGGCGTCATGTCGGTCCCGGCCCGCTTCGGCATCCCGGCGGCGATCTGGGGCGCGCGGGTCTGCCATGCGCTCACGACGGCCCTGCTCGTCTGGTACGCCCTCGCCACGGACGCGGGCGCCTTCTTCTGGCTGGGCCTGCTGATCGTGGCCGGCGCGTTCGTGTACGAGCACTCGATCGTGCGGCCGCATGATCTGTCCCGCGTGAACCGGGCGTTCTTCAGCGTCAATGGGTTCATCGGGATCGCCCTGTTCGTGTGTGCGCTGTTTGATCTCTT
The DNA here is from genome assembly GCF_044764885.1 of Streptomyces sp. NPDC093591. Lineage (NCBI taxonomy): Bacteria > Bacillati > Actinomycetota > Actinomycetes > Kitasatosporales > Streptomycetaceae > Streptomyces > Streptomyces sp. NPDC093591. Next base: position 96,831 of record NZ_JBIWIY010000015.1, read on the forward strand.
GGTTCGAGGTCTGACGGTCTGAATACGGTGCGGGCCATGAAACGCCTGCACACGCAGCTCGCCCGGTTCGAGGACGCGTTCCCCGGCTTCCGTACCGAGATCGTCGAGGGTGCCGTGGTCGCGAGCCCCGTCACACCGCATCACGGGAGCACGATCCAACGGGTGTGGAGCGTCCTCGAACCGCAGCTCGGCCAGGGGTGGGGTGTGACGAGCGATGTCGTCTTCCCCTTCGACGAGGAGAACGAGTTCTGCCCGGACTTGGCCGTCATTCCGGCGCCGGAGGTGGCCAGGAACGAGATCGCGTACTCACCTGACCTCATCGAGTTGGTCATCGAGGTCGTCTCTCGGGGCAGCATCCGCCGCGACCACGAGATCAAGCCTCGCTGGTACGCCTCACGAGGCATCGCCAACTACCTCGTCCTCGACCCCCTCAAGGGCCATGCCGTGACGGTGTGGAACCCCGGCCCCGACGGCTACCGAGGCCGCGACACCCTCCCCTACGGCCCCGACCTCACCGTCGACTCCCCGCTCGGCAAGCTGACCGTCCCCACCGCCGGTCTCCCCGGCGACCCTAAAGCGCGCCCCCGGCCCTGAGCGCCGGCCCGGCTGCCCGGCGCCGCAGCACGAACGCCGCCGCCACCCCCGCCACCAGCCCCACCAGATGCCCCTGCCAGCTGACGCCGGACTGCGTCGGGGCGAGGCCCGCCAGGATGGAGCCGCCCCAGACCGCGGCCACCAGCAGGCCGACCAGGACGCCGAGCGGGCGGCGCTCCACGAGGCCGGTGACGAGCAGGAAGCCGAAGAGGCCGAAGATCAGGCCGGAGGCGCCCGCGGTGTTGGTGCCGGACGGGGATATCAGCCACACACCGAGACCGTCGGCGACGACGATCAGGGCGCAGACGGCGGCGAACCGGCGTAGGCCGCCGAGGGCGGCGAGGAACCCGAGGACCAGCAGCGGCACGCTGTTCGCGGCGACGTGGGCGAAGCCGAAGTGGATGAAGGAGGCCGGGACGACGTCCACCAGCTCGGACGGGGTGCGCGGGACGATGCCGAAGCCGTCCAGGGCGTGCCCGCTGAGCACGTCGGCCACTTCCAGCAGCCACAGCAGCGCGACCCAGCCCAGCATCAGCTTGGCCGCGGTCCTGGCGCGATCACCCCGCGACCACGCGCGCTCCGCACCCCACGTACCTGCCGCACCCGACGTACCCGCCATGGCAACCCCACCGCCCAACTCGTCCCCCCATGGAACGCCTGGCCCCCCTTGGTCGGTTCCCACCCCGCGACGCCGGATAGGCTCGGTGTCGTGAACCCAGTCAAGCCAGGAGAGACGGCGCGAACGCCTTGGATCGTAGGGGTGTCCGGCGCTTCCGGCACCCCATACGCCGCCGCGGTGCTGCGCGCGCTCCTCGCCGCGGGGGAGAGCGTCGACCTGGTCGTCAGCCGGGCGTCGCGGCTCACGCTGCTCGACGAGACGGGCATCTCGTTCCGGGACGCCCACTGGGAGGCCGACCTGCGGGAATGGCTGTCCCGCGGGGCCGACGGCAAGCCCGGGACCTTTCAGGTCGACATCGCCGGCGTACGGCACTGGAGCGCGGGGGACCTCGCGGCCGGGCCGTCGTCCGGGTCGTACCCCGTCAAGGGCATGCTGATCGTGCCCGCATCGACGGCCTGCGTCGCGGGAGTCGCACTCGGGCTGTCCAAGGACCTCCTCCAGCGGGCGGCGAGCGTCACGCTCAAGGAACGCCGCAAGCTGGTCGTGGCCGTACGCGAAACCCCGTTGAACGGCCAGACCCTCCGGCATCTCGTCGCGCTGGACGACGCCGGCGCGAGCGTCGTACCGGCGTCTCCGGGCTTCTACGCGGGCGCGACCCACATCCAGGACCTCGTGGACTTCGTCGCCGGACGCGTGCTGGACGCGGCGGGCGTCGAGCACGGCCTGTACCGCCGGTGGACCGGCGAGCTGGGGAACGGCACCTAGAGCAAGTCGCGCAAGTGGCAGTACCTCTCATCACTTCTGGAACTCTTCAGCGGAAGGCTTCGAATCGCATGGACGCGGTGGACAGGCAGCTCATCCAGGCCCTGAGGGAGAACGGCCGGGCCTCCTACGCGGAGCTGGGACGCCTCGTCGGCCTGTCGGGACCCAGCGTCACCGACCGCATCAACCGGCTGGAGGCGGCCGGCGTCATCACCGGCTACCGCGCCACCGTCGACTCCGCGTCGCTCGGCCTCGGCGTCACCGCCCTGATCGGCATCTCGCTCTCCGACGCCACCGACCACGAGGACGTGGCCGACCGTCTGCGGGACCTGGGTGAGATCGAGGACTGCTGGTTCATCGCGGGCGACGACTCGTACATGCTCAAGGTGCGCGCGGCCGACGTGGACGGGCTGGAGAAGATCATCCGGCGGCTCAGCGGCACCGAGGGCGTGTCCCGGACCCGGACGACGATCGTGCTCTCCACGAAGTGGGAGAACCGCGTGGGTGAGCTGCCCGAAGAGGCGTAGGCCCCGCGGGCGGTATGGGGCACCTCCCGCCCGAAGGGTGCGGGAGTACGGTTTACGAAGTCTGTCTGAGAGAGGTGTACGCATGGACGTCGGGCTCAAGCGCGAGCTGGAGGAGAAGGTCCGCTCCGGCGAGCGGCTGTCCCGCGAGGACGGCATCGCGCTGTACGAGTCGGACGACCTGGCGTGGCTCGGCGGCCTCGCGCACGAGGTGCGCACGCGCAAGAACGGCGACGTCGTCCACTTCAACGTCAACCGTCACCTCAACATGACCAACGTCTGTACGGCGTCCTGCGCGTACTGCTCCTTCCAGCGCAAGCCGGGCGAGAAGGACGCGTACACGATGCGCATCGAGGAGGCCGTGAAGCTGGCCAAGTCGATGGAGGCGGAGAACCTCACGGAACTCCACATCGTCAACGGGCTGCACCCGAACCTCCCGTGGCGCTACTACCCGCGCTCCCTGCGCGAGCTGAAGGCCGCCCTCCCGAACGTCTCCCTGAAGGCCTTCACGGCCACGGAGATCCACCACTTCGAGACGATCAGCGGTCTGTCGGCCTCCGAGATCCTCGACGAGCTCATCGACGCGGGCCTGGAGTCCCTCACCGGCGGCGGCGCGGAGATCTTCGACTGGGAGGTCCGCCAGCACATCGTGGACCACCGCACCCACTGGGAGGACTGGTCCCGCATCCACCGCCTGGCGCACGAGAAGGGTCTGAAGACCCCGTGCACCATGCTGTACGGCCACATCGAGGAGCCCCGCCACCGCGTCGACCACGTCCTGCGCCTGCGCGAGCTCCAGGACGAGACGAACGGCTTCCAGGTCTTCATCCCGCTGCGCTACCAGCACGACTTCGTCGACATGAAGGACGGCAAGGTACGCAACCGCCTCCAGGCCAGGACCCAGATGGCGACCGGCGCCGAGGCCCTGAAGACCTTCGCGGTGTCGCGGCTGCTCTTCGACAACGTCCCGCACGTCAAGGTCTTCTGGGTCATGCACGGCGTCCAGACCGCGCAGCTCGCCCTCCAGCACGGCGCCGACGACATGGACGGCTCGGTCGTCGAGTACAAGATCACGCACGACGCCGACAACTACGGCACCCCGAACAAGCTGACCCGCGAGGACCTGCTGGACCTGATCCGGGACGCGGGGTTCCGGCCGGTGGAGCGGAACACGCGGTACGAGGTCATTCGGGAGTACGAGGGTCCGGATCCGGCTCGGCGGGAGTCGCCGCAGCCGATGCGGGTGTGATTCCGGGAGGCGGGGCCGTGGTACTCGTCCGCCATGGTGAGCACGAAGGCACCCGAGGACGCCTACACCGCGGAACCTTTCGTCCCTGACCGTGGCGGTCTGGCCGCCCTTCGCCGTGCGGCCGCCGACTGCCGTGGCTGCCCCCTGCACCGCGCCGCCACGCAGACCGTGTTCGGCGCCGGGACGGCACACGCGCGCGTGATGCTCGTCGGCGAACAACCCGGCGACCAGGAGGACCGCCAGGGCAAGCCGTTCGTCGGCCCCGCCGGCCGTCTCCTGGACCGCGCGCTGGAAGAGGCCGGCATCGACCCTGCCGAGGCTTACGTCACCAACGCCGTCAAGCACTTCAAGTTCACTCAGGCCGAACCCCGCAAGCGCCGTATCCACAAGGCGCCGACGCTGCGCGAGATGACCGCGTGCGGGCCTTGGCTGGCGGCCGAGCTGGCCGTCGTGGAGCCCGAGCTGATCGTGCTCCTGGGCGCGAGCGCGGGCAAGGCGCTGCTCGGGTCGTCGTTCCGGGTCGGGGAGGCGCGTGGGGCGCTGCTGGAGCGGGAGATTCACGGGCGGCAGGAGAAGCTGGTGGCGACGGTGCATCCGTCGTCGGTGCTGCGGGCCCAGGACGACGCGGACCGCAAGGCGGCGTACGAGGGGCTGGTCTCGGATCTGCAGGTGGCGGCACGAGCGCTGTCGTAATGGTTACGATGGCGCGGTGTCCCTTACCTTCACTCTCGATCCCGCCGTCACCCCCGACCTGCGCGACGGCATCCTCGACCTGTGGACCGACGTCTCCAACGCGGGCGGAGCGGTCGGCTTCGTGCCGCCTGTGACGCGGGAGACGATCCGGCCGGAGGTGGTGCGGTACCTCGTCCAGATGGCGGAGGGGCGCACCCGGCTGCTGGTCGGGCACGACGACGCGGGCGAGGTGGCCGCGACGGCCTTCCTCACCTTCAACACACACCGGCTGATGACGCACTGGGCATGGCTGTACACGGTGATGGTGCACCCCCGGCACCAGGGCAAGGGCTACGGCCGCGACCTGCTGGCAGCCGCCGAGCGGGCCGCCCGCGGCATCGACGGCATCGAGGCGATACGGCTCACCTGCCGCGGCGGCCTCGGCCTGGAACGCTTCTACGGCTCCTGCGGCTACAAGGAGGTCGGCCGGGTGCCGGGCGCCATCCGCGTCGAGCCGGGCGACGACCGCGACGACGTGATCATGCTGCTGCCGCTCACCTGACCCGCTTCCGGCCCCTGTTGCCCCCTGACCCCCCTGCAAGATCGGCGGTCCAGCGTGCTTCACTGGACAGCGGCCCTGTTTGGAACCGGAAGAGTGGATTGAGATGCTCCGCTACACACTGATGCGCCTCGGAATCTTCGTGGGCTGCCTCGTGGTCGTCTGGGGTCTCGTCTACTCCGGCCTCGCCCCGCGCGGCCTCGGCGACTCCAACGGCATGTGGATCATCCTGCTCGCCCTGGTGATCTCGGCCCCCATCAGCTTCGTCGTCCTGCGCAAGGAGCGGGACCGCGCCTCCGTGCGGATCGTCCAGAAGGTCGACCGTGTGAAGGCCAACCTGGAGGCCAACCGCAGCCAGGAGGACGACGCGGTCGACGAGGCGGCTCGGGCTCAGGGTCAGGCCTCTTCCCAGGCCTCCTAGGACCGCCCCGCCGTTCCCGCCGTACGTCCTTGCCCCGGCCCGGCAGTGATACCGATGGGTAACTGCTCGGATCGCCCCCTTACCTTTGGCCGGATCATGATGTGGGATGACTGGAACCACATCGGGCCGACCGGTGTATCAGCAAGAGGACCCGCATCCAACGGGCAACGGAACACAAGGGGGAACCGTGGCACGAGCGCGCGCCAAGCAGGGCGCACGACGCGTGGCCGAGGCCGTCGCATCCGGCACCGATCCGCGGACGGCCGCGCAGGAGGAACTGCAGCGGCAGATCGGCGGACGCGGCACACGGGCGGACGGCGGCGAGGGGTACGACGCGCAGGGCCAGGGCATAGACCCGGCCGACTTCCCGGCCGCCCGGGAACAGGGCGGCTCCACCGCCACCGTCATGCGGCAGAAGACCGTGCCGCTGGACGAGGCCGGGGAGGCGCTCGGCCGTAGCGAGCAGGTGCGCGAGGGCGCCGAGATGGTGCACGCCATCTGCCCGATGGTGATCCCCAAGGGCCGCTCGATCTTCTCCATGCTGCCGGTGCTGACGCTGTTCGTGCTGAGCGTGGTGGGCGCGGCCATCGTGGGGGCGTCCGGTGCCGACGTGCTGACCAACCCGCTGTTCGGCGTGCACTCCTGGCTCATCTCCCTGCTCGCCGTCGCCTTCGTGTGGTGGCGGCAGGGCATGGTCATGGTGCCGGACGGCTGCCAGGCGCTGATCACCCGGTTCGGCAAGCTGGAGAAGATCGTCGGACCCGGCCGGGTCGTGCTGCTGAGCCCGTGGAAGCGGGTGTCGTACATCGTCAACACCACGATCGAGTACCCGTTCAACGCCCCGGTGCGCGAGGCGCCGACGAAGGGTGGCGTGAAGGCGTCGATCGACCTGTTCATCCAGTTCCGGATCAGCGACCCCACCGAGTTCGTCTACACGCTGGGCGCGGTGCGCGGCTTCGAGGAGAAGCTGAGCAACGCGGTGAGCGAGACGATCCGCAGCCTCATCTACGAGCAGGAGGCCGCCGGTATCTACGACATGGTCGGCGAGGACACCGGCCGTCTGCTGGAGCAGCTCAACCAGCAGTTCCGCCCGGCCGTGGAGCTGACCAACGCCAACATCACCCACGCCGAACCCTCCGACCAGCGCTACCGCATGGACCTGGCGGCGCCCGAGATGGTGCGGGTGGCCAAGGAGGCGTACACGCACGAGTACGCGCTCCAGCTCCGCAAGGAGCAGGACGAGGGCGACCTCACCCGGGAACTCGCCTCCAGCCTGGAGACGCTCTCCGCGATCCAGGCCGACATCGCCCAGTACCAGGCACAGATGGACACCGCCGTCGAGCGCGAGACCAACCGCGCCGAGGCACTCGCCCGGCAGCGCTACGTCCAGGCCGAGTCGGAGGCGAAGGCGAACGCGGCCCTCCTGGAGGCGCAGGCCCTCGACATCCGCGCGGTGACCGCGGCCGAGGCGCCGGAGATCCTGGAGTACCGCTACCAGCAGCAGGTGCTGGACACGCTGGAGCAGGTCGCCGACCACCTGCCGCGGCTGGTGCGCATCGGCGGCACGGCGGACGCGGGCATCGACTTCCTGGAGCTGGCCCGCGAGTTGATCGGGGAACGCGGCACGGAACTGTTCACCGCGGAGGACACGGCCGCCGTACGGGCGCGTCTCGCAGAGGTGTCCGAGCGGATCGCCGCGCGCGAGGCGGAGATCGGCGCGCTGCTGGCCGCCGACCGGCCCACGGTGCCGCAGGCGCCCGACCAGCCCGACCAGCCCGAATCGAGCAACAGCTCCGACGTCTCCGAGGAGGCCGCCCAGTGAGCACCGTCCGTTCCAACCGCCGGTCGGTCATCTCCGAGAAGGTCGCCCCCTGGAGCGACATCGCGCGGCTGCTGCGCGGCGGCGAGGCCGACACCCTGATCCCGGTCATCATCCCCCGCCACCGGCGCCGCCTGTGGTGGATGCTGCCGCTGTGGCTCGGCGTCTACGCCCTGCTCATGGGCGTGATGCTGACGCTGGGGGAGGCGGACTCCGAGTCGGCCGCCGGGGACCTCGCCTACGGCACCCTCGCCACCCTCTCCTACATCGGCGGCGTCGTGCTGCTGCTGATCGGCGCGCTGTGGTGGTGGCGCTCCTCGATCGTCGAGATCGAGCAGGGCACCAACGGCGTGCTGACCCGCTACGGCGCCGTCGTCCGCACCCTGGACGCCGGCCGCCACTACCTGTGGCACCCGTGGTCGCGGGTGGACTTCGTCGTCGACGTGGCCACCGAGATCCCGTACTCCGCGCCGGTGATGGCCTGCCCGACGCAGGAGAACGTGCCGCTGCGCTCCATCGAGTTCTTCCTGAAGTTCCGCATCAACGACGCCGTACTGTTCGTCCGCACCATCGGCGCGGGCAACTTCGACCTGGTGCTCTCCAGCGCCGTACAGGACGCGATCCGGCAGCGGGCGCGCAAGATGCGCACCGAGCGCGCCTACGACCTGCGCGGCTCGGACGTGGCCGACATGCAGGAACTGCTCAACCGCCAGCTGTCCGGCTACGGCGTGCGCATCACCGGTTCCAACATCCCGGACGTCCAGCTGCCGACGCAGTACCAGCAGCACCTCGCCACCCGGGAGCGGGTCGCCAAGGAGCGCACCGCCTACGAGCAGGAGTGGGGCCTGATCCGCAAGCGCCGGATCGATCAGCTGGGCATGGACATCGAGCGTGCCAAGAAGGTGCGGGACGCCCGGATCGTCGAGGTCAGGGCCGCGCTGAACCGGGCCCGCGAAGAGGTCGCCCAGTTGCTCGAACAGCAGGAGACCAACGCCCAGCGCGTGCGGTTCGAGATCGAGACGCGGGGCCGCAGCGGCCTGATCGCCGCCGAGAACGAGGCCCGCGCCCAGCGTGCCCTCGCCACGGCCTACCGCGACAACCGCGCCGTCCTGCAGTACGAACTCGCCCGTCGCCGCCTGGAGGTGGGCGCGAGGCTCGCCGGGAAGGCCCCGCAGCCGGTGGTCGTACGGACCGACGGCACGAGCGCCGACACCTCGGCCCTGTCCACCCTGCTCACCGCGCAGCTGCTGCCCCGGCTGACGGCTCAGCCGCCGGTCGACGCGCGGCATTGGGCCCATCAGCTGGCGCGCTTCGAGGACGACGGGAGTGGTGAGGAGTAGGACAGCGTGGTCGCGGGCCGGGTGGGATCTCCCTTCCGGCCCGTAGGCTGACGGGCATGGGTGCCGTGAAGACCAAGCGGATGCCGCGGGCCGTCCGTGAGCAGCAGATGCTGGACGCCGCTGTGCGGACCTTCGGCCAGCGGGGGTACATGGCCGCGTCGATGGACGAGATCGCCGAACTCGCGGGCGTCTCCAAGCCGTTGGTGTACCTGTACCTCAACTCGAAGGAAGACCTCTTCACCGCCTGCATACGGCGGGAGGCGGCCGCGCTCACCGAGGCAGTCCGTGCCGGTGTCCGGCGTGACGCGCCCGCCGACCGCCAACTCTGGGAAGGCCTGGGCGCGTTCTTCACGCACACCGCGCAGAACCCGGACGGCTGGTCCGTCCTGCACCTGCAGGCCCGCACTCATGGCGAGCCCTTCGCGGCCGAGGTCGCCGCGATGCGCGCGGAGATCGTCGCGTTCGTCACGCAGCTGATCCTCGCGGCGGCCCGGGAGGCCCATCGCGACCCCGACCTCCCCGAGAGCGAGATCGCCGGTCTCGCCGAAGCCCTGGTCGGTGCCGCCGAGTCGCTCGCGGCCTGGGCCAACGCCACGCCGGGCGTGACGGCGAGACAGGCGGCGGCCACCTTGATGAACTTCGCGTGGGCGGGACTCGGCAACCTCATGGCGGGCCGGCCATGGACGTCGCCGGACGCCCCGCACGAGGCGAGCGGGTAGGCCCGCACGAGGTGAGCGGGTAGTGGGCCTTCACGACGTGAGCGGACAGACCTCGCCGGCCAGGTGGACGCGATCCCCACCGCCGCCGTCCCGCAGCTCGAACCGCCCGCCCTCCGCCGCGTACGTCACCGAACCCGGCAGCAGCACCGGTGCCTTGAACTCCGCCCGGACCAGCACCGCCTCCGGTGTGCCATGGGCGGCGAGGCAGCGGGCCACCGTCCACATGCCGTGCGCGATGGCCCGGGGGAAGCCGAACAGGCGGGCGGTGAACGGGTGGAGGTGGATGGGGTTCCGGTCGCCGGAGGCGGCACCGTAGCGGCGTCCGACGTCGGCGGCGAGCCGCCACTCGGCGACGGCGGGCAGGGGTTTGTGCTCGTCCTGTACGTCCTTCACCGAGGCTGCCGCCTGACGGCCGTCAGTGCGGTGCCGGGCCAGATAGGTGCTCCGGGACTCCCACACGACCTGCCCGCCCGACCGCACCGAAGTGACCACGCCCGCCTCCGTCCCCCGCCGGTGGGGCGCCAACCCGTCGACGTACACGGCGAGTTCGTACTCCCCGGTGGCCGTCAGCGCCGTGTGCCGGGTGATCTCGATCGACGTATGGACGAGTCCCAGCAGCGGCAGCGGAAAGTCCCGGCCGCTCATCAGCCGCATGGCCAGCGGGAAGCCCAGCACATGCGGATACGTCACCGGCAGTGAGTCGTCGCCGGTCGGGAAGCCGCACACCCGCTCGTACGCGGCGAGCCGCGTCAGATCGATGCGCACACCGGGCAGTTCGAGCCGGGTGCGCGGGTAGTCGGCGTCCGGGCGGGGCCGCTTGAAGGGGGACAGGAGGGCGCCCCGCGCGAGGAGGGGGCCGAGGGCCGGGGAGCTGGTCAGAGTGGTCTGCATCAGGCCCCCAGCAGGCTCTGGCCGCAGACCCGGACGACCTGCCCGTTGACCGAGCCTGACGCCGGATCGGCCAGCCAGGCGGTCGTCTCGGCGACATCGGCCGGCAGTCCTCCTTGCGCGAGGGAGTTCATACGCCGGCCCGCCTCACGGATGAACAGGGGGATCGCGGCGGTCATCTTCGTCTCGATGAAGCCGGGCGCCACCGCGTTGACCGTCACCCCGTGCTCGGCGAGCGCGCGCGGCGCGAGGGAGCGGACCAGGCCGACGATGCCCGCCTTGCTCGCCCCGTAGTTGGTCTGTCCGGCGTTCCCCGCCAGCCCGGCGATCGACGCCGTCGCCACGATCCGGCCGCCCCGCCTGAGCGTCCCGCTCGCCAGCAGCGCGTCCGTCGTGCGCAGCACGCTCGCGAGATTGACGTCCAGCACCGAACTCCAGCGCTCGGCGGGCATGTTGACCAGCCGGCGGTCGCGCGTGATGCCGGCGTTGTGGACCAGGACGTCCAGCCCGTCGGGCAGCGCGGCCGCGATGCGCTCGCCCGCGTCGGGGGCGGTGATGTCGAGCGCGAGGGCGGTGCCGCCGAGCCGTTCGGCCACCCGCCGGGCGTCCGGTTCGGCCTGCGGTACGTCGAGTACGACGACCCGGGCGCCGTCCCTGGCCAGCGTCTCGGCGACCGCCTCGCCGATGCCGCGCGCGCCGCCGGTGACCAGGGCGGTGCGGCCGGTGAGGGGACGGTCGGGGTCGGCGGGCGGCGCGCTCGCGTCGTAGGCACCGACCTCGATCACCTGGCCACTGACGTACGCCGACTTGGGGGAGAGGAGGAACCGCAGGGTCGACTCGGCGGCACGCGCGTCCGTCAGCCGTACGAGATTCACCGTCCGGCCCCGCCCGATCTCCTTGCCGAGCGAGCGTGTGAAGCCCTCCAGGGCCTGCTGGGCGGCCGCCTGGTGATGGTCGGCGGGGTCGAGGGGTGCCCCGAGCACCACGACCCGGCCGCTCTCGGCGACCGACCGTACGACGGGGTGCAGGGCCGCGTGCACCTCGGCGAGCGTGTCGACGTCCCGTACGCCGGACGCGTCGAGCAGGACGGCCGTCGGCTTCTCGACGGAGGTCGTCAGGCCGAGGCCCGCACCGGCGAGGTCGAGGTCCGACTTGCCCGCGGTGAGGAGGAGCCCGTCGGCCTCCAGCGCGGGCCGCTCAGGTGACCAGCGTTTCAGCGCGGCGGGCTGCGGCAACCCGAGGCGGCGGGTGAGGAAGCGGCCGGGTGCGGTGCCCGTGAAGCTCAGATAGCGGTCGGCCATGTCAGTCCACTCCCAGTGCGCTCCGTACTGACTCCGGAGTAAGGTTACCCGAGGTAAGGCGTGGTAGACGTGAGGAGTGGGTGGAGATGAGCCCCGTGAAACCACCGGCGGTCCGGCGCGTCGCGATCATCGGCGGCACCCGCATCCCGTTCGCCCGCTCCGACGGCCCGTACGCCACCGCCTCCAACCAGGACATGCTCACGGCCGTGGTCGACGGCCTGACCGAGCGGTACGGGCTCGGCGATCCGGGCGCGGTGGGCGAGGTGGTCGCCGGGGCCGTCCTCAAGCACAGCAGGGACTTCAACCTCGCCCGCGAGACCGTCCTCGGCTCGAAGCTGGATGCGCGCACCCCCGCGTACGACATCCAGCAGGCCTGCGGCACCGGCCTGCAGGCCGTCATCGCCGCCGCCAACAAGATCGCGCTCGGCCAGACCGAGTCGGCGATCGCGGGCGGCGCGGACACGGCCAGCGACGCGCCCCTCGGCGTCAACGACGCGCTGCGCCGCATCCTGCTGGCGGCCCGGCGGGCCAAGTCCCCGGGCGGGCGGCTCAAGGCGCTGGCCGGCGTTCGGCCGTCCCACCTGATCCCCGACATCCCGCGCAACGCCGAGCCCCGCACACATCTCTCCATGGGCGAGCACGCCGCCGTCACCGCCCGCGCCCGGGGCATCTCCCGCGAGGCCCAGGACGAGCTGGCGGCGGCGAGTCACCAGCGGCTGGCGGCGGCGTACGAACGCGGCTTCTTCCAGGACCTGGTCGTGCCGTTCCGGGGGCTGGACCGGGACCAGAACCTGCGGCCCGGTTCGACACCGGAGAAACTCGCCGCGCTGAAACCGGTGTTCGGCCTCGACCGGCCCGGTCCGACCATGACGGCGGGCAATTCGACGCCGCTCACGGACGGGGCTGCGGTGGTGCTGCTGGCGAGCGAGGAGTGGGCGCGGGCGCGGGGGCTGGAGCCCCTGGCGTATCTCACCGCGTACGAGACGGCGGCCGTGGACTTCGTGCGGGGCGATGTCGCGGGCGGCGAGGACGGGCTGCTGATGGCCCCGGCGTACGCGGTCCCCCGCATGCTGGAGCGGGCCGAACTCACCCTCGCCGACTTCGACTTCGTGGAGATCCACGAGGCCTTCGCCTCCCAGGTGCTGGCCGCGCTGGCGGCGTGGGAGAAGCGCGGGCTCGCCCCCGTGGACCGTGCCCGGCTGAACGTGGCGGGTTCGTCCCTGGCCACCGGTCACCCCTTCGCCGCGACCGGTGCGCGGATCGTGGCGACGCTGGCCAAGTTGCTTGCGGAGAAGGGCGGTTCGGGTCGCGGGCTGATCTCGGTCTGCGCGGCGGGAGGGCAGGGTGTGACGGCTGTCCTGGAGCGAAGGTAAGGGAAAGGTGAGACGAAGCTGAGAGGCCCTCACATAACCCCCGACGTTGCACATTCCCGGCCCGGGACCACCCCCGAACCCGCACAACCCCCACACGCGGGCCCCGTACGATCGCCTGCCTAACCAGCGGTAACCCTTTCCGCAGGCCTCGGCAGGTGAACGCCACGGTGCGCGAGGCACGTACGTCATGCAGCCAGCAGTTTCGTCGCTGCACGCCCGCCGCAGGAGCCGCCCGTGTCCACCCCGCTTCCCTCCTTCGCCCCCTCGGCCGCTTTCGACGACGCTCCCGGACCCACCCTGGTGCAGCCCGAGACGCGGCGGCTGGACGGCGTCGTGCGGGAGGCGTACGTACCGCCGTTCGCGCCGCCGGTGACCCACGGGTCGCTGGCGGACCTGCCCTTCGACAACGCGGCCGCGGTCCCCGACGCGGTGGTCCTCAGCCGCAAGGACGGGAACGGGCAGTGGGCGGACGTGACGGCGGCCGAGTTCGCCGAGCAGGTGGAGGCGGTGGCCAGGGGGCTCGTCGCCGAGGGCCTGATGCCCGGGGACCGGATCGCCGTCATGGCGCGGACGCGGTACGAGTGGACGCTCCTCGACTTCGGAGCGTGGGCGGCCGGCCTGGTGACGGTTCCCGTCTACCCCACGTCCTCCGTCTTCCAGACCCGCTGGATCCTCCAGGACTCGGGTGCGGTGGCCCTGATCACCGAGACCGCCGCCCAGGCGGCCGCCCTCGGCCCCGAACTGGACCGCGTGCCCGATCTGCGCCACATGTGGGTGATGGAGAAGGGGCACGTGGAGCGGCTGGCGGAGCTGGGCCGGCAGCAGCCGGACGGCGAAGTGGGCGTGCGGCGCGGAATGCTGGTGCCGGACACGCTGGCGACGCTCGTCTACACCTCGGGCACGACGGGCCGGCCCAAGGGCTGCGCGCTGACCCACGGCAACTTCTTCGCCGAGGTGGACAACGCGATCGAACTCCTCTACCCGATCTTCAAGACGAGGACGAGCGAGGAGGCGTCGGTGTTGCTGTTCCTGCCGATGTCGCACGTCTTCGGACGCATGGTGGCGGTGGCCTGCGTCCGGGCCAGGGTCCGCCTGGGCCACGCCCCGAGCCTCAAGGCGGAGGACCTGCTGCCGGACCTGGCGGCCTTCCGCCCGACCTGTCTGCTGACGATCCCCTACATGCTGGAGAAGGTCTTCAACAGCGCCCGCGCCAAGGCCGAGACGGGCGGCCGCGCCTCGTCCTTCGATCGCGCGGCGTCGGTGGCCGAGCGCTACGGGGAGGCGATGGAGGCCCGGCACGCGGGCACGGGCGGCGGCCCGAGCGCGACGCTCAAAACGGCCCGCGCCTTCTACGACCCCCTCGTGTACCGCCGTATCCGCAACGCCATGGGCGGCCGCGTGAAGTACGCGATCTGCGGCGGCTCACCGCTCGGCCGCCGTCTGGCCGCCTTCTACGCCGGTGCGGGCATCGAGATCTACGAGGGCTACGGACTGACGGAGACCACGGGCGCCTCGACGGTGACGCCGCCCCTCAAGCCCCGCCTGGGCACGGTGGGCTGGCCCCTGCCCGGCACCCGGATCCGTATCGCCGCCGACGGCGAGATACTCATCTCCGGCGACCAGGTGCTGCGCGGCTACTGGGACCCGGCGGCGGGCGGCGTGGTCCCGGCCGCGGCGGACGGCTGGCTGGCCACGGGGGACATCGGCGCCCTGGACGACGAGGGCTATCTCACGATCACCGGCCGCAAGAAGGAACTGCTGATCACGGCCGGCGGCAAGAGCGTGGCCCCCGCGCCCCTGGAGAACTGGCTGCGCTCGCACCCCCTCATCTCCCAGTGCATCGTCCTGGGCGACCGCCGCCCTTACGTCTCCGCCCTGATCACCCTGGACATGGACGGCGTCACCCACTGGCGCCGGATGAACGGCAAGCACCCGGTCCCCGCCGAACTCCTCGTCGGCGACGACGAGTTGCGGGCGATCCTGCAGCGCGCCGTGGACGAGGCCAACAAACTGGTCTCCCGCCCGGAGTCCATCCGCCGCTTCGCGATCCTGCCGACCGACTTCACGGAGATGGACGGCCATCTGACACCGTCGATGAAGCTGCGGCGGGAGGCGGTCCTGCGCGACTTCGCGGCGGAGGTGGAGGGGTTGTACGCCACCTAGTCGGGCGTACTCCGCACTCCTCAACCCGCATGTGAGGCAGGTCACTTCACCGGTTGGAACTCGACGGCTCGTGTGAGCGAACAGTGGGAGACCACGACACGGCTTTCGAGGGATACGACATGAACCACAGAGGTGAGAGGTGACCGTCCTGCCGGGCACGGGCGCCGCCTTCGCCAGGGCAGGGGGCACGATCGACGGCTCCGACGGCTCGGTCATCGAACGGTCCTGGGAGACGCCCGACACGTTCGCCGTGATCTTCGACCGCTACGCCGACGACATCCACCGCTACATCGCACGACGTCTGGGCTCCGACACAGCCGACGACCTGATGGCGGAGACGTTCGTGATCGCCTTTCAGCGGCGTCGCCGCTACGACCTGTCGCACGCGCACGCCCGGCCCTGGCTGTACGGCATCGCCACCAACCTGATCGGCCGGCACCGCAGAGAGGAGGCCCGCCGGCTGCGGGCACTGTCCCGCGTGGCGGCGCTGCCTCCGGGCCGGCAGGACAGCGGCCCCGAGCAGACGGTCACCGAGAAGCTCGGCGCCGGGGGGAGCCACGGGGCGTTGGCCGGCGCGCTCGCCGAACTGCCCGCCCGGTACCGGGACGTGCTGTTCGTCATCGCCTGGGGAGACCTCGACTACGAGGAGGCGGCGCAGGCCCTGGGCGTACCCGTCGGCACGGTGCGCTCCCGTCTGCACAGAGCCCGCACCAGGCTGCGGCGGGCCCTGGGCGGACCGGACCGCACCCCCTCGACCGCACCTCAGAAGGAGACCGACCATGGATGAACTGACGAGGGTGCGTGCATGGGAAGCCGCCCCGGACGGGCTTTCCGACCAGGCCCGCGCCGCCGCCCGAGCCCGCCTGCGGACCGCCATCGACGAGGAGTCCCGCGGCATCGCGTTCCGGGGCCGTGCGCTGAGCCGACGCCTCATGTTCCGTGCCTCGCTCGCCGGGCTGAGCGCGGCGGCCGTGGGCGTCACCGTCGTCGTGGCACGCGGCGACGAGGACGACAGCACGCCTCGTCTGCGCACGGTCAGCGCGACGGAGGTGCTGCGCAGGGCCGCCGAGCGGACCCGCGCCCAGGGCGGCGATCTGCCCGTGCCGCGCGATGACCAGTACTTCTACACCAAGACCTACATCACGCGGACGCCGCTGAAGGGCGGCAGGACCAGAACGTGGACCGACGAGAGCTGGATGTCGGTGGACGGCTCCAAGCCCTCCCTGCGGGAGGAGTACGGAAAGGTCCACCACGATCCTCCGCTCGGCGAGCACGAGGTGCGGTGGCCTCCCACCGTCTACTCCAAGCTCCAGAAGCTGCCGACGGACCCCGACAGGCTCCTGGACCAGTTCAGGTTCGGCCAGAAGGTGTCACCCGAGGCCGACAGGCATGCGTTCATGGAGGGCTGCATGCTGATGATGGGCCCCCGTGTGATGCCCCCCGGCCTGCAGGCCGCCGCCTTCGAGGCGCTGTCGAAGCTGCCCCGGATCCGCCTGGACTACGACGACGTGGACGTCGACGGCCGCAGCGCGGTCGGTGTCTCGTACCCCGAGCTGGACTGGACCTTCCTCTTCGACCGCCGGACGTACGACTACTTGGGTCTGCGCACCAAGGGGAGCGTTCCGAAGAAGGTGGGCAAGGACGACTGGGTGCAGAGCGGCTGGTACTGGGAGACCAGGACCCTGCAGGACATCCAGGTGGTCGACCGCATCGGACAGCACGGCTGAGCCCGCTCGCCGTGCGGCCCGCCTGCGGGCTCCGGCTCAGCCCGAGTGGTTCGCGGTCTTCAGCGCCCGCTCCAGCAGCCGGTCGGCCAGGTCCGTGAAGGCGCCGCTCAGGGACTTGTCCGTCGTGCGCTGGGCGTAGGACTGGAAGACCAGGGCGGCTGTGGCCTGGATGGCGGGGGAGACGCGCTGCGGGTCGGCGAGGATCTGCTGCCGCAGCCGCACGGGCATGGGCCACTTCTTCGGCCAGGGCACCTTCGGCGGCTCGGGGCAGATGTCGTCCCCGACCTCCCGCAGGACCTCGGCGGGCTTGCGCCCCGCCAGACTGGCGGCGATGGTCGCCTCCGCCACCGAGGCCGACATGTCCCGCACGGCGTGCAGCAGGCCGTTACGGGGCGGCAGCGGCTGCGGATTGAGGCGCACCTCGTCACCGGCCCCCGAACGCAGGCCGATGCCGAGGCCGATGCCCTCGTCGTGGATGGGGTGGGGCGGGACGTCCCCGTCGATGAGTTCCCACAGCCGGGGGTCGAAATGGGCCAGCATCTCCATGACCTCGACGGTCAGCGCCGCACGGGAGGCGGTTGCCATGGTGGCTCCCTTCTCTGGGTCCCGGCTCTCCGGGACTCGGTGACAGCGCGAGACCGTACGGCGTGCTGGTACGGCCGTTCGGGCATTCACCCTTACGAGGGCGCGGTGAGCCGGCCCGGGAGGAGCCGGCATTGGCGGTGGTGAACGGTAAACGGTTGCCGTCTCGTTACGACAACTGCTTGACGTGACATGGCATCTCCGCGTTGGCTACCGCCACCCGGGTAGAAACGCCGCTCATCGGCTCGGAAGGCACCAGTAGTGAACGCTCGTACCCCCCACACCGCGCCCGTACGCCGTATAGGCACCGTCATCGCCGCGTCCCTCTCGGCCCTTTCGCTCACCGCCTGCGGTGTCATCGACGGTCTCGGGGGCGGTGACAGCTCCGCGTCTCCCGAGAAGGGCGACGACATCACGGTGGGTCTCCTCCTGCCGGACAAGGAGACGGCCCGCTTCGAGAAGTTCGACTACCCCCTCATCAAGAAGGAGGTCGGCGTCCTCACCGACGGCAAGGGCAAGGTCGCCTACGCCAACGCCGAGGCGAGCCCGGACAAGCAGAGCGAGCAGTTCCAGCAGATGATCGACGACCGGGTGGACGTGATCCTGGTGGACGCGCTGGACGCGAAGGCCATCGCGTCGGACGTGCAGAAGGCCAAGGACGCGGGCATTCCCGTCATCGCCTACGACCGGCTCGCCGAGGGACCGATCGACGCGTACGTCTCGCACGACAACGAGCTCGTCGGCGAGGTGCAGGGCCGCTCGCTGATCCAGGAACTCGGCTCGAAGGCCGCCGCCGACAAGGTCGTCATGATGAACGGCGACCCCGAGGACCCGAACACGGCGCGGTTCAAGCAGGGAGCCCTCGACGAGCTCGAGGGCGAGGTGAACATCGTCAAGCAGTACGACACCGACAAGTGGTCGCCGGAGGTCGCCAAGGCGAACATGGAGAAGGCGATCAAGGCCGTCGGGCTGGCCGACATCGCCGCCGTCTACGCGGCGAGCGACGGCCTGGCGGGCCCCGTCATCGAAGCGCTGAAGGAGGCGGGCGCCACCAAGATCCCGCCGGTGACCGGGCAGGACGCGAATCTGGACGCGGTGCAGCGGATCGTCGCGGGCGAGCAGTTCATGACCGTGTACAAGCCGTTCGCGGAGGAGGCGACCAACGCCGCGCAGATGGCCGTGTTCAAGGTCCAGGGCAAGGACATCGAGTTCGACGCGCTGACCCAGGACTCGGTCGACAGCCCGACACAGGAGAACATCCCGGCCCAGCTGGTGCCGGTGGTCGCCGTCACGAAGGACAACATCAAGGACACGGTGGTCCGGGACGGCGTCTACACCGTCAAGCAGATCTGCACCACTGAGTACGCGGCGGACTGCGCGGCGATCGGCCTGAACTAGGGCCTGTCCGGCGGATCATGCCGGCGTCGCGGGGCCTGGCACGCCCATCTGCGGCGTTGTCGTCGGTTGCCGACGCTCCGCGTCGGCGCCCTCCTCCGCCTTGCAGCTGGACGCACCAGGCCCCGCTCACCTGCGCTGATGAGGTGCCCTTCCTTGAAGCCGGCCTGATCCGCCGGACAGGCCCTAGCCGTTGCCCCGGCGGTAGCCCTCCACCAGGTCCGCGAACGCCCGGGCCGGCGGGCTGAGCGCGTCCCAGCGGCGTACGGCCCAGCCGACGGGCAGGGGCCGCAGGGCGGGCAGGGGGATGAGACGCAGAGCGCGGCTGTCGTCACCGTGGCTGTCGCCGGGCACGGGCAGTCCGGGCAGTGCGGGCACCACCGCCCGCCCGACCCCCAGCTCGGCCAGCAGCAGTGCCGTGTCCCAGTCGGCGACACTCGTGTCATGCGCGAGCCGGACGCCCAACTCCGCGCAGGCGGCCTCCAGATGAGCTGCCGAGGCGGAGTTCGGCGGCAGCCGGATCAGCCGTACGTCCCGAAGGTCGGCGCCGACATCGACGTGACGCCGCTCGGCGAGCGGATCGCCGGCCCGTACCGCCAGCACCCACGGCAGCTCCACCACCGGCCGCTGCTCGATGCCGCGCACCGGCGGTCCCAGGGTGATCCAGGCCAGGTCGAGCGTGCCGTCGGCCAGCGCGTCGAAGCTGCCGCGCCCCGAACTCACCGTACGGAACTCCAGGTTGACCTTGGGGTGCAGCCGCCGGTACGCGACGACCGCCTCCGACATGAAGTGCCGTACGGTCGTCGCCCCCGTCGCCACCCGCACGTACCCGCTCTCCCCGTCGACGAGGTCCCGCAGCTGCCGTACCGCCAGATCCAGCCCGGAGATGCCCTCGGCGGCGGCCGCCTCCAGCACCCGCCCCGCCTGCGTCGGCACGACCCCCCGGGGCTGCCGCTCCAGCAGCGCGACCCCGGTCTCCCGCTCCAGCCGCTTGACGTGCTGACTCACCGCGGACTGGGTGCATCCCAGCTCCCGGGCCACCGAACTGAGGCTCCCGGCCCGGCACACGGCCACGAACACGCGCAGATCATCGAGGGTCATGACCCCCAAGTTAATGCTTGGGTACAGCGACAAATCCCAAGGATTGACTGGACTTTGCCCGATGTACGACGATCCTGAACGGGCCCGGGCGGCAACCCGCTCCACACCCTCGCCGGAGTCCGGACCGGTGCGGGGGAGGGAGCGGGTGCCGACCCAAGACGACCGCAAGCGCCGAAAGGACAGCACGTGTCGACTCCCGCCGATCGAGCCGAGTCCTTGCTGGAGGATCTCGGCGCCGCGACCATCCCGCACCCCGGAGGCACCCTCCTCGCGCACCTGAACCGAGTGCACACCCGCCTCGCCACCTGGAACGCCCGGCCGGCCCTCCGGCTCGCCGGTCTGTGCCACGCGTTCTACGGCACCGACGGGTTCCCGAAGGCCCTGCTGAGCCTCGACCGCCGGGGCGAGCTGGTGGAAGTGATCGGTGCGGAGGCGGAGTCGATCGTGTACTTCTACGGCGCCTGCGACCGCGAGTCCACGTATCCGGCCCTCACGGACCGGCGCTCCGGCCTCCGTGATCGCTTCACCGGCCGCTCCCGTCGAGCGGACGTGCGTCTGCGCCGCGACTTCGCCGAGCTCACCGCCGCCAACGAGCTCGACCTCGCCGACCATGATCCGAGGTTCCGGGAACAGTACGGCGCTGACCTGTTCGCCTTGTTCAGCCGCTTCCGACCGTTGTTGAGCCGGTCGGCCTGGCAGGACTGCCTGACCCTTGACTTCACGGGACGGTCGCGCCACATTCGCATTTCTGACACAACGTCAGAGCTGGTCGATGGGCTGGGTCCAGGCGGGAGCGGCAATCATGACCACTGACGCGCACCCCTCACGAAGACGCGTGCTCTCCGTGGGCACCGCCGCGGCGGCCTTCGGCGTCGTGGGTGCGTCCCAACCGAGCGTCCACGCCGCCGACTTACCCCTCCTCGGCACCTACGACGTCGTCGTCATCGGCTCCGGAGCCGCCGGCATGACCGCCGCCCTGACCGCCGCCAAGCAGGGCCTGAGCTGTGTGGTGCTGGAAAAGGCGCCCACCTTCGGCGGGTCCGCCGCCCGGTCCGGGGCCGGGATCTGGATTCCCAACAACGCGGTGATCCTGGCGGCCGGCGTCCCGGACACCCCCGCGAAGGCCGCGGCCTACCTCGCCGCCGTGGTCGGCGCGGACGTCCCCGTCGAGCGGCAGCGGGCCTTCCTCGCCCACGGTCCGGCGATGCTCTCCTTCGTCATGGCCGGCAGTCCGCTCCGGTTCCGCTGGATGGAGGGGTACAGCGACTACTACCCCGAGCTGCCGGGCGGCCTCCCCAACGGCCGCTCCGTCGAGCCCGACCAGCTCGACGGCAACCTGCTCGGCGCCGAACTCGCCCGGCTGAACCCGCCGTACATGGACGTGCCCGCCGGCATGGTCGTCTTCAGCGCCGACTACAAGTGGCTGGCCCTGGCCGCGGTGAACGCCAAGGGGGCGGCCGTGGCGGCGGAGTGTCTCGCGCGCGGTACGGCTGCCGCCCTGCGCGGGGAGAAGCCGCTGACCATGGGGCAGTCGCTGGCGGCAGGCCTGCGCCTCGGGCTGCGGTCGGCCGGAGTGCCGGTGTGGCTCGGCACACCGCTCACCGACCTGTACGTCGAGAGCGGCGCCGTGGCCGGAGCGGTCGTCACCCGGGACGGCGCCCCCGCCCTGGTCCGCGCCCGCCGGGGTGTGATCGTCGGCTCGGGCGGCTTCGAGCACAACGCGGCGATGCGCGAGCGCTACCAGCGCGCGCCCATCGGCACGGACTGGACGGTGGGCGCGAAGGAGAACACCGGCGACGGCATCCAGGCGGGCGCACGGCTCGGCGCCGCCCTCGGCCTCATGGATGACGCCTGGTGGGGCCCGGCGATCCCGCTCCCCGGCCAGCCGTACTTCTGCCTCGCCGAACGCACCCTTCCCGGCGGCCTGTTGATCAATGCGGCCGGTGCCCGGTTCGTCAACGAGGCCGCTCCTTACAGCGATGTCGTCCACACCATGTACGACGTCCACGACACGAGCCCCGCCATCCCGTCCTGGCTGATCGTCGACCAGAACTACCGCAACCGGTACCTCTTCAAGGACGTCCTGCCGGCCCTGCCCCTCCCCGCCGCTTGGTACGACTCGGGTGCCGCGCACAAGGCCTGGACCCTGGACGCGCTCGCCACCTCGATCGGCGTCCCGGCGACGGCCCTGCGGACGACGGTGGACCGCTTCAACTCCCAGGCGCTGCGCGGCGAGGACCCCGACTTCCACCGGGGTGACAGCGCCTACGACCACTACTACACGGACCCGTCGGTCCTCCCCGACTCCTGCCTGGCGCCGCTCTGGCTGCCGCCCTACTACGCCTTCCGGATCGTCCCGGGCGACCTGGGCACGAAGGGCGGCCTCCTCACGGACGCCCGCGCCCGCGTCCTGCGCGAGGACGGCTCGGTGATCCGGGGCCTGTACGCCGCCGGCAACGCGAGCGCGGCGGTCATGGGCCACAGTTACGCGGGCGCGGGCTCGACGATCGGTCCGGCGATGACGTTCGGGTACATCGCGGCGAGGGACATCGCCGGGAACCTCTAGGCGGGGGTCGGACGGCGGTCAGGCGCGGGGCACGCGGGCTTGCGGGCGATCAGGAACGCCTGCGGGGAGACCTCGTCGAGCGCCGGGTCCGGTTCGCGCACCGTCCGGGACACGAGGGCGAAGCCGGCCGCCGTCAGCAGGTCGGCGATGTGTTCCGGGCGGCGGCGCCGGAAGGTGAGCGAGACCGGATGGCCGAAGGGCCGGTCGTGGTGCCGGTGTTCGTCGCCGGCCTGGAAGGCGACCAGCAGGGGCGCGCCGGGGGCCAGCACGCGGTGGAACTCGGCGAAGAGGGCCGGGAGCTGGTCCAGGGGAGTGTGGATGGACGAGTAGAAGGACAGCGCACCGGCCAGTGCGCCGTCCGGGATGTCCAGCTCCAGCATCGAACCCTGCTCGAAGCGCAGCCCCGGGTTCTCGCGCCGGGCGATCGCGAGCATCGACTCCGACAGGTCGAGCCCGAACACGTTCAGACCCAGGGAAGCGAGGCGGGCGGTCGTCCGACCGGGACCGCACCCCAGGTCGGCCACCGGGCCGTCCCCCTCGACGAGTTCGGCGAAGACGGCCAGCACGGCCCGTTCCAGGGGCCTGTTCACGAGCTCGTCGCGGAAGAGCTCCGCGTAGTCCTCGGCGATGGCGTCGTAGAAGGTGCGGGTGGTGGTCAGGAAGTCGGAGTCGGTCATGGCCGGGGACCCTATCGAAGGCGGCCGTCCACTCGGCCCCGTCCTGCTCCTCACCCGTCGGGATCCGGCCGACAGCGCATGCGAGGCCGACGGCCGTACCCGGTCCGCTCCCGTCGGGGGCTGCTCAGGCCACCCCGACCGCCCGCAGCACCGCCGTGACCCCGGCCGCCCCCAGCACCACCACCGGGAACGGCGCCCGCCGCCACGCCAGTACGCCACCGGCCAGCACCCCGGCGGGCCGTGCCCACCCCGCGAAGCCGCCGCCCTCGGTCAGCGCCCCCGTGGCCAGCAGGGCCACCAGCAGGACGATCGCGCCCGCCGACAGCAACTCCTGGACCCGCGGCGAGAGCTCGACGCGCCCGTGGAGCACCGGTCCGGCCAGCCGGAAGGCGTACGTCCCGACCGCCAGCGTCAGGATCATGGCCACCGTCGCGCTCATGCCGTACGCCTCCCGCCGCCGCGTCCGTGGACGGCGAGCCCCGCCAGCGCCACCAGGACCGGCACCCCCGCCGGGACGGCCGGCGTCACCGCCAGCGCCAGCCCCGCGCCGAGCAGCGCGGACCGCCGGACGGCCGGACCCTCGCGCAGGGCGGGCAGCACCAGGGCGACGAGGACGGCGGGGAAGGCGGCGTCCAGGCCGTAGGTGCCGGTGTCGCCCAGCGCGCCGCCGGCCAGGCCTCCGGCCAGGACGCCGAGGTTCCACACGGCGAACAGGCCGAGCCCGGAGATCCAGAAGGCGGCCCGCCGCCGTGCCGGATCCGGCTGGGCGAGGGCGAAGGCCACCGTCTCGTCGGTCACGAGGTGGGCGCCCAGGAAGCGGGCGAGGCGGCCCCGGCCGATGACGTCCGCCACAGCCAGGCTGAAAGCCGCCGTACGTGTGTTGAGCAGCAGCCCCGTGGCCGCCGCCGCGAACGGCCCGCCCCCGGCCAGCAGCACACCGACCGCACTGAACTGCGCCGACCCCGCGTACACCACCAGCGACATCAGCACCGGAACCCACACCGGCAGCCCGCCGGCCACCGAGATCGCGCCGAAGGAGACGCCGACGACCCCGCTCGCGAGCCAGACGAGTGCGCTGTCGCGCACCAGAGGTGCCATCAGGGGGGTCGCCAGAGGTCTCAGCGGCCTCAGCAGAGGTGCCATCATGGGTGTTCGGAGTAGCGAACGCATGTTTTCCAGAATGAACAAGCGGCCGCTGTTCGTCAAGGCGAACGAACGTACCGGCAGAGCGAACGACGGGAAGTGAACCGCATGAGCGAGCCCCTCACCTGGATCGCCGCCGCCCTGCGGCGCGAGCGCACCCGGGCCGGGCTGTCACTGTCCGAGCTGGCCAAACGGGCCGGGATCGCGAAGTCCACGCTGTCCCAGCTGGAGGCGGGCAGCGGGAACCCCAGCGTGGAGACGCTGTGGGCGCTGGGGGTGGCGCTGGGGGTGCCCTTCAGCGCACTGGTGGAGCCGCCGACTCCGGCGGTCCAGGTGATCCGGGCGGGCGAGGGCCCCACGGTCGCGTCCGAGCGGGCGGACTACGTGGCCACGCTGCTCTCCGCCAGCCCGCCCGGCGCCCGGCGCGACATCTACCACCTGCGCGCGGAACCGGGCCCGGCCCGGGAGTCGGAGCCGCACATCCCGGGGTCCGTGGAGCATCTGATCGTCAGCACGGGGCGGGTGAAGGCGGGGCCGCGGGGCGAAGAGGCCGACCTGGGGCCCGGCGACTACATGTCGTATCGCGGGGATGTCCCGCACTCGTACGAGGCGCTGACGCCCGGGACGACGTTCGTGCTGGTCATGCAGCACGTATGAGGCGGCATGAATGAGGCCGCGGGATGAGGCGGCGGGAATAAGGCAGGAGCCCCTGCGCCGGATGGCGAGGGGCTCCTTGGGTACTGCTCTCAGACGTCTTCAGAGGGGCATCCCTCGGATCAGACGGGGGTGACGTTCTCCGCCTGCGGACCCTTCGGGCCCTGCGTCACGTCGAAGGAGACCTGCTGGTTCTCCTCCAGCGAACGGAAGCCGCTCGCGTTGATGGCGGAGTAGTGAACGAAGACGTCGGGGCCGCCGCCTTCCTGGGCGATGAAGCCAAAGCCCTTTTCGGCGTTGAACCACTTCACGGTTCCGGTAGCCATAAGCCCTCCTTGGGCCCAAAGGGTTGCCCTGCTCCAGAACCCTGCAAGTGTGAAAACAAGATGCCGCACAACTGCATACGTCTGAAAACGACGAGAGCCCGCGGTCACATGCTCCGCAGGCTCTGTACTGCAAGGGAAACCAAACTGCAACTTGCGGCGAGCCTAGCACGCGGGCAGCCGAAAGCAATAGAGGTCAAGATCACGTCACTCGGACGTTTGAAGGGCGCGTGTCGGGGTTGACGGGGCGGGTGAGTCACCTGGGCGCGACCCTGAAGCCTGCACGGTACCTCATAGGGTCTAGCCTCGCGATGTGGACAATTCTCGCACCCGGCCACGCGTAGGCCACATCCAGTTCCTCAACTGCCTGCCCCTGTACTGGGGGCTCGCGAGAACGGGCACGCTCCTCGACTTCGAGCTGACCAAGGACACCCCGGAGAAGCTCAGCGAGCAGCTGGTGCGGGGAGACCTCGACATCGGGCCGATCACCCTCGTCGAGTTCCTGCGCAACGCCGACGACCTGGTCGCCTTCCCCGACATCGCGGTCGGCTGCGACGGCCCGGTGATGTCCTGCGTGATCGTCTCGCAGGTCCCGCTGGACGAGCTGGACGGCGCCCGCGTCGCCCTCGGCTCCACCTCGCGCACGTCGGTCCGCCTGGCCCAGCTCCTGCTCGCCGAGCGCTACGGCGTACGGCCCGACTACTACACGTGCCCGCCCGACCTCAGCCTGATGATGCAGGAGGCGGAGGCGGCCGTACTCATCGGGGACGCGGCGCTGCGGGCCAACCTCCTCGACGGCCCGCGCTACGGCCTTCAGGTGCACGACCTCGGCGCGCTCTGGAAGGAGTGGACCGGCCTGCCCTTCGTCTTCGCGGTCTGGGCGGCGCGCCGGGACTACCTGGAGCGCGAGCCGGTCATCACCCGCAAGGTCCACGAGGCCTTCCTGGCCTCCCGCAACCTCTCTCTGGACGAGGTCGGCAAGGTCGCCGAGCAGGCGGCCCGCTGGGAGGCCTTCGACGAGCGGATCCTGGAGCGGTACTTCACGACCCTCGACTTCCGCTTCGGCGGCCCGCAGCTGGCGGCGGTCGCGGAGTTCGCCCGGCGGGTGGGGCCGACCACGGGATTCCCGGCGGACGTGAAGGTGGATCTGCTTCAGCCGTAGAGGTCTGCTTCGGCCGCAGCGGGTGGGGCGCGCCGGTTCCGCACTAACCTGCTGGGGAGTCCTACGGGGGAGGGGTGGACGCCATGCAGCCGCTCGGAGTCGACGAGCCGTCCGTCGTCGGGCCGTACCGGCTGCTGGGCCGGCTCGGTTCCGGCGGGATGGGGCGGGTGTACCTGGGCCGAAGCGCGGGCGGCCGGACGGTCGCCGTGAAGATCGTTCACCCGCACTTCGCCCTCGACGAGGAGTTCCGGGCGCGCTTTCGCCGGGAGGTGGCGGCGGCGCGCCGGGTGGGCGGTGCCTGGACGGCGCCCGTGCTGGACGCGGATCCCGAGGCCGCCGTGCCGTGGGTGGCCACGGCGTATGCGGCGGGCCCGTCGCTGGCTACGGCGGTGACGGAGTCGGGCGGTCCGATGCCGTCGCACACCGTACGCGCGCTGGGCGCCGGACTGGCCGAGGCGCTGGCGGCGGTGCACGAGCTGGGGCTGGTACACCGGGACGTGAAGCCGTCGAACGTGCTGCTGACGCTGGACGGCCCCCTCCTGATCGACTTCGGCATCGCGCGGGCCACGGACGGTACGGCGTCCCTGACATCGACCGGCGTCTCCGTCGGCTCGCCCGGCTACATGTCGCCCGAGCAGATCCTGGGCAAGGGGATCACCGGGGCCGCCGACGTCTTCTCGCTGGGCGCGGTGCTGGCGTACGCGGCCACCGGGGAGCCGCCGTTTCGCGGGGACTCGTCGGCGGCGCTGCTGTACAAGGTCGTGCACGAGGAGCCCGAACTCGACGCCCTGGCCGGTGAGTTGCGGGAACTGGTGGAGGCCTGCCTGGCCAAGGAGCCGGGTGCGCGGCCCACGCCGGGCGAGGTGGCGCGGCGACTGGCTCCGGACGGGGCGGCGCGGCTGGTGTCGGGCGGGTGGCTGCCGGGGGCGCTGGTCGAGCAGGTCAGTCGCAGCGCCGTACGGCTGCTGAACCTGGAGACGGGACAGGACGTCCTGTCGGGGCCGGTCGGATTCGGCCGGCAGCCGGCAGGCGGGGAGTTCGGGCCGCCGCCGGTGATGCCGGGGGCGGCTGCGTCGGGGGCGGTGTCCGTGCCGGTGGCTGCGGCTGACGCACCCGTCGTCGTCCCCGAACCGCGCGACGCCCCGCCTTCCCACGACACCGCCCCGCCGCTCCCGGACACCGCCCCGCCGTCCGGCCACGGTCCCGGCAAGTACTCCCTCTCCGTCGCGGCGGACTCGACGCCGGGGGAGGGAGGCCGCGGGCGGCGGGTGAGCTGCACCGTGGCGCTCGCGGTGGCGGGGGCGCTGGCCGCGGTGACCGTGGGGTCGGTGTTCGTGTTCGAGCTGCTGCCGGGCGGGGATCAGGACACCGACACGGGTTCCGGCGCCGTCTCGTCCCAGTCGCCGGGCGCGGGCGCCGACACCTCGTTCGAGGGTTCCGTGCCCGCCCGCTACCTCGGCACCTGGGAGGGCCGGGCCACCGCCCTGGACGGTGCGCTCCCGGCGGGCACGTACCGGCTCACCGTGCGCAAGGCCGACGTGGGCGAGGAGTTGGGCACCCTCCGGCAGACGGACGTGCTCGGCCTCGTCTGCGCCGACGTACTGACCCTGAAGAAGGTGACGGCGAAGGAGCTCGTCGTGACGGCCGTGGGCAGGAAGACCAACCACGGCGGCTGCAACCCGGCACCGCACACCGTCCGGATCACGCCGGCGGGCGAGGACCTGGTGTACCGCTCGGAGAGCGACGCGGAGGGGAAGCCCGAGGCTCGGTTGTCGAAGGCCGACTAGCGGCGGGGCCCTTCAACTGCCCGGTCTACGCCCGCCGTGGCTCCGGAATCCGGCGCCGCAGCACCCGGCCGACGATCCCCAGCAGGCCGGCCGCCAGCCCGAAGGCCAGCCCGGCCGCCGGCACGCCCAGCAACAGGCCCGGCCAGAAGTCGGTGCCGAAGAGCGGCGGCAGTTCGTCCTCGGTGACGGGGTCCGTCACCGGGTACGTGTCGCCGGGGGAGTTGGGTTCGTCCGTGCGCGGGGTCTTGTCGAGGATGGTCATCAGGGCGTTGAGGCGTTCCCCGAGGAAGTGGTCCTCGGCCTCGTCCGCCTTGTCGTCGCCGTAGGTGAGGGATTCCGGCAGGTCGTAGAGGAGGCTGTAACCGTCCAGCCGCAGGCCGTGGTTGAAGACATTGATGTAGCCGCTCGCCGGGTCGGCGACGACGTACACCCCGTCCTCGCCCAGCTTGTCGTGGATCGCCGCGGCGAACGCCTCCTCGTCGCCGCCCGACTCGTCCTCCGTCAGCTGCGGGACGAGCGCGACGAAGACCGGGCCGCCGTCCTGCGAGCGTGCGAACGCGCGGATGCGCTCGTGGAGGCGGGCCGACTGCGCGGAGTCCAGCACCCGCGGGGTCTCCGGGTCCGCGTACACCGGGTCCTGCGCCAGGCCCTCCGCCACCCGGTCGAGGCGGGCGTTGAGTTCGATCGCCCTGGGCCTGGGAGACCAGCTCGACCTGGTCTCGTCGAAGACGAGAGGGGCGGTCACGGCGATCGCGACGGCGCAGGCGAGGGCCAGGAACGGCAGGGTCCAGCGCAGGACACGGCTCGCCTTGACCTCCTTCCGCCGGGCGTCTGCCTTGGTCCCGGCGGCCTTCGGGAGGCGGAGCCACCAGCGTCGTACGTACGGAACGAGCAGCAGGATCAGCAGCGGTACGCCGGTGAGCAGGACCCCGGTGAGGGACGACTGGTCGCTGCGGTCGGACGGCCCGATGTACAGGCCCGCGGGCTCCTCGCCGGCGTCGTACTTCGCCCGCGCCGCCTCCGCCCGGGCCGCGGCGGCCTTCTCGTCGCCCTGCGCGACGACCTCGGCGAAACGCTCGAAGCGGCGCAACGGGCCCGCGTCGTAGGGGACTTCGTAGAGGGCGACCGTCCAGGCGTCGTCCGCCGGGACATCGACCCCGTGCGCCACGGCATCCGCCACCTGCGACTCGTCGATGAGCACGTACAGCCCGTCCCGGCCGAGTCGCTCGTGGACCGCGTCGAGCAGGCCCGGGTCCGTGGCGCTGAGGCCCGGGAGGACGATGACGTACGTCGGTACGCCGGTGCGCTCGGCCACCTCGGCGAAGGCGCGGGCCGTGGACTGCGGGACCTCGCGGGGGAGTTGGTCGGTGACGTAGACCGGGTTCTTGCGCAGGTGGTCCGCGAGATGGGCGGCCTGGGCGGTGCTGTCGGTCGCCGCCCGGGCCGGAGTGGTGGCGGTTGCGAACAGGGCGGCCAGGGCGCAGAGGAGGAGAAGGACGCGCCGGGTTCCGCCCAGGCCGTTTCCGCGTATGCCGTATGCCCTGCCCGTACGCACTGCTGCCGTCCCCCGTGTCGCGCCCAACTGCTGTACCCCGGCACTCTACTGAGCGCGGCTTCGCTGGTGCGAAACGGATCAAGGAGGGGTCCGGTATGCCTTGAAAGCCTGTTGGGAGGCCTGTTGGCAGGCCTGTCGGGAGGCGTGTATGGGGCTGATACGGTGCCACGTTCATGAGCACAGCGAGTTGTAGTACGGCCGGATGAGTACCGCGCTGCTGGTCCTCATCGCCGCGCTCTGGGGCGCGGGGGCGGGGGCGTTGCTGCCGAAGGCCGCCTATCGGTTCTCCGTCCCGGAGGGGGAGGGGTGGCGGGAGGCGTGTCCGGGTGGGCACGCGATCGGCGGACGGTTCGGCGGGTGGCTCGGGCGGGCCCGGTGCGGGCAGTGCGGGACCGGCATGCCGCCGTACGGCCCCGGCGCCCCGATGCTCGCCGCCGTCACCGCTCTCGTCTGCGCCGCCCTCGCCGCCGCCACGGACACCCGGCCCGAGCTGGGCGTCTGGCTGTTGCTGGCGCCCATCGGCGTACTGCTCACGGTCGTCGACTTCCGGGTACGGCGGCTGCCCAACCCCTTGACCCTCACGCTGGCCGTCGCCGCGCTCGCCCTGCTCGGCCTGGTCGCCCTCGTCCCCGAGCACGCCGGTGACTGGCCCACCGCCCTGTGGGCCACGCTCGCGCTCGGCGCCGGCTACTACGTGCTGTACATGATCAACCCCGGCGGCATGGGCTTCGGCGATGTGAAGCTGGCGCTGGGGGCGGGGGCGGTGCTGGGGTGGTACGGCTGGTCGACCGTCATGCTCGGCACGTTCGCCGGGTTCCTGTTCGGGGCGCTGTACGGCTGGGGGCTGGTCCTCCTGCGCAGGGCCGGGCGCAGGACGGCGATCCCGTTCGGGCCGTTCCTGATCGGCGGGGCGTTCGTGGGGCTGCTGATCGGGGCGTATTCGGCGTGACCGCGGGCAGGGCGCGACCTGATCGCCGACGTGCGGGCGCGGCCTGAGGTCGGCCGCCCAAAACGCCTGGCGTAGGCTGGTTCGGTCCGTCCAACCCCTTGACGAAAGGGACGTCCCGGTGACCGAGAAGGCCGACCTCACGTCGTTCGATGTCACAGCCGTCCTCGACCGTGCCGCAGCGGGCGGACGCATCAGCCCGGAGGAAGCGCTCGTCCTCTACCGCGACGCCCCGCTGCACGCGCTGGGCGCCGCCGCCGACGCCGTACGCCGCCGCAGGTACGCGGGCACCGAGCACATCGCGACGTACATCATCGAGCGCAACATCAACTACACGAACGTGTGCGTCACGGCGTGCAAGTTCTGCGCCTTCTACGCCGCCCCCAAGGACAAGGCCAAGGGCTGGACCCGCGACCTGGACGACATCCTGCGGCGCTGCGCGGAGACCGTCGAGCTCGGCGGCACGCAGATCATGTTCCAGGGCGGTCACCACCCGGACTACGGCGTCGAGTACTACGAGAAGCACTTCGCCGCCATCAAGAAGGAGTTCCCGCAGCTCGTCATCCACAGCCTGGGGGCGAGCGAGGTCGAGCACATGGCCCGGATCTCCGGTGTGTCGGTCGAGGAGGCCATCACCCGGATCCACGAGGCCGGCCTCGACTCCTTCGCGGGCGCCGGAGCGGAACTCCTGCCCGCCCGTCCCCGCAAGGCCATCGCCCCGCTGAAGGAGAGCGGTGAGCGCTGGCTGGAGATCATGGAGATCGCGCACGGCCTGGGCGTCGAGTCGACGTCGACGATGCTGATGGGCACCGGCGAGACCAATGCCGAGCGCATCGAGCACCTGCGGATGATCCGTGACGTCCAGGACCGCACGGGTGGCTTCCGGGCCTTCATCCCGTACACCTACCAGCCCGAGAACAACCACCTGAAGGGCCGTACGCAGGCCACGATCTTCGAGTACCTGCGGATGATCGCCATCGCGCGGCTGTTCATGGACAACGTCCAGCACATCCAGGGCTCCTGGCTGACCACCGGCAAGGAGATCGGCCAGCTGTCGCTGCACTACGGCGCCGACGACCTCGGCTCGATCATGCTGGAGGAGAACGTCGTCTCCTCGGCCGGCGCCAAGCACCGCTCCAACCGGCTGGAGATCATCGACCTGATCCGCAAGGCGGGGCGGGTGCCGGCGCAGCGGACCACGACGTACGAGCACATCGTGGTGCACGACGACCCGGCGAACGACCCCGTCGACGAGCGGGTCGCCTCCCACATCTCGTCGACCGCGATCGAGGGCGGCACGGCCCACCCCGAGCTGAAGCTCCTGGCCTCCAACTGACGTACCCGTGCTGACGATTCACGCCGACTCCAGGGGCCATGCGCTCGTCGTCCAGGGCGACTGGATCGCCGACGCCGGGCCGCTGGAGGAGCTCGTCGCCGCCCATCCGCGGGCGCGGGTGCGGCAGTGGCCCGGCATTCTGACCCCCGGGCTGATCAATATCCACGGCAACGAGCTGCTGGAGGAGGCGTACCACCCCGATCCGCGCGAGGCCGACGAACTGGGCACCGAGCCGCTGACCGGGGACGCGTTGGCGGCGCTGGACATGGACGACGCGCGGTGGGGCGCGAGTGCCCGGCGCGGGGTGCAGCGGATGCTGGCGTACGGCACGGTCCGCGCCGCCTGCGAGGAACTGCGCAACCGCGCCGTGCGGGACGCCGTGCGGCGCACCGGTCTGGCGGTCATGGGCCGCATCGGGCGCCCCGACGGCGTTCCGTCCCTCGACCCGTA
The DNA here is from genome assembly GCF_044764885.1 of Streptomyces sp. NPDC093591. NCBI lineage: Bacteria > Bacillati > Actinomycetota > Actinomycetes > Kitasatosporales > Streptomycetaceae > Streptomyces > Streptomyces sp. NPDC093591. The sequence continues at coordinate 129,238 of NZ_JBIWIY010000015.1, forward strand.
CGCCTCAGGATGGCCGGTGCAGTTCCCGCCCCCGCGCGAGCGCGGCTCCGCCGCCCGGTTCGCCGTTTTCGACGTACGGGACGAGGCGGAGCTCGCGGAACGCGGTGCGGGGACGTGCGTGGCGACGGTGGTGGACGGGCGGTTGGTTTACCGCCGACGGTGAGTACACGCCGTCAGGGGGCGCGGGGCCGTATCAATAAAGCTCATCCCGAAAACGCCTCCGCGAACGCCCCGTCCTCCTGATCCACCCCACTGCAATTCGTCAGGGCGTCATCCGAAGAGGACCCGTCGTCACACTGCCGGTCCCGAAACGTCGCCCACATGGAAACCCACCCGATCCCCTTCTCCTCGGCGAACTCCCGTACCTGCGCCGCATCGTCAAGCGTGAATGTCTCGTTGTCGACGTCGTTCACGCCGAGCATCGAAGTGAGCGCCATGGCCCGCCACGCGGTGGCGTCCGACGTGCCGAAGATCTCCTTGAGCTGCGTGTGCGCGGCCTCGGCGGACGTGAGGGCGTAGTCGCCCATGTCGCCGGTGTACGACTCGCCGTAGTTCATCGTCATGATGTTGACCGTGGAGACCTGGACGTCGTGCTCGTTGGCGGACTCCAGCAGCGCCAGGCTGTCGTCGTCGAGCCCGGAGGGCATCACCGGCAGCGTGAAGGAGACCTCCAGATCGCCGCGCTCCTTCTGCAGCAGCGCGATCGCCTCCGAACGCAGGTCCACCGAGCCGGAGTCGGTCAGCTCGTCGCCCTCGATGTCGAAGTCGGCCTGTGAGGAACCGGCCGCGTCCAGTGCCTTCCCGTAGGCCTCCGCCAGTTCGGACGCGCTGTCGCAAGTCGCCGCCAGCTCCTTGCCGGAGGCGCCGCCGAAGGAGACACGGACGGTGGCGCCGTCCTGGGTGAGCTGCGATATGCGGGACTTCGTGACCGAGTCGGCGAGTGCGGTCGTGCCGTTCCACTTGGGGGTGCAGCCACTGCCGTCCGAGATCACGAAGGCCAGGATGTACGTCGCCGGTGAGCCGACGGAGTCGTTGTCGGAGGCCTCGGTGGAGCTGACGTAGGGGGCGTACGACGTGCTCGACGAGGCCGTTGCGGAGGGTGACGCGGAGGCCGATTCGCCGGTCTGCCGCTGGGTCGGCGGCGCCGCGTCCGCCGTGTCGTCGGCGCCCGCGGAGCACCCTGTGATGGCCAGTGCAAACATGCAGGTGAGCCCGGCCGTCGCCGTCAGGAAACTCCGCATTGGGTAGGTACCCGCTTTCGTGATTTCGGTCTCTGATCGAGAGATCTCATACGGCCCCCGGGCGGAAATGTCTCACACTCCGCCGAGGTCTGGGCCTTCAACTCCTTTCACAGAGCTGTGAGGTGCGCAGGTGTTCATGGAAACTCTCAGGAAGCGGACAGGTTAAGGCGTTTCTCATGGGCCTCTCACATGAAGTGCAGAGCCGTGGGCACATAAAGGTTCCCTAATATCCGGGGAATGCATTCCGAGCCTGCCATCGAAAACCGCGCCGCTGAGCCCGCTGTGCGCGGTCGCCGCCGCAAACGCGGCAACGACGGGTCCGCCGAGGGGCCCGTGTTCGTTGACAACTCCGGACGCCGCTCCAAGCTGCTGCGTCGCATCGGCCTCCTGGTCGGCGTCGCCTGCCTCGGGTACGCGGTCGTGCTGGGCATGGCCTTCATGGGGGTCGGCACCTCCCTGACGCCGTCCGAACTGCTGCCCTTCGGGGGCGGCGGCCCGGCCGGTGCTCCGAACTCGGGCCCCGGCGGCGCCCAGCCGCAGGGCGGCATCGGCACCCCGCCCGCGAAGCCCACCGGGACGCCGCCGACGGGCACCACGACCGGCGAGCCGCCCACTTCCGCCCCGACCGCCTCCGCCTCCGCTTCCGCGGCCGCCGCCAACTGACCGGGACGCACCCACCCTCATGACTACGACGACTCCCTCACGCGGCCGCCGTCGCGCCCCCACCCGAATCCAGCGGGCGGCGGGCAAGGCCGCGGCGCTGCAGAAACCGCGCGTGATCCTCGCCGGACTGCTCCTGCTCGCGCTGACCAGCGTCATGCTGCTCGACGGCTATCTGCGCGCCGAGGTCGGCGGCGACCAGCGTGTGCGCACCGGGGCCAGCTCCAGCAAGGTCCCCGACAAGGTCCTCGACGGCGGGCCGATCCTCACCTTCCGGGGCGGTCAGGCCACCACCGTCTCCGTCCCGGACAAGACGATCGCCCTCACCTTCGACGACGGACCGAACCCGACCTGGACGCCGCAAGTCCTCGAGATCCTGAAGAAGTACGACGTACCCGCCACGTTCTTCGTGGTCGGCTCGATGGTCTCGCGCTACCCGGGGATCGTCGAGGACATGGTCGAGCAGGGCAACGAGGTGGGCATCCACACCTTCACCCACGTCGACCTCTCCTACCAGAGCGACGCCCGCGTCAACCGCGAGATGCAGCAGACGCAGCTCGCGCTGGCGGGCGCGGCCGGCATCACGACCACGCTGTTCCGGGCGCCGTACTCCTCGGAGACGGACGCCATCGACAACTACAGCTGGCCCGTCTACAAGAAGCTCGGCGAGAGCGGCTACACCAGCGTCTTCGTCGACACCGACAGCGACGACTGGAAGCGGCCGGGCGTCTCGAAGATCGTCAAGTGGGCCACGCCGGAGGACGGCGAGGGCGCGTCCGTGCTCTTCCACGACGCGGGCGGCGAGCGGTCGCAGACGATCAAGGCGCTGCCGACGTACATCGAGAAGATGAAGGCGAAGGGCTACACCTTCACCACGATCAGCGGCGCCGTACAGAAGGACGAGTCGGCGAACGGTCAGCAGGCGGGAACCGGTCAGCAGGCGGCGGGTGATCAGCAGGCGGCGGCCGGTACGGCGGGTTCCGGCCGGCAGCCGGGCGGTGCGCCGACCGGACAGACGCAGCAGGGCCCGAACGGGCAGACGGGCGTGGGCATCTCGAACCTCCAGGCCGCTCACCGCGAGGCCACCGGCGCGACCCTCTACGAGGGCAAGGCCCTGATCGGGGCCGTGGCCGTCGCCGAATGGGCGGTTCCGGTGCTGTCGGTCGGCCTCATGATCGTCGGCGTCGCCGTGCTGGGCCGCTTCGGCATGATGCTGCTCCTCGCCCGCCGCCACTACCGGCAGCGCAACAAACGCCGGTTCAGCTGGGGACCAACCGTCCACCAACCGGTGAGCGTGATCGTCCCGGCGTACAACGAGAAGGAGTGCATCGCCAACACCCTCGCGTCGCTGGCGAAGAGCACGCATCCGATCGAGATCATCGTCGTGGACGACGGTTCGTCGGACGGCACCTCCGAGATCGCGCGCAACGCGGCCCGCGAACTCGGCATGACCAACGTCCGCGTCATCCGCCAGGAGAACGCGGGCAAGCCGGCGGCGCTGAACAACGGTGTCCGCAGCGCCAGTTACGACATCGTCGTGATGATGGACGGCGACACGGTCTTCGAGCCGGACACCGTACGGCAGCTGGTGCAGCCCTTCGCCGACCCCGAGGTGGGCGCGGTGGCCGGCAACGCCAAGGTCGGCAACCGCAACACCGTCATCGGTGCCTGGCAGCACATCGAGTACGTGATGGGCTTCAACCTCGACCGCCGTATGTACGACCTGCTGCGCTGCATGCCGACCATCCCGGGCGCGATCGGCGCCTTCCGCCGCGAGGCGGTCCTCGAGGTCGGCGGTATGAGCGAGGACACGCTCGCCGAGGACACCGACATCACCATCGCCATGCACCGTGCGGGCCGGCGGGTCGTCTACCAGGAGCATGCGCGCGCGTGGACGGAGGCGCCGGGTTCGCTCAAGCAGCTGTGGTCGCAGCGCTACCGCTGGTCGTACGGCACCATGCAGGCGCTGTGGAAGCACCGCAAGTCCCTGACGGACAAGGGGCCTTCGGGCCGCTTCGGCCGGGTCGGCATGCCGCTGGTCGTCATCTTCCAGATCGTCACGCCGGTCTTCGCGCCGCTGATCGACGTGTTCACCGTCTATTCGATGATCTTCGTCGACTTCACGGCGGCGCTGCTGGCCTGGCTGGCGGTGCTCGGGGTGCAGCTGCTGTGTGCCGCGTACGCCTTCCGCCTGGACGGCGAGAAGTACCGCTACCTGCTCATGATGCCGCTCCAGCAACTGGCCTACCGCCAGATGATGTACCTCGTCCTCATCCACTCCTGCATCACCGCCCTGACCGGCGGCCGCCTGCGCTGGCAGAAGCTGAAGCGCACGGGCGAGGTCGGGACACCGGCGGGGGTCAGCTGATGAGCTGGGGACAGGAGCAGCCGGGGTATCCACAGGCGTACCCGCGAGGCAACAGCTACGGCAGCGGCAGCGACAACAGCTACGGCAGCGGCTACGGATACGGGCAGCAGTCGCAGGCGCCGTACGGCCATGACGGCTACGGCCGACCGCAGCAATACGTCCAGGAGCAGTCGTATCCGCAGCAGTACGTGGACTACGGGCAGGATGCCGGCATCGAGGGGACGGCGCCGCTGCCCGTGGAGGACCCGGAACCGGATCCGCAGCCGGATCCCCGGGCCCGGAACCCCGCTGCCGAGGTGGAGGAGGAGAAGCCTCCGCCTCGGCCCGCGGGCCGCGACCGCTACTTCGACACCCTCCGCGCGGTCGCCCTCATCCGCGTCGTCACCTACCACACCTTCGGCTGGGCCTGGGCGGGCATGGTCTTCCCCTCGATGGGGATCATGTTCGCCCTGGCCGGCACCCTCATGGCCAAGTCCCTGGAACGCCCCGCGGTCCAGGTGGTGCGCGGCCGGATGCGCCGGCTCCTGCCGCCCTTCTGGTTCTGGGGCTTCTTCGTCGTCGTGGCGATGCTGATCCACGACTGGATGCCGGGCTGGCAGATCGTCTACTGGATCGTGCCGCTGGGCGACCCGCCGGGCAACGCCTGGGGCCAGCAGGCCTGGGAGATCCTCTGGTACCTGCGGACGTACCTCTGGTTCGTCCTGCTCTCCTCCCTGCTGCTGCGCGTGTTCCGCCTGGCCCCGGTGACGGTGCTGCTGCTCTCGCTGAGCCCGATCCTCGTCCTCCACTTCGCGTGGGAGCCCCCGGACAACCGCTTCGGCAGCGCGCTCACCGACCTGGCCACGTTCCTCTTCTGCTGGATCCTCGGCTTCGCGCACCGCGACGGCGTCCTGCGCCGGCTCAAGCCGTTCGCCGTCGCCGCCCTCTCCCTCGCGGCGATCGGGTACGGCGGCTGGTACGCCTTCACCCACCAGGCCGAAACCGGCTCCTACGACCTGGACGACATCCCCCTCGCCCAGGCCTTCTGGTCGGCGGGCTATGTGACGCTGCTGATGTACGCCAAGGAGTACTTCCGGATCGACTTCGCCTGGCTGACCCGCTTCCGCCGCGCCGACCGCCTCGTCACGGTCTTCAACGCCCGCGCGGTCACGATCTACCTCTGGCACGAGATCGCCCTGATCCTCGCCGTGCCGCTGATCGACCAGTTCTGGAACGTGCCCGCCTTCGAGAAGTACCTGCCGCTGGAGAGCCAGTGGTTCATGTTCGGCATCGGCTGGATCCTGATCACGGTGTTCGTCGTGTTGTGCGGCTGGGTTGAGGACGTGGCCGGGAAGAAGAAACCCAAGCTCGTTCCGTGAGGCCCCGGCTGCTTGCGTGAGGGGCCTCGGCCGCTTCCATGCGGGCGGCTGCAAGAATGGGCACGTGACCCGCGCTTCCCTGAACAAGCAGCCGCACGAAGTCGCCTCGATGTTCGACGACGTGGCGGAACGGTACGACCTGACCAACGACGTGCTGTCGCTCGGCCAGGACCGTGTGTGGCGCAAGGAGGTGGCGAAGGCGGTCGACGCCCGCCCCGCGCAGAAGGTCCTCGACCTGGCGGCCGGCACGGCCACCTCGTCCCTGCCCTTCGCGCAGACGGGCGCGTACGTCGTCCCCTGCGACTTCTCCCTCGGCATGCTCCAGGTCGGCAAGAAGAAGCACCCGTGGCTGCCGCTCACGGCGGGGGACGCGACGAAGCTGCCGTTCAGGGACGACACCTTCGACGCGGTCACCATCTCCTTCGGGCTGCGCAACGTCCAGGACTTCGACGCCGCCCTGCGTGAGATGTACCGGGTGACGCGGCCTGGCGGCCGGGTCGTGATCTGCGAGTTCTCGCACCCGACCTGGGCGCCCTTCCGCACCGTCTACACCGAGTACCTGATGCGCGCCCTGCCCCCGGTCGCCCGCGCGGTGTCCTCGAACCCCGACGCGTACGTCTACCTCGCCGAGTCCATCCGAGCCTGGCCCGACCAGCCGGCCCTCGCCGAACACCTGCGCAAGGCGGGCTGGTCGAAGGTGGCCTGGCGGAACCTGACGGGCGGAGTGGTGGCCCTCCACCGGGGCTTCAAGCAGAGCTGAGCGGCAGGCGTCAAGCTGAACTGAGCGGCAGGCTGCAAGCTGGGCGGCAGCCTCAAGCGGAGCTGACGACGGGGTACGGGTCCCCGGGCTCGTCGAGTTCCCGCTCCAGCCCACCCTTCGGCGGCCACGGGGTGCGTGGCTCGCGTACGCCTCCGCCGCCCTCGCCCTCGCCGAAGTCGAACCAGACGTAGACCAGCGAGTCCCGCGGCACCTCGGCGCCGGGCTGGGGGTACTGGCGTACGACGTAGTCGACGACGGTGAGGTGGAAGTCCGGCCGGTCCGGTGCGTTGAGGAGCAGGCCGTGCGACTTCGCTGCCTCGCGCGCGTCCATGGCCATCAGTCCGACGAACCTCGGTACGCGCACCTCGGGCTTTTTGGGTGTTATACGCACAGATGTCACCCCCAGCGGTACTGGCAGGGTAACCGCGCAGGCACGCCGCCCGGAAGCGTCAAGTACCTTTCTGTAGCAGTCGATTACTCAGGGTCACCAGTGGTCCGCGAAGGGCCACGCACCCGGCGTCACAGATCGAGCCGGTAGCAGTGCCCCTGCTGCCGCGCATCCGGTGTGGTGAACACTTCGTCTAGCCGCATCTCCAGCCGCCGCGTCACCGCGATCGACCGCTCGTTGCGGGCGTCGACCATCGCCACCACGCTCGGCACCCCGGCCGCCCGCACCCGCTCCAGCGTCAGCCGCGCGGCCGCCGTGACATACCCCTTGCCCCAGTGCTCCCGGCCGAGCCGCCAGCCGATCTCGATCTCCCCCGTGGGACCCCAGGGCCGCTCCCACGGCTGGGCTCCGGTGAAGCCGACGACCTGCTCGTTCTCGTCGAGCATGGTCCACAGGCAGAACCCGAGCACGGCGTCGTGCCGACGCTGACGGGCGGTGAGCTCCTCGTAGACGGACAGCTCCGCGGCCCGGCCGCCGTGGAACTCCATGACATCGGGGTGGGCGAAGACCCGGTGCCAGGCGACGGCGTCCTCGTCGGTGGGGACACGGAGCCGTACGACAGGGAGAGCTCGGTTCACGGAGGCAGCCCTTCAGCCGGGTGATCAATGCTGCTGAATAGACTGCCCATGTCCAGTGCCGGTCGGCACACAGATTTCGAACTCGGGGAGATCCCGCCGTGACCGACGTGACCGAGCCACTCTCCTCACCCGTCTCCTCGCCCCTCACCGAGAACACCGCCGATGTGATCGTCGTGGGCGCGGGACCGGCCGGCTCCACGACGGCCTACCACCTGGCCAAGTCCGGCCTCGACGTCCTCCTGCTGGAGAAGACCGAGTTCCCGAGGGAGAAGGTCTGCGGTGACGGCCTGACCCCGCGCGCGGTCAAACAGCTCGTGGCGATGGGCATCGACATCTCCGAGGAGGCCGGCTGGCTGCGCAACAAGGGCCTCAGGATCATTGGCGGCGGCGTACGCCTCCAGCTCGACTGGCCCGACCTCGCCTCCTTCCCCGACTACGGCCTCGTCCGCAAGCGCGACGACTTCGACGAGCAACTCGCCCGCCAGGCCCAGAAGGCAGGCGCCCGCCTCTACGAGCGCTGCAACGTCGGCGCCCCGATCATCGACGACCGCACCGGCCGCATCACCGGCGTCCACGCCAAGCTCGGCGAGGAGAAGCGCGAGGTCACCTTCCACGCGCCCCTGGTGGTCGCCGCCGACGGCAACTCCACGCGGCTGTCCCTGGCGATGGGTCTGCACCGCCGCGAGGACCGCCCGATGGGCGTCGCCGTACGGACGTACTTCGAAAGCCCCCGCCACGAGGACGACTACCTGGAGTCCTGGCTGGAACTGTGGGACCGCCGCGGGCCGGGAGAGGACCGCCTCCTGCCCGGCTACGGCTGGATCTTCGGCATGGGCGACGGCACGTCGAACGTCGGCCTGGGCGTGCTCAACACCTCCGACTCCTTCAAGGAGCTCGACTGGCGCGAGGTCCTCAAGGCCTGGTGCGCCTCCATGCCGGAGGACTGGGGCTACACCCCGGACAACATGACCGGACCGATCCGCGGCGCCGCCCTCCCCATGGCCTTCAACCGCCAACCGCACTACACCAAAGGCCTGCTGCTGGTCGGCGACGCCGGCGGCCTGGTGAACCCCTTCAACGGCGAGGGCATCGCCTACGCCATGGAGTCCGGCCAGATCGCCGCCGACGTCATCGTCCAGGCCCACGCCCGCTCGACCCCCGCCGGGCGTGAACTCGCCCTCCAGCGCTACCCGCGCGTCCTGAAGGACACCTACGGCGGCTACTACACGCTGGGCCGCGCCTTCGTGAAGCTCATCGGCAACCCGAAGGTCATGAAGATCGCGGCCCAGCGCGGCCTGACCCACCCGCTCCTGATGAAGTTCACCCTGAAGCTCCTGGCGAACCTCACCGACCCGACGGGCGGCGACGCGATGGACCGGATCATCAACGGGCTGAGCAAGGTGGCACCGAAGGCCTGACCCAGCGGCGACTAGCCGTTGAGGGCCTCGACGTTGGCGGCCCGGCGTGCGAAGACCTCCTCGCGCCGGTCCGCCACCTGCCGCAGCGCGTCCTTGCGTTCGCGCTTGGAGAGCCGGTCCAGATAGACGTGCCCGCCCACATGGTCGGTCTCATGGGCGAGGCAGCGGGCGAAGTACCCCGTGCCCTCGATCACCAGCGGCTCGCCGTCCTTGTCGTACCCGCGCACCACGGCCCGGTCCGGGCGCGGGACGTCCATCACCGCGCCCGGCACGGAGAGGCACCCCTCGCTGTCGTCGAGCAGCCTGCGCCCGGCCGGGTCGAGGGGCTCCAGCACCGGGTTCACGATGTGCCCGACATGCCGGACCCCGTCGTCGTCCGGGCAGTCGTACACGAACAGCCGCAGATTCACGCCGACCTGGTTCGCTGCCAGTCCCGCCCCGTCGGCGATGTACATCGTCAGGAACATGTCGTCGATGAGCGCGGCGAGATCGGGCCCGAACTCGGTGACATCCCGGCATGGCTTGTGCAGCACCTCTTCACCCACCTCGGTGATCCTGCGCACCGACCCACGCCGGGCCTCGGGCGCGAGCGGCGGATACGACTCGACGGGCCTGCCTTGCACGAAAACGCTGGGCATCGCTGTCTCTCCTTCGTGTCTGTGTGCTGTTGCGTGGTGTGAGGATGCTGTGGTCGGCCGAGAAACGGGCTTCCGACCTCGGCAGACCCTCCCTACCCTCACGGATTCATGACAACAGAACACACGCAGGAGCCCCAGGAGAAGACAGGTCACTCGCGATCCGGCCACACCCGCAGACGCTTTCTGGCCGGTGCCGGAGGAGCCGCCGGCGCCCTCGCCTTATGGCCGGCGGGAAGCGCGAAGGCGGCTTCGGGCAAGAGCGTCGCCATCCTCGGCGGCGGAGTGTCCGGCCTGAGCGCCGCCCACGAACTCGCCGAACGCGGCTACGCGGTCACCGTCTACGAGTACTACGACACCCTCGGCGGCAAGGCCCGCTCGATGCCCGTCCCCGGCACGGCGGCCGACGGCCGCGCGGACCTCCCCGCCGAGCACGGCTTCCGCTTCTTCCCCGGCTTCTACCGGAACCTGCCGGACACCATGCGCCGCATCTCCGTCCCCGGCAACGCGAACGGCGTCCACGACAACCTCCGCAGCGGCACCGAGGCCCTGTTCGCCCGCTCCGGCGGCCGGCCCGACCTGCACTTCCCGCTCCGCCGCGCCACCACCCCGCCCCGCCCCGGCGACCTCACCCTCAGCTGGATCCGCGACCAGATCCTCTCGGTGCTGGACCTCGGCACGCGCCTCCCGGCCCACGAGGTGGCCTACTTCGCCGACCGCCTCCTCGTCCACCTCACCAGCTGCGACGCCCGCCGTGAGGAGGTGTGGGAGAAGGTCGCCTGGTGGGACTTCATCCGCGCCGAGGAGATGAGCGAGGAGTACCGGACGGTCCTCGGCATCGGCCAGACCCGCAATCTGGTCGCCACCCGCGCGGAGGTGGCCTCCACCCGAACCGTCGGCCGCGTCATCATCGAGGCCCTGCTCCTGTGGGGCCTGCTCGGCCGCGGCATGGACGGCGACGCCGACATCGACCGCATCCTGAACGCCCCCACCAGCGAGGCCTGGATCGACCCCTGGGAGGCCCACCTGCGCTCCCTCGGCGTCCGGTTCGTCCTCGGCACCCAGGCCCACGAGGTCCTCTACGACCGCGGCCGGGTGACCGGCGTCCGCGTCTCGGCCCGCGACGGCGCCGACGAACGAACGGTCACCGCCGACCACTACATCTCCGCGCTGCCGGTCGAGCACGCGCGCGTGACGTGGGGTCCCGCCCTGCGCGCGGCCGACCCGCAGCTCGTGAAGTGCGACGCGCTGCAGACGGACTGGATGACCGGCGTGATGTTCTACCTGCGCACGCCGACACCGGTCGTGCACGGCCACATCAACTGCCTCGACTCACCTTGGTCGGTGACCGGCATCGGCCAGGCCCAGTTCTGGGACGGACGGGACTTCGCGCGCGACTACGGCGACGGCCGGGCCCACGACTGCCTCTCCGCGATCATCTCGGAATGGGACAAGCCCGGCATCCTGTACGGCAAGACGGCCAAGGAGTGCACGAAGGAGGAGGTTGTCGCCGAACTCTGGGCCCAGCTGAAGGACGGCCTGAACGACGCCGGTAAGACCACGCTCCGGGACGAGGACCGCCTCGGCTGGTTCATGGACCCGGCGGTGACGGGCCTGGGCGGCCCGGACCCGCAGAACCGCGAACAGCTCCTCATCCACCCCACGGGCACGCTCTACAACCGCCCCACGGCCCGCACGAAGGTCCCGAACTTCTTCCTCGCGGGCGACTACGTTCGCACGGACGTCGACCTGGCGACGATGGAAGGCGCCAACGAATCCGCGCGCTTGGCCGTCAACGCCCTCCTGGAAGCGGACGATTCGGACGCCGAGCGCTGCCGGATCTGGGAGCTGTACCGGCCCCCGGAGCTGGAGCCGCTGAAGCGCGTCGACGAGGTGCGCTACAAGCTGGGCCTGCCCAATACCTTCGACCTCGGCTGAGGCGTAACGGCTTCCGGCTGAGACGTAAGGGCCGCTGCCCCCGAGCGGCTGCGGCCCTTACGGTGATCCCTGCGACTCAGAGGACGCGCACCGCACCCGACGCCGGGTACCCGGACAGGTCCTGGATGACGACGCCCTTGGAGGGGTTGGCCGCGTCCAGGTACTGGCCGTTCCCGATGTAGACGCCCACGTGGTACGCCGAGCCCTTGCCGCCCCAGTACAGGATGTCGCCGACCTGGATCTGCGACAGCGGGATGTCGGTGCCGGCCATCGACTGGTCCTGCGAGACCCGCGGCAGGTCGACGCCGACCTGCTTGAACGCGGCCTGGACCAGGCTGGAGCAGTCCCACGCGTTGGGGCCGGTGGCACCCATGACGTACGCGTCGCCGACCTGCGCCCGGAGGAAGGAGATGACGGTCGCGACGCTGCCGCTGGCGGGAGCGGCCACGTCCGTGCTCGTGCTCGCGGAAGCGGACAGGGTGGCCCGCTCGGCGCTGCGCGAGGCGGCGGCCTCTGCGGCGGCCCGGCGGGCCTCCTCGGCCTTCTTCTTCGCCTCGGCCTTCTTCTTGGCCTCCGCGAGGTCCTTCTTGGCTTCCTTGGCCGCCGCGGCGGCGGCCGCGTCACGCTCGGCGTCGAGCTCGTAGTTCGCCGCCGCCAGCTGAGTGGCGTCCGCGGACTGGGCGAGCTGGTCCGCCAGGTCACCCGTGAGGGTGGGCAGTTCGATGGTCTGCGTGACCGGCTCGGCGGCGTTCGCCGCGGACGCAGCACCTGCCGCTGCCATGCTGAGGACGCCACCGGCAACTCCGGCACGCATCGCGATGGTCGTCGATGCGCCGCGGCGGGGCTTCCGGTGGCTACGTATGTGAGCGGTGTGGGACATGAGAACAACCGGTATCAGGGGCTCCTCCATACCTTCAAGAAACGTGGGCTGCGCCACAGTTACTCAATCACCGCCCCAATTTCCCGGCGTGCCGCCCTTTATTGACGCCGTAACGGACATTGCGGACCCCCTCGATCCCGCCCGTGATCACGGACTTTCATCATTAAGTCCGAATTGCCCATCGCTTACCACTTGTTGGAACCGGTGGCCAAGCCCGGTTCTCAGGGTCTCGTCTCGGTGTGGCAGAGGTCACGCAACGGTTACGGCGATGTGCGCGTCCCGTGCCCGGATCCCGCCCCTCGACGCTCGTGAACGCGTGCACGCGTCCACATCCCGCTCCGGAGCTCCCTCTCATGTGTGAATGCGCCACTATCAAGGCCATCTGTCCAGCGCCAATTTGCATGCAAGGGAACTCTCTTGATATTGAGACGCCCCTTCCGAGCTGCATCAACGAGCGGAAATGTCACCTCTGGTGATCACCTGAACGCTTCTCGTGTGAAGATCACCGCTCATCCTGCTTCATGATCCTTCGTCAGGTGGTGGAGATCACAAAGCTTGTGCAATACCCCGTGTCGCAGATCACAGAGCGGCGGGCATAAGATGCGAGGCAGTTGGGCTTGTGACCTGCTTCACATGTTCTCGATCTTCGCCGGGACGAGCGGGGTTCGTGGGACTGGTGAGGCAGCCGTGGGCCCAGTGCAACCGCCAGCAGTCAGTGCCGACTGAGAGGAGCGAGGAGCGGTGAACGCGTATGCGCCCATCCTCGTACTGGGAGCCCTCGGGGCAGGCTTTGCGATCTTCTCCGTGGTCATGGCCACGCTGATCGGTCCGAAGCGATACAACCGGGCCAAGCTCGAGGCCTACGAGTGCGGTATCGAGCCGACCCCCACGCCGGCCGGCGGCGGGCGCTTCCCCATCAAGTACTACCTGACGGCGATGCTCTTCATCATTTTCGATATCGAGATCGTCTTCCTCTACCCCTGGGCCGTCACCTTCGACGCCCTGGGGATTTTCGGGCTCGTGGAGATGCTGCTCTTCGTGCTCACCGTCTTCGTCGCGTACGCGTACGTATGGCGGCGCGGCGGCCTGGAATGGGACTGAGGGGCCTTAAGACATGGGACTCGAAGAAAAGCTGCCGAGCGGATTCCTGCTGACCACCGTCGAGCAGGCCGCGGGCTGGGTGCGCAAGGCGTCCGTCTTCCCGGCCACCTTCGGCCTCGCCTGCTGCGCCATCGAGATGATGACCACCGGCGCCGGCCGCTACGACCTGGCGCGCTTCGGCATGGAGGTCTTCCGCGGCTCGCCGCGCCAGGCCGACCTGATGATCGTCGCCGGACGGGTCAGCCAGAAGATGGCGCCGGTGCTCAGGCAGGTCTACGACCAGATGCCGAACCCCAAGTGGGTGATCTCCATGGGGGTCTGCGCCTCCTCGGGCGGCATGTTCAACAACTACGCGATCGTCCAGGGCGTCGACCACATCGTCCCGGTCGACATCTATCTCCCCGGCTGCCCGCCGCGGCCGGAGATGCTGATGGACGCCATCCTCAAGCTGCACCAGAAGATCCAGACCTCCAAGCTCGGCGTGAACGCCGAGGAGGCTGCCCGGGAAGCGGAGGAAGCGGCGCTCAAGGCCCTGCCCACGATCGAGATGAAGGGGCTGCTGCGGTGAGCGACGCCAACGGCACCAACGGGGCGAACGGGTCGAACGGGGTCAACCCCGAGAAGGACCTCAGCGCCTCCAACCTCCCGGGCCAGCGCGGCCAGGGCGGCGAGGAGATCCGCGTCCAGCGCGGCATGTTCGGCGCCAACAACGGTGGCGACACCTCCGGCTACGGGGGCCTGGTCCGCTCGGTCCGGCTCCCGGGCCCCGCGAGCCGCCCCTACGGAGGCTGGTTCGACGAGGTCGCCGACGAACTCGAGGGCGCGCTGGAGGAACAGGGACTCCTCCCTGACAACGCGATCGAGAAGACGGTCGTCGACCGCGGCGAACTCACCTTCCACGTCGAACGCGAGCACCTGGTCCGCGTCGCCCGCACCCTGCGCGACGACCCGGCCCTGCGCTTCGAACTCTGCACGGGTGTCAGCGGCGTCCACTACCTCAGCGACAAGGGCCGCGAGCTGCACGCCGTCTACCACCTGCGCTCGATCACCCACAACCGGCTGATCCGCCTCGAAGTCAGCGCCCCCGACAGCGACCCGCACATCCCGTCGCTCGTCTCCGTGTATCCGACGAACGACTGGCACGAGCGCGAGACGTACGACTTCTTCGGCATCGTCTTCGACGGTCACCCGGCCCTGACGCGGATCATGATGCCGGACGACTGGCAGGGCCACCCGCAGCGCAAGGACTACCCCCTCGGCGGCATCCCCGTCGAGTACAAGGGCGCCCAGATCCCGGCTCCGGACCAGCGGAGGTCGTACTCGTGAGCACGCAGTCAGCATCCGCCCGTGAGACCACGGAAGGCACCGTCTATACGGTGACCGGTGGCGACTGGGACGAGGTCGTCCAGGCCGCGGCCCGCGCCGACGACGAGCGCATCGTCCTCAACATGGGCCCCCAGCACCCCTCCACCCACGGAGTGCTCCGCCTGATCCTGGAGATCGACGGCGAGACGGTCACCGAGGCCCGCTGTGGCATCGGCTACCTCCACACCGGCATCGAGAAGAACCTCGAGTACCGGACCTGGACGCAGGGCACCACGTTCGTGACGCGCATGGATTACCTGACGTCCTTCTTCAACGAGACCGCCTACTGTCTCGCCGTCGAGAAACTCCTCGGCATCGAGGACCAGATCACCGAGCGCGCCAAGATCATCCGGGTGCTCCTGATGGAGCTGAACCGGCTCTCCTCCCACCTGGTGTGCATCGCCACCGGCGGCATGGAACTCGGCGCCACCACGATCATGATCTACGGATTCCGTGATCGTGAAATGATTCTCGACATCTACGAGCTCATCACGGGCCTGCGGATGAACCACGCGTACATCCGCCCCGGCGGACTCGCCCAGGACCTGCCGCCCGGCGCGGTGGACCAGATCCGCGAGTTCGTTAAGAAGATGAAGAAGAACCTCCCGGAGTACGACAAGCTCGCCACCGGGAACCCCATCTTCAAGGCCCGCATGCAGGACATCGGCTATCTCGACCTGGCCGGCTGCATGGCCCTCGGCGCCACCGGCCCGATCCTGCGCTCCACCGGTCTGCCGCACGACCTGCGCAAGGCGCAGCCGTACTGCGACTACGAGACGTACGACTTCGAGATCCCGACCGCCGACACCTGCGACTCCTACGGGCGCTTCCTGATCCGCCTGGAAGAGATGCGTCAGTCGCTCGGGATCGTCGAGCAGTGCCTGGACCGGCTGCAGCCCGGACCGGTCATGGTCGCCGACAAGAAGATCGCCTGGCCCGCCCAGCTCGCCCTGGGACCGGACGGGCTCGGCAACTCCCTCGACCACATCAAGAAGATCATGGGCACCTCCATGGAGGCCCTGATCCACCACTTCAAGCTGGTCACCGAGGGCTTCCGCGTCCCGCCGGGACAGGCGTACGCGGCCGTCGAGTCGCCCAAGGGCGAACTCGGAGTGCACGCCGTCTCCGACGGCGGCACCCGCCCCTTCCGGGTCCACTTCCGCGACCCGTCCTTCACCAACCTGCAAGCCATGGCGGCGATGTGCGAGGGCGGCCAGGTCGCCGACGTCATCGTCGCCGTCGCGTCCATCGACCCCGTGATGGGAGGCGTCGACCGGTGACCACCTCTTCTTCGGAGCGGGGCGTCAGCCTGAGCATGCCCGAACTGCCCGCGCCCGCATACCCGGACGACGTTCGAGAACGGCTCGAGAGGGACGCGCGCGACGTCATCGCCCGCTACCCGGACTCCCGGTCCGCCCTCCTGCCGTTGCTGCACCTCGTGCAGTCGGAGGAGGGCCATGTCACGCGCACCGGGATGCAGTTCTGCGCGGACATGCTGCACCTGACCACGGCCGAGGTCACCGCGGTCGCCACCTTCTACACCATGTACCGGCGCAAGCCGAGCGGTGACTATCAGGTGGGCGTCTGCACCAACACCCTGTGCGCGGTGATGGGCGGTGACGCGATCTTCGAGGAGCTCCAGGAGCACCTGGGTGTCGGCAACGGTGAGACGACCGACGACGGCAAGGTCACCCTGGAGCACATCGAGTGCAACGCCGCCTGCGACTTCGCGCCGGTCGTGATGGTCAACTGGGAGTTCTTCGACAACCAGACCCCGGGGAGCGCCAAGCGCCTCGTCGACGACCTGCGCGCGGGGCGGACCGTCGAGCCGACGCGCGGGGCGCGGCTGTGCA
The DNA here is from genome assembly GCF_044764885.1 of Streptomyces sp. NPDC093591. Lineage (NCBI taxonomy): Bacteria > Bacillati > Actinomycetota > Actinomycetes > Kitasatosporales > Streptomycetaceae > Streptomyces > Streptomyces sp. NPDC093591. Next base: position 145,841 of record NZ_JBIWIY010000015.1, read on the forward strand.
CCTTCAAGGAAACCGCGCGGATCCTGGCCGGCTTCCCCGACGAGCGGCCCGGGGCCGTCGAGGCAAGCGGCAGTGCGGGACCGGCCTCGCTGGTGGGCCTCCGCCTGGCCAAGGGGGAGACCGCACCCGCGCGCGTGGTCCATCCGCGGGACGGCGGCCCGCATGACGAGCCGCAGGACAGTGCGGTGCACGAGCCGTCCCCGACCGAGCACCTCAGTTCGCATGACGCGCCGCAGGACACATCGGCATCCGACCCAGCCCACCCGGCAGGGCCTACCGCCGAGGAGGGGGAGTGATGACCTTGGCACCCGAGCTGAAAGACACCAGCCCCGAGAAGCTGCTCGCACCCGTGCTGTCGGCCTTCTGGGACGAGGACAGGTCCTGGACGCTGGACGTCTACCGAAGGCACGAAGGATACGAGGGGCTTCGCAAGGCGCTCGCCATGTCGCCGGACGACCTGATCGCGTACGTCAAGGACTCCGGTCTGCGCGGGCGCGGCGGCGCGGGATTCCCGACGGGAATGAAATGGCAGTTCATTCCCCAGGGTGATGGAAAACCGCACTATCTAGTTGTCAACGCCGACGAATCGGAGCCCGGAACCTGCAAGGACATTCCGCTCCTCTTCGCGAACCCGCATAGCCTCATCGAGGGCATTGTCATCGCGTGTTATGCCATCAGGTCTTCGCATGCCTTCATCTATCTGCGTGGTGAAGTCGTCCCCGTTCTGCGGCGGTTGCACGAGGCCGTGCGCGAGGCCTACGCGGCGGGCTACCTCGGCGAGAACATCCTGGGCAGTGGCCTCGACCTCGAACTCACCGTGCACGCCGGCGCCGGCGCGTACATCTGCGGTGAGGAGACCGCACTGCTCGACTCGCTCGAAGGCCGCCGTGGTCAACCACGGCTTCGTCCCCCCTTCCCTGCGGTGGCAGGTCTCTACGCCTGCCCGACTGTTGTGAACAACGTCGAGTCGATCGCGTCGGTTCCCGCGATTCTGCATCGGGGCAAAGACTGGTTCCGGTCGATGGGCAGCGAGAAGTCCCCGGGCTTCACGCTCTACTCGCTCAGCGGCCATGTCGCGAGCCCCGGCCAGTACGAGGCCCCGCTCGGCATCACACTCCGCCAGCTCCTCGAAATGAGCGGCGGGATGCGCCCCGGCCACCGCCTCAAGTTCTGGACACCGGGCGGTTCCTCGACGCCGATGTTCACCGACGAGCACCTCGACGTCCCTCTTGACTACGAAGGAGTGGGCGCCGCGGGTTCCATGCTCGGCACGAAGGCGCTCCAGTGCTTCGACGAGACGACCTGCGTCGTACGGGCCGTCACCCGCTGGACCGAGTTCTACGCCCACGAGTCCTGTGGCAAGTGCACGCCCTGCCGCGAAGGCACGTACTGGCTCGTGCAGTTGCTGCGCGACATCGAGGCCGGCAAGGGCGTGATGAGTGACCTCGACAAGCTGAACGACATCGCCGACAACATCAACGGCAAGTCCTTCTGCGCCCTCGGCGACGGTGCCGCCTCGCCGATCTTCTCCTCGCTGAAGTACTTCCGCGAGGAGTACGAGCAGCACATCACGGGCCGCGGCTGCCCCTTCGACCCGGCCAAGTCGACGGCCTGGGCCGACCACCGCACGGAGGTGAACGCATGACCGTGACCACGAGCGCTCCCTCCGGGGGCGGAGAGGCGGCGGTCCCGCCGGAAGATCTCGTCTCGCTGACCATCGACGGCGTCGAGATCAGCGTGCCCAAGGGCACCCTGGTCATCCGGGCCGCCGAGCAGCTCGGCATCGAGATCCCCCGCTTCTGCGACCACCCGCTCCTCGACCCGGCCGGCGCCTGCCGCCAGTGCATCGTCGAGGTCGAGGGCCAGCGCAAGCCGATGGCGTCCTGCACGATCACGTGCACCGACGGCATGGTCGTGAAGACGCACCTCACCTCGCCGGTCGCCGAGAAGGCCCAGAAGGGTGTGATGGAGCTCCTGCTCATCAACCACCCGCTGGACTGCCCGGTCTGCGACAAGGGCGGCGAGTGCCCGCTGCAGAACCAGGCCATGTCGCACGGCCACGCCGAGTCCCGCTTCGAGGGACGGAAGCGGACGTACGAGAAGCCCGTACCGATCTCCACGCAGGTTCTGCTCGACCGCGAGCGGTGCGTGCTGTGCGCCCGCTGCACCCGCTTCTCCAACCAGGTCGCAGGCGACCCGATGATCGAGCTGGTCGAGCGGGGCGCGCTCCAGCAGGTCGGCACCGGTGAGGGCGACCCCTTCGAGTCGTACTTCTCCGGCAACACCATCCAGATCTGCCCGGTCGGCGCGCTCACCTCGGCGGCGTACCGGTTCCGCTCCCGCCCCTTCGACCTCGTCTCCTCGCCGTCGGTGTGCGAGCACTGCTCCGGCGGCTGCGCGACGCGGACGGATCACCGGCGCGGCAAGGTGATGCGGCGGCTCGCGGCCAACGACCCCGAGGTCAACGAGGAGTGGATCTGCGACAAGGGGCGGTTCGCGTTCCGCTACGCCCAGCAGCGCGACCGGCTTCAGACGCCGCTCGTGCGCAACGCCGAGGGCGACCTCGAACCGGCCTCCTGGCCGGAGGCGCTGCAGATCGCGGCCCAGGGACTGCTCGCCTCGCGCGGCCGGACCGGTGTCCTGACCGGCGGCCGGCTCACCATCGAGGACGTCTACGCGTACAGCAAGTTCGCGCGCGTGGCGCTCGACACCAACGACATCGACTTCCGCGCGCGCGTGCACAGCGGCGAGGAGGCCGACTTCCTCGCCTCGCGGGTCGCCGGTCACGGCCGTGACCTCGACGGTACGGGCGTCACGTACACCCTCCTGGAGAAGGCACCGGCCGTCCTGCTGGCCGGGTTCGAGGCCGAGGAGGAGGCGCCCGGCATCTTCCTGCGGCTGCGCAAGGCCTGGCGCAAGCACGGCCAGAAGGTCTTTTCGCTCGCCACGCACGCGACGCGCGGTCTGGAGAAGGCCGGCGGCACGCTGCTGCCCGCCGCTCCCGGCACCGAGACCGAATGGCTGGACGCGCTCGCGAGCGGGGTCGGCCTGGAAGGGGACGGGGCGAGGGCGGCCGAGGCGCTGCGCACCGAGGGCGCGGTGATCCTCGTCGGTGAGCGGCTGGCCGCTGTGGCAGGTGGGCTCACCGCCGCCGGGCGGGCCGCGGCCGCGACCGGCGCCCAGCTGGTGTGGATCCCGCGCCGGGCGGGGGAGCGCGGTGCCGTCGAGGCCGGTGCGCTGCCGTCGCTGCTGCCGGGCGGGCGTCCCGCGACCGACCCGCGCGCGCGTGAGGAGGTCGCCGCAGTCTGGGGTGTGGCCGATCTCCCGCACCGTTACGGCCGCGACACCGGCCAGATCGTCGAGGCCGCCGCGACGGGCGAACTCCAGGCCCTGCTGGTCGCGGGCGTCGAGGTCGCCGACCTGCCCGATCCGGCACGCGCGCGTGAGGCGCTCGCCGAGGTCGGCTTCGTGGTGTCGCTGGAGCTGCGGCCCGGCGAGGTGACCGAGCTCGCCGATGTCGTGCTGCCCGTCGCCGCGGTCGCCGAGAAGGCGGGCACCTTCCTCAACTGGGAGGGCCGAGTGCGCTTCTTCGAGGCCGCGCTCAAGCCCGACCACATGACCCGCCGCCTGGCTCCGACCGACGCGCGCGTGCTGCAGATGCTGGCCGACGCCATGGACGTACACCTGGGCCTGCCCGATCTGCGCACCACGCGCGTGGAGATCGACCGGCTCGGCGCCTGGGACGGCCCGCGGGCCACCGACCCCCTGGAGATCGCGGCCCAGTTGCCGCGACCGGCCGCCGGTGAGGCCGTCCTGGCCGGGCACCGGCTGCTGCTCGACCAGGGCCTCCTCCAGGCGGGCGACGAAGCGCTCGCCGGCACCCGGCACGCCGCCCACGCGCGCGTGTCGGCCGCCACGGCCGCCGAGGTCGGCGTCAAGAACGGCGACATGCTCGCCGTGACCGGAACGGCAGGAGTCGTCGAACTCCCGCTGCAGATCACGGAGATGCCCGACAGGGTGGTGTGGCTCCCGCTGAACTCCGTGGGCAGTGGCGTCGCCTCCGACACCGGGGCGCTGCCCGGCTCACTCGTCCGCATCGGCCCGGCGACCCTCGCGTCCGAGGCCCCTCAGGAGGTGGAGGCATGAGCCCTTTCCTCGCTGCTGAAGACCTCTCGATGTTCGGCCGCGACCCCTGGTGGCTGGTCGTCATCAAGGCGGTGTTCTGCTTCGCCTTCCTGATGGTGACCGTGCTGTTCTCCATCGTCTGGGAGCGCAAGGTCGTCGCCTGGATGCAGCTGCGCATCGGCCCCAACCGGCACGGCCCCTGGGGCATGCTGCAGTCGCTCGCCGACGGCATCAAGCTGATGCTCAAGGAAGACGTCATCGTCAAACGCGCGGACAAGGTGGTCTACGTCCTCGCGCCGATCGTCGCGGCCATCCCGGCCTTCATGGCGATCGCGGTGATCCCCTTCGGGCCGGCAGGCAACGAGATCTCGATCTTCGGTCACCGCACCACCATGCAGCTCACCGACCTGCCGATCGCGATGCTCTACATCCTCGCCGTCGCCTCGGTCGGCATCTACGGCATCGTGCTGGCCGGTTGGAGTTCCGGATCGACGTATCCGCTGCTCGGTGGCCTGCGGTCCTGCGCCCAGATGATCTCGTACGAGATCGCCATGGGTGCCGCCTTCGCCTCGGTGTTCCTCTACTCCGGGTCGATGTCGACCTCGGCGATCGTCGAGGCGCAGCAGGACCGCTGGTACATCGTCCTGCTGCCGGTCTCCTTCCTGATCTACATCGTGACGATGGTCGGCGAGACCAACCGCGCTCCGTTCGACATGCCGGAGTCCGAGGGTGACCTGGTCGGCGGCTTCAACACCGAGTACTCGTCGATCAAGTTCGCGATGTTCATGCTCGCCGAGTACGTGAACATGGTGACGGTCTCGGCCGTGTCCGTGACGCTCTTCCTGGGCGGCTGGCGGGCGCCGTATCCGGTCAGCACCTTCTGGGAGGGCGCGAACCACGGCTGGTGGCCGCTGCTCTGGTTCGTGATCAAGGTCCAGCTGCTGCTGTTCTTCTTCATCTGGCTGCGGGGCACGCTGCCTCGCGTCCGCTACGACCAGCTGATGAAGCTCGGCTGGAAGGTCCTCATCCCGGTCTCCGTCGTCTGGCTGATGCTCGTCGCGACCGTGCGGACGCTCCGGAACGAGAACTACGACTTCGCCGACATCGCCCTCTACGTCGGCGGCGGCGTCCTCGCGCTGCTGCTCCTCTCCTTCGTCGCGGACATGTTCCGCGAGCGGACGAAGGCAGGCGCGCAGCCCGTCGAGGAACCCGCCGGCTTCGACGCGATGGCGGGCGGATTCCCCGTACCGCCACTGCCCGGACAGGAGCTTCCGCCGGTGCCGCGGCGCCGCCCGCGCCGTGAGCGGGAGCTGATTGTCAGTGGTGGGCCCGATACTCAGAGTGACGGATCTCTGGATGGAAAGGAGGCGTCCGATGGCTGAGGAGCCCAAGGAGACCAACCCCGGTTTCATGAACCCCGTCGCAGGCTTCGGCGTGACCTTCAAGGCCATGTTCAAGAAGCGGCTGACCGAGCAGTACCCGGAGCAGCAGAAGACCACCGCTCCCCGCTTCCACGGACGGCACCAGCTCAACCGCCATCCGGACGGCCTGGAGAAATGCGTCGGCTGCGAGCTGTGCGCCTGGGCCTGCCCCGCCGATGCCATTTATGTGGAGGGCGCCGACAACACCGACGAGGAGCGCTACTCGCCGGGCGAGCGGTACGGCCGCGTGTACCAGATCAACTACGCCCGCTGCATCCTGTGCGGTCTGTGCATCGAGGCGTGCCCCACGCGCGCGTTGACGATGACCAACGAGTTCGAGCTCGCCGACTCCAGCCGCGCCAACCTCATCTACACCAAGGAGCAGCTGCTCGCCGGTCTCGAGGACGGCATGGTCGACACCCCGCACGCCATCTACCCGGGGACCGACGAGCAGGACTACTACCGGGGTCTGGTGACGGAGGCCGCGCCCGGTACCGAGCGCCAAGTGGCCCTCTCCAAGGGGGAGGTCCCACAGGAGGCCGCCACGACCTTCGGTGAGGACGAACCGGCGTCCGAGAAGGTGATCGGCCGATGACCGAGCAGCTCGCCGCCTACTCCACCTCCACCGGAGAGGCCTTCCAGTTCTGGGTCCTCGGCACCGTCGCCGTCATCGGCGCCCTGGGCACCGTCTTCATGAAGAGGGCCGTGCACAGCGCCCTCTGCCTCGCCGGAACCATGATCATCCTTGCGGTGTTCTACCTCGCCAACGGCGCCTACTTCCTGGGCGTCGTGCAGATCATCGTCTACACCGGCGCGATCATGATGCTGTTCCTGTTCGTGGTGATGCTGGTCGGCGTCACGGCCGCGGACTCCCTGAAGGAGACCATCAAGGGCCAGCGCTGGCTGGCCCTTCTCTGCGGCCTGGGCTTCGGCATCCTGCTGGTCGGGGGCATCGGCAACGCCTCGATCACGGAGTTCAACGGCCTCGCCCAGGCGAACGCGAACGGCAATGTGGAGGGCCTCGCGGTCCTCCTCTTCACCAAGTACGTGTTCGCCTTCGAGATCACCGGTGCCCTCCTGATCACGGCCGCCATCGGCGCCATGGTGCTCACCCACCGCGAGCGCACCGAGCGCGCCAAGACGCAGCGCGAGCTGTCCGAACAGCGCGTCCGCGAAGGCAAGCACGTCCCGCCGCTGCCGGCGCCCGGCGTGTACGCCCGGCACAACGCGGTCGACATCGCGGGCCTGCTGCCCGACGGCACCCCCTCCGACCTCACGGTCAGCAAGACGCTGCGCGAGCGCGGCCAGATCCGTGACGTGTCCACCGAGGCGCTCAACGACCTCAAGGCCCTGGAACAGCGCGCGGAGGAGCGGCTGGAGCGGACCGCGATCGAGCCGTCGGCCTTCAAGCGGCCCGAGGAGGCGTCCAAGTGAACCCCGTCAACTACCTCTACCTGGCCGCCCTGTTGTTCACGATCGGCGCGACCGGCGTGCTGATCAGGCGCAACGCGATCGTCGTCTTCATGTGCATCGAGCTCATGCTCAACGCCTGCAACCTCACGCTCGTCGCCTTCTCCCGGATGCACGGCAATCTCGACGGCCAGATCATCGCCTTCTTCACGATGGTCGTCGCCGCCGCGGAGGTCGTGGTCGGGCTCGCGATCATCGTGTCGCTGTTCCGTTCCCGCCACTCGGCCTCGGTCGACGACGCCAGCCTGATGAAGCTCTAAGGGGTCGGAAGAAATCGTGGAGAACCTGATTGCGCTGCTGGTCGCGGCGCCATTGCTCGGAGCGGCCGTACTGCTGTGCGGCGGCCGGCGTCTCGACGCCGTCGGCCAGTGGATCGGCACGCTCCTGTCGTTCGTCTCCTTCGTCTTCGGCGTGATCCTCTTCGCCGACCTGCTGGGCAAGGACGCCGAACACCGCACCCTCACCCAGCACCTGTTCAGCTGGGTCCCGGTCGAGGGCTTCCAGGCCGACATCGCCTTCCGCCTCGACCAGCTGTCGATGACGTTCGTGCTGCTGATCACCGGCGTCGGCTCGCTGATCCACCTGTACTCGGTCGGGTACATGGAGCACGACGAGCGGCGCCGCCGCTTCTTCGGCTATCTGAACCTGTTCCTCGCGGCGATGCTGCTGCTCGTCCTCGCCGACAACTACCTCCTGCTGTACGTCGGTTGGGAGGGCGTCGGTCTCGCCTCCTATCTGCTGATCGGCTTCTGGCAGCACAAGCCCAGCGCCGCCACGGCCGCGAAGAAGGCCTTCCTGGTCAACCGCGTCGGCGACATGGGCCTGTCGATCGCGATCATGCTGATGTTCCTCTGGTTCGGCACCTTCGCCTTCGGCCCGGTGCTCGGCAGCCATGAGGAGGCCGGGCTGGTCGGCGGCGCGACCGAGGGCCAGCTCACCGCCATCGGCCTGATGCTGCTGCTCGCCGCCTGCGGCAAGTCCGCCCAGGTGCCGCTGCAGTCCTGGCTCGGGGACGCGATGGAGGGCCCGACCCCGGTCTCGGCCCTCATCCACGCCGCGACGATGGTGACTGCGGGCGTCTACCTGATCGTCCGCTCCGGCGCCATCTTCAACGCCGCGCCGGACGCGCAGCTGGTGGTCACCATCGTCGGTGCCGTCACGCTCCTGTTCGGTGCGATCGTCGGTTGCGCGAAGGACGACATCAAGAAGGCGCTGGCCGGCTCGACCATGTCGCAGATCGGCTACATGATCCTGGCCGCGGGCCTCGGACCCATCGGCTACGTCTTCGCGATCATGCACCTGGTCACGCACGGCTTCTTCAAGGCCGGGCTGTTCCTCGGCGCCGGCTCGGTCATGCATGGCATGAACGACGAGGTCGACATGCGCAAGTACGGCGGCCTGCGCAAGTACATGCCGGTCACCTTCGTCACTTTCGGCCTCGGCTACCTCGCCATCATCGGCTTCCCCGGTCTGTCCGGCTTCTTCTCCAAGGACAAGATCATCGAGGCGGCCTTCGCCAAGGGCGGTGCCGAGGGCTGGATCCTGGGCGGTTGCGCGCTGCTGGGCGCGGCCATCACGGCGTACTACATGACGCGCGTGATGCTGATGACGTTCTTCGGCGAGGAGCGCTGGCGCCACGCCCCGACCCCGTCCCCGACCGAGCCCAGCGTGGAGCCCGCCGCCGAGACGCACGGCGAGCACGCCGAACCGCACCCGCACGAGTCGCCCAAGGTCATGACGATCCCGATGATCGTGCTGGCCGTCGGGTCCGTGGCCGGCGGCGCGTTCTTCAGCATCGGCGACCGCTTCATCCACTGGCTTGAGCCCGTCACCGGGCACGCCCACGGCCACCCGCCGATCGGCGCGGCAGCGGTCACCGGCGCGACCGTGGCATGCATGGTCATCGGTGTCGCCCTCGCCTACGCCCAGTACGGCCGCCGCCCGGTCCCGGCCGTCGCCCCGCGCGGCTCGCTGCTCACCCGGGCCGCCCGGCGCGACCTGCTCCAGGACGACTTCAACCACGTCGTGCTCGTGCGCGGCGGCGAGCACCTCACGCGCTCCCTGGTGTACGTCGACCACACCCTGGTCGACGGCGTCGTCAACGGCACGGCGGCCTCGATGGGCGGCCTGTCCGGACGGATGCGCAGGCTGCAGAACGGCTTCGCGCGGTCGTACGCGGTCTCGATGTTCGGCGGTGCGGCGATCCTCATCGCCGCGACCCTGCTGATGAGGGCGGTCTGATACCGATGTCCTTTCCTCTGCTGACAGCTACGGCGGTGCTCCCGGCGATCGGGGCGATCGCCACGGCCGCCGTACCGGCCGCCCGGCGCACCGCCGCCAAGTGGCTGGCGCTGCTCTTCTCGCTCGCCACGCTCGCCCTCGCGATCACCGTCCTGGTCCGCTTCGACCCGGACGGCGACCGCTACCAGCTCACCGAATCCCACGCCTGGATCGCCGACTTCGGCGTCCGCTACGAACTCGGCGTGGACGGCATCGCGGTGGCGCTCATCGCGCTGACGGCGCTGCTGATCCCGTTCATCATCCTCGCGGGCTGGCACGACGCCGACCCGCTGGAGACCGGCAGCAGCCGGTGGCGGCCGACGCAGGGCTTCTTCGCCCTGATCCTGGCCGTCGAGGCGATGGTGATCCTCTCCTTCGAGGCCACCGACGTCTTCCTCTTCTACATCTTCTTCGAGGCCATGCTCATCCCGATGTACTTCCTCATCGGCGGCTTCGGAGACCGTGCCCACGAGCACGGCGAGAAGGTGGCGGCGACGCAGCGGTCGTACGCGGCCGTGAAGTTCCTGCTCTACAACCTGGTCGGCGGTCTGATCATGCTGGCCGCGGTGATCGGCCTCTATGTCGTCGCCGGGAACTTCAGCCTCCAGGAGATCGCCGAGGCCCGCGCCAACGGCACGCTCGACATGGCGACGAACACCGAACGCTGGCTGTTCCTCGGCTTCTTCTTCGCCTTCGCGGTGAAGGCGCCGCTGTGGCCGCTGCACACCTGGCTGCCCAACGCGATGCAGGAGGCCACCACACCGGTCGCCGTCCTCATCACCGCGGTCGTCGACAAGGTGGGCACCTTCGCGATGCTCCGTTTCTGCCTCCAGCTGTTCCCGGAGGCGAGCAAGTGGGCGACGCCCGCCATTCTCGTGCTGGCACTGATCAGCATCATCTACGGGGCGCTGCTCGCGGTCGGCCAGCGGGACATGAAGCGCCTGATCGCGTACGCGTCGATCTCGCACTTCGGCTTCATCATCATGGGCATCTTCGCGATGACCAGCCAGGGCCAGTCCGGCGCGACGCTCTACATGGTCAACCACGGCATCTCCACGGCCGCGTTGATGCTGGTGGCCGGATTCCTGATCTCGCGGCGCGGCTCGCGGCTCATCGCCGATTACGGCGGAGTGCAGAAGGTCGCCCCGGTGCTCGCCGGCACCTTCCTGATCGGCGGACTGGCGACGCTGTCGCTGCCGGGACTGGCACCCTTCGTGAGTGAATTCCTGGTCCTGGTCGGCACGTTCACCCGCTACCCGGTGATCGGCATCATCGCCACCTTCGGCATCGTGCTCGCCGCGCTCTACACCCTCGTCCTCTACCAGAGGACCATGACGGGCCCGGTGAAGCCGGAGATCTCCGCCATGCCCGACCTCAAGGTGCGCGAGCTCGTGGTCGTCGCCCCGCTGGTCGTACTACTGATCTTCCTGGGCGTCTACCCGAAGCCCCTCACGGACGTCGTCAACCCGGCGGTCAAGCAGACCATGTCCGACGTACAGAAGAAGGACCCCCAGCCCGAGGTGGAGGCGGCCAAGTGAGCGCATCAGCCGTCCACAGCCTGTGGACAACCGCGGCCGACCCGATCTCGAAGATCGACGCGCCGAAGATCGAGTACGGACAACTGTCGCCCATCCTGATCGTCGTCGGCGCGGCGATCATCGGGGTGCTGATCGAGGCGGTCGTCCCGCGCAAGGCGCGTTACTACACGCAGGTGTTCGTCTGCGTCGTGGCACTCGTCGCGGCCTTCGCCGCGGTCGTGGCGCTGGCGGCCGGCGGGTACGCCACGACCAAGGCGGGCATCGCCGCGATGGGCGCGATCGCCGTCGACGGACCGGCCCTCTTCCTGCAGGGCACGATTCTGCTGGCGGGCCTGGTCGGCCTGTTCACCTTCGCCGAGCGGCGACTCGATCCGGCGGCGCACGGCAGCCGGGTCGACTCCTTCGCCGCGCAGGCCGCGTCCGTGCCGGGCAGCGACAGCGAGAAGGCCGCCGTGAAGGCCGGGTTCACCACCACCGAGGTGTTCCCGCTGCTGATGTTCGCCGTCGCCGGCATGCTGATCTTCCCGGCGGCCAACGACCTGCTGACCCTCTTCATCGCCCTGGAAGTCTTCTCGCTCCCGCTGTACCTGATGTGCGCGCTGGCTCGCCGCAAGCGGCTCATGTCGCAGGAGGCCGCGGTCAAGTACTTCCTGCTGGGTGCCTTCGCGTCCGCGTTCACCCTGTTCGGCATCGCGCTGCTGTACGGCTACTCGGGCTCCGTCTCGTACGCGGCGATCGCGCAGGTCGTCGACGGTACGGTGCCGGACGTCACCCCGGCGCTCGCGGACACGATGGGCAACGACGCGCTGCTGCTCGTCGGCGCCGCGATGATCGTCATGGGCCTGCTGTTCAAGGTGGGCGCGGTGCCGTTCCACATGTGGACGCCGGACGTGTACCAGGGTGCGCCGACGCCGGTGACCGGGTTCATGGCGGCGGCGACGAAGGTGGCGGCGTTCGGTGCGCTGCTGCGTCTGCTGTACGTCGTCCTGCCCGGCCTGCGCTGGGACTGGCGGCCGGTCATGTGGGGCGTGGCGATCATCACCATGCTGGGCGGTGCGATCGTCGCGATTACGCAGACCGACATCAAGCGGCTGCTGGCGTACTCGTCGATCGCGCACGCGGGCTTCATCCTCGCGGGTGTCATCGCGACCACGCCGTCCGGTGTGTCGTCCGTCCTCTTCTACCTGGCCGCGTACTCGTTCGTGACGATCGGTGCGTTCGCGGTGGTGACTCTGGTGCGCGATGCCGGCGGCGAGGCGACGCACCTGTCCAAGTGGGCGGGTCTGGGCCGCCGTTCGCCGCTGGTCGCGGCCGTGTTCGCGGTGTTCCTGCTGGCCTTCGCGGGCATTCCGCTGACCTCCGGCTTCGCCGGGAAGTTCGCCGTGTTCAAGGCGGCGGCGGAGGGTGGGGCCGGCCCGCTGGTCGTGGTCGGTGTGATCTCGTCCGCGATCGCCGCGTTCTTCTACATCCGCGTCATCGTGCTGATGTTCTTCAGCGAGCCGAAGCCGGAGGGACCGACGGTCGCGGTGCCGTCGCCGCTGACGATGACGGCGATCGGGGTCGGTGTGGCGGTCACTCTGGTGCTGGGTGTGGCGCCGCAGTACTTCCTGGATCTGGCGAGTACGGCGGGGGTGTTCGTGCGCTGACGAGGCGCTCGCTGTTGCTCGTACAGCAGCGGCCCGGCTCCCTTCGGGGTGTCGGGCCGCTGTGATGTGTGTGGACCTACTGTTCCTTGTCGCGGCGCGTCTTGATCTGGGTCAGGTCCAGGTCGACGGGGAACGGAACGTCCACCTTCATCCGCTCGCGGAAGATTCCCACGCTGGTGTACGTACCGGTCGTGGGCTCCAGCTCGAAGGCGTGGACTGCCGCGCGGCCCTTCTCGTTCTCCACCCTCCAGTAGTGGGGGATCTTCGCGCGGGCGTACTTCAGGGGCTTGGTCTCGCGGTCCCGGGACACGGAGTCGGCCGAGACGACTTCGATGGCCAAGAGGACCGCTTCCGCCGGGAACCGCGTCTGCTCCGAGTCCTCCACGACGTCCTCGCGCACGACGATCACATCCGGCTCGGGCCGGTTCTGGCGGTCGATGTCGATCGTGAACTCGCGGATGACCTCGAACTCCGCCGGGGCCAGGGACTGGAGCTGCCACTTGAAGAAGTCGACAGCGCGTTCGTGAAAGAGGGTCTGCGGACTCACGAAGACCAGGCTCCCGTCGATCAGTTCCGTGTGCGGAGGAAGATTCGGGAGGCGGTCCAGGTCGTCGGCGGTCCAGCCGCCTTCCGGCGGGGTCGGCCAAGTGGGCGTGGACGCCTTCGGTGCGACGCTCATCAGTGCTCCCATGGGACGGAGTCTCGCCGGTGCACTCAGACTATCCGCCGGAAACGGGCAGGTCTCCCGCGAACGTGTGAACGACGGTCGTGTCCTTGACGCAGGGCGTGCGGAGCGACCTGTGGATAACTCCGGGCCTGTCGGTGGTGGCCCCTATCGTGGATGCAGTGGTCGAGGGACGACGTGCGGGGGACATGGCGATGGGTGCGACGGGTGGGATCAGTGAGATGCCAAGGGTGACCGAGGCGGCACAGGCGAGCGGTAGCGAGGCGCTGGCCGCGCTGCACCGGGTTTTCGGGTACGACGCGTTCCGGGGCGAGCAGGAAGCGGTCATCGAGCATGTGGTGGCCGGCGGCGACGCCGTCGTGCTCATGCCGACCGGTGGCGGCAAGTCGCTGTGCTACCAGATTCCCTCCCTGGTCAGACCGGGTACCGGCATCGTCGTCTCCCCGCTCATCGCGTTGATGCAGGACCAGGTGGACGCGCTGCGGGCGCTCGGTGTGCGGGCCGGGTTCATGAACTCCACGCAGGACTTCGACGAGCGGCGGGTGGTGGAGGCGGAGTTCCTGGCGGGCGAGCTGGATCTGCTCTACCTCGCGCCGGAGCGGCTGCGGCTCGACTCGACGCTGGACCTGCTCTCCCGCGGCAAGATCGCGGTGTTCGCGATCGACGAGGCGCACTGCGTGTCCCAATGGGGTCACGACTTCCGCCCCGACTATCTGGCCCTCTCCCTGCTCGGCGAGCGCTGGCCGGACGTGCCGCGGATCGCTCTCACGGCGACGGCCACGCATGCGACGCATCAGGAGATCACCCAGCGGCTGAACATGCCGACGGCCCGGCACTTCGTGGCGAGCTTCGACCGGCCCAATATCCAGTACCGGATCGTGCCGAAGGCGGACCCCAAGAAGCAGCTCCTGGGCTTCCTGCGTGAGGAGCACGCGGGCGACGCGGGCATCGTCTACTGCCTGTCGCGCAAGTCGGTGGAGGCGACGGCCGAGTTCCTCAGCCGCAACGGCATCGAGGCGGTTCCCTACCACGCCGGCCTGGACGCGGGCACGCGCGCGGCGCACCAGTCCCGGTTCCTGCGGGAGGAAGGCCTGGTCGTGGTGGCGACCATCGCCTTCGGGATGGGCATCGACAAGCCGGACGTGCGGTTCGTCGCCCACCTCGACCTGCCCAAGTCGGTCGAGGGCTACTACCAGGAGACCGGCCGCGCCGGCCGCGACGGACTCCCCTCCACGGCCTGGATGGCCTACGGCCTCAACGACGTCATACAGCAGCGCAAGCTGATCCAGATGGGCGAGGGCGACGAGGCGTTCCGGCGCCGGGCAGCCTCGCACCTGGACGCGATGCTGGCACTGTGCGAGACGGCTCAGTGCCGGCGCGGTCAGCTGCTCGCCTACTTCGGTCAGGACCCGGATCCGGTGGGCTGCGGCAACTGCGACACCTGCCTGACACCGCCGGAGACCTGGGACGGCACCGTCGCGGCGCAGAAGGTGCTGTCGACGGTGGTGCGGCTGCAGCGGGAGCGGGGGCAGAAGTTCGGGGCGCTGCAGATCGTCGACATCCTGCTGGGTAAGCGCACCGGCAAGGTCATCCAGTTCGATCACGACCAGCTGTCCGTGTTCGGCATCGGCGAGGAGCTGGGCGAGGGCGAGTGGCGGGGCGTAATCCGGCAGCTGCTGGCCCAGGGGCTGCTCGCGGTCGAGGGGGAGTACGGGACGCTCGTGCTGACGGAGGCCAGTGGGTCGGTACTGCGGCGGGAGCGGGAGGTGCCGCTGCGCAAGGAGCCGAAGAAGCCGGTGACCTCGCGGTCGGCGTCGGGGTCGGGTTCCGCGGGTTCCGGGCGTGGCGAGCGCAAGGCGAAGGCCGCGGTGGCCGAACTGCCGGAGGAGCTGGTGCCGGCCTTCGAGGCGTTGCGTGCGTGGCGTGCCGAGCAGGCTCGGGAGCAGGGCGTTCCGGCGTATGTGATCTTCCATGACGCGACGTTGCGGGAGATCGTGACCGTGTGGCCCGCGTCCGTGCGGGAGCTGGGCGGCGTCAGCGGCGTGGGGGAGAAGAAGCTGGCGACCTACGGCGAGGGGGTGCTCGAGGTGTTGGGCTCGATGCGGGGAGAGCCTGGTGTGGGGGCATCGGCCGAGGCCGATCCAGGGGCTCCGGGGGCAGGCCACGGGGCCGGTCTCGGGACGGACGACTGGCCCGAGATGGAGGCGGAGCCGGAGGACTGGGCCTAGAGGCCGGCAGAGCGGCTCGGCGCCGGGCGCGGGCCCGGCACTGAGGCCGGACGCGGGGCGCCGTGCAGGGACGCCAGCCCTGGCACGACGGTCAGGTCAGCGCCGTCAGCCCTGGAGCGAAGGTGATCAGCAGCGGGAGCAGCGGCACCAGGGCTGCCAGCGTCGTCGTGAGGGCCCGGTGGCGGCGGCCCAGGCGCGGCGGCGGCTGGAGGAGGCGGTTGACGCGTTCGCCCAGGAGACGGTGGGTGGACGCGCAGGAGAGAACGCCCCGGTGCTGGTTGAGTTCGATCAGGGCCAGCGCCGTCGTCAGGTGACCGCAGCGGCGGGACGCCGTGTCGTCGGCGGCCAGTTCGACCAGGCGGTGGGTCTGGTCGCAGAAGTGGGCGAACAACGGGATTCGGGGGAAACCGGTGGCAAGCGCGGTGGAGAGGTGCAGCAGCCAGTCGTGGCGGGCCTGGGCGTGGCCACGCTCATGGGTGAGGACGGCGTCGAGCTGGTGGTCGGTCAGACGGCGCAGGGCCCCCGTGGTGACGATCAGCTGGGGCGGGCTGCCCGGCATCCACCAGGCGTCGGGGTACTCGTCCTCCAGCACCAGGAGCGGGCCGCGCGCCGAGCCGAGTCCGGCGGGCAGGTCGGGGGCGCGTTCGCGAAGGTGGGCCCTGGCCTGGCCGCGTCGCCGACGCGCCTCGACGAGTTCGCGGGCCAGCATCGCGGTCGTCCAGGCGGCCCCGCAGGCCAGCAGCACACTGAGGGTGGCCGCCCAGGCGGGCGCGGTCGAGAGGTCGTACGCCTCGGTCACCGACGGCGGCGCCGGAGCGAAGAGCTGGGCGCGCACCGTGCCGAAGAATGCGGCCGTGCCCAGGGCCAGGGCCGTCAGGCAGCACAGCAGGACGGTGGCGACCAGGCACTGCCACACCCAGAGCGCGACCACGGGTTCCTGTTCCGGCCAGGCGGCCCGGGTCAGCGCTCGGGGGACGGGTACGGCGGCCGTCAGGGCGACGATGCTCAACAGGAGCAGGCAGACGGTCATGCCAAGGGCTCCGGATCCTGGTCAGGGAAGGTGCGGGGGCGGCTGTACGGGGCGGTGGGCGAGGAACACACCCTCCGCCGCCAGCCAGTATGACGGCGACGGCCGTCGGAGTCAGCGGGTAAGAGCCGCCGAACTCGCCTGCGGGCACCGCGCGGACGCCGATATCGACGCCATCCGGCAGCCTGGCATCGCCGTGCGTCACAGCCTACGCGCGCAGCGCCTCCCGGACCGCCGCCATCACCTCCGTGTCATCCGCTCCCAGTGCGCGCGCCTGATCCGCGAACTGCCGTGCCAGTGCGGCCAGTTCACCATGGTCCGGGCGGCGGAGGCCCGCGGGGAGCGGGGCGACGCGGGTGCCCGCGCCGCGCCGGGTGCGGATCAGGGACGCTGCCTCCAGTTCGCGGTACGCCCGTGCCACGGTGCCCGTGGCCAGCCCCAGGTCGGCGGCCAACTGCCGTACCGTCGGCAGGCGTTCGCCCTCCGAAAGGCGGCCGGTGGAGATCAGAGCGGCGAGCTGGGCGCGGATCTGTTCGTACGGCGGGACCGGGCTGGTCGTGTCGACGCGCAGGCCTGCCCCGCTCATCGGCGGCCGGTTCCGTCGGCGCCGGCCCGACGGCCCCGCCATGCCGTCGCGCGCGGCGAGATGATCGTGAACAGGCACCACGGCGCCATGAGGAGGGCCAGCAGGCCCAGCGGCCACAGCACCACTTTCGCGGCGGTCCCCGCGGCACCGTCGCAGGCCGTGCTCATCAGCGCGCCCGATGCCGTCGACGCCGCGCCCAGCAGGGAGGACGAGACCACCAGGCCCCAGGCGGCGACGATCGCCAATGTCCGGTCGCGGCGGGACTGTTCGTCGCCTGGGCGGGTCGCGATGCGCCGCAGGGACCAGCCGCAGGCGGCCGTGGACAGGGCGAGGGAGGCCAGGATGGGAAGGCCGTAGTAGAGGCCGGGCCATGGGGAGTGCGACTCGGTCACGCCCCGGCACGTCACCGTGAGCGCGCGCCCGGCACGGCCCAGGTCGTCCGGCGACGCCACCGCGGCCGCGGCCGCCAGCAGGACGACCAGTGCGGCCGCGAGGCCGAGCAGCAGGAGGGTCATCCGGGGCGGTACGTAGTCGCGGACCCGGCGTGGAGTGAGGCCCGCCGTGCGTACCGCGCCCCGGCGCGGCGCGGTCAGGGCGTCGCCCAGCAGCACTCCGGCCACCGCGCACAGGCCGAAGGCGAGGATGGCGTAGAGGGTGCCCTCCCCGTTGTTCAGGGGCAGCAGCCAGCGGGCGGCCGGCACTCCGACGGCCAGGCCTGCCCAGCGGGCGTAGCGGTCGACGGGTGCGCGGGATGCGGGCGCCGACGTGGAAGGGCGCGAACCGAGTTCGAGCATGACAGACACAGACCCCCGTGGAGACGGCATGAACGCAGACATGGCGCCGACATGTGCACCGGCATATGGGCAGCCGTGTACGCGGACATTTGCGCAGACTTGTACTTACCGCTTGTATCAAGCGGTAAGTACAAGATGCGGCCTCGGTCAACTGCTTGGTACAACTCGCCCGGTGACCTCCCCCAGCCCCACCCGAACCCCACCCGGCCCCGGCGCCCAGGCGGACAGTGTCACCACGTCGCCGTCCTCCAGGAACGTCCGCTTGCCGTCCGGGAGTTCGAGGGTGTCGCGCCCGTTCCACGTCAGCTCCAGCAGTGACCCGCGCTCGCGCTCCGTCGGGCCGCTCACCGTGCCCGAGCCGTACAGGTCGCCGGTGCGCAGCGAGGCGCCGTTCACGGTCATGTGGGCGAGTTGCTGGGCGGCCGTCCAGTACATGGTGGAGAAGGGGGGTTCGGAGACCACGTGGCCGTTGATCGAAACGGAGATCCGAAGGTCGTAGCCGCCGGGTTCCGTCTCGGAGTCGGAGTCGTCCAGGTACGGCAGCAGCGGGTGGGTCCGCTCCGGAGGCGCCACCCGTGCCTCGTCGAGCGCGTCCAGCGGGGTGATCCACGCCGACACCGAGGTGGCGAAGGACTTGCCGAGGAACGGGCCGAGGGGGACGTACTCCCAGGCCTGGAGGTCGCGTGCCGACCAGTCGTTCAACAGGCAGAGGCCGAAGACGTGTTCCCGGTAGTCGCCGAGCGCCACCGGCTTGCCCATCTGAGACGGCATGCCGACCACGAAGCCGACCTCGGCCTCGATGTCCAGGCGGACCGACGGGCCGAAGACCGGGGCCGGATCGGCGGCGGCCTTGCGCTGGCCGGACGGTCGTACGACATCCGTGCCGGACACCACCACGGTGCCCGAACGGCCGTGGTAACCGATCGGCAGGTGCTTCCAGTTGGGAGTCAGGGAGTCCGCCGCGTCGGGGCGGAAGATCTGGCCGACGTTCCGGGCGTGGTTCTCGGAGGCGTAGAAGTCGACGTAGTCCGCGACCTCGAAGGGGAGGTGCAGGGTCACTGAGGACAGTGGGTGGAGGAGGTCCGCGATGGCCTCCTGGTGCGCCGGGACCGTCACCCACGCCGTCAGTGCGCGCCGGACGTCCGACCAGGTCGTGCGGCCCGCCGCGAGCAGTGGGTTCAGGGAGTCCTGGGCGAGCAGCGGGGCGTAGGGGGAGCCGAGCGCGTACGCCGCCTTGCCCGCGTCGAGGACGTGGTCGCCGAGCCGGACGCCGATCCGGCGTGCGGAGTCCGAGCCGGGGAGGGAGAAGACGCCGTACGGAAGGTTGTGCGTGCCGAAGGGGTCGCCCTCGGGGAGATCGAAGGGGGGCATGGGGTGCTGCCTCACTCTCATACGCTCCGTATGCCATTGCCATGTGGTCGGGCACACGTTACGGGTGAGTCGGCTGTCTTGGGCAGTGCGGAGCTCGCGTCGCCGAGTTCGACGAATTTCCTGGTCGGCGCGGTCGGGCGACGTCTGTTCCACCGCATCGACATCACCGTCGAGGAGCTCGCGAGCACCACGTGGGGGTGAAATCGCAAAAGCGGGAGGGCAGTTGCGGGCGCGGAAGCGAACGCGGAAACAGCAGTGGAACCGGAACTGATGTCAACACATGTGAACACAGCAGCCGTCCGGTTCGCATCGAGTCGATGGGGCGTCCTGTCCGTATTCTCTGATCATGGCCCCACCCATCGCATATTCACTCATTGCCACTGACCTGGACGGGACGCTGCTGCGCGGCGACGACACGCTCTCGGACCGGTCCCTCGACGCGCTCGCGCTGGTGGCGGCGGCCGGTGCCCAGCACCTCGTCGTGACGGGGCGGCCCGCGCCCCGAGTGCGGCCGCTCCTCGATGTCCTGGGCAGCACGGGGCTCGCGGTGTGCGGACAGGGCGCGCAGTTGTACGACGCCGGCGCGGACCGTCTGCTCTGGTCCATCACCTTGGACCGGGAGTTGGCGGAGACCGCGCTCGGCAAGATCGAGGCCGAGGTCGGGGAGGTGTACGCGGCCGTCGACCAGGACGGCGTCGACGGGCTCACGCTCATCGAACCCGGGTACCTGATGCCTCATCCCACCCTGCCCGCCGTACGCGTCCGGCACCGCGACGACCTGTGGTGCGAGCCGATCAGCAAGGTGCTGCTGCGGCATCCCACCTTGTCCGACGACGAGTTGGCGGCGACGGCGCGCGCGGTGGTCGGTTCCCTGGCCACGGTCACCATGTCGGGGCCCGGCACCGTCGAACTCCAGCCATGCGGCGTCACCAAGGCGACCGGTCTGGCGCTCGCCGCCGAGCACCTCGGCCTCGGCGCGCACCAGACCATCGCCTTCGGTGACATGCCCAACGACATCCCGATGTTCCACTGGGCCGCCCGCGGTGTCGCGATGGCCAACGCGCACCCCGAACTCAAGGCGGTCGCCGACGAGATCACCCTCTCGAACGAGGACGACGGCATCGCCGTCGTCCTCGAGAGGCTCTTCACGGGGATCCTGGCCGACTTCGCCCAGTAGTGCCCGTTTTTAGATCTGTCGGTAGTGAATTCGCCTGGTAAGGGCCGTCAGTAGGGGCCGTTCACGTTGTCGATCGAGCCGTACCGCGCGGCCGCGTAGTTGCACGCGGCCGTGATGTTCGCGACCGGGTCGAAGGGGTCGTAGACCGTCCCCGGGACGTGGTAGGCCGCGAAGGTGGGGTCGATGACCTGGAGGAGACCCTTGGACGGGGTGCCGGCCGCGGCGTTGGAGTCCCAGTTGTTGATGGCGGCCGGGTTGCCCGACGACTCACGCATGACATTGCGGTAAATCCCGTCGTATGAACCGGGAATTCCGTTTTGCGCCATGATGTCCAGTGCGTTGCGGATCCAGCCGTCGAGGTTGTCCGGGTACGACTTCACGGAGGCCGGGGTGGCGTGGGCGACGGCGGACTTCTTGGCCGGTGCGGACGTCTTCTCGGCCCTCGTGCTCGCCGCGGCGGCCTTCGTCGCCCGGACCTTCAGGTCGAGGCCCGGGTGGATCAGCCGGGGGTTGTCGCCGACGGCCTTGCGGTTGTCCTTGTAGAGCTGTCGCCAGCCGCCCTGCGCGTCGTACCGGTCCGCGATGCCGTAGAGCGTGTCGCCCTTCTTCGTGGTGTACGTGATGGACTTGGCCTTCGCCGCGGACGGCGTGGACTGCGGTGCCGCCTGCGCGACGGCGGGGGCCTGGGCCGGCTGTGCGGCGTCGGCGGTGGTCGCGCTCAGGAGCGGGAGAGCGAGGGCCGCGGTACCGGTTCCGGCTGCGACGACGTGGCGGGTGAGCGGGTTGGTTCTGGGGCGGCGGTGCTTGCCTCGGGCCATGGCGCTGTTCCTCTCCGACGCCTGCGAGGTGAGCTGTCGGGTTCGGGCGGGAGATGCCCGGCCGCGCCGCCGTGCGGCAGCGCGAACTTCACCCCGAGCCGGTCCGGTGCGCCATCAAGGCGGCCGGTCCGGCGACTTACCTGGGTCCCCCGCTCCTGCCGTGCGTGAGTGAGTGGGTGGGTGGCTCGGGCGGCGGCAGGATTCGGCGTCCGCCCGACTGAGCGGGAACGTATGCGAGAGCACATGACCGGAACAAGTGTCATGGTCACCTGTCATGCCTGTTGACCATGGCCTGGTGTGTATGGGGTGCTTGATCCTTTGCGGTTGCCAAGCCTCAACTTGCGCTTGATGCAAGGAAGGAAGGGGGTGTGTCCGGTCGGGCGTGCGACCGGGTGCGAGTGACCCAATTCACTGGCGTCCACAAGAACGGCAAATCGGGCAATGGCTCCAACTCGCCGTTAACCGGCTGTCCGTTGAGTCCGTTTCTCCCATGTCCAGTGGAAAAGCGCCTCTTCGCCCTCCCGGCAGACCACCTCGTTGAAGGTGACGAAACACTCCCGGTCACAGCTGATCTCCGAGCGCGCCCGCACCGTCACGTCCCACGCCGTCTCCGGGCGGTGCAGCCGGATCGACCAGTCCGAGCGGGTGCGGGCCGACAACGGGTCCGACTCGTCGATGGTGTACGTCTCCAGCGCGTCCTCGGTGAACTCCAGACCCTCGGGGTACACGCGACCCTCGGGGTGCACGCGCGTGCCGCCGTACCGGGGGGCGACCTCCAGGCGCCACTCGCCCCTGGCGACGTCCCGGGTCCGGCGGGCGGGCGACGAAGGCGAGCATGGTCGACGCCCACGCGTGCATGTCGACGGCGAGGACGGAACCTCCGAGGTAGTGCACGTCGTTGTCATAGCGATCGTCCGTCGAGCAGACCGTGACGATCGCCTTGAGCGGCTCGGGCGCGAGGGCCGCGATCTGGAGGGAGTTGAAGCCGCCGCAGGAGATGCCGAACATACCGACCCTGCCGTGGCACCAGGGCTGGGCCGCCAGCCAGTTGACCACCTCGACCCCGTCGGCGAGCTCCGTCGCCGGGTACTCGTCCGTCGGCATGCCTCGCTGTTGCCGTGCCCCGGATGTCCACGCGCACGGAGGCGTAGCCGTGGCCGGCGTACCAGGGGTGGCGTTGGTGGTCACGGGGTGCGGTCCAGTCGGTCAGGCGGTACGGCAGGTATTCGAGGAGCGCCGGTACGGGCTCGTCCGTCAGCGGGCGCCACACGCGCGCGTACAGCAGAGTCCCGTCCTGGAGCGGGATCCAGATGTCCTCATGAGTCGCCTCGTGGGGGAAGGGCGTACGGATGTGCATGAGCGGGATCCCCGTCTGGTCGGTGCGCCGGGTGCGTCGTGTCCGGTCGGTGCGTGGGGTGTGCCGTGTCCGGTCGGCGCTCGGGCCGCGTCGTGCCCGGTCCGGGCATGGGGTGCCTCGCTTCCGGTCAGTGCACCGGGTGCATCGTGCGGCGCAGCCAGGGTGCCGCGGCCGTCACGGCCAGCCCGGCGGCCACCGTGATCGCGCCGTCGACGCCGAAGCAGGCGGGCTGGGAGACGTCGTCGTAGAGCTTGACCGTCTGGGCCTGGATGCCGTTCGCGAGGGCCAGGGACAGGAACCAGAGGGACATGGTCTGGCCGCCGAAGGCGGCCGGGGCGAGTTTGCTCGAGGCCGACGTGCCGGAGGTCTCCAGGAGGATGTCGCCGAGGCCGGGCAGCAGGTACGAACCGACGGTCCACCAGACGGACATGAGGTGGTCGCCGGAGGAGTGGCCGGGCGGCCCCGAGGTCGGCAGCGCCATCAGCAGGAAGCACAGGCCGCCGAGTACGGCCCCGACCGCGATCTTGTTGGAGGCGTGCGGCTGTCTGTGCCCCATCCGGACCCACAGCGCGGCGACGAGCGGCGCGAGGGCGACCTCGAAGGCGCCCAGGGCGGAGGCGGACCAGCCGGCCGGGAAGCCGAAGCCGAGGATCGACGTCTCGGCGTCCGTCGAGGCCGGCAGCATCATCGTCGAGTACGCCTGGAAGAGAATGAAGTTGAAGACCGTCGAGGCGAGGAAGAGGACGACGTACGGGCGGAGGCGACCGCGTTCCTCGGGGGGCACGCGCGGGCCGACGAACATCACCGCCAAGTGGACGGCCGGGGCGATCACCGAGACGAGGGTGAGCAGGTCGACGAAGCGGTCCATGGTGAGCGGGCCGGCGGCGGCGAGGAGGACGGCGACCGCGGCGGTGGCGACGAGGCCTGTGGCGATCAGGCGGATCGCGCGGCGCATGGCCTGCGGGGGCAGCGCGAACTCGGCGGTGTGCTTGCGTCCGGCCAGGTGGCGCCGGCCGACGACGTACTGGGTCAGGCCGAACGGCATGCCGATCGCGGCCGCCGAGAAACCCCGGTGCCGGCCCCCGTGGTCGCCGAGCCAGCCGGTGATCAGCGGGCCCGCGAAGGCGCCGATGTCGATCGCCGTGTAGGAGAGGGCGAAGCCGGCGTCCCGGCGGTCGCCATCGGTGCGGTACCGCTTGCCGACCATGGTGGCGACGTTGGGCTTGAGCAGACCCGTGCCCGCGCTGATCAGGCCGAGGCCGGCCCAGGTCATGCCCGCGGTCGGCACCGCCATGGCGTAGTGGCCGCAGGCGATGAGGATGCCGCCCCACAGCACCGCGCGGTACGAGCCGAGGACGCGGTCGGCGAGCCGGCTGCCGGCGACGGAGACCAGATAGACGAGGGTGCCGTAGGCGGGGGAGGCGGGGGAGGCGGGGGAGGCGGGGGAGGCGGGGGAGGCGGGGGAGGCGGCGGAGACGGAGGCGGCGGATCCGGGCGACATGCCCAGACCGCCGTGGGCGACCGTGTCGGCGAAGTACAGCACGAGGATGGCCTGCATGCCGAGGAACGAGAGGCGCTCCCAGACCTCCAGGCCGGAGAGCGTGAGCAGGCCTCTGGGCCGGCCGAAGAAGGCGTGGTCGGAGCGGGGCGGGGGGCTGCCCTCGGGCTCGATGTCGACTTCGGTTCGGGACGCAGGCCGCTACTTCCCTATAAGTCGATGGATATCCGGCCTTATCACGCGATCAAAAACATACCGGTCGTGATCCAATACCGCCCATGGTGGACGGGTGGGCGGCATCGGTGATCGAAACGTGACCGGATACGCTGACTTGAGTGATGGCAGCGACCTATCGACAAACCGTGTAACCGCCAGAAGACACCAGCAGACAGGAGACCCCTCGTGACCGTCGTCGGGCCGTTCGGGCTGAGCGTGCGGGACCAGGCTCTGGAAGCCGATGTCCAGGCCGGATTGGCGGCTGTCGAGGAGGGATTGCTCGAAGCCACCAAGAGTGAGGTCCCCTTTATCACCGAGGCCGCCCAGCATCTGGTGCGGGCGGGTGGAAAGCGGTTCCGGCCGTTGCTCGTGATGCTCACTGCCCAGTTCGGGGACCCCTATGCGCCGGGGGTCGTGCCCTCGGCGGTGGTGGTGGAGCTGACCCATCTGGCGACGCTGTACCACGACGACGTGATGGACGAGGCGGCGGTACGGCGGGGCGTCGAGAGCGCGAACACCCGCTGGGGGAACTCGGTCGCCGTCCTGACCGGGGACTTCCTGTTCGCTCGCGCCTCGCACATCCTGGCCGACCTCGGGCCCGAGGCGGTGCGGGTGCAGGCCGAGGCGTTCGAGCGGCTGGTCACCGGGCAGATCCTGGAGACCGCGGGGCCGCAGGACGGGCGGGATCCCGTGGAGCACTACCTCGATGTGCTGAGCGGGAAGACCGGGTCGCTGGTGGCGGTGTCGTGCCGGTTCGGGGCGATGATGTCGGGCGCCGACGAGACCGTGGTCGATGTGCTGACCCAGTACGGGGAGCGGCTGGGGGTTGCCTTCCAGCTGGCGGACGACGTGCTGGACATCGCCAGTGACTCCCATGAGTCCGGGAAGACGCCGGGAACGGATCTCCGGGAGGGGATTCCTACGCTGCCGGTGCTGCGGTTGCGGGAGCGGGCCGAGCGGCTGGGGCTGGCGGAGGACATCGCGCTGTGCGAGTTGCTGGACTCCGATCTGAGCGACGACGCGCGGCTCGCGGAGGCATTGGCTCAGCTTCGGGCGCATCCGGCGTTGGAGCAGGCTCGGCGGGACACGGTGCGGTATGCGGAGGATGCGCGGGCCGCGTTGGCGCCGTTGCCGGACATTGATGCCAAGGCCGCGTTGATGGAGTTGTGCGACGCGGTGGTGCATCGGGCCGGGTAGGTTTTCGCCCCCGCCGCCCCTCCCGTCCCATCCTGAAGGGGCTCCGCCCCCTCGACCCCGGCCAGGGGGCTCGGCCCCTGGACCCCCATCGGCCTGAACGGCCCCGTCCTCAAACGCCGGACGGGCTGGAATGCCTGGGGCCCACGGGAGATCGCCTCCCCTCTGTAAGAGCCTGATCGTCACCGTGGATGGCCCCGCCCTCCTCAATGCCCCGCAGGCCGAGCCGAGTTCCGGGAGCGGGGCTTCGGCCGGCGGGAGCTCAGGGCCGTCCTCGGCGACCGTGTCCCCCCAACTCCGGTGCGCCCCGGTGCAACCACGTCTTCCCCGTCCGACCCCTACGGGTCGGGGGAGGTGCCGCCTCTCTGTGTCATACCGCAGGTGTACGCGGAGTTGGCTCCGAAGACTGACGAATCTTGCCGGCCGATTTGGTCAGATGGACACCACGGAAATCACCACTCCTCACCGATTCGGGTGAGAATGGCGGCTCAGGGGTGGACGAGTGCGGGGTCGAGAGACTCACGGGCGAGGAAACGAGACGGACAGCCGCCGCCGACGACGGAGGTAAGGCACACATGGCACCGTACGCATCGGACGACAGTACGACCGCCGGGGAGGTCGACGACCTGCGCGCCGGACGGCGCAAGGCCGCGCGGTACGTCGTCCCGGTCGCGGTCGTGGGAGTCGCGGCGGCGACCATCGGGCTCGTCCCGGCGATCGCCGACTCCGGCGACCCGGACCTGCCGGAGATCACCGCGCAGCAACTCATCGAGAAGATCGCCCAGTCGGACGTACAGCAGCTGTCCGGCACTTTCAAGATCACCACCGATCTGGGGCTGCCCGACCTCGGCGGACTGGAGTCGAGCCTCGCGTCCGGCGCCATGGGCTCGGGCTCGGGCGACGGATCGTCCGCCGACCCATCCGCCAAGCTCACCGAGCTGGCGTCCGGCACGCACACCCTGCGCGTCGCCCTCGACGGCGAGGACAAGCAGAAGCTCTCCCTGCTGGAGAACGCCTCCGAGTACAGCCTCATCCACAACGGCAAGGACATCTGGGGCTACGACAGCAAGTCGAACGAGGTCTTCCACGGCACCGCCGATGTGCCGCAGGCAGGGCAGGGCCAGGGGAAGGACAAGGGGAAGGGCGAGCAGGGCAAGCTCGAAGAGATGCCCGCCACCCCCAAGGACCTCACCGAGGAAGCCCTGAAGGCGGTGGACGACACCACCTCCGTCACCGTCGACGGCACCGCGCAGGTCGCCGGCCGGGACGCGTACCGGCTGCTCATCAAGCCGAAGCAGTCCGGGACCACCGTCGGTGCGATCACCGTGGCCGTGGACGCCAAGACCGGAATGCCGCTGAAGTTCACGCTGACCCCGTCGAGCGGCGGCGCGGCAGTGATCGACGCGGGCTTCACCAAGGTCAGCTTCGCCAAGCCGGCCGCCTCCACCTTCGACTTCACCCCGCCCAAGGGGGCGAAGGTCACCGAGCAGGGCGAGCTGGAAGAGGCCGCTCCGAAGCACGGCGGCACCAAGTCCGAGGACGAGTTCCGCAAGGAGCTCGAGAAGGAGTTCGGTGGCTCGAAGTCCGAGGGCAAGTCGGGTGAGCCGGGCAAGGCGGCCGAGGGCGGTCCCGAGGTCATAGGCGAGGGCTGGAACTCCGTGGCCGTCTTCGACACCGGCGGCGAGGGGATCCCCTCCGGCGCCGAGGCCGGCGGCGACATGGGCGGCTTCCTCGACTCCCTGGGCGACAAGGTCACCGGGAAGTTCGGCTCGGGGACGGTCTTCAAGACCCGCCTGATCAACGCGCTGATCACGGACGACGGCAAGGTCTACGTGGGCGCTGTCGACAAGGATGCGCTCGTGAAGGCGGCGGACTCGGCGAAGTAGGCCGCAAGCAACCGCCGTACGGGCACGTACGCGTTCGTACGCACGTACACACATGCGTGCCCGTATGCGCACCACGAGTCGAGGAGCCTGAGGAGCCCTATGGAGGGACTGCCCGCCGCGGAAGCCGACGGGATGGATCAGGGCGGCCGAACCAACCGGGCCAACCGGGTCGAGCAGGCCGGTCAGGGCGAGCAGGCCGGCCAAGGCGGTCGGGCCGAGCCGGTCGCTCCGGCCGAGCGGGGCGACCGGGTCGAGCGGGCCGCCCCGGCCGACCAGGTGGACCAGGCCGCCCAGGCCGACGACGTCGGTACGGTGATCACCACCCGTGCGCTCACCAAGCGCTACCGCGGCGGGCAGCTCGCCGTGGACGGCCTCGATCTGACCGTCCCCGCGGGCAGTGTCTTCGGGTTCCTCGGTCCGAACGGCTCCGGCAAGACCACCACCATCCGCATGCTGATGGGGCTCATCGAGCCCACCTCCGGTACCGCGCGCGTGCTCGGGCAGCCCATGCCGCGGTCCGCGCGCGCCGTACTGCCGCACGTCGGCGCGCTCATCGAGGGGCCCGCCCTGTACGGCTTCCTCTCCGGCCGCGACAACCTCCTCCGCTACGACGCCGCCGACCCGACCGCCGATCCGCGCACTCGGCGCGCACGCGTCGCGGCCGCGCTGGACCGGGTGGGCCTGACGGCCGCCGCGGGCAAGAAGGCCAAGGCGTACTCGCTCGGCATGAAGCAGCGGCTGGGGCTCGCGGCCGCGCTGCTCCAGCCGCGCAGGCTGCTCGTTCTCGACGAGCCGACCAACGGCCTCGACCCACAGGGGATGCGCGAAATTCGTTCCCTGATAAGGGAGTTGGCGTCCGACGGCACGACCGTCTTCCTCTCCTCCCACCTCCTCGACGAGATCGAGCAGGTCTGTACGCACGCGGCGGTGATGGCGCAGGGCCGGCTGATCACCCAGGGCGCGGTGGCGGAGCTGGCGGCCGGGATGCGCGGTCGGCTCGTCGTGACCACGCCCGACACCGGGGACGCGGCCCGGGTGCTGAAGGAGCAGGGAGCCGCGGACGTCGTCATCGTCGACGACCGGGTGACCGCCGAACCTCCGGATGGTGATCTCGCCGACGTCAACGCGGCGTTGGTGACCGCCGGTGTGCGGGTGCGTGGCTTCGGTGTCGAACGGGCCTCGCTGGAGGACGCGTTCGTGGCACTCACGGGGGAGGGGTTCGATGTCGCAGGCTGAAGCCGTCCGGCAGAGCGGTGAGATCGCGGGCGCCCGAAAGGCCAGTCCCCTGTGGACCTTCGGTCTCCTGCGCAGCGAACTGCTGACCACCTTCCGGCGCTGGCGCACCCTCGCCCTGCTCGCCGTCCTGGCCGCCGTGCCGATCCTGGTCGGGGTCGCCGTGAAGATCGAGACGAGCGACGGCGGGCCCGGCGGCCCCGGCGGGGGTGGCGGCGGCCCGGCGTTCATCTCGCAGATCACCAACAACGGCCTGTTCCTGGTCTTCACCGCACTGGCCGCGACGCTCCCGTTCTTCCTGCCGATGGCGATCGGCGTCATCGCGGGCGACGCGATAGCGGGCGAGGCCAACGCCGGCACCCTGCGCTATCTCCTCGTCGCCCCCGCCGGACGCTCGCGCCTGCTCCTCACCAAGTACGCGACCACGATGGCCTTCTGCCTGGTGGCCACCCTCGTGGTCGCGGTCTCGGCGCTCGCGGTCGGGGCGTTGCTCTTCCCGCTCGGCGACCTGACGACCATCTCCGGCACCCGCATCAGCTTCGCCGAGGGCCTGGGCCGCGCCCTGCTGATCGCCCTGGTCGTCGCCGCGTCGCTCATAGGCGTGGCGGCCCTCGGCCTGTTCGTGTCGACGCTGACCAGCAGCGGCATCGCGGCGATGGCGACGACCGTCGGTCTGCTGATCACCGTCCAGATCCTCGACCAGATACCCCAGCTGCACGCGATCCAGCCGTACTTCTTCTCGCACTACTGGCTGTCCTTCGCCGACCTCATGCGCGACCCCGTCTACTGGGACGACCTGGTCAAGAACCTCGGCGTCCAGGCCCTGTACGCCGGGGTGTTCGGCTCGGCGGCATGGGCGCGGTTCACGGCGAAGGACATCACGGCCTGAGCGACGCCGGCGACGCTCAGTCGGCCTCGTACGGGAAGCGGGCGAGCGGGGCCTCCTGTGCGAAGAACGTCTTGGCGCGCGCCAGTGCCTCCGTGTCGTTCAGCACGTCGCCGCGCTTGCTCCCGTTGCCGAACAGGACGCCGCCGAAGCGCATCCCCAAGTACGCGGCCGAGTTGTTGAGCGTGCCGACGAGCGGGTCGGCCACCTCGGTCTCCTGGTGCGCGAGCGCGGTGACGCCCCACAGGGTGCGCCCGGCCAGCGTCGCCTTGAAGTCGATGCCGGGGGTGCGCAGCCAGCCCGACCAGTAGTCCAGGTAGCGCTTGGTGAGACCGGACACCGAGTACCAGTACAGCGGCGAGGCGATCACGATGTCGGTGGCGGCGAGCGTGGCGTCGAGCAGCAGCCCCGGAGTGCTCCCGGTGGCAGGGCGCACATGGTCGCTGTCGCGCCGAAGGTCCACGAAGTCCGGCAGCGGGTGCTCGGCGAGACTGATCCACTGCTGCTCGACGCTCTCAGGAAGCTGCTCGGCGGCCGCGCGGGCCAGGAGCTCGGTGTTGCCCTCACTGCGGCTGCTGCCCAGGACGAACAGGAAACGGCGGGTCATGGGATCCCCCAGATGGTCGGCGTACGGCAATTACTCGCACATGCATTATATGTATACGCAAGTATCTGTCCAGGGCCCACCGTCTCAGTCGTACGCCTCCGCCCTCCGCGCCACTTCCAGCAGCAGCCCCTCCTGCCCGTGCGCCGCCACCACCTGCAGCCCGACCGGACACCCGTCGGGCCCGAACCCCGCCGGGACGCTGATCGCCGGATGCCCGCTCAGGTTGAACGCCCAGGTGAGCGCGGTGGAGTACCGCTCGCCGGGGCCTTCGTGGCCGTGCGGCGGGGTCGGGGCGGTCGGCGTCAACAGCAGCCGGACGCCGGAGAAGAGGGCGGCCAGGCGTCGGTTGTTCGCGGCTCGGATGCGGTGGGCCGGCGAGGGGTCGGCGCCCGGGGTTCGCAGGGCGAGCCATGCCGGGGCCGGGTCGTCGAGGCGGAGCCCAGTCCGTGGGCGTACGAGTCGTATCGCCCCCGCCTCGGCGAGCCGTACGGCCGCGGAGTGGGCGACGGCGACGACGTCCGGGTCGGGGGAGGCGAAGCCGAGGTCGGGGGACCACGCGGCGGTCGGGGCGTCGTACGCGCCGGGCACCGCGTCCGTCCCGTCGCCCGGCGCCGCTGCCCGTTCTGCCCTCGACATGACGGCCCAGTACGCCGCCACATCCTCCGCGGACCGCGCCAGCGCGCCCGGCGCCATGAGCCCCGTACGGTCGGCGGACGGCAACCGCCCGTTGCCGGCCTTCAGCCCGACGACCCCGCACCACGCCGCCGGAATCCTGACCGACCCGGCGCCGTCGCTCCCGGTCGCCAGCGGAACCAGCCCTGCCGCCACCGCCGCCGCGGAACCGGCGGAGGAGCCGCCCGGCGTGCGGTCGTAACGCCAGGGGTTGACCGTACGGCCGTACCGGCCAAGTCCCCAGGTCTGCCAGGGAGTTCCCGGCCCCGGCACCGATGTCGCCCCCACCGCCACGCACCCCGCCGCGAGCAGCGGACCCGCCGCACGCACTCCATGCCGCCCCTTGACCCCGATCGGCACGCCGGCCAAGGGCAGCCGCTCACCTGCGGCGACTCGTGCGTCCACCTCCCGGGCCCGCTGGAGCGCCTCGCCGCCCCACACCTCGATGAAGGCGCACAGGACGGGATCGGCCCGCTCGATCCGCTCGAGCGCCGACGCGACGACATCGACGGCACGCAGGGTTCGCGAGCGTACGGCCGAGGCGATGTCCACGACGGACGGAGCGGGAGCCTCGGGCCCGGGATCAGGGGCGGAGCCGGGACCAGGGTCGGAGCTGGGACCAGGGTCGGAGCCGGTCGCGGGAGTCATGGGGTGATTGTCAGTCAGGTCGCACTCAGCGGAAGCGACCGGTCAGCGCCCCGTCAGCGACCGGTCAGCCGTGCCAACGCCTCGGTCTCCCGAGGCGGCTGTCCGCTCAGGTGGCCGAGCCGCCACGCGGGCACCCACGGCACCCGGTACACGTCGATGACCGATTCGATCATCTTGACGCGCTCGGCGAGCGGCCGCGGAAGCCGTCCCGGGGCGTCCGCGACGAGAACGACGGCATCGAGATCGAGCCCGTGCGGGGCCTCCCCGCGCCGGAAGACATCGAGGGCGTTGAGGGCGGCGGCCAGCCCGGCCGCATGTGTACGGGCGACCAGCAGCACCGACGGCGGATCGGCGGGCCCGGGCCAGGCGCGCCCGCAGTCGTGACCGCCGTACACCGCGGCGAGCGTGGAGACACCGGCCCCGCCGTGCGTGCCGATCCAGGAGAAGCGGCGGGGCGTGGTGGCGGAAGGGGAGGGCGGCGGCGGTTCTTCCGGCAGGGCCACGGGCCCGCGGATCCAGATCTCCGGCCCCGGTTCCGGCCGCCCCTGCTGCACGTGCATGTCAGTCCGCATGCCCGCACTCCTCCCTCGTCACGCCACTGATCTTCGCGTCAGGCATGAGAACGCTGTGACGTGGCACAAGCTCCTGGAACGAGTCTGTGACGCCCCGGTGACGTCCGCGCCGCGCGCGGCCGGAGAGACTCGACAGTACGTATACGACGTGTATGACGTGTATGACGTGTACGACCGGACCGGACCTTGACGCCGGGGAAGCGGAGCCCGACGGCGGGAGGGAGCACCATGGATCCCGAACGTGCCGTCCGCGCACTCCCCGGCGCATGCGAGTGAGGGAAGCGATGTCTCTACTGAGCCGCGCGAAGAAGCGGGAACAGAAACGCGCCGCGGCCACGGCGGCCCCCGCGGCAGCGCCGATCGACGTGCGCGTCCCCGCCGTCGGTCCGGGCGCCGGCGGCGCGTCGATCGGCGGCATCCCCGTCACCGCGGCCCCGGGCGAGGAGATCCAGCAGGCCGTCCTCACCCACCTCCAGCGCATCGCCCTCGCTGCCGGACACGCCGTGCACGCCACGGTGCACGACGAGCGCATCGGCTACGTCGTCCCGCTGCGGGTGGACGCGGACGGCTCCAGCCACCTCACCGCCGAGCCCGTACGGACGGCTTCGCCGGGGGATGCCGTACCACTGACTGCGGAGCCGCCCGCGCCGTCCACACCACCCGCCCCGGACGCGACACCGCACCGGGACAAACCCACGCATGTCCTACGCCCCCTGCCAAGCGCTGTGCAGGATGACGCCTCGCCCACATTCCGGTTGTGCGCGCTGCCCGAGCCGGTGAGGGACGCCGTGCCCGGCGTGGTCGCGCCGCCGCTGGGGGAGTTCGGCCCACCGCCCCTGATGGACGCGAGGCCACTGCCGGGCGGCGTACCGCAAAGCGGCCCGCCCCAGGGCGTCGTACGGGAAACCGCCCCACCGCGGACCGCCGTACCGCAAGCCGACGAACCCGTCCCCCTCTTCGTCTCCGACCCCGACCCCGAGCCCGCCCCACCCCGCGGCTTCGACGCCGTCGCCGAAGCCGTCCTAGGGGCAGGGGCACCCACCACCGACGCCTCACCCTTCGCGGAACCGTTGGCGCGGATCAACGAGGCCGTGGCGTCCGGGCGGACGGCGGAGGCGGCGGACCTCGCGGAGCGGACCGTGGCGGAGGCGTCCGCGGTGCTGGGGCCGGCGCATGCCGAGGTGCTCCGGATGCGCGAACTCGCCGCGTACGCCGCCTACCTGGCCGGCGACCCGGTGCACGCGTTCGGACTCTCCCTGGCCGTGGCCCGGGCCCACCACCGCAACACCCGCGACGCGGAGGCGGCGTACAGCAGTCTTCAGGGCGCGGCCACGGCCTGGCGGGCCGTGCGGGATCCGGCGCAGGGGCTCGACCTGGGCCGGGACCTGCTCGGCCTGTGGGCCGAGCTCATGGCCGAGGGCGGTCCGGCCGCCGAGGACGTCGAGGAGCTGGAGTCGGCCCGCGCCCGCATGGACCGCCTCACCGCCCGAGCCGCCAAGCCAGCCGAACCGCCCGCCAGTTGAGGAGGTCGTGCGTTACTCCGACAGCTCCCACACCGCGTGCGCGACGGCATCGCTGTTCCGGTTGAGCGCGGTGTCGTTGATGTTGGACGTGGTGTCGCAGGACGAGTGGTAGCAGCGGTCGAAGGCCTGCCCCGACGTACCGCCCCACTTGGCCGCCTGCGCCGCGGTCTTCGCACGGCTCGCCCCCGTGAACAGCCCGCCCACCGGCACGCCCGCGCTCTTGAACGGCGCGTGGTCGGAGCGGCCGTCGCCCTCGGTCTCGATCTCGGTCGGGACGCCCAGGCCGGCGTAGTAGTCCTTGAAGGTCTTCTCGATCGCGGGGTCGTCGTCGTAGACGAAGTAGCCGGGGTTCGGCGAGCCGATCATGTCGAAGTTCAGATAGCCGCTGATCTTCGCTCGGTTGGCGGAGGAGAGGTTGTTGACGTAGTAGCGGGAGCCGACGAGGCCCAGCTCCTCCGCGCCCCACCAGGCGAACCGCAGATGCTTGGTGGGCTGGTAGCCGGCGCGTGACACGGCGAGCGCGGTCTCCAGGACCGCCGCCGAGCCGGAGCCGTTGTCGTTGATGCCGGCGCCGGAGGAGACGCTGTCGAGGTGCGAGCCGGCCATGACGACCTGGTTGGTGTCGCCGCCGGGCCAGTCGGCGATCAGGTTGTAGCCGGTACGGCCGGAGGACGTGAACTGCTGGATGGCCGTGGTGTATCCGGCGGCGTCCAGCTTGGCCTTCACGTAGTCGAGGGAGGCCTTGTAGCCGGAGCGGCCGTGGGCGCGGTTGCCGCCGTTGGCGGTGGCGATGGACTGCAGCTGGGTGAGGTGGGCCTTGACGTTCGCGACGGGTATGTCGGGTGCGGCGGCGGCCTCGACGTCGGCCTCGGTCGCCGCGTCGGCTATGGATCCGCTGGTCAGGAGCGTGGCGGTCGCGACTGCGGCGGCCGCCGACGCGCGCCAGGAGACGGGGAGCTTCATGTGGGGGGCTCCGAATTCCAGGGGGACCCCCGTGGGGTGGCCACAGGGGACCCACAGTGAATGGGGTGCCTGGATGGTGGGGGTGAGCCTGACTCTCCGTCAAGAGCGGTATCCGGACGTGGAGTTCGGATAGGGAAAACCCTGCGTTCCGCTCACTGCACGCAGAACTCGTTCCCCTCCGGATCCGTCATCACCACCCACTCCCCGCCCGGCTCCTTCACCTGCCGCAGCACGCTCGCCCCGAGTGCCTCCAGCCGTTCGACCTCACGCTCGCGCTCCCCGGCCGGCGCGTGCAGATCGAGATGGAGCCGGTTCTTGACGGTCTTCGCCTCCGGCACACGCTGGAACAGCAGCCGCCGCCCCCGCCCGGTTCCGCTCTCCGGGTCGTACGGGTCGTCCGGATGCCGTACGGCCACCAGATCCCGGAAGGCCAGGCGGGCGTGGAACTCGACGACGGCCTCCCGCGGCACCGCGCCGAGCTCCAGCAGCCGCTCGATGAGGGCGTTGTTGTCCTCGACCTCGTAGTGCAGGGCGGCGGCCCAGAAGTCGGCCTGCGACTGGGGGTTGGCGGAGTCGACGACGAGCTTCCAGTGGAGCGGGGCGGGGGAGGACGCGGGGGTGGGCGTGGATTCGGGTGCCTGAGTCATGCGACCACTCAACGGGGTGCGTGAGCGGGGTGGCAACGGGAATCGCCGGTCATGTGCCCGTGATACCGGCGATACAGGTGATGTCTCCATGCCGGCCCGGGCATTCCAGCCCGTCCGGCGTTCGAGGACGAGGCACGTTCAGGGCCGAAGCGGGGGTCCGGGGGCGGCAGCCCCCGGATCAGGCGTCCACCGCGGCGGACTTCGGCGTTTCGAGCGACGGTGCGCTGAACTCGGCCGACCGGCTCCTGCGCGCGGAGCGCCACGCATCCGCCGTGAGCAACGTCAACGCCAGCCACACCAGCGCGAACCCGGCCCACCGCTCGGCCGGCATCGCCTCGTGGAAGTACAGGATGCCGAGCAGGAACTGGAACACCGGCGCCAGGTACTGCAGCAGCCCCAGCGTCGACAACGGCACCCGTATCGCGGCCGCGCCGAAGCAGACGAGCGGCAACGCGGTCACGATGCCGGTGGCCGCGAGCAGCGCCGCATGGCCGGGCCCCTCCGACGTGAACGTCGACTCCCCGCGCACCGTCAGCCACGCCAGATACCCCACGGCGGGCAGGAACTGGATCGCGGTCTCCGCGGCCAGCGACTCGACCCCGCCGAGATTGACCTTCTTCTTCACCAACCCGTACGTGGCGAAGGAGAAGGCGAGGACCAGAGAGATCCACGGGGGCCGCCCATACCCGATGGTCAGCACGACCACGGCCGCGAAGCCGACCCCGACCGCCGCCCACTGCACCGGCCGCAGCCGCTCCTTCAGCAGCAGCACGCCGATCGCGATGGTGACCAGCGGATTGATGAAGTACCCGAGCGACGCCTCGACGACATGGCCCGTGTTCACGGACCAGATGTACAGGCCCCAGTTGACGGTGATCACACCGGCGGCCACGGCGACGAGCGCCAGCCGCCGCGGTTGCCGTATCAGCTCACCCGCCCAGGCCCAGCGCCGTACGAAGACCAGCGCGATCGCCACGAAGACGAGGGACCAGGCCATCCGGTGGGCGAGGATCTCGACCGCCCCGGCAGGCTTCAGCAGGGGCCAGAAGAGGGGAACGAGCCCCCACATCCCGTACGCCGCGAAGCCGTTCAGCACCCCTATGTGCCGCTCACCGCCCGACTTCCCCGTCACGGCCCCTCCTTCATGCCCTCACCCGGCCGTGCTGTTACGACGGCTCGCACGAAGGTAACGCCGAAAGCCCCCGCGTGTCATGCCCGTATCGCTATACGGTCATGACACGCGGGGGGTGGAGCACTCGACGCGCGCCCAGCGGGGTACTCAAGGCGCACGGAGCGGAGCGCCCAAGGCGCTCTCGGCGGAGGTCAGCCCTTGACCGCGGCCGCGATCGCGTCGGCGATCGGAGTGGTCGGACGGCCGGCCAGGCGGGACAGGTCCCCGCTGTCGACGACCAGCTCACCCTTCTCGATGCTGGTGTCCACGCCGGCCAGGATCGCAGGGAGCGGCTCGGGCAGCCCGGCGCCGGCCAGGATGCCGACGAGGTCCTCGGCGGAGACGGCGTTGTTGGCGATCTCCTTGCCGCTCTGCCGGCTCAGCTCGGCGGCGTACTCGGCGAAGCTCCACGCGACGTCGCCGCCCAGCTCGTACGTCTTGTTCTCGTGCCCCTCGCCGGTCAGTACGGCCACGGCGGCGGCCGCGTAGTCGGCGCGGGCGGCGGAGGAGACGCGGCCCTCGCCGGCGGCGTGGGTGACGGCGTTGTACTGAAGGACCGGGTCGAGGTTCTCGGTGTAGTTCTCGTGGTACCAGCCGTTGCGCAGCAGCACGTACGGCAGGCCGGACGCCAGGAGCGCCTTCTCGGTGCCGCGGTGGTCGTCGGCGAGCGCGGCCGTGAGGCTGCCGGGGGCGCTGGTGTAGGCGAGGAGCGCGACGCCGGCGGTCTTGGCGGCGTTGATGACGACCTGGTGCTGGCCGACGCGGTCGTTGCCGACCTCGCTGCCGGATATGAGCAGGACCTTGTCGCCGGCCGAGAACAGCGCCTCGAAGGTGTCGGGGGTGTTGTAGTCGGCGACCGCGATCTTCACGCCGCGCTCGGCCAGGTCGGCGGCCTTCTCGGGGCTGCGGACGACGGCGGTGACCTGGTCGGCCGGAACCTTCTCCAGTAGCTGCTCCACGACGTGGCGGCCCAGGTTTCCGGTGGCTCCGGTGACGACGATGCTCATGATCAGAACTCCTTGTGGGGTGCGTTGGCACTAACCCTAGGAGGTGCGCTAACTATGCGAAAGTACCCACTTTGAAGTAAGGTACTGGCATGGCAGTAAGTAATGGCGAAGAGATGTGCCCCCACCGCCTGGTCCTGGAGCACGTCACCAGCCGCTGGGGCGTCCTCGTGCTGATCGAACTCCTGGAACGCCCCTCCCGCTTCAGCGAACTGCGCCGCGCGATCGGCCGGGTCAGCGAGAAGATGCTCACCCAGACCCTCCAGACCCTGGAACGCGACGGCCTGGTCCACCGCGACGCGAAGCCGGTGATCCCCCCGAGGGTCGACTACTCCCTGACCGACCTGGGCCGTGAGGCGGCGCAGCAGGTACGGGGGCTGGCGCTGTGGACCAATGAGCGGATGGGCGAGGTGCACAAGGCACGCGAGGCGTACGACGCGCGCAAGGCCGAGTCCCGTACCTGAAGGTGAGGGCCCGGTGCCGTACGGCACCGGGCCCTCAACCGCGTTCCGGACGCGCCGGTCAGCCCACCACTGTCCAGGTGTCCCCACCCGCCAGCAGCGCGGCCAGATCCCCCTTGCCGTTCTGCTCGATCGCCGTGTCCAGCTGGTCGGCCATCTGGGTGTCGTAGACCGGCCGCTCCACCGAGCGGAACACGCCGATCGGTGTGTGGTGCAGGGTGTCCGGGTCGGCCAGGCGGGACAGGGCGAAGGCCGTGGTCGGGGACGCGGAGTGGGCGTCGTGGACCAGGATCTGCGACTCGTTCTCCGGCGTCACCGTCACCACCTGCAGGTCACCGGTCTGCGCGTCGCGCACGACGCCCCGTGAGCCGTCGGCGCCGAAGCGGATCGGCTGCCCGTGTTCCAGGCGGATCACCGCCTCCTCGGCCTGCCGCTTGTCCTTGAGGACCTCGAAGGCGCCGTCGTTGAAGATGTTGCAGTTCTGGTAGATCTCGATCAGCGCCGTCCCCTGGTGGGCGGACGCCTCGCGCAGGACCTGGGTGAGGTGCTTGCGGTCGGAGTCGATCGTGCGCGCCACGAAGGACGCCTCCGCGCCGATCGCCAGCGAGACCGGGTTGAAGGGCGCGTCCAGCGAGCCCATCGGTGTCGACTTGGTGATCTTGCCGACCTCGGAGGTGGGGGAGTACTGGCCCTTCGTCAGGCCGTAGATCCGGTTGTTGAACAGGAGGATCTTGAGGTTGACGTTGCGTCGCAGGGCGTGGATCAGGTGGTTGCCGCCGATCGACAGCGCGTCACCGTCACCGGTCACCACCCACACGCTCAGGTCGCGCCGCGAGGTGGCCAGGCCCGTCGCGATCGCGGGGGCGCGGCCGTGGATGGAGTGCATGCCGTACGTGTTCATGTAGTACGGGAAGCGGGACGAGCAGCCGATGCCCGAGACGAAGACGATGTTCTCCTTGGCCAGACCCAGCTCCGGCATGAAGCCCTGGACGGCCGCGAGGATCGCGTAGTCACCGCAACCGGGGCACCAGCGCACTTCCTGATCGGACTTGAAGTCCTTCATGGACTGGCGTGCCTCGGCCTTGGGGACGAGCGAGAGCGCCTCGATCGTGCCCGTGCCTTCCGTGGACGTCTCAGCCATCGATGGCCTCCTTGAGCGCCTTGGCGAGCTGTTCCGCCTTGAACGGCATGCCGTTGACCTGGTTGTACGAGTGCGCGTCCACCAGGTACTTCGCCCGGATCAGGGTGGCGAGCTGGCCGAGGTTCATCTCGGGGATCACCACCTTCTCGTAGCGTCCGAGTACCACGCCCAGGTTGCGCGGGAACGGATTCAGGTGACGCAGATGCGCCTGCGCGATCGACTCGCCGGCCGTACGCAGGCGGCGGACCGCCGCGGTGATCGGGCCGTACGTCGACCCCCAGCCCAGCACCAGCGTCTTCGCCTCGTGCGGGTCGTCGACCTCGAGGTCCGGCACTTCGATGCCGTCGATCTTGGCCTGGCGGGTGCGGACCATGAAGTCGTGGTTGGCCGGGGCGTAGGAGATGTTGCCCGTGCCGTCCTCCTTCTCGATGCCGCCGATCCGGTGCTCCAGGCCCGGCGTGCCCGGGATCGCCCACGGCCGGGCGAGGGTCTGCGGGTCGCGCTTGTACGGCCAGAAGACCTCGCTGCCGTCCTCCAGGGTGTGGTTCGGCCCCTGCGCGAACTGGACGGTCAGGTCCGGCAGCTCGTCCACCTCCGGGATGCGCCAGGGCTCGGAGCCGTTGGCCAGGTAGCCGTCGGAGAGCAGCATCACCGGAGTGCGGTACGTCAACGCGATCCGCGCCGCCTCCAGGGCCGCGTCGAAGCAGTCGGCCGGCGTGCGCGGGGCGACGATCGGCACCGGGGCCTCGCCGTTGCGGCCGAACATCGCCTGGAGCAGGTCCGCCTGCTCGGTCTTGGTCGGCAGGCCGGTCGAGGGCCCGCCGCGCTGGATGTCGATCACCAGCAGCGGCAGCTCCAGCGAGACGGCCAGCCCGATGGTCTCGGACTTCAGGGCCACACCCGGGCCGGAGGTCGTGGTCACCGCGAGCGAGCCGCCGAAGGCCGCCCCCAGTGCCGCGCCGATGCCGGCGATCTCGTCCTCGGCCTGGAAGGTCCGCACGCCGAAGTTCTTGTGCCGGCTCAGCTCGTGCAGGATGTCCGAGGCCGGGGTGATCGGGTACGAGCCCAGGAACAGCGGCAGGTCCGCCTGTCGGGACGCGGCGACCAGTCCGTAGGACAGGGCGAGGTTCCCGGAGATGTTCCGGTAGGTACCGACCGGGAAGGCCGTCGTCGCCGGGGCGATCTCGTAGGAGACGGCGAAGTCCTCGGTCGTCTCGCCGAAGTTCCAGCCCGCGCGGAAGGCGGCGATGTTGGCGGCCGCGATGTCGGGTTTCTTGGCGAACTTCGACTTCAGGAACTTCTCGGTGCCCTCGGTCGGCCGGTGGTACATCCACGACAGCAGGCCCAGCGCGAACATGTTCTTGCTGCGCTCGGCCTCCTTGCGGGTGAGGTCGAACTCCTTCAGCGCCTCCACCGTCAGCGTCGTCAGCGGCACCGGATGGAGGCTGTAGCCGTCCAGCGACCCGTCCTCCAGTGGTGAGGCGTCGTAGCCCACCTTCTGCATCGCCCGTCTGGTGAACTCGTCCGTGTTGACGATGATCTCCGCGCCGCGTGGCAGATCGCCGATGTTGGCCTTCAGGGCCGCCGGGTTCATCGCGACCAGCACGTTCGGTGCGTCGCCCGGGGTCAGGATGTCGTGGTCGGCGAAGTGCAGCTGGAAGGAGGAAACGCCCGGCAGGGTCCCTGCGGGGGCGCGGATCTCCGCCGGGAAGTTCGGCAGTGTCGACAGGTCGTTGCCGAAGGACGCCGTTTCGGAGGTGAAGCGGTCGCCGGTGAGCTGCATACCGTCGCCCGAGTCCCCCGCGAAACGAATGATCACCCGGTCCAGCCGGCGGACGTCCTTCGTCCCTGCCGGTTTGCGCTGCTCTCCCACGACGGCTTCGTCGGCCTGCTCCGCTGGGCTACTGACCTGGCTGGTCACTGAACTTGACCTCCCTTGATGCGGGTGTCCGGGCATGGCCTTCCCGCAAGCCTTCCCAGGATCAACCCTACGTCCGCAAAGGTCGCCCTCCCCGGGCCATTCGCATGACGGACATCGATTTGAGACGGTTCGCCACCCTGACTTGCCATGATTTACACGCCCCCCGACGTTTCCCCCTGAAGACGCTCCCTGTTCTCTGTTCGGTTGCCGCGTTCGCTCCTGCTCCGTTGGGGCCGCGGGAGTGATCGCCCGCGGCGGTCATCGGCAGTGGGCCCCCGCAGGGTCACCCACATGGGTCACCCCCGTGGTCGCCCCCAGTGGTCACCTCCAGGGGCCACCCCCAGCAGGCACCGGCGGTCGCCGACGGCGGTCACCCGGAGCGGTCACCCACTTGACTGACACGGTGTCAGGCCGTCAGGAGTTCAGATAGGTGAGAACCGCGAGGACGCGCCGGTGATCCCCGTCGCTCGGGGACAGCCCGAGCTTGAGGAAGATGTTGCTGACGTGCTTCTCGACGGCGCCGTCGCTCACCACCAGCTGGCGGGCGATCGCGGAGTTTGTCCGCCCCTCGGCCATCAGCCCCAGGACCTCCCGCTCCCGCGGGGTGAGCCCCGCGAGCACGTCCTGCTTGCGGCTGCGGCCCAGCAACTGGGCGACGACCTCCGGATCGAGGGCCGTACCCCCCTGGGCCACCCGCACGACCGCGTCCACGAACTCCCGGACCTCCGCCACCCGGTCCTTGAGCAGATAGCCGACTCCACGGCTGGAACCGGCCAGCAGCTCCGTGGCGTACCGCTCCTCCACGTACTGCGACAGCACGAGTACCCCAAGCCCGGGGTGCGCCTTCCGCAGCTGCACGGCCGCCCGCACCCCTTCGTCGGTGTGCGTCGGCGGCATCCGCACGTCCGCGACCACCACGTCCGGCAGCTCGCCCTGTCCGTCCAGCTCCGTGATGGTCTTGATCAGCGCCTCGCCGTCGCCCACCCCCGCCACGACCTCGTGCCCACGGTCGGTCAACAGCCGGGTCAGCCCCTCCCTGAGCAGCACCGAGTCCTCGGCGATGACCACCCGCACCCTGTCCTCCACGATCCTTGGCCCCCCGAGCCTTGGCATACGGCCGAGCGTGCCCCGGCCCTGTCGTCCCTCGCGACCTCAGTATCCCGCGATCGACTCTCCGCCACCGGGCCTGTGGAAAACCCGCTCGACCGCGTTCGAATCACGCGGGCACGAAGGGGGCGCCTGCGAGGCGCACGCTCGTGAATTGCTCAGGGGGCGCTTGCGAAAAATTACTCAAGGGAGCGCTTGCGAACAATGCGAACAAACGGAAATCCGGCCCCGAACCAAACGGAGCCGGATCCCCACCTCAGCGGGCCGTACGGCACACGCGAACCACGCCGAACGGCACACGCGAACTACACGGTCCGCCAGGGAAGCTCCGCCGTCACCC
Organism: Streptomyces sp. NPDC093591; assembly: GCF_044764885.1. Taxonomy (NCBI): domain Bacteria; kingdom Bacillati; phylum Actinomycetota; class Actinomycetes; order Kitasatosporales; family Streptomycetaceae; genus Streptomyces; species Streptomyces sp. NPDC093591. The sequence goes on from NZ_JBIWIY010000015.1 coordinate 188,054, forward strand.
GGGTAGGCCCACCGACCGGCGAATCGACCACCAGAATCCCGTCCACCGCGTCCAGCCGCTCGGCCAGCCCCGCCAGCCCCGAGCCGCCGGAGGCGCTCGCGCCGCCGATGCCGTTGTCCACGACCTGCAGCATCAGCCGGTTCTCCACCCGCCACACATCCACCGCCGCCCACGTGGCCCGCGCATGCTTGCTGATGTTCTGCAGCAGCTCCGACACCGTGAAGTAGGCGATCCCCTCGATCGCCGGCACCGGCCGCTCCTCGAGGTCGACCTGAACCTCCACCGGCACCGTGCACCGCGAGGCCACCGCCGACAGGGCCGCGTCCAGCCCCCGGTCGGTCAGGACCGCCGGATGGATCCCGCGCGCCAGATCGCGCAGCTCCTGAAGTGCCGTCTTCACCTCGCCATGGGCCTCGTCCACCATCCGCGCGGCGGCGTGCGGATCCTCCGTCAGCTTCTCCTTCGCGAGGCCCAGATCCATGGCCAGGGCCACCAGACGAGCCTGGGCGCCGTCGTGCAGATCGCGCTCGATGCGCCGCAGGTCGGCAGCGGCCGTATCGACCACGACGCCTCGGTCCGACTCCAGCTCCACCACGCGCGTGGCCAGCCGCGACGGCCCGAGCAGGCCGTGCACCAGCAGCCGGTCCACCATCGTCAGCGCCCGCACGATCCAGGGCGTGGCCAGCGTGAACAGCAGGCCCACCAGCGCGGTGACCGTGATCTCGAAGGGGTTGTCGAGGTAGATGTGGTGGGTCTCGTCGCCGTACAGCTGAAGGCCGTCCTGACCGGCCCACACCGGGAAGACCCAGAACCACAGCGGATACGTCAGCAGCGCCCAGCCGTACGCCCACACGTTGAGGGCGACGACGAAGGAGAACACCGCCCACGGGAAGTGCAGCAACGCGTACAGCACGCTCCGCCACGACGTCCCGCTCTTCAGTACGGCGCCCATCCACGCCATGAAGCCGCTCCGGCGCATCCGCAGCGGCTCCGGGTCGGCCACGTCCAGGTCCAGCAGAGCACGCGCGCGTGCCCGCTCCAGCGCCCCGAAGCCACGGCAGCCGGCCAGACCCGCCGCCAGCACCGGGATGCCGAGGAACGTCACCAGCAGGCCCGCGCCCAGCGACACCATCGTGATGGCGTACACGAACAGCACGATGCTGATCGGCAGGCTCAGCAGCACATACCCGAACTCGCGCCAGCTGCGCGCCTCGAACGGTGCCCGCAGACCGGCCGGCAACCGGTGCCGTCGCTCGCCGCCGTGCTCGGGAAGGCCGCTCTCGGCGTAACCGAGCCCGTGCCCGTAGCCCTGTCCGTACTCCGTGGCCATCGGCGTCGTCCGTTCTCCTCGTCCCGTCAGCCCCGCCGCCGGGGCTGTGCCGTCGTATCTCCACCCTGCTCGACCGCAGGTCCGGGGACCATGGAGGCCGTCGGCGTCTCGAACGGGGGGTTTTCCCTACCCCGGCCCGGCGCTCAGCCCTGCCCGGAGGCGCGGTCACGCCAGGGCAGCTCCGCCGTCACGGTCGTCGGACCGCCTTGCGGCGACTCGATGACGAACAGTCCGTCCACGGCCTCCAGCCGGTCGGCGAGCCCGCGCATGCCCGTGCCGCCGTCGAGGCGCGCGCCCCCGCGACCGTCGTCCCACACCTGGATGAGCAGCCGGTCGTCCGCCCGCCACACATCGACCGACGCCGACTTCGCCCCGCTGTGCTTGCTGATGTTCTGCAGCAGCTCGGAGACGGTGAAGTAGGCGATGCCCTCAATGGCCGCCACCGGTCTGGACAGCAGGTCGACGGTCACCTTCACCGGCACCGTGCAGCGGGAGGCGACGGCCGACAGGGCGGCGTCCAGGCCGCGGTCGGTCAGCACGGCCGGATGGATGCCCCGGGCGAGATCCCGCAGCTCCTGCAGCGCCAGCTTCACCTCGCCGTGCGCCTCCGCGACCATCGTGGCTGCCGCATCCGGATCCTCCAGCAGCTTCTCCTTGGCCAGGCCCAGCCCCATGGCGAGGTTGACCAGCCGGGCCTGCGCACCGTCGTGCAGGTCGCGCTCGATGCGCCGCAGATCGGCCGCCGCGGTATCCACGACGACCCCCCGGTCCGACTCCAGCTCGGCGATACGGCGCTCCAGCTCGTCGGAGGGCGACAACAGGCCGCGCACCATCGCGCGGTCCGCGTTCGCCAGACCCCGCGCGATGAACGGCAGCACCGGCCACAGCACGAACAGCGAGGTCAGCGTGATGGTGAAGGTGAGGATGCCCCAGGGCAGGCGGATGAAGTCGTACAGGATCGTGCGCCAGCCCACCGGGTCCTTCAGCGCCAGCCACAGCTGCGGGAAGAACCCGTCCTTGCCGCCGCGCAACGGCAGCGGACTCGGCTCGTCCACCCGCACCCCGAGCAGCGCACGCGCGCGTGCCCGCTCCAGCTTGCCCAGTTGCCGCGCGCCCATGAGCCCGGCCGCGAGAATCGGGAACCCGATCACCGTGAGGGTCAGGAAGGCACCGGTGAACAGCACCGTCACGACGTAGGTGAAGCCGAGCAGCGACAACGGAAGGTTCGCCAGGAGGTGCGCGATCTCCTTCCAGGTGTGCCGGCCGTAGGCGAAACGGGCGGGCGGCAGCGGTGGTTGCTCGCTGTCGGACCACCCGGAGGCGTCCCGCGAAGGGCTGGGGCGTTCGGTCATATGGGCTAGCGTGCCGCGCCGCGCGCCGCCGCGCCATGAGGCGGACCGCCCTCGCCTACGGGGGAAATCCCCACCCCGCGATCCGGCGGGGCATCGGGCCGCGTGACCGGTCCGCGCCGGGCCGTCGCATCTCGAGGGGATCTCAAGGCGTGACGGGCTGCTTACGGTGTCTTTAGCAGGGCCTAGACTCCCGTGCGTACAGATCGTCGAACAGCGGTGTTCACGAGATCACAAGCAGCAGGACACTGGTGTCAGGGACTGGTTCCAGGGACTGGTTCGGGTTCTGGTTCCGGGACCGGTCCTGGGTATCGGTCACGAGGTCAGGGAGCGAGGGGCGGACGTGTCGGAACAGACCGTCGTCGTCGCGGCGGATGCGCATTACGTCGTCGTCTCGGCGGACTACTTCCAGTCCTACTCGGTCGTCGGACTGCTGGCCGTCGTCGGCGTGCTGTTCGTCGCCGTCGCCTTCGGCGCCGGCCGCCTGCTGCGCCCCGTGGTCCCCACGCCCGAGAAGCTCCTGACGTACGAGTGCGGCGTCGACCCCGTCGGCGAGGGCTGGGCCCACACCCAGGTCCGCTACTACGTGTATGCCTTCCTCTACGTGATCTTCGCCATCGACTCGATCTTCCTGTTCCCCTGGGCCACGGTCTTCGCCGATCCCGGCTACGGCGCGACCACGCTCGTCGAGATGTTCATCTTCCTCGGCTTCCTGGCCGTGGGCCTGCTCTACGCATACAAGAAGGGCGTCCTGGCATGGACGTGACGCCAGACACCGAGAGGCAGCCGGTTCTGCTGCCGGAGCCGAAACGGCTGGGCGCGCTCGCCCGCCTCGCCCCGGAGCCGATGAAGGTGATCCTCAACTGGGGACGCCGCTACTCGCTCTGGGTATTCAACTTCGGCCTCGCCTGCTGCGCGATCGAGTTCATCGCCGCGTCGATGGCCCGCCACGACTTCATCCGCCTCGGCGTGATCCCGTTCGCGCCCGGCCCGCGCCAGGCCGACCTGATGGTCGTCTCCGGCACGGTCACGGACAAGATGGCCCCGGCCGTGAAGCGCCTGTACGAACAGATGCCCGAGCCGAAGTACGTCATCTCCTTCGGCGCCTGCTCCAACTGCGGCGGCCCGTACTGGGACTCCTACTCCGTCACCAAGGGCGTCGACCAGATCATCCCGGTGGACGTGTACGTCCCCGGCTGCCCGCCGCGCCCCGAGGCGCTGCTCCAGGGGATCCTGAAGCTCCAGGAGAAGATCGCGCGGGAGTCGCTGGGAGAGCGGTACGCGGGTGCGGCGGGGCGTCCGTCGACGGCCGCGCTGCAGAGTGGGCTGGTGAAGGCGCCTGCCGCGCCCGGGGCCGGTGGTGTCGGCGGGAGCGCTGACGTCGGCGCGGGGGAGGCCGACCGATGACGACCATCGGCTGGCTGCCCGCCCCCGTCGAGGACGTGTTCGGCCCCGAGGCCACGGCCGAGGAGTCGTACGACGTCCTGACGGTCGACGTGCCGCCGACGTCCTGGATCGCGGCGCTGGAGGCGGCCCGCGACGAACTGGGCTGCACCTACTTCGACTGGCTGAGCGCGGTCGACGAACCGGGCACGGGCTTCCGCGTCGCGGCCCACGTCGCCGCCCTGTCTCCGGTGCGACGCCTGCTGGTCCGTACGACGGTCCCGCACGAGGCACCCACGCTGCCCTCCGCGGTCGGCGTGTACGCGGGCGCGGCCTGGCACGAACGCGAGACGCACGAGATGTTCGGCGTGGCCTTCACCGACCACCCTGCCCTGGACCACCTCCTCCTCCCGGACAACTTCGAGGGCCACCCCCTCCGCAAGGACTTCGTCCTGGCGGCCCGTGTCGCCAAGGCCTGGCCCGGCGCCAAGGAACCGGGGGAGCCTGCGGCCGGTGCGGCACACGGCGGCCCCAAGCGCCGCCAGATGCTGCCCCCCGGCGTCCCCGACCCGAACGAATGGGGCCCCCTGAAGGGCCAGCTCCCCCCTGCCCCGGCCCGCCCGGCCAGGGGCGCGGGACGCGCGGCGGGGGAACGTCCGGCGCGGGCGGCCGCAGAACGTCCGGTACGGCGCGCGCGTACGGCCGCGGAGGGCTCGGCCAGCCAGGCGGAGACGCCGGCGGCTGGGGCAACGGCGGCGGGAACTCCGGCTGGTGGAACTCCAGCGGCGGGTGCGGCGCGGCGTGCTCGTACGGCGGCGGAAGGGTCGGCGAGTCAGCAGGGGGCGGATGCGGCGACCGGGGCACCTTCCGCTGGTCCGGTGAGGCGCGCGCGTACGGCGGCGGAGGGCTCGGCCAGCCAGGCCCCTGCCGGAGCGGAGCCCTCGGCGGAGACGGGCGCGTCTTCGGCGGCCGACGACACGTCCCCGACGCCGTCCGGTACTCCGGCAGCGCCGCGGCGTGCGCGCAGCGCCAGCGAAGGCTCGGCATCGCAGCGCCCGGGAACAGACACCGCTCCCACCGGCCCCCGCCGATCGCGCAGCGCTTCCCAGGGCTCTGCCAGCCAGCGGGCAACGTCCGAACCGACGGCTTCCGACGAGGCGGCGTCCGACACAGCGGCGCCCGACACAGCGGCGCCCGATGCGGCGTCGGCGAAGGCGGCCGACGAAGCCGCTATGCCCCCGACCCCATCGGCCACCTCCAGGCCCCCAGCGGCCCCCCGCAGCCCCGACGCCCCGTGGCACCACGCCCGCCCGGCCTTCCACGAGCCGGAACCCAGGCGACGAGCCGAGCCCGAGCCGCCCACAGAGGCCGCGTCGGCGCCGGAACAGTCCGAGGCCGGCGAAGCCACCAACGCAGAGCACGCGCCGAAAGCCGATCGGGCCGTCGGTCCTGACCAGGCCCCGGCCCCGGCCCCGGAGTCCGGCCAGGAGGCCACCGAAGCTCAGCAAGCCACCGGTGCCGCTTCCACCCCGAAGCCAGGCGTCTCCGACTCCGCAGCCACCCCTGAAGCCCCGGCGCGCGGACCGGAAGCCCCGGACGCCCACGAGGCTCCCGAACGCTCCGACGACTCCGAAGCCCCCACCACCGACCGGACCGACTCCACCGACGACCGGACAGACCCCACCGCCGATCGGACCGACCCCGCAGGAGGCCCGCAGTGAACGACGCGCTCGACGTCACCCTGCGACTCCTGATCGTCTTCGTCGTCTTCCTCACCTTCCCCTTGATCATCGGTCAGACCGAGCACAAGGTGATGGCCCACATGCAAGGGCGCCTCGGCCCGATGTACGCCGGCGGCTTCCACGGCTGGGCCCAGCTCGTCGCCGACGGCGTGAAGTTCGCGCAGAAGGAGGACGTCGTCCCGGCGGGCGCGGACCGCCGCATCTTCCAGCTCGCCCCCGCAGTGGCCCTCCTCCCGTACCTGCTCGTCCTCCTCGCCATCCCGATCGGCCCGGGCGAGGGCGCGGTCGGTGAGGTCATCGACGCGGGCATCTTCTTCGTCCTGGCGGTCATGGGCGTGGGCGTCCTCGGCTCCCTCATGGCCGGCTGGGCCTCCGCCAACAAGTTCTCACTCCTCGGCGGCCTGCGCACCGCCGCCCAGCTCCTCGCCTACGAACTCCCGATGCTGCTGACCGCCGCCTCCGTCGCGATGGCGGCCGGAACCGTCTCCCTCCCCGGCATCCTCGACGCCTTCGAGTGGTGGTGGCTGCCCTGGCAGATCGTCGGCGCGATCGTCTTCTTCGTCGCCGGACTGGCCGAACTGCAGCGCCCGCCGTTCGACATGCCCGTCGCCGACTCGGAGATCATCTTCGGCGCCTACACCGAGTACACCGGCCTGCGCTTCGCCCTCTTCCTCCTCGCCGAGTACGCCGGAATCGTGGTCCTGTGCGGCCTGACCACTGTCCTCTTCCTGGGCGGCTGGCACGGCCCCTGGGGCGCCGACGGCCTCGGCTGGGTCTGGACCCTGCTCAAGACGGCCGTCCTCGCCTTCATCGTGATCTGGCTCCGCGTCACCTATCCCCGCCTGCGCGAGGACCAGCTCCAGAAGCTCTCCTGGACCCTCCTCGTCCCCCTCTCCCTCGCCCAGATCGCCCTCACCGGCGTCGTCAAGGTGGTGATCCAGTAACCATGTCCCGCCCGTCACCCGGCCACCACCCCTCATCGACGCCCTCCGGGCGACCTCGCCTGTCGATCCCCGGCTCCGGGCTCGCCAAAGGCCTTGCCGTCACCCTCCGCACGATGACGAGGAAGTCCGTCACCGCGCAGTACCCGGACACCCAGCCCGACCTCGCGCCCCGCACCCGCGGCGTGATCGGCCTCTTCGAGGAGAACTGCACGGTCTGCATGCTGTGCGCCCGCGAGTGCCCGGACTGGTGCATCTACATCGACTCCCACAAGGAGACGGTCCCGGCGACGACCCCTGGCGCCCGCGAACGCAGCCGCAACGTCCTCGACCGCTTCGCCATCGACTTCTCCCTGTGCATGTACTGCGGCATCTGCATCGAGGTCTGTCCTTTCGACGCTCTGTTCTGGTCCCCGGAGTTCGAGTACGCCGAGACCGACATCCGCGACCTCACCCACGAGCGCGACAAGCTCCGCGAGTGGATGTGGACCGTCCCGGCCCCGCCCGCCCTGGACCCCGGTGCCGAGGAACCCAAGGAGATCGCCGCCGCCCGCAAGACCGCCGAGAAGCTGGCCGCGGCCCAGCAGCAGGACGCGGCCACAACGCCCGCCACTCCCGCCGCGCCCACCACCTCCACCGCGACCGAGCCGCACGCGCACGAGCAGGCCCGCGCCGCCGAGCAGCCCACCCGGCCGGCGGGAGAGTCCAAGCAGCAGACGGACCAGCCGAAGCAGGAGGGGCAGGAATGACCCTCGCCGCGACCGCCGGCCTCCTCGCAGCAGGCCCCACCACCAGAGCAGCCACCGAAGCCCACGGCTTTCTCTCCCCGACCGGCGTCGAGATCGCCTTCCTCCTCGTCGGCCTGGTCACCTTCGGCGCCGCGCTGGTCACCGTCACCACCCGGCAGCTGGTGCACGCAGCCCTGTGGCTGGTGGTCACCCTCGGCGGCCTCGCCGTGGAGTACCTCCTGCTCACGGCCGAGTTCATCGCCTGGGTGCAGGTCCTCATCTACGTCGGTTCCGTCGTCGTTCTCCTCCTGTTCGGTCTGATGCTCACCAGGGCCCCTATCGGCCGCTCCCCGGACGCCGATTCCGGCAACCGCTGGGCCGCACTCACTGTGGCCCTCGCCTCCGCGGCCACCCTGATCTGGGTCGTCGTCGACGCCTTCCGCACCACCTGGATCGACCTCGACGGCCCCGCCGCCGGCTCCACCAGGGCCACCGGCGAGAGCCTCTTCCAGAACTGGGTCCTCCCCTTCGAAGGCCTCTCCGTCCTCCTCCTCGCCGCCCTGGTCGGCGCCATCGTCCTGTCCCGCCAGGCGAAGGAGACCGCCGCGGACGGGCGCGGAACCAGCGCCCGGGCGGGCAACCGCACCGTGGCGGGCGCGCCCTCGGCGACCGGCGCCCCCGCTCCCGCCGCCACCGAGCCCGGCGCCCAGAGCGAGAAGGAGACGCGCTGATGCACCTCGCCTATCCCGCCGTACTCTCCGCCCTCCTCTTCTGCACCGGCCTGTACGGCGTCCTCGCCCGCCGCAACGCGATCCTGGTCCTGATGTCCGTCGAGCTGATGCTCAACGCCGTCAACCTCAACCTGGTCGCCTTCGACGTCTGGCTCAGCAAGGCCGCCGAGGAGACCCTGCACTCCGGCCAGGCACTGACCCTGTTCACCATCACCATCGCCGCCGCCGAGATCGGCATCGGCCTGGCGATCGTCCTCGCCGTCTACCGCAACCGCGGCACCTCGGACATCGACAAGCTCCGCGACAGCGCCGAGAGCCACGACACCGACGGCCCCGACCGCGACGCCTCCACGGCCCCGCAGGCCGAGAAGGCTGAGGCCACCGCGTGACCACGACCACCCTCGCCGTCCTCGTCCCCCTCCTTCCGTTCCTCGGCGCCGCAGCCGGCCTGCTTCTGGGCCGAACGGCACCCGGCTTCGTCCGCCCGCTCGCCGTCCTGCCGACGCTCGCGTCCCTCGCGCTCGCCGCGGTGGTCGCCGTGCGCCAGGGCGGCGACCAGGCGATCAACGCCGCCACCGAACTCACGCCCACCGGCTCGGTCCCGATCGAACTCGCCCTGCACATCGACGGCTTCGCCGCCCTCGTCGCCGTACTCGTGGGCGTCGTCGCCACCTGCGTGCAGATCTACTCGACCGGCTACCTCCGCGAGGACCCGCGCTACCCCTCGTACGCCGCGCTCGTCTCCCTGTTCACCTCCGCGATGCTGCTCGTCGTCTACTCCGGCGACCTGATGGTGCTGCTGGTCGGCTGGGAGATCATGGGCATCTGCTCGTACTTCCTGGTCGGCCACTACTGGGAGACCCCGGAGGCCCGCGCCGCCTCCATCAAGGCCTTCCTGGTGACCAAGCTCGGTGACGTCCCCTTCCTCATCGGCCTGTTCGCGCTGGCCACCGACGCCGGGTCGTTCCGCATCACGAAGGTGCTCGGCACCGTCGCGAGCGGCGGGCTCGACCACCCGACGCTGATCGCCCTGCTGCTCCTCGCGGGCGTGGCCGGCAAGTCGGCGCAGTTCCCGCTGCACACGTGGCTCCCCGACGCGATGGCGGGTCCGACGCCCGTCTCGGCGCTGATCCACGCCGCGACGATGGTCGCCGCCGGTGTCTACTTCATCGCCCGTCTCCTCCCGGTCTTCGAGGCCTCCCAGGCCGCGATGATCGTCCTCGCCGTGATGGCCGCGGCCACGATGATCGGCTCGGGCCTCGCCGCGCTCGCCCAGGACGACATCAAGCGCGTCCTCGCCTACTCGACGATCGGCCAGCTCGGCTACATGACCGGCGCCCTCGCCGTCGCCGACCGCGGCGCCGCCGTCTTCCACCTCCTGTCGCACGGTGCCTTCAAGGCGCTGCTCTTCCTCGCGGCCGGCGTGATCATCCACGCCGCCGGCACCAACTCGCTGGCTGCCATGTCCCGCATGAGCCACCTGCGCGACCGCATCCCCGACGCCTACTGGACGATGACCGTGGCGCTCCTCGCGCTCGCCGCGATCCCGCCGTTCAGCGGCTTCTTCTCCAAGGAGTCCGTCCTCGGTGCCGCCGAGCACGTCGCCACCGGCCACACCGAGCACGCTCCCGGCTCCGCAGGCTGGATCGTCATCGTCGCCGGCCTGCTCACGGCCCTGCTCACCGCCGCCTACGCGATGCGCCTGTGGCTGCTCGCCTTCTGCGGCCGGGGCGCCGAAGCCCCCGACCACGGCAGGCAGCCGCTGACGATGACCGTGGTGCTGTGGGTGCTCGCAGCCCCGTCCCTCGCCGTCGGCGCGCTCGCCTACCGCGCGCTCCCCGACTGGTTCGACGGCCGCGACCTCGCCCCGACCCTCACCACCTCCGTCCTCGGCACCGGCGTGGCCCTCGTCGGCGGCATCGTCACCTACGCGGCCTGGCGGCACACCACGGCCGTGGCTGCGCGGATCCCGCTGGGCGCGGTCGCGGCCCACCCCGAGGGCGACGCCGCCCAGGTCGAGGCCGAGGCCATCGCCAGCCACGCCCCCGTGTACGGGGGAGTGGCCTATGCGCCCGACCCCGCCGACCCGGGGCGGCTGCTGCTCGGCCCGCTGCACCGCCACGCGGCCGTCGGCTTCCACCTCGACGCCGTGTACCGGGCGTTGTTCGTCCGCCCGGTCCAGGGCGGCGCGAGTCTGGTCCGGTTCCTCGACCGCGAGGTCGTCGACACCTACGTCCGTGGGGCGGGTGCTCTACCCCGCTGGCTCGGCATCGCCGTACGGCGCGCCCAGACCGGCAATGTGCAGACCTATGTGAGCGCGCTGCTCGCCGGCACCGTCGTTCTCGCGGTCGCCGCCGTCCTCGTCGCCACGGGAGCGTGAGCAGGCGTGATCGATATCAACGAGTCCGTGATGCAGTTCCTTCTGGCGTTCGTCGTCGTCGGCCCGCTCCTCGGCGCGGCCGCCGCTCTCCTGCCGGCCCCGCCCGGGCTGAAGGGGAAGTCGCCCGGGCAGGCCGTGCTCCGGCACGGCGTGACCGTCACCGGCGCGGTCCTCATCGCCGCGATCGTCCTCGCGCTCGGCTTCGACCACGACCAGCCGTCGAAAATGCAGGCCAGCACGGACATCAGCTGGATCCCCGCACTCGACGTGCGCATCCACCTCGGCATCGACGGCATCTCCCTCCCCCTTCTGGTCCTGACCGCGCTGCTGACCTTCCTCTGCGCGCTCTACTCCTACTTCAAGATGCCCGCGGGCCCGACCCCGAAGGCCTTTGTCGCACTGCTGCTCGTCCTGGAGTCCGGCACCCTCGCCACCTTCGCCGTCCTCGACCTGCTGCTCTTCTTCCTCGCCTTCGAGATGGTCCTGATCCCGATGTACTTCCTCATCGCCCGCTGGGGCGGCGAGGGCCGGACCGAGGCAGCTTGGAAGTTCATCCTCTTCACGCTGCTCGGCTCCGTGGTCATGCTGCTCGGCCTGCTCCTGATCGGAATCAAGGCGGGCACATTCGACATGGTGGCACTCGCCACTGACAACGGCCGGTCGCTGACCGCATCCGTGCAGGTCATCGCCGTTTTGGCGATTGGGATCGGGCTCGCGGTCAAGACGCCGATGTGGCCGCTGCACAGCTGGCTGCCCGACGCCCACACCGCCGCGCCGACCGTCGGCTCCGTGCTGCTGGCCGGCGTCCTGCTGAAGATGGGTACGTACGGGTTCGTCCGGATCCTCCTGCCGATCGCCCCCGACGGCTTCGCCGACTTCGCGCCGTACCTCGCCGCCTTCGCCGTCGTCGGGATCATCTACGGATCCCTGGCCTGCCTCGCCCTCGCCAAGCGGGGCGCGAAGGGCGACCTCAAGCGCCTCATCGCCTACTCCTCCGTGGGTCACATGGGCTTCGTCCTGCTCGGCATCGCCACGATGACCCCGACCGGCGTGAACGGCGCCCTGTTCGCCAACATCGCCCACGGCCTCATCACCGGCCTGCTCTTCTTCCTGGTCGGCGCGCTGAAGGACCGCACGGGCACCACCGACCTCGACGCCCTCGCCGAGCAGACCGGTGCCGCCCTCTACGGCAAGGCACCGCGCCTCGGCGGGTTGCTCGCGTTCGCCGCGGTCGCCTCCCTCGGCCTGCCGGGCCTCGCCGGGTTCTGGGGCGAGATGCTCGCCCTGTTCGGCGCCTTCGAGCCCGCCGCCGAGCTCAGCCGCCCGGCCTTCCTCACCTTCATGGCGATCGGCGCGTTCGGCACCCTGCTCACGGCCGCGTACCTGCTCGTCGTGGTCCGCCGCGTCTGCATGGGCGCCGCACCGCAGGAAGGCCCGAAGCTCGCCGACGTCCAGACGTACGAGTTCGCGGCCTGGACGCCGCTCGTCGCCCTCACCGTCGTCGCCGGCCTGTGGCCCAAGGCCCTCCTGGGCCTGACCGACCCGGCCGTGCAGCAGCTCCTCGCAGGAGGCACCCGATGAGCTCCCTGGCCCAGCCCGTGGCCGCGTCGCTGGTCCAGTCCGTCGACTGGCTCGCCATCGCGCCGCCCACCATCGCGGCCGTCGTCGGACTCGTGGTCCTCGTCGCCGACCTGTTCGTCGCGGAGAACAAGAAGGCCCTGCTCGGCTGGACGTCCGTGGTCGGCCTGGCAGCCTCCGCGCTCCTGCTGCTGCCCCTCCTGGACGGCGACCGCTCCACCTTCTGCCTCATCGGCGACCCCGGAGTCTGCAGCTACACGGTCGACCGCTTCACCCTCGTCATCCAGTTCCTGGTCCTGGGCGGCGCCCTCCTCGCGGCCCTCCTCTCGGTCACCGCCCTCAAGGACGCCGACAAGGGACTCCCCGAAGGGGAGTTCTGGTTCCTGCTGCTTTCCTCCGCCGCCGGAGCCGCCCTGCTGCCGGCCTCCCGAGACCTGGCGACCCTCATCGTCGCCCTCGAGGTCGCCTCTCTCCCCGCCTTCGCGCTGGTCGGCCTCCGCCACGGCGACCGCAAGTCCTCCGAAGCGGCCCTGAAGTTCTTCCTGTCCTCGGTCACCGCGACCGCGGTCAGCCTCATGGGCATCAGCTTCGTGTACGCCTCCACGGGCACCCTCTACCTCACCCAGATCGCCGACCGCATCCAGAACGTCGACGGACAGCTCCAGACCCTCACCCAGACCGGAGTCGTCCTCACTCTGGTCGGCTTCGCCTTCAAGACGGCCGCCGTGCCCTTCCACTTCTGGGTGCCGGACACCTATGTGGGTGCGCCCCTGCCGGTCGCCGCCTACCTGTCGGTCGTCGGCAAGGCGGTCGGCTTCACCGGCCTGATCCTCGTCACGGTCGTCGCTCTCCCGTCGTACGCCGACGTCTGGGGCCCGGCCCTCGCGGCGCTCGCCGCCCTCACCATGACCGTCGGCAACGTCGGTGCCCTGCGTCAGCAGGCCACGCGCGCGTACAGCGCGATTCGCCTGCTCGCCTGGTCCTCCGTCGGCCAGGCCGGCTACCTCCTGGTGCCGATCGCGGCCGCCGCGTACTCCGGTGACGGCGAGCGGTCCATCGGGTCCACCGTCGCCTACGCCCTCATGTACGCCGCCGTGAACCTCGGTGCCTTCGCCGTGGCCGCACTCGTCGGCCGTACGAAGACCCTCAACCGCCTCAGCGACTACCGCGGCCTGTACGCACGCAACCCCCTGTCCGCCCTGATCCTGGCCTTCTTCCTGCTCTGCCTCGCCGGACTCCCGCCCGGCATCATCGGCCTCTTCGCCAAGGTCACCGTCTTCTCCGCAGCTGTCGACGCGGGTCTCGGCTGGCTGGCCGTCGTCATGGCTGTCAACGTCGTGATCGCTCTCTTCTATTACCTGCAGTGGACGGCCCTGCTGTTCCGCGCCCCCGAGGGCGAGCCCGTCAAGCACCTCGTCCCCGCACCAGTGACAGCCACGCTGGCCCTCACCGGAGTCGTGGGCATCGCCCTGTCCGGAGCCCCCCAGCTGATCCTGCGCTTCGCCGACACCGGGCTCTTCTGAGCCTCTGGCACATTCCGTACGCCTGCGTGGGGCACTCGCCTTCCACACGCGCGTGGCGATTGCCGGCGCCTTCACCCGGACGGCCCACGCCCGCCGCCGCAGGGACCAGGGAACCCGTGGCCCTCGCCTGGCGTTGACCAGTACGGAAGGGTCCACTGGACGTGACACCACGGCACCAGTGGCATCGGAGATCGACCAGCAAAGGGTTCCCCTGCCGCACCACTTGGAGGGCGTACCGTGCACCGCCGGCACAACGGGCTCAGGACCGCAGTCCTCCTCGGGGGACTGTCCGCACTCATCATCGTCATCGGCAGTTTCTTCGGCCGCATGGGGCTCGTCGTCGCGGTCCTGATCGCCCTGGGCACGAACGCGTACGCGTACTGGAACAGCGACAAGCTGGCGCTGCGCGCGATGCGCGCCCGCCCCGTCAGCGAGTTCGAGGCCCCGGGGCTGTACCGCATGGTCCGCGAGCTCTCCACCCAGGCCCGCCAGCCCATGCCCCGCCTCTACATCTCCCCGACGGAGGCGCCGAACGCGTTCGCGACGGGCCGCAACCCGCGCAACGCCGCCGTGTGCTGCACCGACGGCATCCTGCGCCTCCTTGACGAGCGTGAACTGCGCGGCGTCATCGGCCACGAGCTCAGCCACGTCTACAACCGCGACATCCTGATCTCGTCGGTCGCCGGCGCGCTCGCCTCGGTGATCATGTTCCTGGTCAACTTCGCCTGGCTGATCCCCATCGGCCGTTCCGATGACGACGACGGCCCAGGGCTCCTCGGCATGCTGTTGATCATGATTCTGGGCCCGCTCGCCGCCTCGCTCATCCAACTGGCCATCAGCCGCTCAAGGGAGTACGAGGCCGACGCGTCCGGCGCCCGGCTCACCGGCGACCCACTCGCCCTCGCCAGCGCCCTGCGCAAGCTCGAGCACGGCACGAAACAGCTGCCGCTGCCCCCCGAGCCCCGCATCGAGACCGCCAGTCACATGATGATCGCGAACCCCTTCCGTCCGGGTCAGGGGTTCTCCAAGATGTTCTCCACCCACCCGCCGATGGCGGACCGTATCGCCCGGCTCGAAAAGATGGCAGGCCCCCCACAGTGAAGACCATCCTCAATGTCATCTGGCTCGTCCTGAGCGGCTTCTGGCTGTTCCTCGGCTACATGCTCGCGGGCCTCCTGCTCTGCATCACCATCATCGGCATCCCGTTCGGCATCGCGGCCTTCCGTATCGGCGTCTACGCACTGTGGCCCTTCGGGTACACCACGGTCGAGCGCCGCGATGCAGGAGCCCCCTCCTGCATAGGCAACGTCCTGTGGCTGGTCCTCGCGGGCTGGTGGCTGGCCATCGGCCACATCGTCACCGGCATCGTCCTGTGCGTCACGATCATCGGCATCCCGTTCGGCATCGCCAACTTCAAGCTGATCCCGGTGTCGCTGTTCCCGCTGGGCCGCGAAATCGTGTCGACCGACCAGCCGTTCGCCTCACGCTGGTAGAGCAGCGGGTGGGCGGGGTGACCGCCGGATTATCCACAACCCGGCGGTTGTCCACAGGCCCGACCGATTGTCAGTGGCGGCTTGCATCATGAACGCATGACCGAGATCGAGCAGTTGCTGACGAGGGTCGCGGACAAGGCCCGCAACACCCGCCCGTGGGGCTGGCCTTCACTCCCCGACCCCGTGGACTCGACGACTCTGGCCCGAGCCGAGGCTGCTCTGGGCTTCCGCCTGCCCTCGCTGCTCGCCGACCTCTACCTGGGCATAGGAGACGGCGGATTCGGCCCCGAGTACGGCCTGTTGCCTCTGCTCGACAACCCTCCGGCCGGCGAGCCCGCAGCCGTCACGCAGTACCTCGCCAACCGCGAGAGCGCCCGCAAGGATCCCGACTGGCCCTGGCCCGACGGAGTTCTGCCGATATCCCACTGGGGCTGCGCGATGTACGCGTGCGTGGACTGCCGCAGCCCTCAGGCCACCGTCCTGCTCTTCGAACCGAATGCCGACGACGCCGACCAGGCGTGGTACGTGGACGCCCCGAGCCTCACGGACTGGCTGCGCGCCTGGGTCGACGGCACGGGCTGGTACGTGGAGACGAACGAGGGGCTGGAAATGACCCCTTGGGCAGACTTCCGCATACGGGCAGCGGCGACACAGGCGTCCTGAGGGAGCACGAACCGGCGGTCGTCGAGCGGACAGGCGCCCGGTCGAGTGGATCGACAGTCGTGGGTGAGCTGAGGAACCGAGGGCATCGAGTGCATTGAGGGGTCGAGTGCACCGAGGGATCGAGTGTGTCGAGTCCGTCCAGTGAGCCGCTGGCCTGATCGGCGCCAAGTGGACCGCTGGCTTCTCATGGTCCGCGACGGCCACCGAGCGGACCGATCATGCCGCGCGGTTGGGCATCCGCCACCCGTTTCCGCAAGCCCGACAGCACCAGCAGCACCGACCTGCCCCCACCCAACCAACACAGACGCATACGTCGGCACACACGCCTAGTTCGGCCTACCTCCCCGGGCACCCGACCGCTGCCCCGCCACCCACCGCCGTACGCCATACGCAACCACGCCCACCGCCAGCACACCCGCACCGGCAACAACCGAGACCCCCGGCAGGGAGAAGGCCAGCACCGCGCACCCGAGAAGCCCCACCACCGGCACGATGCGTGCAGTCGGCGCCGAGTCGAGAGTCCAGGCCGAGGCGTTGGCCACCGCGTAGTACGCCAGCACACCGAAGGAGGAGAACCCGATCGCGCCCCGTACATCCACCGTGGCGGCCAGGACAGCGACCACCGCCCCCACGGCCAGTTCGGCGCGGTGCGGCACCTGGAAGCGCGGATGCACGGCTGCCAGGGCGCCGGGCAGATGCCGGTCGCGGGCCATGGCCAGCGTCGTCCGCGAGACGCCCAGGATCAGGGCGAGCAGCGAGCCCAACGCGGCGACGGCCGCGCCCACCCGCACCACGGGCACGAGCCCCGGTACCCCGGCTGCCCGCACCGCGTCGGCCAACGGCGCGCCCGCTTTCCCCAGACCATCCGATCCCAGCACGGAAAGGACAGCCACCGCCACACACGCGTACACCGCCAGCGCGATGCCCAGGGCCAGCGGAATCGCCCGGGGGATAGTGCGCGCGGGATCCCGCACCTCTTCACCAAGGGTCGCGATCCGTGCGTACCCGGCGAACGCGAAGAACAACAGCCCCGCCGCCTGCAGCACCCCGCCCACACCGCCCGAAGCCCCGACGTCCAGGCGCCCGGCATCGGACTCCCCGGACCCCAGACACACGACGACCACACAAGCGAGGACAGCCAGCACCACTGCAACGATCGCCCGGGTCAGCCAGGCGGACTTCTGGACGCCGCCGTAGTTCACCGCGGTCAGCGCCACCACGGCCGCGACCGCCACCGCATGGGCCTGCCCGGGCCAGACGTACGCGCCCACAGTGAGCGCCATCGCCGCACAGGAGGCCGTCTTACCGACCACGAACGACCAGCCCGCGAGATAGCCCCAGAACTCACCGAGCCGCTCGCGTCCGTAGACATACGTGCCGCCCGACGCCGGATACAGGGAGGCCAGTCGTGCCGAGGACGTGGCATTGCAGTAGGCCACCACGGCCGCGATCGCGAGTCCGAGCAGCAGCCCGGAGCCGGCCGCGCCCGCCGCGGGCCCGAGTGCGGCGAAGATGCCGGCCCCCACCATCGAGCCGAGCCCGATGACCACGGCGTCCCCGACCCCCAGGGTGCGCCGCAGCTCGGAGGAGTCGGAGCTGGACCGTGTCATGGCCGGAACCCTACTGATCGCTGCAACCGGGAGATGCAACCGTGACGTCTTCTCCACCAACAACACAGGAACAAGCGCGCCCGAAATCACAGTTCCGGGAAAGTGCAGGCACAGCGCGGAAGGGCAGGTTCACGGCATGACGATCATCAGCTGGATCATTCTGGGGCTGTTGGCCGGGGCCATCGCCAAGTTCCTGCTGCCGGGCCGCGACCCCGGCGGCTTCATCGGCACCACCGTCATCGGCATCGCGGGCGCGTTCATCGGTGGCTGGATATCGGCCCGCTGGCTGGACCACCCGATCACCAAGGACTTCTACGACGGCACGACCTGGGCCGCCGCGATCGGCGGCTCCCTCGTGCTCCTGGTGGCCTACCGCATCCTGTTCGGACATTCGCGCAACTGAGCGAGGCGAGGACTCCCCGGACCGCAGCCAACAGGCGAGAAGGGTGGGCACCGCGGGGTGCCCACCCTTCCTCGTACGACGTCGCGGCCGGGGCCGTAGCCGGTGCCGGCTCGGATCAGCAGATCACCGGTAGTTCACGAACTGCAGCGCGAAGTCGAAGTCCTTGCCCTTCAGGAGGGCGATCACGGCCTGCAGGTCGTCACGGCTCTTGGAGCTGACGCGCAGCTCGTCACCCTGCACCTGGGCCTTGACTCCCTTCGGGCCCTCATCGCGAATGATCTTCGCCACCTTCTTCGCGTTCTCCTGGGAGATGCCCTCCTCGATCGACGCGAAGATCTTGTACTCCTTGCCCGAGAGCTGGGGCTCGCCCGCGTCCAGGGCCTTCAGTGAGATCCCGCGCTTGATCAGCTTGGACTGGAAGACGTCGAGGACAGCCTTTACCCGGTCCTCGGAGTTCGCCTCCATCAGGATCTTTTCACCGGACCACGAGATCGAGGCACCCACGCCCTTGAAGTCGTAGCGCTGCGAGATCTCCTTGGCGGCCTGGTTGAGGGCGTTGTCGACCTCCTGCCGCTCGACCTTCGAGACGATGTCGAAACTGGAGTCGGCCATGTCCTGTGGCTCCTTGTATCGGGGTGCGTATGGGATGCGTATCGGCGGGCGTGGGGGCGGCCGCCGAGCCCGAGGCAGGCCCCGGACCGCATCCGGACAAGCCTAGCCACCCCTCGTCCCCCGGGCGGCGATCAATCGGGTGGCGAACCACCCCTCCCCATCGGGTATTGTTTACGTCGTTGCCAGGGAGCACCGCCGAAAAGCGGTTCGAACGGCAGCAAACCCGGCGGTGTGCCCGAGCGGCCAAAGGGAGCAGACTGTAAATCTGCCGGCTCAGCCTTCCCAGGTTCGAATCCTGGCGCCGCCACACTGGGAAACCCCTCCGATCTGCGGAAACGTAGAGCGGAGGGGTTTTCGCGTTCCAGAACACGCTCGGGGCACACTGACTGCATGGCCATGCGTCGCAGAAGTTGCCCCGAGTGCCGCCGTGAGATCGCCGTCGTGGCCGGTCGGTTCGCGCGCCACGATCCGCCCGGCGCACGGGAGAGCGGGGAACTCGTGTCGTGCCCCGGCTCTCGTCGGCAAGCGCAACTCGGGGCTGCCCAACCCGCATTGGACGGGTATGTCGTACCTGAGTTCCCCGGGCAGCTGCCGCTGTTCTGAGAGCCTCTCCTCGGCTCCTCGGCTCCTCGGCTCCTCGGCTCCTCGGCCCTCCGGCTCCTCGGCCCTCCGGCTCCTCGGCTCCTCGGCCCTCCGGCTCCTCGGCCCTCCGGCTCCTCGGCCCTCCGGCTCCTCGGCCCTCCGGCTCCTCGGCCCTCCGGCTCCTCGGCCCTCCGGCTCCTCGGCCTCCCCGCTCCCGGCCCTCACTGAGCCTCGCTCCAGGCCCGCCCCGCCCCCTAGGTGCCCGCCCGCACATCCATCCGTGCCACCAGCCCGTCCGCGTCGAACCGGTACGCGTGCTCGACCGTCTCCTGCGCCCACCGATCGCCCGACGCGTCGCGCATCCCGGGCCGTACGGTCGCCACCACGGCCGCGCCGTCCTCGGCCGGGCGCAGACCCTCCAGCCGTACGAGGGGATGCCCGGCGGCGAACTGCCGGGCCCAGTACGCGCGTACCGCCTCGCGGCCGTGCAGCCGGACTCCGTCCAGGACGTTCGGCCAGTCCACGTCGGGCGCGAGGCACCGTTGCATGAAGGCCTCTCGCTCGTCTGTCGAGAAGACCTCGTACATGCGCCGCAACAGCGCTTCCCGCGCGTCCGGAATACCCTCCGAGCCCAACTTCAGTTCCCCGCCACCGACTTCACCGCCACCGACACGGGGGCCGACCCGCTGATCAGTTCCAGCGTGAGGCCGGCCGTCGCCGGGGTGTCGAGCAACTCCGCGAGCGCGGCGGCCACGTCGTCGCGCGGGATCGGGCCGCGTCCGGTGTGGGCCTCCAGGCGTACCAGGCCGGTTCCGGCGTCGTTCGTCAGCATGCCGGGGCGCAGGATCGTCCAGTCCAGGGCGTCCAGGCCGCGGACGTACTCGTCGGCCTCGCCCTTGGCGCGCAGGTACACGTCGAAGACCTCGTCGCCCTCGTGCTTCGGGTCGGCGCCCATCGACGACACCACCACGAAGCGCCGTACGCCCGCCCTGACCGCCGCGTCCGCGAACAGGACCGCCGCGCCCTTGTCGACCGTGTCCTTGCGGGCCGCCCCGCTGCCCGAGCCCGCGCCGGCGGCGAACACCGCCGCGTCCGCGCCTCGCAGATGTTCCGCGACCTCCTCGACCGAGGCCGACTCCAGGTCCAGCAGGATGGATTCGGCACCGGCTTCCCGCAGGTCGTCGCTCTGTTCGGCCTTGCGGATGATCCCCGCGACCTCGTCCCCACGCGCGGCGAGCAGCTGCTCCAGCCGCAGCGCGATCTGACCATGACCACCAGCGATGACAATGCGCATGTTTCCGACCGTACGCCCGGACGGCCGCATCCGCCGCACGACTTCAGCCACGCCTCACGCGTCCACAGGCGCACGCTTCACGCACAGACGCAGGGGGCACGAGCCGCCGACGCACCCCTGCGCGCGCCCACCCGCTCCCTGGCTCCTCCTGCGCAAGCGCACGCACCCACATGCCCTCACGACACTTCCCCCCGCCCCTGCCGCGGCAGCCCCAACTCCGCCGCCACGGCCGAGTTGCAGTACTCCCGCACCGCGCTCGTGCGCGCCACCACGCGCCCCCGGTGCACCACGATGCGGCTGTACGCCAGCGACAGCGCCCCCGCCAGTCGGTCCCCGCGCACCGCCAGCAACTCGGCCGGGAAGCCCGCCTCCACCCGCACCTCGGGCAGGCCCAGCACCGCACGCGCCGACGCGCTCACGGCGTCGTACGCGTCCTCGGGGCGCAGTCCGTGGCGCGAGGACAGCAGGTAGGCGGCCTCCAGCGGGTCGCCTCGGCCCACCGGGTTCGACACGTCCCGCAGGGCGCCGCTCCCGGCGGCGAGGCGTACGCCGGCCGCGCGCAGCAGTCGTACGGGCGCGGTGGCCCGCCGTTCCACGCCCCCGCAGCCGCCCTGCGGCAGGCACACCACCGTCACCCCGGCCGCCGCGAGCTGGTCCGCGATGCGGGAGGCGGCCTGGGCCGGCAGGCGCCCCAGGCCGCCGCACGGGCCGAGCGTCACGCCGGGGCGCAGTCCGCCGGCCATCGCGGCGAGGCGGGCCAGCCGGGCCGGGTCGGCGGCGTCCGTGTGCAGGTCGACGGGGCAGCCGTGCTCGGAGGCGACCTCCAGGACCGCCTCCACGTAACCCGTCGGATCCGGGTCCAGATCGGGGCAGCCGCCCACCACGTTCGCGCCCATCTTCAGCGCGTCCCGCAGCATCGCGAGCCCCTCGGCCCCGGCCGCCCCGGTCAGCAGCCGCGGCATCGCCACCGTCGTCAACTCGGTGAGCCCGCGCAGCGAACGCCGTGCCTGCAACACGGCGGCCAGGGCCCCGAGCCCCTGAACGTCGCCCACACGCACGTGTGCCCGCAGCGCGGTCGCCCCGTGCCCGAGCTGGAGCAGGGCGGCCTCGGTGGCGCGGCGCTGGACGTCCTGGGGGTCGTAGGAGACCGGTCCGCCCTCGTCGGCGGAGAGCGCGGTGTCGCCGTGGGCGTGCGGTTCGGCCGGGGCCGGCATGAGCAGATAGCCGCCGAGGTCCACACGAGCGCCGCCCGCGCGCGTGTCGCCCGCCGCCAGGCTCCCGGCCGTGCCGACCGCCTCGATGCGCCCGCCGCCCAGCCGCACGTCCACCGTCCGGCCGTCGGTGAGCCGTGCCCCGCACAGCAGCAGAGCACCCGGGTCGGTCGGGCCGGACGAACCCGACGAGGACGACGAGTGGGGCGGCTGGGGCTGACTGTCGGGCATCGCGTTCCAGAGGCTCGGGGCTGCGCGTCGGGGGCTGCGGGAACGGTGCTGGGGAACTGCGCCGGGCACGCAAGATCACGCAGAGTGAGTCGAGCCTAGGGTGGCGATCCGGCCACGGCGTGCAGGAGCGCAATAGTCGTACCGGTGTGGTCCGCCGAACGGAGCCGTGTGCGCGGTACCGCAGTGGTCTGCGAGGCGTCTGCGCGCACCGCGGATCGGCCGTGGACAGGGCCCGGGAAACGGATTTGGGTGAACGGCAGCCGAGCGTGTAATGTCTTCATCGCTCGCCCCAATAGCTCAGTCGGCAGAGCGTCTCCATGGTAAGGAGAAGGTCAACGGTTCGATTCCGTTTTGGGGCTCTGGTGTGAGAGGTTCCCGCCGCAAGGCGGGGCCCGATCTCATCAAAGCGGTGTAGCTCAGTCGGTAGAGCAAGCGGCTCATAATCGCTGTGTCACCGGTTCAAGTCCGGTCACCGCTACTGACAGTAGCCGATTGCGGGGTCGGTCCTTCGATCGGCTACTCTTTCTTGCGTTGAATTAGTCCACCCGTTCGTCTTAGGAGCACTCACGTGGCTGCCACCGACGTCCGCCCGAAGATCACGCTGGCCTGCGTGGAGTGCAAGGAGCGGAACTACATCACCAAGAAGAACCGGCGTAACAACCCGGATCGTCTTGAGATGAAGAAGCACTGCCCGCGTTGCAACGCGCACACCGCGCACCGCGAAACGCGATAAATCAGGCTCGTACACGAGGCCGCCCCCATCAGTTGGGGGGCGGCCTCGCGTCGTTTCCACGCCGGTTACCGGCCGGTTCCGGCCGAGCCCGGCGGATCGGCCAGGCGAACCAGCAGGTCAACCGCAGCAGACAGCAGGAGGTACCGAGCCATGGCGCTCGACCAGTCCTTCGTGGGGCGGAGCTACCCGCCCACCGAGCCCTATGAGGTGGGACGGGAGAAGATCCGTGAGTTCGCGGAGGCGGTGGGGGACACCAACCCGGTGTACCTGGACCCGGAAGCCGCCAAGGCGCTCGGCCACTCCGATGTGATCGCCCCGCCGACCTTCGTCTTCGCGATCAGCTTCAAGGCCGCGGGACAGGTCATCGCCGACCCCCAGCTGGGCCTGGACTACAGCCGGGTGGTGCACGGCGACCAGAAGTTCGCCTACACCCGGCCGGTGCGCGCCGGCGACCGACTGACCGTGACCTCGACCATCGAGGCCGTCAAGTCCATGGCGGGCAACGAGATCGTGGACATCCGCGGTGAGGTCCACGACGAGGCGGGGGAACATGTCGTGACCGCCTGGACGAAGCTCGTCGCCCGTGGGGCGGACGCCGAAGAAGGGCAGGGCTGAGTCGGATGACGGCGAAGATTACGTACGGCGACGTCGAGGTCGGCACCGAACTGCCCGCCCAGACCTTCCCCGTGACCCGCGCCACGCTCGTCCAGTACGCGGGTGCCTCCGGTGACTTCAACCCGATCCACTGGAACGAGAGGTTCGCCAAGGAGGTCGGACTGCCCGACGTCATCGCCCACGGCATGTTCACCATGGCCGAGGCGATCCGCGTGGTCACCGACTGGACCGGCGACCCGGCCGCGGTCGTCGAGTACGGCGTCCGCTTCACCAAGCCCGTCGTCGTACCGAACGACGACCAGGGCGCCACGATCGAGGTCAGCGGCAAGGTCGCGGCCAAGCTCGACGACAACAAGGTCCGCGTGGACCTGACCGTGCGGAGCGCCGGTCAGAAGGTGCTCGGGATGTCGCGGGCGGTCGTGCGGCTGGCGTGAAAACGTCGACGTGAACGGCACGCGCGTGCCGTGAGGTAAGGGGCGCTCTCCATTGGGGGGCGCCCCTTACCTGTTGCGTCGATCCTCGCCCGTTGCGTCGATCCGCGCCTGTTGCGTCGGCACCCGTTGTGTCGGCCTCGCCCCTTGACCTAGTTAGTGATTGAGTACTAACTTACTTCTCATGGTCAGGATGAGTGCAGAAGAGAGGCGCGAGAGCGTCATCCGCGCGGCGACGACCGAGTTCGCCCGCGGTGGCTACTACGGCACGTCGACCGAGGCGATCGCCAGGCGGGTCGGTGTCTCGCAGCCGTATCTCTTCCGGCTCTTCCCGGGCAAAAAGGCGATCTTCCTGGCGGCGGCCGAGCGCTGCGTGGAGGACACCATCCGGATGTTCGCGGAAGCCTCCGAGGGGCTGGAGGGTGAAGAGGCCCTGCATGCCATGGGTGACGTGTATCGGAAGGTCGTCTCGGAGCAGCCTGAGCGGCTGATGATGCAGATGCAGATGTACCTCGCCGTGGCGGCCGCCGAGCAGGAGGGTGACCACGAGTTCGGCGAGGTCGTGCGCACCGGCTGGATGCGGCTTTGGGACACCGTCCACCTGCCGCTGGGCGCGGACGTCAATGAGACGACGACCTTCATGGCGTACGGCATGCTCATCAACTGCCTGGTGGCCATGGGCTTCCCTCCCGAGCATCGCGTCTGGGCGGGGATGACCCCGCCGGGGCAGGGCGGGAGTCCTTCGTAGGGGATGGGTGACAGGGCTCACCCGGGCCCCTTCATGAGGTCGAAAGTTAGTGACCAATAACTATCTCAAGCGCTGGGGGAGCGATGTCACAGCAGACCGAACAGAACACCCGGACAGCACGCCGGGGCGGAGCCGTCTGGGCCCTTGTCATCACGAGCGTCGCCGGGTTCATGGCGGCCCTCGACAATCTCGTCGTCACCACCGCACTGCCCTCCATCCGTGAGGACCTGGGCGGATCGCTGCCCGACCTGGAGTGGACGGTCAGCGCCTACACGCTCACCTTCGCCGTGCTGCTGATGTTCGGCGCGGCGCTCGGCGACCGCTTCGGCCGGCGTCGGCTCTTCCTCGTGGGCATCACGATCTTCACCGGCGCGTCCGCCGCCGCGGCCCTCGCGCCAGGTGTCGACTCCCTGATCGCCGCCCGCGCGGTCCAGGGCGCCGGGGCGGCCATCATGATGCCGCTGACACTGACCCTGCTGACGGCGGCCGTCCCCGCGGCCAAGCGAGGGATGGCGTACGGCATCTGGGGGGCCGTCAACGGGCTCGCGATCGCGTCCGGGCCGCTCGTCGGCGGGAGCCTCACCGAGCACATCTCCTGGCAGTGGATCTTCTGGCTGAACGTTCCGCTCGGCCTCGCCCTGCTGCCGCTCGCCCGCCTGCGCCTCGCCGAGTCGTACGGCACCGGCGCCGCGCTCGACCTCCCCGGCACGCTGCTCGCCAGCGGCGGTCTGTTCGGGATCGTGTACGGCCTGGTCCGCGGCCCCGCCGACGGCTGGACCGGCTCCCTGGTCCTGACCGGCCTGTTCGCCGGTGGCACGCTGCTCGTCGGGTTCGTGCTCTACAGCACCCGCGCCAAGAACCCGATGCTGCCGATGCGGCTGTTCCGCTCCCGGGCCTTCTCCGGGATCAACGCCGCGAGCACGCTGATGTTCCTCGGCATGTTCGGGTCGATCTTCCTGCTCAGCCAGTACATGCAGGGCGTGCTCGGCTACTCGCCCACCGAGGCGGGGCTGCGGATGCTGCCGTGGACCGGTATGCCGATGCTCGTCGCGCCGATCGCCGGGATCCTCGCCGACCGCGTCGGCGGCCGGCCCGTCGTCGCCACGGGCCTGTTCTTCCAGGCCGCCGGGCTCGCCTACATGGCGTCCGTGGTCACCGTCGACGTCTCCTACGCCGCCCAGCTGCCGGGTCTGATCATCAGCGGTGTCGGCATGGCCCTGTTCTTCGCCCCGGCCGCCCACCTGGTCATGTCCAGCGTCCGTGCCTCGGAACAGGGCATCGCCTCTGGCGCCAACAACGCGCTGCGCGAGGTCGGCGGTGCGCTCGGCATCGCCGTCATGGCGTCGATCTTCTCCGCGCAGGGCGGCTACGAGAACGGCCAGACCTTCGTCGACGGCCTGCGGCCCGCCCTGGTCACCGGTGCCGCGGTGGTGGCCCTCGCCGGGGTCGCGGCCCTGCTGATACCGGCCCGGCGGCGCGATGGCGGGGACGGGGCCGGGAAGCCGGCCGAGCAGGCGCCGGAGCCGGTGCTGGAGACGGCCACCCACTGACCACGACACACCGGACCCTGAGGAGCAGTCATGCCCACCCTTCCCTGGACCGTGCCGAACCCCGCGCCGCCCCATACCGAGGTGCACGTCTTCGCCTCCCGCTTCGAGACCCGCACCCTCTGGGGAGCGCTCCGCTTCCTCGCCCGTACGCCGGGCGTGTGGCGGCAGGTGAGCCGCGCGCCCGGCGCGTACGGGGCCTCCCTGAAGGCCGAGCCGTTCATGCGGACCTTCTGGACGCTGTCCGCCTGGGAGTCGCCCGCGGCGCTCAAGGACTTCGCCCGCTCGGGCGCCCACGCCCCGACGTCGCGGGGTCTGTCCGCACAGATGCGGGACGCGAAGTTCGCCACCTGGCAGGCGTCGAGTGACGAACTCCCGCTCGGCTGGACAGAGGCGTTCCGGCGACTGACCTGAACGGCACGCGCGCGTGGCGTGCGCCTGCGCCCCGGCACCGCGCACGGGTGCCGGGGCTGTCAGTGCCGTCTCGTAGTCTTGGGCCCGTGCAGGAACTCCACGACGCCCCCCTCGCCCCCCTCACCACCTTCCGGCTGGGCGGCCCCGCCACCCGCCTGGTCACCGCCACGACCGACGCCGAGGTGATCGACGTCGTGCGCGAAGCCGATGCCAGTGGCACCCCGCTGCTGCTCGTCGGCGGCGGATCGAACCTGGTCATCGGGGACAAGGGCTTCGCCGGCACCGCGCTGGTCATCGCCACCAAGGGCGTCGAGCTGGACGGCACCACGCTCGAACTGGCCGCCGGCGAGGTGTGGACCGACGCCGTCGCCCACACCGTCGAAGCCGGGCTCGCCGGGATCGAGTGCCTCGCCGGAATCCCCGGCTCCGCGGGCGCCACGCCGATCCAGAACGTCGGCGCCTACGGCCAGGAGGTCTCCTCGACGATCACCGAGGTGATCGCGTACGACCGCCGCGCGGGCGAGACCGTCGTCATCCCGAACGCCGAGTGCGACTTCTCCTACCGCCACAGCCGCTTCAAGGCCCACCCCGAGCGCTACGTCGTCCTGCGCGTCCGCTTCCGGCTGGAGGAGGCCAACGGGCTCTCCGCCCCCATCAAGTACGCCGAGACGGCCCGCGCCCTCGGCGTCGAAGCCGGCGACCGCGTGCCGCTGGCCGCCGCGCGCGAGACGGTGCTGAAACTGCGTAGCGGCAAGGGCATGGTCCTGGACCCCGAGGACCACGACACCTGGTCGGCCGGATCCTTCTTCACCAACCCGATCCTCACCGACGAGCAGTTCGCCGCGTTCCACGCGCGCGTGCGCGAACGCCTCGGCGACGGGGTGGAACCGCCCGCGTACCCGGCGGGGGAGGGGCACACCAAGACCTCCGCGGCCTGGCTCATCGACAAGGCGGGGTTCACCAAGGGGTACGGCACCGGCCCGGCCCGCATCTCCACCAAGCACACCCTCGCCCTGACCAACCGGGGCGAAGCGAC
Source organism: Streptomyces sp. NPDC093591 (assembly GCF_044764885.1). Taxonomy (NCBI): domain Bacteria; kingdom Bacillati; phylum Actinomycetota; class Actinomycetes; order Kitasatosporales; family Streptomycetaceae; genus Streptomyces; species Streptomyces sp. NPDC093591. The sequence continues at coordinate 215,362 of NZ_JBIWIY010000015.1, forward strand.
CACCGAGGACCTCCTCGCCCTCGCCCGCGAGGTCGTGGCCGGCGTCCGCGAGGCCTTCGGCATCACGCTGGTCAACGAGCCGGTGACGGTCGGCGTGAGCCTGTAGCCCAGCTCTCGGCAGGCCGTGACGGCCGTACGACCGTCCGCTCCATGGCTAGGCGAGCCAGTCGTCCACCCCCGCCAGCAGCTTCGCCTTCACCTCCTCCGGCGCCGCGGAAGCCCGCACCGACTGCCGGGCCAGTTCCGCCAGTTCCTCGTCCGTGAAGGCGTGGTGGTGGCGGGCGATGTCGTACTGCGCGGCGAGGCGGGAACCGAAGAGCAGGGGGTCGTCGGCGCCGAGGGCCAGCGGGACGCCGGCCTCGTACAGCGTCCGCAGCGGAACGTCCTCCGGCTTCTCGTAGACGCCCAGGGCGACGTTCGACGCGGGGCACACCTCGCAGGTCACGCCCCGGTCGGCGAGGCGCTTCAGCAGCCGCGGGTCCTCGGCCGCCCGCACTCCGTGGCCGATCCGGTTCGCGCCCAGGTCGTCCAGGCAGTCACGGACCGAGGATGGGCCTGTCAGCTCGCCGCCGTGCGGGGCCGAGAGCAGGCCGCCCTCGCGGGCGATGTGGAAGGCGCGGTCGAAGTCCCTCGCCATACCCCGGCGCTCGTCGTTCGACAGCCCGAATCCGACCACGCCCTGGTCGGCGTACCGCACCGCGAGCCGCGCCAGCGTGCGGGCGTCCAGGGGGTGCTTCATACGGTTCGCGGCGACGAGGACGCGCATCCCCACACCCGTGTCCCGCGACGCCGTCTCCACCGCGTCCAGGATGATCTCCAGCGCCGAGATCAGACCGCCCAGCCGGGGCGCGTACGACGTGGGGTCCACCTGGATCTCCAGCCAGCCGGAGCCGTCCTTCAGATCCTCCTCCGCGGCCTCCCTGACCAGGCGTTGGATGTCCTCCGGCTGCCGCAGGCACGAGCGCGCCGCATCGTACAGGCGTTGGAAGCGGAACCAGCCCCGCTCGTCCGTCGCCCGCAGCTTCGGCGGCTCCCCGCTGGTCAGCGCGTCGGTCAGCGCCTCGGGCAGGCGCACACCGTACTTGTCGGCCAGTTCCAGCAGGGTCGCCGGCCGCATTGAGCCGGTGAAGTGCAGGTGCAGATGGGCTTTCGGCAGCTCAGAGACATCACGTACACGCTCCATCCCAGGATCCTGCCGCACGTGTCCGCCGTCCCGGTAGCGCTTTCCCCGAACGTGGTCTTGCTCGCACGCGCGGACGACGAAGCGGGCCGCTCCCCGAGGGGAACGGCCCGCCACCACCTCCTCACGTGAGGAGGTGGTCAGTCCCTGGCCTCCGCCAGCAGCTTCTGGATCCGGCTCACGCCCTCGACGAGGTCCTCGTCACCGAGCGCGTACGACAGCCGCAGATAGCCCGGCGTGCCGAAGGCCTCGCCCGGCACCACCGCGACCTCGGCCTCCTCCAGGATGAGCGCGGCCAGCTCGACCGAGTCCTGCGGGCGCTTGCCGCGGATCTCCTTGCCGATGAGGGCCTTCACCGAGGGGTACGCGTAGAAGGCGCCCTCGGGCTCCGGGCAGACCACGCCGTCGATCTCGTTGAGCATCCGCACGATCGTCTTGCGGCGGCGGTCGAAGGCCTCGCGCATCTTCGCGACCGCGTCCAGGTCACCGGAGACGGCGGCGAGCGCGGCGACCTGGGCGACGTTCGAGACGTTCGACGTCGCGTGCGACTGGAGGTTGGTCGCGGCCTTCACGACGTCCTTCGGGCCGATGATCCAGCCGACCCGCCAGCCCGTCATGGCGTACGTCTTGGCGACACCGTTGACCACGACGCACTTGTCGCGCAGCTCCGGCAGGACCGCGGGCAGCGACACGGAAACCGCGTCGCCGTAGACCAGGTGCTCGTAGATCTCGTCCGTCATCACCCACAGGCCGTGCTCGACGGCCCAGCGGCCGATCGCCTCGGTCTCGGCCTCGCTGTAGACGGCGCCGGTCGGGTTGGACGGCGACACGAAGAGGACGACCTTCGTCTTCTCCGTACGGGCCGCCTCCAACTGCTCGACCGAGACGCGGTAGCCGGTCGTCTCGTCGGCGACGACCTCGACCGGGACACCGCCCGCGAGACGGATGGACTCCGGGTAGGTCGTCCAGTACGGGGCCGGCACGATGACCTCGTCGCCCGGGTCGAGGATCGCGGCGAAGGCCTCGTAGATGGCCTGCTTGCCGCCGTTGGTGACGAGGATCTGGGAGACGTCGGGCTCGTAGCCGGAGTCGCGCAGCGTCTTCGCGGCGATCGCGGCCTTCAGCTCCGGCAGACCGCCGGCCGGGGTGTAGCGGTGGAACTTCGGGTTCTTGCACGCCTCGATGGCGGCCTCGACGATGTAGTCCGGCGTCGGGAAGTCGGGCTCACCGGCGCCGAAGCCGATCACCGGACGCCCGGCGGCCTTGAGGGCCTTGGCCTTGGCGTCCACGGCGAGGGTGGCGGACTCGGAGATCGCGCCGACTCGGGCGGAGACCCGGCGCTCGGTGGGAGGGGTTGCAGCGCTCATGGGGCCCATCGTTTCAGACAGGAAACGTGCCCGGCACGGGGGTTTCACGGACTGAACATCAGCTGAACAACCGTCCGGATCCGGCGTGCGGCCTGGGCGATCTTGCACTGTCGCACGGCCGAACTCCAGGCGATCTTCCGCCACCCAAGCCCCCAGCGGCCACTTTCTGTTCGACGAGGCGCCCGGGACCACGTACACTCTCACCTCGTTGGCCTTCAGCAGCCCGCGGTCGCAAGGTGCACACCGAGCACCCGGTCGGATGCGGTACGTTGGGGGACACCACAAAGGGTCGTAGCTCAATTGGTAGAGCACCGGTCTCCAAAACCGGCGGTTGGGGGTTCAAGTCCCTCCGGCCCTGCTACACACTCCTTCGCCAGGATGTGTGCGCATGTACGTACAGCAATGCACCGCCGTGCGGCTCAGACCGGGCGCGGCACGGCCACGACCCGGAATCAGGTGAGGACGAGTGACGGACGCCGTGGGCTCCATCGACATGCCTGATGCCCAGGACGAGGCGCCGGAGTCCAAGAAGAAGACCCGGAAGGGCGGCAAGCGGGCCAAGAAGGGTCCGCTGAAGCGCCTCGCGCTCTTCTACCGTCAGATCATCGCGGAGCTCCGCAAGGTCGTCTGGCCGACGCGGAACCAGCTGACGACGTACACCACTGTGGTGATCATCTTCGTCGTCCTCATGATCGGCCTGGTGACCGTGATTGACTATGGGCTCGACAACGCCGCCAAGTACGTCTTCGGCTGAGCCAAGAGCGAAGGGCGCCGCGGTTACCGGCGCCCCTTTTCGTATGTTCCACCCCTATGTATCCAGGAAGAAGCAGCCACCGTGTCTGACCAGAACCTGAACGACGCCATCGAGCCGCACGGGCAGGACGTCGAGTCCGTGGAAGACGAGCTCGACATCGTCGAGGGCGCTGACGAGGACCTGGACGAGGTCGAGGCTGCCGACGCCGAGGCGGGCGAGCCCGCCGAGGAAGCCGCGCTGAGCGTCGAGGACGAGTCCGGCGGTGACGTCGAGGCTGTCGAGGACGAGGAAGAGGGCGCCGAGGAGGAGCCCGCCGAGCCCGTCGACCCCGTCGCCGCCCTGCGCGAGGAGCTCCGCACCCTGCCCGGCGAGTGGTACGTCATCCACACCTACGCCGGTTACGAGAACCGCGTGAAGACCAACCTGGAGCAGCGCGCCGTCTCGCTGAACGTCGAGGACTACATCTTCCAGGCCGAGGTGCCGCAGGAAGAGGTCGTCCAGATCAAGAACGGCGACCGCAAGACGATCAAGCAGAACAAGCTGCCGGGTTACGTCCTGGTCCGCATGGACCTGACCAACGAGTCCTGGGGCGTCGTCCGCAACACGCCCGGTGTCACCGGCTTCGTGGGCAACGCCTACGACCCGTACCCGCTGACCCTGGACGAGATCGTCAAGATGCTCGCCCCGGAGGCCGAGGAGAAGGCCGCCCGCGAGGCCGCCGAGGCCGAGGGCAAGCCCGCTCCGCAGCGCAAGGTCGAGGTCCAGGTGCTGGACTTCGAGGTCGGCGACTCGGTCACCGTCACCGACGGCCCGTTCGCCACGCTGCAGGCCACGATCAACGAGATCAACGCCGACTCGAAGAAGGTCAAGGGTCTCGTGGAGATCTTCGGCCGCGAGACGCCGGTCGAGCTGTCCTTCGACCAGATCCAGAAGAACTAGCAGTACAGCAGCCTTCGCAAAGGGCCTTCGATCAGCGGTTTTCGCTGGTCGGAGGCCCTTTTGTCGTGCGCGTCGGCACCCGTGCGGGCCGCGCATCCAAAAAATGTGTGCTGCGCCACAACCATCCGGTGAGCCCGCCGGTCTGACTTGATGACCGAAACGCGCGGACAGTGTTCTTCGTCGCGATCTATGACTCTTAGTGGCTGTTTGCCCAGAGTTGGTCGCTGCCCGCGTCGGCATTCGGCACCTGTCGAGTCAGTCACCATGAAGTAGGGGGAACTTCCTCATGCGTGCTCGAACCATCCTGGTCGCGGCGGCCGCGTCCGCCTGCGTCCTGCTGCCGACGACCTCCGCGGTCGCCGGCACGGGCCCGGCCCCATCGCCGAACAAGCAGAACCCGACCGCGCGCTCGACCGCCCCGTCCGAGGCGGGCAACCCGCTGAGCGTCAAGGCGCAGGCGGCCGGCGTCTGCTCGGACGCCTATCAGATCGGCGCCACCGCCTATATCAACCGGGGCGGCGCGCACGTGGCCTCGGTGAAGCAGTTCTACTCGCCCAAGTGCAACGCGAACTACGGCTATGTCTGGGTGTGGCAGAGCTTCCGCGACAAGGTCAAGGACTACGACGTCAGCACCGGCGTCTACAGCTACGCCCGTGACGAGGTCGTGGGCCAGGACTGGTGGAACGCCACCAACAGCCAGGAGTTCTGGTCCCTGCCCGCCGACACGGTGAAGGAGTGCACCGCGGCCATCGGCACGCTGCGCGCTCCCGGTGATCCGGTGCCGGGTCAGGCCACCACGGCCAAGCGCTGCTGACCCCCCGTCCCTGACCCCGGCCGACGCGCGGCGGCCGGGGTCGGCCCCTGTTCGGGGTCGCGCACGGCCGGGCGCCTGAGCTGCCGGTTTTGGCCCTGACGCGTTACCCGTTATCGTTGTGCGGTATGCCTCCATCCGGATGATCCGGACGTTCACCGTTCCAGGTGGCCAGCGGTACGGATGGCGGCGGAAAACTCTCACTAAGGACCCGGAGAGAGCATGCCTCCCAAGAAGAAGAAGGTCACGGGGCTCATCAAGCTCCAGATCCAGGCCGGTGCCGCCAACCCGGCTCCGCCGGTCGGCCCCGCGCTGGGCCAGCACGGCGTCAACATCATGGAGTTCTGCAAGGCCTACAACGCCGCGACCGAGTCGCAGCGCGGTTGGGTCATCCCGGTGGAGATCACGGTCTACGAGGACCGTTCCTTCACCTTCATCACCAAGACTCCGCCGGCCGCCAAGATGATCCTCAAGGCCGCGGGCGTCGAGAAGGGCTCCGGCGAGCCGCACAAGACCAAGGTCGCCAAGATCACCGAGGCGCAGGTCCGCGAGATCGCCACCACCAAGATGCCCGACCTCAACGCCAACGACCTGGACGCCGCCGCGAAGATCATCGCCGGCACCGCCCGTTCCATGGGCATCACGGTCGAGGGCTGATCCCAACCCCCAAGCAGAAGTGGCGGGGCCTGCTCGGCCCGGACCACAACTCCTAGAAGCAACAGGAGCAGTAGTGAGCAAGCGCAGCAAGACTCTCCGCGCTGCGGACGCCAAGATCGACCGGGAGAAGCTCTACGCCCCGCTCGAGGCCGTCCGTCTCGCCAAGGAGACGTCCACGACCAAGTTCGACGGCACCGTCGAGGTCGCCTTCCGTCTGGGTGTCGACCCGCGTAAGGCCGACCAGATGGTCCGTGGCACCGTGAACCTTCCGCACGGCACCGGTAAGACCGCCCGGGTCCTGGTCTTCGCGACCGGTGACCGTGCCGAGGCCGCGCGTGCCGCGGGCGCCGACATCGTCGGTGCCGACGAGCTGATCGACGAGGTCTCGAAGGGCCGCCTGGACTTCGACGCCGTCGTTGCCACCCCGGACCTCATGGGCAAGGTCGGCCGCCTCGGCCGCGTGCTCGGTCCGCGTGGTCTGATGCCGAACCCGAAGACCGGCACCGTCACCCCCGACGTGGCCAAGGCCGTCACCGACATCAAGGGCGGCAAGATCGAGTTCCGCGTCGACAAGCACTCGAACCTGCACTTCATCATCGGCAAGGTGTCGTTCGACGACAGCAAGCTGGTGGAGAACTACGGCGCCGCGCTGGAGGAGATCCTCCGTCTGAAGCCGTCCGCCGCCAAGGGGCGCTACATCAAGAAGGCCGCGATCAGCACCACGATCGGCCCCGGCATCCCGGTCGACCCGAACCGCACCCGCAACCTCCTCGTCGAGGAGGACCCGGCCGCGGTCTGAGCCAACGGCTCACCAGGCTCACAGACGGGCCCCGCACCCTTCCCGGGTGCGGGGCCCGTCCCCGTTCTCCGGCCCGTTTGTCAGTGCCCTGGGTTAACGTGCATTCACGGGATGGGCACAGGGGGGGACGAATGACGAGCACGAGGGCGGGCCGGTCGGTCTTCTGGGTCGCGCTGCTGACCGCGCTGACGGCCCTGGCCGCCTGCACGTCCTCCGACGGAGCCGACGGGAGGAAGGACCGCGCCACCCCTGATCGCGCCGTGACCGCAGCCCTGCGCACCGTCGAACGGTCCACCGACGCCGCCGAGTCCGCCCGCGTCGACTCCACGACGACCATGGGCTCGACGCTGTCCATGAGCGCCGACGGCACCCTCGCCTGGGGCGACGGCCTCACCGGCACCCTGACGATCACGTACACGGGCGGCACGACGGCCGAGACCATGCGCCGACTGGGCACCACGTCGATGGAGGCCCGCTATCTCCCCGACGCCTACTACGCGCGCATGGGTGACACATTCGCCGAGAAGGCCGACGGCAAGCACTGGATCAAGTACGGCTACGACGACCTGAAGCGCTACGCCGGCACTGCCGGAGCGGATCTCGCGGACCAGATGCGCGGCACCGCGCCGCATACGTCGGTGAAGCTGCTCCTGTCTTCCACGGACGTACGGAAAGTCGGCGAGGAGAAGGTGAGAGGCGAGCACACCACGCACTACTCCGGGACGGTGCGGGGCGAGGGCGCCACCACGCAGAGCTTCGACATATGGGTCGACGAGCGGAACCTGCTGGTCAAGAAGGTCGAGAAAGGCCGGACGGCCACGGGACGGCTGACCCAGACCGCCTACTACAGCGACTACGGCGTGAAGGCAGCGGTCGAGAAGCCTCCGGCGGGGGACACCGCGGACTTCAAGGAGTTGCTGAAGGACCCTGAGGGCCACTGAACGGCAGGGAATTCACAAGACCGTTCAGGGTTCCTGGGCTACGCTCCCGATCTTGCTGTGCGCTGACCACGCACCAGCCATGCGTTCCTTGGGGGGATCAATGAGCCTTGCCGTACGTGCCTTCGTGCCGCCTCGGGTGGTGGGTGCGGGCCTCGCGGCGCTGCTGCTCGCCGGCTGCGGGACAGGGGCCGGCACGGAGCGGTCCGCGGCCTCAGCGGCCGCCGACGCCGTCGCGCGGGCCGTGGAGAGGTCCGAGGACGTCACATCCCTGCACTACCGCGTGACCGGCCGGTTTCCGCAGCGGGGGCGGATAGCGGACGAGGCGGCTGTCGGTACGAAACCGGTGGCGGCGCGGCTCAGGACGGCCAACCTGAGCGGCGACGAGAAGGGCGAGTCCGAACTGCTTCTCGTCGGCGGGGTGCTGTACGGCAGCGCGAGCGACGACATGGTCGAGGAAATGGGCGGCCGCCACTGGATCAGCTACGGCCCGAAGGCCGAGTTCACCACGCACGGCGGCCTGCGCATGGACGTCGGCGGCCTGCGCGACCAAGTGAGCCGCAACCCGGCGCGGGAAGCGGCCTTCCTGGCCGCCGCCGAGGACGTGAAGCGGATCGGCTCCGAGAAGGCCGACGGCGCCGACACCACGCACTACGCGGCCACGGCCACCGTCGACGAGCTCCGCGCCTCCCTCCGGAAGATCGACGACAAGGCCACCCGGCAGAGCCGTGAGAACAGCCTTGACCAGTACGAGAAGCTGGGCGTGGACGAGCTCACCCTGGACGTGTGGGTCGACGGCACCGACCGCGTCAGGCGGCTCCGCACCCAGGGCTTCGGCCGCCACGGTCAGCTCGACCTGACCTATACGTTCCTCGATTACGGCAAGCCGGTGACGGTCCGGGCACCCCGCGCCGACGACACGGTGGACCTGCGCAAGCCGCTGAAGAAGAGCGGGAGCTGAGGGCCGTAGGGGCCGATTTGCTTGACGGCGACCGAGTCCCGTACTCTCCTAAAGAAGCCCAAGACCGCTGGTCGTTGCCGTGCACTCGCAAGAGGGTGCGGTGGCCGAAGGATCCGCTGAACTGCGGACGACCCGCGCAGGTGACAGTGGAAGAGCTCCCGGAGTACGTACGTCTCGTATGTACGCCCGGTCGAGTCCGCCCCGTGCGCCTGCGCCGGGGCGTTTCGTTTTCCCCAGTCCTCCTTCGGGTCCGCGCGGTCAGAATCACCCGGAAGGAGGCCGAGGCTCATGGCGAGGCCCGACAAGGCTGCCGCAGTGGCCGAGTTGACGGAGCAGTTCCGCAACTCCAACGCTGCCGTGCTGACCGAGTACCGCGGTCTCACCGTGGCGCAGCTCAAGACGCTGCGTCGTTCGCTCGGTGAGAACGCCCAGTACGCCGTGGTGAAGAACACGCTGACCAAGATTGCGGCCAACGAGGCCGGGATCACGACGCTGGACGACCTGTTCAACGGTCCGACGGCTGTCGCCTTCGTCACCGGTGACCCGGTGGAGTCGGCGAAGGGTCTCCGTGACTTCGCCAAGGACAACCCGAATCTCGTCATCAAGGGCGGTGTCCTTGAGGGTAAGGCGCTCAGCGCCGACGAGATCAAGAAGCTTGCGGACCTCGAGTCCCGCGAGGTTCTGCTCAGCAAGCTGGCCGGTGCCTTCAAGGCGAAGCAGTCCCAGGCTGCCTCCGTCTTCCAGGCGCTGCCGTCGAAGCTCGTCCGCACGGTGGACGCGCTCCGCGCCAAGCAGGCCGAGCAGGGCGGTGCCGAGTAATTCGGCTCGCACACTGGCCGCCGCAGCCTGACCGCGGAGGCCACAGCGGGCCGACGTACGCCCGCCTCACCCAGTACATCCGGCACCTGCCGATTTAGTGGAAGGACCGCCATCATGGCGAAGCTCAGCCAGGAAGACCTGCTCGCGCAGTTCGAGGAGATGACCCTCATCGAGCTCTCCGAGTTCGTGAAGGCCTTCGAGGACAAGTTCGACGTCACCGCCGCCGCTGCCGCGCCGGTCGTCGTCGCCGGTGGTGCCGCTGGTGGCGCCGCCGCCGAGGCCGCCGAGGAGAAGGACGAGTTCGATGTCGTCCTCACCGGCGCCGGCGACAAGAAGATCCAGGTCATCAAGGTCGTGCGTGAGCTGACCTCCCTCGGCCTGAAGGAGGCCAAGGACCTGGTCGACGGTGCGCCGAAGCCGGTTCTGGAGAAGGTCAACAAGGAGGCCGCGGACAAGGCCAAGGAGTCCCTCGAGGGCGCCGGCGCCTCCGTCGAGGTCAAGTAAGACCTTCCCGGTCTTGCGGGTCGAGTACGACCTCCGCGCTTGCTGAAAACGGCCTCCTGAGGCTGTAACGCAGTCGCACCGAAGAGCGATCATCCATTCGGGTGGTCGCTCTTCGGCGTTCCTGGGGGCGCGGCCACGGTTACCTTGCGCCCGCTTCGGCGGGGGGTATGGTGATCTTCGTCGTGTCTCCGGGAGCCCCTGGGTTCGGGCGTGGGGGCCTTGACGAACCGCACGCAGCGCGCAATTCTCAGGACGCGTCGTCACAAGGATCCGAATCCGAGGCATGGATCGGCGACGAAGAGGGCAGTATCAACGTGCATTGAGGGCGAGCATGCCGAGGGCGTTGAGAACAACGAGGGTCGCGAAAAACCCGCACTGGACATCAGTGTGCCAAGTGGCTACACTGACCCTTTGCGCTGCCTGTTAGCTGTCCCCTGCCCGTCACCAGGGGCATGCCCTCGCTGAAGCACCGATGACCGGACCGTCCCTGACCTGGCCATTCTTTGGTCGGAGATGGAAACGCCTGTCTCTGTGCCCCGGTGAGGGGCCGGTACGCGCGTAGTGAGTCCGAGCCCTCGGAAGGACCCCCTCTTGGCCGCCTCGCGCACTGCCTCGACCGCGAATACGAACAACGGCGCCAGCACCGCCCCGCTGCGCATCTCTTTTGCAAAGATCAAGGAGCCCCTCGAGGTTCCGAACCTGCTCGCGCTGCAGACCGAGAGCTTCGACTGGCTGCTCGGCAACACCGCCTGGCAGAGTCGGGTCGAGGCGGCTCTGGAGTCCGGTCAGGATGTCCCCACCAAGTCCGGCCTCGAGGAGATCTTCGAGGAGATCTCCCCGATCGAGGACTTCTCCGGGTCGATGTCGCTGACGTTCCGCGACCACCGCTTCGAGCCCCCGAAGAACAGCATCGACGAGTGCAAGGAGCGCGACTTCACGTACGCCGCTCCGCTCTTCGTCACGGCCGAGTTCACGAACAACGAGACCGGCGAGATCAAGTCCCAGACGGTCTTCATGGGCGACTTCCCGCTCATGACGAACAAGGGCACGTTCGTCATCAACGGCACCGAGCGTGTCGTGGTGTCGCAGCTGGTCCGTTCGCCCGGTGTCTACTTCGACTCCTCCATCGACAAGACGTCCGACAAGGACATCTTCTCCGCCAAGATCATCCCGTCCCGGGGTGCCTGGCTGGAGATGGAGATCGACAAGCGCGACATGGTCGGTGTCCGCATCGACCGCAAGCGCAAGCAGTCCGTCACCGTCCTGCTCAAGGCGCTCGGCTGGACGACCGAGCAGATCCTCGAGGAGTTCGGCGAGTACGAGTCGATGCGCGCCACCCTGGAGAAGGACCACACCCAGGGCCAGGACGACGCGCTGCTCGACATCTACCGCAAGCTGCGTCCGGGCGAGCCCCCCACGCGTGAGGCCGCGCAGACGCTCCTTGAGAACCTCTACTTCAACCCGAAGCGCTACGACCTCGCCAAGGTCGGCCGCTACAAGGTCAACAAGAAGCTGGGTGCGGACGCTCCGCTGGACGCGGGCATCCTGACCGTCGAGGACATCATCTCGACGATCAAGTACCTGGTGAAGCTGCACGCGGGCGAGACCGAGACGGTCGGCGACAGCGGTCAGAGCATCGTCGTCGAGACCGACGACATCGACCACTTCGGCAACCGTCGTCTGCGCAGCGTCGGCGAGCTCATCCAGAACCAGGTCCGCACCGGTCTGGCTCGTATGGAGCGCGTCGTCCGTGAGCGCATGACGACCCAGGACGTCGAGGCGATCACGCCGCAGACCCTGATCAACATCCGGCCGGTCGTCGCCTCCATCAAGGAGTTCTTCGGCACCAGCCAGCTGTCGCAGTTCATGGACCAGAACAACCCGCTGTCCGGGCTGACGCACAAGCGTCGTCTGTCCGCGCTCGGTCCGGGTGGTCTGTCCCGTGAGCGGGCCGGCTTCGAGGTCCGTGACGTGCACCCGTCTCACTACGGCCGTATGTGCCCGATTGAGACCCCTGAAGGCCCGAACATCGGTCTGATCGGTTCGCTCGCCTCCTACGGCCGCGTCAACGCGTTCGGTTTCGTGGAGACGCCGTACCGCAAGGTCGTCGACGGTCAGGTCACCGACGAGGTCGACTACCTGACGGCCGACGAAGAGGACCGCTTCGTCATCGCGCAGGCCAACGCCACGCTCAACGACGACATGCGCTTCGCCGAGAACCGCGTCCTGGTTCGCCGCCGTGGCGGCGAGGTCGACTACGTCGCCGGTGACGACGTGGACTACATGGACGTCTCGCCGCGCCAGATGGTGTCGGTCGCGACCGCCATGATCCCGTTCCTCGAGCACGACGACGCCAACCGTGCCCTCATGGGCGCGAACATGATGCGTCAGGCCGTGCCGCTGATTAAGTCCGAGGCCCCGCTCGTCGGCACCGGCATGGAGTACCGCTCCGCCGTCGACGCCGGTGACGTGGTCAAGGCCGAGAAGGCGGGTGTGGTCCAGGAGGTCTCCGCGGACTACATCACCACCGCCAACGACGACGGCACGTACATCACGTACCGCCTGGCCAAGTTCGCCCGTTCCAACCAGGGCACCTCGGTCAACCAGAAGGTCATCGTCCACGAGGGCGACCGGATCATCGAGGGCCAGGTCCTCGCCGACGGTCCTGCCACCCAGCAGGGCGAGATGGCGCTGGGCAAGAACCTGCTCGTGGCGTTCATGCCGTGGGAGGGTCACAACTACGAGGACGCGATCATCCTGTCGCAGCGCCTCGTGCAGGACGACGTCCTCTCCTCGATCCACATCGAGGAGCACGAGGTCGACGCCCGTGACACCAAGCTCGGCCCCGAGGAGATCACCCGGGACATCCCGAACGTCTCCGAGGAGGTCCTCGCCGACCTCGACGAGCGCGGCATCATCCGTATCGGTGCCGAGGTCATCGCCGGTGACATCCTCGTCGGCAAGGTGACCCCGAAGGGTGAGACCGAGCTGACGCCGGAGGAGCGCCTGCTGCGCGCGATCTTCGGTGAGAAGGCCCGTGAGGTCCGTGACACCTCGCTGAAGGTGCCGCACGGCGAGACCGGCAAGGTCATCGGCGTGCGCGTCTTCGACCGCGAGGAGGGCGACGAGCTTCCCCCCGGTGTCAACCAGCTGGTGCGCGTGTACGTGGCGCAGAAGCGCAAGATCACCGACGGTGACAAGCTCGCCGGCCGTCACGGCAACAAGGGTGTCATCTCGAAGATCCTTCCCATCGAGGACATGCCGTTCCTCGAGGACGGAACTCCGGTCGACATCATCCTGAACCCGCTGGGTGTGCCGTCCCGAATGAACCCGGGACAGGTCCTGGAGATCCACCTCGGCTGGCTCGCCAGCCGCGGCTGGGACGTCTCCGGCCTCGCGGACGAGTGGGCGCAGCGCCTCCAGGCGATCGGCGCCGACTCGGTCCAGCCGGGCACCAACGTCGCGACCCCGGTCTTCGACGGTGCCCGTGAGGACGAGCTCGCGGGTCTGCTGCAGCACACCATCCCGAACCGCGACGGCGAGCGCATGGTGCTCCCGACCGGTAAGGCGCGGCTGTTCGACGGCCGTAGCGGTGAGCCGTTCCCGGACCCGATCTCGGTCGGCTACATGTACATCCTGAAGCTGCACCACCTGGTCGACGACAAGCTGCACGCCCGCTCGACCGGCCCGTACAGCATGATCACCCAGCAGCCGCTGGGTGGTAAGGCCCAGTTCGGTGGCCAGCGGTTCGGTGAGATGGAGGTGTGGGCGCTGGAGGCTTACGGCGCCGCGTACGCCCTCCAGGAGCTGCTGACCATCAAGTCCGACGACGTCACCGGCCGCGTGAAGGTCTACGAGGCCATCGTCAAGGGCGAGAACATCCCCGAGCCCGGCATCCCCGAGTCCTTCAAGGTGCTCATCAAGGAGATGCAGTCGCTCTGCCTGAACGTGGAGGTGCTGTCCAGCGACGGTATGTCCATCGAGATGCGTGACACCGACGAGGACGTCTTCCGCGCTGCGGAGGAGCTCGGCATCGACCTGTCCCGGCGCGAGCCGAGCAGCGTCGAAGAGGTCTGACGGGAGTCCGGCGGGGCCCTCACCCACAGGGCCCCGCCGACCCCCAGGCCCCCGTTTCAGACCCCAAGACTTACAACCCTGAGAGGGATTGACGCATAGTGCTCGACGTCAACTTCTTCGATGAGCTCCGGATCGGTCTGGCTACCGCTGACGACATCCGTCAGTGGAGCCACGGCGAGGTCAAGAAGCCCGAGACCATCAACTACCGCACCCTCAAGCCCGAAAAGGACGGACTCTTCTGCGAGAAGATCTTCGGTCCGACCCGGGACTGGGAGTGCTACTGCGGCAAGTACAAGCGCGTCCGCTTCAAGGGCATCATCTGTGAGCGCTGCGGCGTCGAGGTGACTCGCGCCAAGGTGCGTCGTGAGCGGATGGGCCACATCGAGCTGGCCGCGCCTGTCACGCACATCTGGTACTTCAAGGGTGTCCCGAGCCGGCTGGGCTACCTGCTCGACCTGGCTCCCAAGGACCTCGAGAAGGTCATCTACTTCGCGGCGTACATGATCACGTACGTCGACGAGGAGCGCCGTACGCGTGACCTGCCCTCCCTGGAGGCGCACGTCTCCGTCGAGCGGCAGCAGATCGAGAACCGCCGGGACGCCGACCTGGAGGCCCGCGCCAAGAAGCTCGAGACCGACCTGGCCGAGCTGGAGGCCGAGGGCGCCAAGGCCGACGTGCGCCGCAAGGTGCGCGAGGGTGCCGAGCGCGAGATGAAGCAGCTGCGTGACCGTGCGCAGCGCGAGATCGACCGTCTCGACGAGGTGTGGACCCGGTTCAAGAACCTCAAGGTCCAGGACCTCGAGGGCGACGAGCTGCTCTACCGCGAGCTGCGGGACCGCTTCGGCACCTACTTCGACGGTTCGATGGGTGCCGCGGCGCTGCAGAAGCGCCTGGAGTCCTTCGACCTCGACGAAGAGGCCGAGAAGCTCCGCGAGATCATCCGTACCGGCAAGGGCCAGAAGAAGACCCGTGCGCTCAAGCGCCTGAAGGTCGTCTCCGCGTTCCTGCAGACCAGCAACAGCCCCAAGGGCATGGTGCTCGACTGCGTGCCGGTCATCCCGCCGGACCTTCGCCCGATGGTGCAGCTGGACGGTGGCCGCTTCGCGACCTCCGACCTGAACGACCTGTACCGCCGTGTGATCAACCGCAACAACCGTCTGAAGAGGCTCCTTGACCTCGGCGCGCCCGAGATCATCGTCAACAACGAGAAGCGCATGCTTCAGGAGGCTGTTGACGCCCTCTTCGACAACGGTCGTCGTGGTCGCCCGGTCACCGGTCCGGGCAACCGCCCGCTGAAGTCCCTCAGCGACATGCTGAAGGGTAAGCAGGGTCGATTCCGTCAGAACCTGCTCGGTAAGCGTGTGGACTACTCCGCGCGTTCCGTGATCGTCGTCGGTCCGCAGCTGAAGCTGCACCAGTGCGGTCTGCCGAAGGCGATGGCGCTGGAGCTCTTCAAGCCGTTCGTGATGAAGCGCCTGGTCGACCTGAACCACGCGCAGAACATCAAGAGCGCCAAGCGCATGGTGGAGCGCGGCCGCACGGTCGTGTACGACGTCCTCGAAGAGGTCATCGCCGAGCACCCGGTTCTGCTGAACCGTGCTCCCACCCTGCACCGCCTCGGCATCCAGGCCTTCGAGCCGCAGCTGGTCGAGGGCAAGGCCATCCAGATCCACCCGCTCGTCTGCACCGCGTTCAACGCGGACTTCGACGGTGACCAGATGGCCGTGCACCTGCCGCTGTCCGCGGAGGCGCAGGCCGAGGCCCGCATCCTGATGCTGTCCTCGAACAACATCCTCAAGCCCGCCGACGGCCGTCCGGTGACGATGCCGACCCAGGACATGGTCCTCGGTCTGTTCTTCCTCACCACCGACGGCGAGATGCGGGACGTCAAGGGCGAGGACCGCTCCTTCTCCTCCGTCGCCGAGGCGATCATGGCTTTCGACGCGGGCGAGCTGTCGCTCCAGTCGAGGATCGACATCCGCTTCCCGGTCGGCACCATCCCGCCGCGTGGCTGGACCCCGCCGGCGCAGGAGGAGGGTGAGCCGGAGTGGCAGCAGGGTGACTCGTTCCGGCTGCGGACGACCCTGGGCCGTGCGCTCTTCAACGAGCTGCTGCCCGAGGACTACCCGTTCGTCGACTACGAGGTCGGCAAGAAGCAGCTCTCCGAGATCGTCAACGACCTCGCCGAGCGCTACCCGAAGGTCATCGTGGCGGCGACGCTCGACAACCTGAAGGCGTCCGGCTTCTACTGGGCCACCCGTTCCGGTGTCACCGTGGCCATCTCCGACGTCGTCGTTCCCGAGGCGAAGAAGGAGATCGTCAAGGGCTACGAGGCGCAGGACGAGAAGGTCCAGAAGCAGTACGAGCGCGGTCTGATCACCAAGGACGAGCGCACGCAGGAGCTCATCGCGATCTGGACCAAGGCGACCAACGAGGTCGCCGAGGCGATGAACGACAACTTCCCGAAGACCAACCCGATCTTCATGATGGTGAACTCGGGTGCACGAGGCAACATGATGCAGATGCGTCAGATCGCCGGTATGCGTGGTCTGGTGTCGAACGCGAAGAACGAGACGATCCCGCGTCCGATCAAGGCGTCGTTCCGTGAGGGCCTGTCCGTGCTGGAGTACTTCATCTCCACGCACGGTGCCCGTAAGGGTCTGGCGGACACCGCTCTGCGTACCGCCGACTCGGGTTACCTCACCCGTCGTCTGGTCGACGTCTCCCAGGACGTCATCATTCGCGAGGAGGACTGCGGCACCGAGCGCGGCCTCAAGCTGGCCATCGCCGAGCGCGGCGCCGACGGCGTCCTGCGCAAGGCGGACAACGCCGAGACCAGCGTGTACGCGCGCTGCCTCGCCGAGGACATCGTCGTCGACGGCAAGGTGCTCGCCCCGGCGGGCGTCGACCTCGGTGACGTCCTCATCGACCAGCTGGTCAAGGCCGGCGTCGAGGAGGTCAAGACCCGCTCGGTCCTGACCTGCGAGTCCGCCGTCGGTACCTGCGCCATGTGCTACGGCCGCTCGCTGGCCACCGGCAAGCTGGTCGACATCGGTGAGGCGGTCGGCATCATCGCCGCCCAGTCCATCGGTGAGCCCGGTACCCAGCTGACGATGCGTACCTTCCACACCGGTGGTGTGGCAGGTGACGACATCACCCAGGGTCTGCCGCGTGTCGTCGAGCTCTTCGAGGCCCGTACCCCGAAGGGTGTCGCCCCGATCTCCGAGGCCTCCGGCCGCATCCGGATCGAGGAGACCGAGAAGACCAAGAAGATCGTCGTCACCCCGGACGACGGCAGCGACGAGACGGCGTACCCGATCTCGAAGCGTGCCCGACTCCTGGTCAGCGAGGGCGAGCACGTCGAGGTGGGCCAGAAGCTCACCGTGGGTGCCACCAACCCGCACGACGTGCTGCGCATCCTGGGCCAGCGTGCCGTCCAGGTCCACCTGGTCGGCGAGGTCCAGAAGGTCTACAACTCGCAGGGTGTGTCGATCCACGACAAGCACATCGAGATCATCATCCGGCAGATGCTGCGCCGTGTGACGATCATCGAGTCCGGCGACGCCGAGCTGCTGCCCGGCGAGCTGGTCGAGCGCTCGAAGTTCGAGACCGAGAACCGTCGTGTGGTCCAGGAGGGCGGTCACCCGGCCTCCGGTCGTCCGCAGCTGATGGGTATCACCAAGGCCTCGCTGGCGACGGAATCCTGGCTGTCGGCCGCCTCCTTCCAGGAGACGACCCGAGTCCTGACGGACGCGGCGATCAACGCCAAGTCCGACAGCCTCATCGGCCTCAAGGAGAACGTCATCATCGGTAAGCTCATCCCGGCCGGTACGGGTCTGTCCCGCTACCGCAACATCCGGGTCGAGCCGACCGAGGAGGCCAAGGCCGCGATGTACTCGGCCGTCGGCTACGACGACATCGACTACTCGCCGTTCGGCACCGGCTCCGGCCAGGCCGTTCCGCTGGAGGACTACGACTACGGTCCGTACAACCAGTAAGGCGTACGTCCACTGAAGGGCGGTCACCTCTCGGGGTGGCCGCCCTTCGGCGTCCCCTGGGGCCGGGGATCGTCTCCGGGTTTTCTCCGGGGGCACCCCGATGCCTGGGATGCTGGACGGGCGCATCATTGAGAGAGTCCGACCATTGCGGGGGAGGTGCTCCATGACACATCCGTCGTGGCAGCCGTGGCAGGGCAACGGTGTTCCACAGCCATGGCAGGGGAGCGGGGTCCCCCAGCCATGGGCCGGCGCCGGTGCTCCCGCGATGCTGGCCTCGCACGCCGACCGTGAGCGTGCCGTGGACGTGCTCAAGGCCGGGTACGGAGAGGGGCGGCTGGCGCACCCCGAGTTCGAGAGGCGGGTCGCGCGGGCCTACGCGGCCCGTACGGTGGGCGAGCTGGCCCTGCTGGTCGCGGACCTGCCCCAGGGCCCCATGGCGCAGCCGGCGGCCGTCATGCCCGTACCTGCGGCCTTCGTGCCGGTGCCCCGGCCGCAGGCGAACGGGAAGGCGGTCGGTTCCGCCGTGTGCGGCGTGCTGTGTCTGGCGTCCTTCGGACTCACCGGGGTCCCGGCGGTGGTCCTGGGACACGCGGCACGCGCCGAGATACGCCGCACCGGGGAGAGCGGCGACGGACTCGCCCTGACCGGGCTCGTGCTCGGCTGGCTGTCGACCGGGTGTTGGGCGGTGCTGCTGACGCTGATGGTCGTGGCCGCCGCCGTGTCGGGATGAGGTCCGGGAGAGGCGGTCTGACGTGGCCGTATCGGGGATTCGAAGATCAAACACGCCGTACGGTCTTGACATCGGCCGTATGGCGATGCGGGCGAGGCCCGTTTGTTTTGACCGCAGCGAATGAGGTAGGTACGCTCAGACCTTGTGCCTGGGGTGTGCCCTGGCTCTCGTGCGTGCCTTCAACCGCATAGCGAGCTGTGAGCGGCCACCGTAATCTGTGCTCTTTTCGCCTCGCGGCGGGAATCCGCCGGATTCGACACACCCGACCGCGTGGGTCGGCGACGTTCCAGGTTAGCTGTACCCATCGGCACACAGAAACCGGAGAAGTAGTGCCTACGATCCAGCAGCTGGTCCGTAAGGGCCGGCAGGACAAGGTCGAGAAGAACAAGACGCCCGCACTCGAGGGTTCCCCTCAGCGTCGTGGCGTCTGCACGCGTGTGTTCACGACCACCCCGAAGAAGCCGAACTCGGCCCTGCGTAAGGTCGCGCGTGTGCGTCTGACCAGCGGGATCGAGGTCACCGCTTACATTCCGGGTGAGGGACACAACCTGCAGGAGCACTCCATCGTGCTCGTGCGCGGCGGCCGTGTGAAGGACCTGCCGGGTGTTCGCTACAAGATCATCCGTGGCTCCCTCGACACCCAGGGTGTCAAGAACCGCAAGCAGGCCCGTTCCCGCTACGGCGCCAAGAAGGAGAAGTAAGAATGCCTCGTAAGGGCCCCGCCCCGAAGCGCCCGGTCATCATCGACCCGGTCTACGGTTCTCCTCTGGTCACGTCGCTCATCAACAAGGTGCTGCTGAACGGCAAGCGCTCCACCGCCGAGCGCATCGTCTACGGCGCCATGGAGGGCCTGCGCGAGAAGACCGGCAACGACCCGGTCATCACGCTGAAGCGCGCTCTCGAGAACATCAAGCCGACCCTCGAGGTCAAGTCCCGCCGTGTCGGTGGCGCGACCTACCAGGTGCCGGTCGAGGTCAAGCCCGGCCGTGCCAACACCCTGGCGCTGCGCTGGCTGGTCGGTTACTCCCGCGCCCGTCGCGAGAAGACCATGACCGAGCGTCTGCTCAACGAGCTCCTCGACGCCAGCAACGGCCTCGGTGCCGCTGTGAAGAAGCGCGAGGACACGCACAAGATGGCCGAGTCCAACAAGGCCTTCGCGCACTACCGCTGGTAGTCGCTACCCACATCGAGACCGAGAGAAGACTGAAGCCTTATGGCTACCACTTCACTTGACCTGGCCAAGGTCCGAAACATCGGGATCATGGCCCACATCGACGCGGGCAAGACGACCACCACCGAGCGGATCCTGTTCTACACCGGTGTGTCTTACAAGATCGGTGAGGTCCACGACGGCGCTGCCACGATGGACTGGATGGAGCAGGAGCAGGAGCGTGGCATCACGATCACGTCTGCTGCGACCACGTGTCACTGGCCGCTCGAGGACAACGACTACACCATCAACATCATCGACACCCCTGGGCACGTCGACTTCACCGTTGAGGTGGAGCGCTCCCTGCGTGTGCTCGACGGTGCCGTGACGGTGTTCGACGGTGTCGCCGGTGTCGAGCCCCAGTCCGAGACGGTGTGGCGTCAGGCCGACCGTTACGGCGTGCCGCGTATCTGCTTCGTCAACAAGCTCGACCGGACCGGCGCGGAGTTCCACCGCTGCGTCGACATGATCTCGGACCGCCTTGGTGCGCAGCCGCTGGTCATGCAGCTTCCGATCGGTGCCGAGGCCGACTTCAAGGGCGTCGTGGACCTGGTCCGCATGAAGGCGCTCGTGTGGTCCGCCGAGGCCGCCAAGGGCGAGATGTACGACGTCGTCGACATCCCGGCCACGCACGTCGAGGCTGCCGAGGAGTACCGCGGCAAGCTGATCGAGGGCGTCGCCGAGAACGACGAAGAGATCATGGAGCTGTACCTGGAGGGCCAGGAGCCCACCGAGGAGCAGCTGTACGCCGCGATCCGTCGCATCACCATCGCGTCCGGCAAGTCCAGCGACACCACGGTCACCCCGGTGTTCTGTGGCACCGCGTTCAAGAACAAGGGCGTTCAGCCCCTGCTCGACGCGGTCGTGCGCTACCTCCCCACCCCGCTTGACGTCGAGGCCATCGAGGGCCACGCCGTCAACGACCCGGAGGAGGTCGTCAAGCGCAAGCCGTCCGACGACGAGCCGCTGTCCGCGCTGGCGTTCAAGATCATGAGCGACCCGCACCTCGGCAAGCTCACCTTCGTCCGCGTGTACTCCGGTCGCCTGGAGTCCGGCACCCAGGTGCTGAACTCCGTCAAGGGCAAGAAGGAGCGCATCGGCAAGATCTACCGCATGCACGCGAACAAGCGTGAGGAGATCGACGCGGTGGGCGCCGGCGACATCATCGCCGTCATGGGTCTGAAGCAGACCACGACCGGTGAGACGCTGTGCGACGACAAGCAGCCGGTGATCCTGGAGTCCATGGACTTCCCGGCGCCGGTCATCCAGGTCGCCATCGAGCCCAAGTCCAAGGGTGACCAGGAGAAGCTGGGTGTCGCCATCCAGCGTCTCGCGGAGGAGGACCCCTCCTTCCAGGTCCACTCGGACGAGGAGACCGGCCAGACCATCATCGGTGGTATGGGCGAGCTGCACCTCGAGGTGCTGGTCGACCGTATGCGCCGTGAGTTCAAGGTCGAGGCCAACGTCGGCAAGCCGCAGGTCGCCTACCGCGAGACGATCCGCAAGGCCGTCGAGCGCGTCGACTACACGCACAAGAAGCAGACTGGTGGTACCGGCCAGTTCGCCAAGGTGCAGATCGCGATCGAGCCGATCGAGGGCGGCGACGCCTCGTACGAGTTCGTGAACAAGGTCACCGGTGGTCGTATCCCGAAGGAGTACATCCCTTCGGTCGACGCCGGTGCGCAGGAGGCCATGCAGTTCGGCATCCTGGCGGGCTACGAGATGACGGGCGTCCGCGTCACGCTCATCGACGGTGGCTACCACGAGGTCGACTCCTCCGAGCTCGCGTTCAAGATCGCCGGTTCGCAGGCCTTCAAGGAGGCCGCGCGCAAGGCCAGCCCCGTGCTGCTCGAGCCGATGATGGCCGTCGAGGTCACCACGCCCGAGGACTACATGGGTGAGGTCATCGGTGACATCAACTCCCGCCGTGGCCAGATCCAGGCCATGGAGGAGCGGGCGGGTGCTCGCGTCGTGAAGGGCCTCGTGCCCCTCTCGGAGATGTTCGGTTACGTCGGCGACCTGCGCAGCAAGACGTCCGGCCGTGCCAGCTACTCCATGCAGTTCGACTCCTACGCCGAGGTTCCGCGGAACGTCGCCGAGGAGATCATCGCGAAGGCCAAGGGCGAGTAACGCTCCGCGTTCACACGCTTTAGGCTTGACTCCGGAGCCTCAGAGGGCATTCCGCCGCAATAGCGGTCGGAACGCCCCGGGGCCCGGGCTTTCCAGCAAAGATCACCTGGCGCCGATGAAGCAAGGCGTTCAGAACCACTCCACAGGAGGACCCCGTGGCGAAGGCGAAGTTCGAGCGGACTAAGCCCCACGTCAACATCGGCACCATCGGTCACATCGACCACGGTAAGACGACCCTCACGGCCGCCATTACCAAGGTGCTGCACGACGCGTACCCGGACCTGAACGAGGCCTCGGCCTTCGACCAGATCGACAAGGCTCCCGAGGAGCGCCAGCGCGGTATCACCATCTCCATCGCGCACGTCGAGTACCAGACCGAGACGCGTCACTACGCCCACGTCGACTGCCCCGGTCACGCGGACTACATCAAGAACATGATCACCGGTGCCGCTCAGATGGACGGCGCCATCCTCGTGGTCGCCGCCACCGACGGCCCGATGCCGCAGACCAAGGAGCACGTGCTCCTGGCCCGCCAGGTCGGCGTTCCGTACATCGTCGTCGCCCTGAACAAGGCCGACATGGTGGACGACGAGGAGATCCTGGAGCTCGTCGAGCTCGAGGTTCGTGAGCTGCTCTCCGAGTACGAGTTCCCGGGCGACGACGTTCCGGTCGTCAAGGTCTCGGCGCTCAAGGCGCTCGAGGGTGACAAGGAATGGGGCCAGTCGGTCCTGGACCTGATGGCCGCCGTCGACGAGGCGATCCCGCAGCCCGAGCGTGACGTCGACAAGCCGTTCCTGATGCCGATCGAGGACGTCTTCACGATCACCGGTCGCGGTACGGTCGTCACCGGCCGTATCGAGCGTGGTGTCCTGAAGGTCAACGAGACCGTCGACATCATCGGCATCAAGACCGAGAAGACCACCACCACGGTCACCGGCATCGAGATGTTCCGCAAGCTGCTCGACGAGGGCCAGGCCGGTGAGAACGTCGGTCTGCTCCTCCGTGGCATCAAGCGCGAGGACGTCGAGCGCGGCCAGGTCATCATCAAGCCGGGCTCGGTCACCCCGCACACCGAGTTCGAGGCGCAGGCCTACATCCTGTCCAAGGACGAGGGTGGCCGCCACACGCCGTTCTTCAACAACTACCGTCCGCAGTTCTACTTCCGTACGACGGACGTGACCGGCGTCGTGACCCTCCCCGAGGGCACCGAGATGGTCATGCCGGGTGACAACACCGAGATGAAGGTGGAGCTCATCCAGCCCGTCGCCATGGAAGAGGGCCTGAAGTTCGCCATCCGTGAGGGTGGCCGGACCGTGGGTGCCGGCCAGGTCACCAAGATCAACAAGTGAGCTTGTTGATTTGACCTGGTAGCTCCGACGCGAGCTCCTGAAGGGGCCCGTACGACTTCGGTCGTACGGGCCCCTTTGCTTTCCGGCAGGGGGGACGCGTCAGGTGTTGGAGCCGTCCGGGACGATGCAGAACGCCACGTGGCTGATGTCGGTGAGGGCATTGCCGGTGGGGTTGAGCTGGGCGTGGAGCGTTTCATCGGCCTCGATCTGGCCGGCCGGCGTGTCCGTGTAGTCGTAGAGGTTGGCGCCGCCCTCGTTGGCCGGGCCGCCCTTGACGATGACTGCCGAAGCGGCGAAGGGGCCCTCGATGCTGAAGCTCAGCAGCTGCCCGTCAGGCTCCTCCGTCCTTTCCGTGATGCCGATGGTGATCGATCCCTGCCCATTGATGTTGATCACCTGCCCGTCCGTCGGGGCGGTGTTCGTGTCGAATTCCGTGGAGCCGCTCTGCCCCGGAATGTCGGCGCAGTCCGGGTTATCGGCGACTTCTTCGGGCGCCACCTCGGCCTGGAGCTGAGGGCCGGGGGCGGCCGCCGCGGGGCCCGCCCCGAAGGTGACCGCCAGTGCCGTGGTCAGGCCGAGGCCGACGCAGCGCGCCCCCCATCTCGCTCGTGTGGACCGGGTGGTTGCTCGAGTGGTTGCTCGCACGACGAGTGCTCCTTTGTTCTGGTGTACCGGATCCCGCCCAGGCGGACCCTCGCACCCTTTCCTTCGGCTGCCTTCGGCGGCTCGGGTGCTGATCCGCATCCGCTGCGGGGCATCTGATCATTTGCACAATCCGATGAACGCCACTCCCGGGGATTCCTCTGCCTAGGCCGTCCGGGTTGCAGAGCACCGGAAAGGCCGAGCGCCGAAGTGCCGTCGCGGGCGTTCGTCGAGGCCGTGGCGCCCCTGTGCGGGGCCGGTTTCCGCAGCTTGTGAGCCCGTTGTCCAGTGGCAAGAAACGCCCGGCACTAAGTGATGCAAGTAGGACATACATTCAAAAAATGTTGATATAACCCTCACATAGGGCGTGAGCTGCTCCTCCGACGCAGCCGCGCCCCACGTGTTCGCCGAGGGCCGGGGTCATAGGGAGAACCATGCGGCAGTCCACCAGCGCGGTGTCGGGGCAGGCGATTTCCCTCACACCGCACCGGTCCACCACGCCCAGACGCCCCGCGAACCGGTGGTACGTACCGGTCGCGGTCTGCGCCGACTCCTTGGGGATGGCGCTGCCGACAGTGGTGATCCTCTCCCTGATCGGTACGGCCCACCCCGTGCACCAGGCGGTGGCGATCACGGTCGTCTGGGTGCTCGTGGGCCTCGCCGCCAAGCGCTACGCACCCTGGACATGGGACGAAGGCGCCCCGGTCGGACCGGTGGTGCGGGACTGGCTGGTGCTGCTCGGCGCCCTGGCCGTGCTGCGGACGGTATTCGGGCTCGGCGAGCCGCCCGCAGCCGCGCTCGCCGCACTGTGCCCGTCCCTGGCGGTCACCGTGGTCTGCCGCAAGGCGATCCACCGTCACATCCTGGCCGTACGCCGACGCGCCCGAGGACTTCGACGCGTCCTCGTCGTCGGTGAGGCCGGGGCGGTGGACGCCGTGGTCGGACAGCTCGCCGAGCGCACGGACCACGGGTACGTGGTGGTCGGGGCCTGTGTGCTGGGCGAGGAAGACCTGCTCTCCGGCGTGCCCGTGTCCGCCCGGCTGCGGGTCGGCGCGCCGGCCGCTCCGGACGAGGACGCCGCGCCCGTGGCGGAAGCGGCCGAGACGCTCGGCGCCGACCTGGTCTTCGTCACCACGGGCAGGAACATGTGCGGGGACCGGCTTCGCCGGTTGTCCTGGGCCTTGCACGACCGTGGCCGCCGGCTGATGGTGCTGCCCGGCATCGTCGAAGTGGCCCGGCGCAGGGTCCGTATCGCCTCGGCGGCCGGGCTCACCCTGTTGGACGTCTCCCCACCCACGCGCCGTGGCCTGCCGACGCTGCTGAAGGCCGTCACGGACCGGGCAGGTTCGCTCGTCCTGCTCATGGTGCTGGCTCCCCTGTTCGCGCTGCTGGCGCTCGCCGTACGCATGAGTTCGCCGGGGCCGGTCATCTACCGCCAGGTCCGCGTCGGCCGGGACGGGGTCCCCTTCCCCATGTGGAAGTTCCGGACCATGGTCGTGGACGCGGACCGGATGAAGGGTGATCTGGCCGCGGCGAACGAACACGACGGCCATATGTTCAAGCTGCGCCGGGATCCCCGCGTGACGTCCGCCGGGCGCTTTCTGCGCCGCTATTCGCTGGACGAGCTGCCCCAGTTGGCCAATGTCCTGCTCGGCCACATGTCGCTGGTGGGGCCCCGCCCGCCGCTGCCCGAGGAAGTCGCCCGCTACGACGAGGTGGAGATGCGCCGGCTCAGTGTCAAACCCGGCCTCACGGGGCTGTGGCAGGTGAGCGGCAGGTCCGACCTGTCCTGGCACGAGACCGTCTCGCTCGATCTGCGGTACGTCGACAACTGGTCGTGGACCTGGGACATGACGGTCATGGCCCGCACGGTGCGTGCTGTGCTGGACGGGCGCGGAGCCTACTGAGAACGTCTGGACGTCTGGTCCGGTGTCCCGGATCCGACCGTCACGAAAGCCGGCACACCGAATCGGGATTCAGGGAGCGCACATACCGCTCGTCGACTTCTGCACCGCGGTAGCGAAGCGAGCGCGTTTCCTCAGGGGCGATCGGTGTGCACTGCGATGCGAGTTCCTGGCGGAGGTCGTTCCGCAGGTACATCCACATGTTGTGGACGACAATGGGCGTGTAGTTGTGTCGGAAATACGTGACGTCGTACAGCTTGGAGACCTCCGACCACATGCCGTGCGTCTCCACCAGGTCGGGCTTGTTGGCCTCCAGGTATGAGGGCATCGCAGCGTATCCAGTGCGAGCGAGCGCGGAGTTGGCCAGCAGGGCCAGGTCGAGGATCTTCAGGTTGGCGCAGCACAGACTCGAGCCGCCGACATCCGGGGTCAGTACGGTCAGTTCCGGCTGACCCAGCCTCACCCGCACCGCGTCCATCGCCTCGCCCGTCATCCGATATGCCGCCGGGGTGACGGCCGCCTCGCTCCCGGGGTGGAGCCGTGCGGCGATGAACTGCTTCTCGATGCCGCAGGCCGTGAGCAGAAGCAGCGCGGCGGTCACGGCGAAGAGGCGTGGCGTGGATTTCAGGAATCGCATGACACCGGGCTTGGACAACGCGAGCGCCACTACGCCCAGGGCGATCGCGGACTGCTCCATCCGTCCGATGTAGCCCCAGTTCCGGCCGATCGCCACGTTGAAGAGCGCGACAGCCCCGATGTACCCGAGGCCGAAACTCGCGACGGGGTGGACGCTCCGTGAGCGAATTCGCCTGAACGCCTCGGCGCCCACCGACCGCGACCCGCTGCGCATGCCGGCCCACGCGGTGACGGCGATGACCGCTGCCGGCAGCAGGACGTACAGAACTTCCATCGCGGCCACGCACACCTGCAGGACATGCCTGAACGTCGAGTCCGCGCTGTACGGGCTGGACTGCTTAGCGATCACCGTGTTCGGCAGCGGCGAGCCGAAAATCGCCAGGCGAAGTGCCGTGAGTACGGCGAACGAGAGGACGGCGCCCGCGACCAGGGCCCACGCCCGGCGATACTCCCTCGAACACAGCACCAGCACCGCGGCGCCGGCGATGACGTAACCGACGGCTTCCGCCCGGATCCACGGGACCGTGGCGGCCAGCAGTGTCAGCCCGATCCACGCGTATCGGTGGCCGCTCCGCAACAGCCACACGATCGCGAGTGCGGCCGTGGACAGTGACGTCATCTCCATTCCGTTGATGGTCTCGTTGAGGAACGGCCCGTACCCGAAGAGCACCAGGCCGACCAGCCAGGACTGGGCGCGGCCGTACGGGCGCAGCATGGTGTGAAGCAGTACGGCACCGATGGCCGCGAAGAGTCCTGACCACAGCTGGCTGGCCAGGATCATGCCGTCGAAGTCCAAGGGGAGCACGCGGTAGGTGCCCGCCATCAGCAAGAACCAAAAGGGACTCGAAAACCCCTCGACCTGCTCTGACGGCGGTGTCAGCGCGATCTGGCCGGAATCGACAAAGGTGCGCGCGAACGCCAGCGTGATGGATCCGTCGTCCCAGCCGTTCGTGCCGATGAACACAGCGAGGGCCGAGTGGAGGAAAAGGACCGTGCCGAACAGTCCGTAGGAAAGGGGCCGGTCTTTCTTTGAGGCTGCCCGTTGGGGTGCTGTGGGGTCGTCCGTCGTGCGGATGACGCCGAGATCGCCTGCCGTCTGCCCAACGTACATGCCGTCCGCCCTTGTGCCGGAATCCCGATCTTTTTACTACAGGAATTCATTTCGACTCGGGTGACGGCCGCGGGCACGCTCACAGCCGAGGCCAATCGGGTGGATCTCACGATAAGTCCGCTTGTCCCATCGGGTGCGGCGGGGTCGAGCACTTACGTTCGTGGCATGGCGATCATGGCGAGACAGTCATCCGCGGGCGAGTAGAGAGTGGACTTCTCCAGCACACTGAGGCAGCTGTCGAAGGCGCAGAAGCCCGCCCGCGGGGTTCCCGGTTACTCACGATTCGTCAATCGGCCGGCCGGGAGGCTGCTCGCGGCCGCGGCTCACCGCATCGGGCTCTCGCCCAACCACGTGACCGCCGCAAGCGGCCTGGTCACCTTTCCGGCCATCGCCGCGATCGCCCTTTACCCCCCTACACCCGCGCTCGGACGATGGGTCACGCTCGCCCTGCTCGTCGGCTTCGCGCTGGATTCCGCGGACGGCCAACTGGCCCGGCTGCACGGGTCGGCCGGTCCAGCCGGGGCGTTGATGGACCATGTGGTGGACTGCGCGAAACTCCTGAGCGTCCATGCGGCGGTTCTGGTTTCGTTCTACCGGTTCTTCGAACTGCCGAGTCCCATCCTGCTGCTCACCCCGATCGCCTTCCAGTTGGCCGCAGTCCTGCTGTTCTTCGGAGGGATGCTGACGGAACAGCTGAGACGGCGGGGGACCGACGGACACGTCGGCCCGACGCGACCGCACTCCGCTGTCCGTGGCATGGCGCTGCTGCCCGTCGATTACGGCCTGCTGTGCCTGATCTTCTTGTTCCTGGGAAATCAGAGGCTTTTCTTCGCGCTGTATGTCGCCCTGCTCGTGGCCCACTTGATGCTCGTGCCCGCATTCTTCGCCAAGTGGTTCCGGGAACTGTCCTGACTCGATTCATTCCCCGCACAAAAGAAGGGTCGACCGCCGTGGAACGCTCCCTGCGAGGCTTCACCGGAGCCGGTTACGACAAGGGGCGCCCCCTGCTCGTTCAGGCGGCCTGGTTCGCTGTTCTCAACCTCGTCTTCGTCAAGTGGTGGTTCCCGGCCCGTTGGCGGCCCGCCGTGCTGCGGGCCTTCGGCGCGCGTATCGGGCGGCGGGTGCTGATCCGTCAGCGGGTGCGGGTGCACTGGCCGTGGCGGCTGGACGTCGGCGACGACGTATGGATCGGCGAGGACGCCTGGTTGCTGAACCTCGAGCGGATCAGCATCGGCAGCAACGCCTGCGTCTCCCAGGGGGCGTTGCTGTGCACCGGAAGCCACCAACGCCACAGCGCCACCTTCGAGTTCGACAACGGGCCCATCCGCCTGGAGCCCGGAGCCTGGATCGCGGCGCGGGCCGTCGTGCTGCGCGGGGTCACCGTCGGCCGTAATGCCGTGGTGGGCGCCGCCGCGATCGCCCACCGCGATGTCGCCCCGGCCGAGGTCGTCATGGCGAGGGGTGTGGCATGAGGCTCGTTCATGTGGTGACGCTCGTCAGCGAGGACGGAGCGTACGGCGGTCCCACGAGCGTGGCGACGGGCCAGCTGGAGGAGTGCGCCGCGCGCGGCCACGAGGTCGCACTGCTGTCCTTGTGGCGAGGCGGGTCCCGGGCACCGGCACGCATCGGCTCGGTTCCGCTGCGCACCCGCCCCGCGCGAGCCCTTCTTCCGGGCCGCTTCACCGGGCTCATGAACCCGCTGCTCGTCCGGGACATGTGGTGTTCCATGGGCAGGGCCGATGTGGTGCACATCCACGCGGGCCGCGATCTCGTCTCGCTCACCGCGCTGGCCGTGGCGACCTTGCGGGGAAAGAGGTTCTTCACGCAGACGCACGGAATGGTGGAGCCACGCCACAGGCTGGTCGCCAGGCTCTTCGACCGTCTGTACGTGCCTCTGCTGCGCCGGGCGCGCGGCTGTCTGGTGCTCACCGAGAGGGAGCGGCGGGCCGTGTCCGAGGTCATCGGACCGGAGGGGCCGCCGCTGCTGACGTTGCCCAACGGAGTACGGCCGGAGCGCGACGCGGCGGTTGAGCCTCGTCGACACGCCCCGGAGGTGCTCTTCATGGCGAGGCTGCACCCGCGCAAGCGCCCGGAGGCGTTCGTCGAGATGGCCGCCCTGGTGCACCGGAAGCTGCCCGAGGCGCGGTTCACCCTGCACGGGGCCGACGAGGGGTTGCTGCCGACGGTACGTCAGCTCATCGCCGGCCACCGGCTCACGGACGTCGTCTCCTACGGCGGGGCGCTGTCGTACGCCCAGGCCCTGCATGCCTATGCGAAGGCGGACGTATATGTGCTGCCGAGCGTGGACGAGCCGTTCCCCATGACCGTGATCGAAGCCCTGTCCGCCGGAACGCCCGTGGTGTGCACCGACACCTGCGGCATGGCGGACGAACTCGCGCGCCGTGGAGCGGCGATCGTCACGGACGGCAGCCCGCAGGCCATGGCCGATGCGGTCTGCGAGCTGCTCACCGACGAGAACAGGCGCCGTGGGCTGGTGGAGGCGGGCAAGCGCGCAGTGGAGGAAGCCTTCTCCATCCATGCGGTGGCGGACCGGCTGGAAGAGCTCTACCGGAATCTCTGAAGGCACGTCGATCGCCTTGTGGGGCCGGGAGAAGACAGGCCCAGACGGAGGCATCGCGGGACTCGGGACCATCGAAGCGCGTGGCATATCGGTCTAATTCGGACAATTAGTGCATAACCTACCTGGCAGGTCTCAATGACCACCGATCCCGGGTTTCTGGAGGAGCTGCCATGAGCAAGCAGGTGGACGTCGTTGTTGCCGGAGGCGGGGGATTCATCGGCGGGCACCTCGCTGCCGACCTCCTGGCGCAAGGGCTTTCGGTCCGCTGTGTCGACATCAAGCCGCAGCACGACTGGCACCAGCTGCACCGCGACGCCGAGAACGTCGTCGCCGATCTGTCGCTCCTGGAGAACGCCCGCGACGCCGTCCGGGGCGCGCGTCACGTCTACATGCTGGCCGCCGACATGGGCGGCATGGGCTTCATCGAGAACCACAAGGCCGCCTGCATGATGTCGGTGCTGATCAGCACCCACATGCTCAAGGCCGCGCACGAGGCCGACGTAGAGCGCTACTTCTACTCCTCGTCGGCCTGCGTGTACGCCGCCGCCAAGCAGACCGCCTCGAACGTCACCGCGCTGAAGGAGGAGGACGCGTATCCGGCGCAGCCCGAGGACGGCTACGGCTGGGAGAAGCTCTTCTCCGAGCGCATGTGCCGTCACTTCGAGGAGGACTACGGGTTCACCTGTCGCGTCGCGCGCTATCACAACGTGTACGGCCCCGCGGGCACCTGGACCGGTGGCCGGGAGAAGGCCCCGGCGGCCGTGTGCCGCAAGATCGCCGAGGCCGTCATCTCCGGGTCGCACCGGATCGACATCTGGGGCGACGGCCGGCAGACCCGTTCCTTCATGTACATCGACGACTGCGTCCACGGCACGCAGATGCTCATGAACGGAGCCAGCAGCATCCCCGTCAATGTCGGCTCCTCCGAGCTGGTCACCATCAACCAACTGGTCGACATCGTCGAGGAGATCGCGGGCATCCGCTGTGAGCGCAAGTACCAGCTGGACGCGCCGCAGGGCGTACGCGGCCGCAATTCCGACAACACCCTGATCCGCGAACTCCACGGCTGGGAGCCCTCGATCCCCCTCGCCGAGGGCCTCGAGAAGACCTATGCCTGGGTCTACGACCAGGTCAAGCTCGCGCGGTCCTGATCGCTCGGACCGGCAGGGAGAGCAGCCGATGAGGATCCTCGTCCACGACTACAGCGGGCACCCGTTCCAGGCGCAGCTCAGCCGTGAGCTGGCGCACCGCGGCCATGACGTCGTGCACTCGACCTGCCCGGCCTACGTCTCCGGAAAGGGCAACCTCGCCGAGAACGCGGTGGCCGGCCTGCGGTTCGTCACCATCGGCGACCATGTCGTGCTGGACAAGGGCGCGTACGTCCGACGCCTCTTCCAGGAGACCCGGCTCGGCCTGGAACTGGCCCGACAGGTACGGCGCGAGAAACCGGACGTGGCGATGCTGGGGAATCTGCCGATTCCGACCCTCGTGGTGGCCGCGTCGGCGCTGAAAACGCTGGGCATCCCCTGGGTGCTGTGGCACCAGGACATCACCGCCGTCGCGCTTCGGAGCTTCGCCGCGGCCGGAGTGTCGAGGCTGATGGGCATCGCCGCCCGAGTCTTCGAGCAGGGCGAGAAGTGGTCGGCGCGACGCGCCTCGGCGATCGTGGTGATCGCCGACTCCTTCGTGCGGGTGCACCGGGAGTGGGGCACCGCCGACAAGGTCACCGTCATCCCCAACTGGGCGCCGCTGGACGAGATCCTCCCCGTTGATCGTGCCAACGCGTGGTCGCGGGAGCACGGCCTCGACGGCGTCAGGACCGTGCTGTACTCGGGCACGATCGGCCTCAAGCACAACCCCGCGCTGCTGGTGCGGCTGGTCGAGACGCTGCGCGAGCAGGGTGAGCGGGTCCGCCTCGTCGTCGTCAACGACGGCCCGGCCGTCCCGGTCATCAAGGAGGCCGCGGCCGCCCGGGGCGTCGATCTGACCCTGTTGCCCTTCCAGCCCTATGAGCGGCTGCCCGAGGTGCTGGGCACGGGCGATGTACTGGTCGTGCTGCTCGCGGCGGACGCCGGGGAGTTCTCGGTCCCCTCCAAGACGCTGTCCTATCTGTGCGCCGGACGCCCGGTGCTGGGCCTGATGCCGGCGGACAACCTGGCGGCACAGCTGCTCCGCAAGGCCGGCTCGGCGGTGTTCGCGCCGGAGGAGTCCTCGCTGGCCGGCGCGGCCGCCTGGGTCCGCGAGGTCCTGAACGACCCGGCGCGCGCGGAGGCGCTGGGCAAGGAGAGCCGGGCACTGGCCGAGCGGGAGTTCGCCCTGGAGCGCTGCGCCTCGCAATTCGAGGAAATCCTGAGGCTGGCCTCGTCGACTCGGGACCGATTGCAGAAGTTCAATGTCAGGAGCTCTCGATGCGGGAAATTTCGTACGAGGAACAAACGGTAAAATCCGGTAATCCACTGGCGCGTTTCGCGCACCGCACGCGCACGACGATGGCGGTCGATCTCGTCGCCGGGGTATGCGCGAAGCACGGTACCGTCGTCGACTTCGGCGCAGGACCGGGACTTTTTCTGCACACGCTCGGCGAGGCACGCCCCGACGTCACGCTCGTCGGATACGACCCGTACATGGAGCCGGCGTATCCCGAAGTGAAGTACGCGGAATCGATCGAAAGCATCGCGGCGCGGAGCGTGGATGTGCTGACGGCGTTCGAGGTCTGCGAGCATCTCTACGCCGACGAAGTCGATGCCCTGCTCGAAGACGCGTTGCGTCTCCTGAGGCCCGACGGTGCGCTCGTGATTTCCGTGCCCATCATGTGCGGCCTGGCCATCGTGCCGAAGGTGGCGAACTGGATGATGCGCAGCCGCTCACTCAGGTCGGAGTACACGCCCGCGGAAGTGATGAAAGCGATGGTCGGAATGCGGGTGAGCCGACCGGGGAATCCACGCACGACACACAAGGGCTTTGATTTCCGGGAACTGCGGGAGGTAGTGCGGGAGCGGTTCTCCATCGAAGCCGTACATATGAGCCCCGTACCGAACGTGCCCTGGTGGCTGAGCTCGCAGTACTTCATGGTTTGTCGGGCAAAACTCTCCTGAATTAACCAGAAATGCATCCCGTGTGAGGTACAAGTAGGTTGACGAGTATTTCGACCTATTTGGTTGCCTTATCTGAGAGGGGTGCAGGTGCAGGGCAGTCGAGAACGCTGCACGGCCGCGGTATGCGCCTGGGCCGCCGTGCTCATCGGCCTGCTGCCAGGGCTGGTCCTGCAGACCTCCGACGGGTACGTCGGGGCCGCACTCGTGGTGCAGTGCGTCGTCGTGGCGCACACCGGCGGCGCGCTCACCTGGGTGCTCACCGACACGTCGGTACGGCTCGTCGCATTCGGTTTCTGGCTCTTCGCCTACGTATGGCTCGGGTTGGCGCCGCTCGCCATGCTCACCACCGACACCTACCCCCTCGGATACCGGACCGACGCGGCCAACGCCTTCACCGTCACCGTCCTGATCGAAGTCGGACTCCTCGCCTACAGCGCCGGAACCCTCCTGGCCGCCAGGCGCGCCACGCATCGCTCGCTCGTCCTCGGACCGCTGCTCTCCCGCAGACTCGCCCCGTTGCCCGTACTCGTCCTGAGCTGCCTGTCACTCGTTCTCGCGGTCGTCCTCATCCCCCAACTGGGCGGCTGGGCCGCCTTCTTCACCAGCAGGCAGGCCCTGTGGCAGTCGCAGGCCGCGACGGACTCGGAGCGGACGCTGCGCACCTGGATCCTCTCCGTCCCCGCCTTCTGGGCCTTGGTGGGTCTGATCCACCTGCCCCGCCGCACGACGGGCGACCGGTGGCTGCGCCGCGTGCGCTGGACGCTGCTCCCGCTGCTGCTCGGACTCAACGTGGTCGTCAACAACCCGATCAGCAGGCCGCGCTTCTGGGCCGGCACCGTCCTGCTGGTCCTGCTGTTCACCTGGAGCCGGTTCAACCGCCCACGGGCCTTTCGCCTCACCGCCGCGGCGCTCACCGCGGTGGTGCTGCTCGTCTTCCCGTACAGCGACTACTTCCGTTACAGCGAACGTGAGGCCGTCCAGGTGGTGAGCCTGACGGAGCAGCTCACCTCGAACATGGACTACGACTCCTTCCAGCAGATGCAGACCGGGGTCGACCATGTGAAGGAGAACGGCTTCTCGCCGTCGGACGCGCTCGGGCCCCTCGTGTTCATGGTGCCGCGCTCCGTATGGCCGGAAAAGCCGCAGGCCGTCGGTATCACGCTCGCCCAGCACGCGGGCTACGACTTCTGGAATCTCTCGGCACCGCTGTGGATCGAGAGCTACATGTGGGCCGGCTTTCCCTCTGTGGTGGCCGTCTTCTGTCTGCTGGGCGCGGCCGGACGCCGTATGGACGACATCCGTGAACGGCTACGGGACAGGCGGGCCACGCTGGCGTTTGTGCTGGTCCCGGCCTTCGCCTTCTACCAGATGATCTTCCTGCGCGGCAGCCTCCTGGCCATCGTCGGTCCGATGCTGCTGCTTCTGACCGTCCCGCTGTTCATCACCCGCCGCGCCGCCCGGCCACTCCGGCTCCCCTCACCGGCGCTGCCGCCCGAGACCGTCAGCCACGCATCCATCCCCGGAACAGGAGGCATCCGTGACCAGCTCCGCCAGCTTCGATGACGGGTACAGCGAACCGGACCAGCTCCGCGACCAGCTGCGCCAGCTGCTGAGGTACCGCGTGACCATCGCGCTGGGCATCGTCCTCGGGCTGCTCGGGGGACTGCTGCTGGTGCTGCTGCGCGCAGGCAGCTACACCTCCACCGGTGAGATTCTCGTCCGTTCGACGGTGGACCCGTTCAGCACCTACGGCGTGGCCGTCGACAACCAGGTGAGCATGGGCACCGAGCAGCAGATCGCGCTCAGCGCCGCCGTCGCGGCCCGGGCGGCACAAGCGTTGCGCCAACCGTCCCGGGCCGACGCGCTGCTGGAGGAGCTGCGGGTCAGCAATCCGCCGCACACCCACATTCTGCGGTTCGAGTACACGGGCGGAACTCCGAAGCGGGCGGCCCGGGTCACCAACGCGTTCCTCGACGCCTATCTCGCCGACCGCCAGGAGCGGACCGACGCCACGGTGCGGCGGATGGCGAGCGCGTTGAAGCGGCAGCTCGCCCCGCTGGTCACAAAGAGCAACGCCGAAGCCGGCAAGCCCGGGAGCGCGGCTCTGCGGGACCAGATCAACGTGCTGCAGAAGCGGATCTCCGACTTCGAGTCCCGCGACACCACCGGAGGCGACGTCGTACGCAGGGCCGAGCCGCCGGAGCACCCCGCGGGGCCGGGGCCGGTGGCGCTCATCGGCCTCGGTCTGATGGGCGGACTCGTCCTGGCCATCCTGCTCGCCTGGCTGCGGTCCGCGTTCGAACCACGGGTCCGCTCGCTCGACGAGGCCCAGGGCGCGCTGGGCGCCCCGGTGCTGGCCATCCTCCCGGACACCGCGCCGGACGGCGACCTGCTGGAGGTCGGCCGGGTCGCCAGCAGTCGCGCGGAGGCGTACCGCACGCTCGCCTTCCACCTGCGGCACGGCGATGCCCGTACGGCCGGCGGGACCCTGCTGGTCGTGGCCCCGAAGCAGGACCGCGAGGCCGAGGCGGCCGCCATCAACCTCGCCGCCGTCTTCGCCGAGTCCGGTGAGGACGTCCTGCTGGTGGACGCCACCGCGAGCACACCGGGTCTCGCGGCGAGACTGCCCCTGCTGACCGAGGACGCGGAGGACGACGCCGCATCGCCGCGTCCCCTGGACGGCCGGGTCGTCGTCGACGCGGGCACGGCCGGACGCATCATGCTCTGCCCCGACAGACGGGGCGCCTCCACCGGGGACATCCCGATGTCCCCCATGGTGACGCGCGCGCTGGCGTGTGCCGCTTCCGGCCGGTCCTCGGTGGTCGTCACGCGGCCGCTGCTCGAACACGCCGACGGTCTCGCGGTCGCCCAGCGTGCGGACGGTGTCCTCATCGTGGGCGGACTGCAGCACACCACCCGCGACGACCTCCGGCAGGTTCGCGAGCTGATCAGTTGCTCGGGGGGACACATCGTGGGCGCGCTGCTCTGCCCGGGCACTCGGCGGAGCCTGCTCCGCGCAGCCCTGAGCGGCAGCCGCCGTCCGGGGGAGCCGGGCGCGGCGGCGATGCCGGCCGCCCGTGCCGAGGGGACCGAGGGCCTGTCCGCGACCGCGCACCACGTCGGCCGCACCCAGGAAGAGCTGATCTCCCAGCCGCAGCAGAGCTCGTCCGCCCAGGACGACACGCTCACCGCCTCCAAAGGATGAGCGCCTCCGGAACGGCCCTTCCCGCCGCCGGCGGGAAGGCCGCCCGGAGCGGGGTCGCCGCCA
This sequence comes from Streptomyces sp. NPDC093591, assembly GCF_044764885.1. Lineage (NCBI taxonomy): Bacteria > Bacillati > Actinomycetota > Actinomycetes > Kitasatosporales > Streptomycetaceae > Streptomyces > Streptomyces sp. NPDC093591. The sequence continues at coordinate 251,822 of NZ_JBIWIY010000015.1, forward strand.
CCGCGCGGGGCGGATGGTGGGGTTTCCTGGGCTCAGCGGTCAGCGCTGTCTTCGGCTACATCCTGGTCACCCTGGTCACTCGCGCCCTCGGAGCGCACGGGTCGGGAGCGGTGTTCACCGGCGTCGCCGTCTTCACCATCCTCTGCAACACCTGCAAGCTCGGCGCCGACACCGGGCTGGTGCGCTTCGTCTCCCGTGACGTGGCCACCGGCGGCGGTCGGCAGGTGGGCGCGCTTCTGCGCACCGCCGTCGTCCCGGGCGCCGCGGTGAGTACCGGGGCCGCAGCGCTGCTGTTCCTGTCTCCCTCCACGGCCACCTCACTGCTGCCGAACCTGCCTCCCCAGGACGCGGTCACGCTGGTCCGGCTCTTCGCGCTGTTCCTCCCGCTGGCCACGGTCACCCTGGTTCTGCTCGGCGCGACCCAGGGCTACGGCACCGTGATTCCGCTGGTCGGGGTCGAACAGATCGGCAAACCGGTCCTGCGCGTCCTGATCGCCGTACCGGTCGCCCTACTGGCCCCGGGCGTGCTGAGCCTGGCCGCCGCCTGGCTCGTGCCCTCCCTGGCCGGTGTCCTCGTCGCCTGGTACGCGCTGCGCCGGTGCCGCCATACCGGCCTCGGACGTCCGCCCGCGCCCGACGCGCCCGCCACCCGGCACGGGTTCTGGGCGTTCGCCGTACCTCGGGCGATCTCCTCCGTCTTCGACATCAGCGCGGTCTGGGTGGGCGTCGTGCTGCTGTCCTGCCTGGCGACGAGCGAGGAGGCGGGCATCTACACCGCCGTCGGCCGGGTCGTCATCGCGGCGACGCTGCTCCAGCTCGCCATCCGGCTGGCCGTCGCTCCGGAGATCAGCCGTCTCCTCGCCGTGGGCGACATCCCGCAGGCCCGCCATCTGTACCGGGTCTCGACGCGCTGGATCGTGCTGTTCTCCTGGCCCCTGCTCGTCCTGCTCACCAGCTTCCCGGGCACCGTCCTGTCCTTGTTCGGGCCGGAGTTCGAGCAGGGGGCCGCCGCGCTGGTGGTGCTCTGTGTCGCCTCGGCCGTCAACGTGGGGGTGGGAAACGCCCAGACGGTGCTGCTCATGGCGGGCAAGAGCTCCTGGCATCTGGCGGTCACCGGCGTCGCGTTCACCGTGCAGCTGACGGTCGGCCTGCTCGCCGTACCCCGGCTGGGCGTCCTCGGAGCCGCCCTGTCCTGGGCGGCCGCGACCATCGTGGAGAACCTGCTCTCCGCCGCGTTGGTGCGGCGGCATCCGGGCTTCACGGTCATCGACCACGGATATCTCCTGGCGACCGCCGCCGGCCTGTGTCTGACGGTGCCGCTGGTCGTTCCCACCAGGCTGCTGGCAGGTGACACGGCCATCGGACTTGCCGTCGCAATCACCATGGGATTTTTCGTATTCGGTATAAGTTTGTGGCGATTTAGCACACCCCTGGGCGTGCGTGAACTCGTCGGTGTGCTGCGCGAACGCGCCACTTGAGGCCGTCTCAGAACCGAGACCGCCACTCCTCCTTCCCTTCTCCCACCCGTACTTGCTGCAACCAGGGATGTTCCATGCGCCTGAGAAAAAGCACGAAGAGAGGGCTCACCACGGCTTCGGCCGTGGCCCTCCTCGCGGCTGCCTCGCTCATCACCGCGTCGAGCTCAGCAGCCGACGGCGACGAAAAGACCCTGACCGCCGACCGTTTGGCGACCTGGCAGACCGACGGCATCGTCTGGTCGATCGAGTACGCGGACGGTGTCGTGTACGTCGGCGGGACCTTCGACAAGGTCCGTCCTCCGGGCGCCAAGCGCGGCCAGCGGGAGGTCGCACGCAAGAACTTCGCCGCGTTCGACGCCGCCACCGGCAAGCTGCTGCCGTGCGCCCGGTCCTTCTCCGGCGCCGGTGACACCGTACGGGCGCTGAAGGCTTCCCCCGACGGCGAGGTGCTCTACGTCGGTGGCTCGTTCCGCAAGGTCGGCAAGGCCGCCGCCTCCAGCGCGGTCGCGCTCAACACGGCCGACTGCTCGCTGCGCAGGGACTTCCGTCCGCACATGTCGTCGTTCGTGCGGGCGATCGAGGTCACGGACAGCGCGGTCTACCTGGGCGGCGACTTCACGGTCGTCAACGGGCAGAAGAGGCAGCGCATCGCGGCGCTCACACCCGATGGTTCGCTGCTGCCGTTCAAGGCACAGATCGACGCTCCCGTACGGGCCATCCTCGCCGCACCCGAATTCGGCAAGCTCATCGTCGGCGGCGACTTCCTCGAGGTCAACGACGAGTTCGAGTTCAAGCTCGTCGCCCTGCGCCCCGCCACGGGCACGACGGTGACCTCGTATCCGAGCTGGCTGCCGGCGAGATCCAAGGTGAAGGCGCTGGTACGCGACGCGACCAACTTCTACGTGGCGGCCGAGGGCAAGGGAACCGGCATCTTCGACGGCCGCATCGCCGGCCGCCTGGGCAATGGCGACATGGTCTGGAAGGACACCTGCCTGGGCGCCACCCAGGCCCTCGCCGTGCACAACGGTGTTCTCTACAGCGGGTCCCACGCCCACAACTGCAGGGACACCCCTGGCGGATTCCCCGAGTACAACCAGCGCCAGCACTTCCTGGCCCAGTCGGTCCGTGACCGGCACATCCTGCACTGGTTCCCCGACACGGACGGCGGGACCGGCGAGGGCAACGGCCCCCGTGCGCTGAAGATGGCCGGTGAAGTCCTCTGGGCGGGCGGCGAGTTCACCGAGGTCAACGGCAGAGGGCAGCAGAGTCTGGTCCGCTTCTCGGCCGGCCGCGACCGCGGAGCCCCGGAGGAGCCGCCCCAGCTCGAGGCCTCGACGTCGGCCGCCGGGAAGGTCACGCTCAGGTGGCGTGCCGCATGGGACCGGGACGACGCGGAGCTGAAGTACCTGATCTACCGGGACGGCAGCCTCGTGGCCTCACCGACGCAGCGGTCCACGGAGTGGAACCGCCCGACGATGACGCACACCGACTCCGTCACCCCCGGCTCCCGCCACCGCTACCGGATCGCCGTCAGCGACGGCGACAACACCTCGCCCAGGTCGAAAGCGCTCGTAGTCACCGCGGCCGCCGACGGACCTCCGAAGGAACAGCGTTGACAGGCGGACGTCTCGGCTACGCGCCAGGGGTCTTCGACCTCTTCCATGTGGGCCATCTGAACATCCTGCGCCGGGCGCGCGGGCACTGCGACCGGCTCATCGCCGGTGTCTGCTCGGACGACCTGGTGGTGCGCCTGAAGGGCAGGCCGCCCGTCGTCCCGCTCTCCGAGCGGCTGCAGATCGTTCAGAGCGTGCGCTATGTGGACGAGACGTTCGTCGCGACCGTGGACGACAAGATCGGGATCTGGAAGGAAGTCGGATTCGACGTCATCTTCAAAGGTGACGACTGGCTGGGCACGGATGTCTGGACGGCTCTCGAATCCGAGTTCGCGAGGGTGGGGGTGAAGGTCGTCTACTTCCCCTACACCGTGCACACCTCGAGCACCCTGCTACGGGAGGCGCTCCGCCTCCTCGGTGAGCAGAACCCCACCGGGTCGGCTTCGGGACAGCTCGCGGGGCCGCGTCCGAGCGGACAAGGCAGCTGACACAGGCCCATTGCCCTGGTACTGGAGTGGCCGACGGGTCCGCTGAGGCGGATCCGTCGGCCCGGCAGACACGACCCTCCGACATCGAGGCACGACTGCGCGCAGTGGGGGAGGAGCGCCACCATTACCTCCACCTGTTCGGCGCCCGGATACACATCGGCGACCTCAGCCCCGAGGAACTGCGCCGCATACAGCACCACGACGGGTCCCAGACGGGCGAGGGCGGCATCGAGCGCCGACTGCGGCTCGGCGAGGCGGCCGACCTGCACCGCGAGACGCTGCTGCGCGCCGACTCCGTGCTGCCGGGCGTACGGCTGGCGGTCGACGGATACGTCACCTGCTGCCGGCCGCGCTCACCGCTCGACCTGGGCCCGAAGCCGGGACGAGCAGGCACGTGCCGTGGCCACGCTGCGCTTCGAGCGCGGCCCGTCCTGACTCCCGCCCTCGTGCGGCGGCACGACCCCGTACACGACGCCGACCTGCTGCTCCTCCAGGAGAGCGTCGCTGTCCTGACGGGCTCGGCCGCAGCGGTCGTCGGCCTGTGCGACGGGTACCCGCAGCGTGCGCGAGATCGTCGACGACCTGGCCGAACGTTTTCCCGGCGCGCCGGCGGCCACCGACGTCCCGCCGTTCCTGGAGCGGCTGCGCGAGGAGGGCCGGTTCCGATGGCCTCCGCCGACGCATCGCCCGCCCGCCCCCGGGCCCCTGCTGGCCGAACGCACTCACGCCTGCCCGCTCCACTGCGGCTACGGCTCCTGCCCCCTTGAACTGACGCGCCGCACTTCGGCGGCTGCACTCACCGGCGACGCCGCCCGTACGGATCCCGCATGCCGGTTCTCCCCGGACCACGCGGTCATCCGGGCGCTGGCGGACGACGGCGCGGACGCCACCGCTCCGGTCAGGCGGCGCGCACCCGGCCGATCCCGGGACACGGCCGCCCGGGTTTGACCTACGTCACCCTCGGGGTATTCTCTCCGGCTCGATTGGCCAGCCCCCTGCCCCATATGGCAGACTGTCCGAGTTGCTCGGTCGAGTGTTGATGCTGCGCGCCTCCCGCCGGGAGGACTGGAAGCGAGTCCCACAGTACTCGTCGCCCTAACTGCCGTAAGGCAGCGCTGGGGCGGACGTACGGGAATCTTTCGGGAAGTGTCAGTGCGGCACCGGCCAGGCACCCGGTGGGCCTCCTCGCCCCCGGCTTGCGGTTCCGGAAGGGCCGTGCTCCCCGGCAAGGGATGTTCGAACAAGGGACATCTGTGTCAGCGAGAGCGCGACACGCCCGACCGCGTGGGTCGGAGGAGAGGGACAGGAACACCAGGTTCCAGAGCGTTAGAGAGACAGGACTACTGAGTAGCCATGGCGGGACAGAAGATCCGCATCCGGCTCAAGGCCTACGACCACGAGGTCATCGACTCCTCGGCGAAGAAGATCGTCGAGACGGTGACCCGCACTGGTGCGTCGGTCGCGGGCCCGGTGCCGCTGCCCACTGAGAAGAACGTGTACTGCGTCATCAAGTCGCCGCACAAGTACAAGGACTCGCGCGAGCACTTCGAGATGCGCACGCACAAGCGCCTGATCGACATCCTCGACCCCACCCCCAAGACCGTTGACTCTCTGATGCGACTCGACCTTCCGGCCGGTGTCGACATCGAGATCAAGCTCTGAGGGTCGGTGATCTGAGAATGGCTAAGCAGATCAAGGGCATCCTGGGCGAGAAGCTCGGCATGACGCAGGTGTGGGACGAGAACAACCGTGTTGTTCCGGTCACCGTCGTCAAGGCCGGCCCCAACGTCGTCACCCAGGTGCGTACCAACGACGTCGACGGCTACGAGTCCGTCCAGCTCGCCTTCGGCGAGATCGACCCGCGCAAGGTGAACAAGCCCCTCAAGGGCCACTTCGCGAAGGCCGACGTCACCCCCCGTCGTCACCTCGTCGAGATCCGCACCGCGGACGCCTCCGAGTACACGCTGGGCCAGGAAGTCACCGCCGAGGTGTTCGAGGCCGGCGTGAAGGTCGACGTGACCGGCAAGAGCAAGGGCAAGGGCTTCGCCGGTGTCATGAAGCGCCACAACTTCCGTGGCCTCGGCGCCGGACACGGTACCCAGCGCAAGCACCGCTCTCCCGGTTCCATCGGTGGCTGCGCCACCCCGGGCCGCGTGTTCAAGGGCCTCCGCATGGCGGGTCGCATGGGCAACGAGCGGGTCACCACCCAGAACCTGACCGTCCACGCCGTTGACGCGGAGAAGGGTCTGCTGCTCATCAAGGGCGCGGTTCCCGGTCCGAACGGCGGCCTCGTCCTGGTCCGCACCGCGGCCAAGGGGGCCTGAGGTAACCGATGAGCACTGTTGACATCCTTTCGCCGGCGGGCGACAAGGCCGGTACCGTCGAGCTCCCCGCGGAGATCTTCGACGTAGAGAAGATCAGCGTTCCGCTGCTTCACCAGGTCGTCGTCGCGCAGCTGGCCGCTGCCCGTCAGGGCACGCACAAGACCAAGACCCGTGGCGAAGTCCGTGGTGGTGGCAAGAAGCCTTACCGCCAGAAGGGCACCGGTCGCGCCCGTCAGGGTTCGACCCGCGCGCCGCAGTTCGCCGGTGGTGGCGTCGTGCACGGTCCCGTGCCGCGTGACTACTCGCAGCGGACCCCGAAGAAGATGAAGGCCGCGGCCCTGCGCCACGCCCTCACCGACCGGGCCCGCAACAACCGCATCCACGTCGTCTCCGGCGTGATCGAGGGCGACAACCCGTCCACGAAGGCCGCGAAGAGCCTGTTCGGCAAGATCTCGGAGCGCAAGAACCTGCTCCTGGTCGTCGAGCGCGCCGACGAGGCCGCGTGGCTGTCCGCCCGCAACCTGCCCCAGGTCCACATCCTGGAGCCGGGCCAGCTGAACACGTACGACGTTCTCGTCTCGGACGACGTGGTCTTCACCCAGGCCGCGTTCGAGTCCTTCGTGTCGGGCCCGAAGGCCAATGACACCGAAGGGAGCGAGGCCTGATGGCTATCCGTCACCCCGCCATTGCCTCGAAGGCCGCGAAGAAGGCCAAGGCGGCTCGCGTCGCCAAGGCGCGTCGCCACGCCGCCGAGGGCAAGAACACCGTCGTCACCCCGGTCAGCAAGGCGTTCACGGACCCCCGTGACGTGCTGCTGAAGCCGGTCGTGTCCGAGAAGAGCTACGCGCTCCTCGACGAGAACAAGTACACGTTCATCGTCGCGCCGGGCTCCAACAAGACCCAGATCAAGCAGGCCGTCGAGACGGTCTTCGAGGTCAAGGTCACCGGGGTCAACACGATCAACCGCCAGGGCAAGCGCAAGCGGACCCGCACGGGCTTCGGCCAGCGCGCGTCCACCAAGCGCGCGATCGTGACCCTCGCTGAGGGCGACCGTATCGACATCTTCGGCGGTCCGACCGCCTAAGGGCGGTCCGGATCGTCCGATATCGGACGAGGACTGAGAAATGGGAATCCGCAAGTACAAGCCGACTACGCCGGGCCGTCGTGGCTCCAGCGTCGCCGACTTCGTCGAGGTCACGCGGTCCACGCCGGAGAAGTCGTTGGTCCGCCCCCTGCACAGCAAGGGTGGCCGTAACAACTCCGGTCGTGTGACCGTCCGCCACCAGGGCGGTGGCCACAAGCGCGCCTACCGCGTGATCGACTTCCGTCGTCACGACAAGGACGGCGTGCCGGCGAAGGTCGCGCACATCGAGTACGACCCCAACCGCACCGCGCGCATCGCGCTGCTGCACTACGCCGACGGCGAGAAGCGCTACATCCTCGCCCCGCGCAACCTGCAGCAGGGTGACCGCGTCGAGAACGGTCCCGGGGCCGACATCAAGCCGGGCAACAACCTGGCCCTGCGCAACATCCCGGTCGGTACCACGATCCACGCGATCGAGCTCCGTCCCGGTGGCGGCGCCAAGTTCGCCCGCTCCGCCGGTGCCTCCGTGCAGCTGCTCGCGAAGGAGGGCCAGATGGCCCACCTGCGCATGCCCTCCGGTGAGATCCGCCTGGTCGACGTGCGCTGCCGCGCCACCGTCGGCGAGGTCGGCAACGCCGAGCAGAGCAACATCAACTGGGGTAAGGCCGGCCGTAAGCGCTGGCTGGGCGTTCGCCCGACCGTTCGCGGTGTGGCGATGAACCCGGTTGACCACCCGCACGGTGGTGGTGAGGGCAAGACCTCCGGTGGTCGCCACCCGGTCTCCCCGTGGGGTCAGAAGGAGGGTCGTACTCGTTCGCCGAAGAAGGCTTCGAACAAGTACATCGTCCGCCGCCGCAAGACGAACAAGAAGCGCTAGGAGCGGGTTTAGATGCCGCGCAGTCTCAAGAAGGGGCCCTTCGTCGACGACCACCTGATCAAGAAGGTGGAAGCCCAGAACGAAGCCGGCACCAAGAACGTCATCAAGACCTGGTCCCGTCGCTCCATGATCGTGCCGGCCATGCTCGGCCACACGCTCGCGGTGCACAACGGCAAGACCCACATCCCGGTGTTCGTCACCGAGTCGATGGTCGGCCACAAGCTCGGCGAGTTCTCGCCGACGCGCACCTTCCGGGGCCACGTCAAGGACGACCGGAAGTCGAAGCGCCGCTAGTAGCGGATCGCATTCAGACACGTAAGTAACTGAGAGGGACAACCATGGAAGCCAGGGCCCAGGCGCGGTACATCCGCGTTACGCCCATGAAGGCCCGCCGCGTGGTGGACCTTATCCGTGGCATGGATGCCACGGAGGCTCAGGCTGTTCTGCGATTCGCTCCGCAGGCAGCCTCCGTGCCCGTCGGCAAGGTGCTCGACAGCGCCATCGCCAACGCCGCGCACAACTACGACCACCCGGACGCCTCCTCGCTGTTCATCAGCGAGGCGTACGTCGACGAGGGCCCGACCCTGAAGCGGTTCCGTCCGCGTGCCCAGGGCCGTGCCTACCGGATCCGCAAGCGGACCAGCCACATCACCGTGGTCGTCGCCAGCAAGGAAGGAACCCGGTAATGGGCCAGAAGGTTAACCCGCATGGGTTCCGGCTCGGTGTCACCACGGACTTCAAGTCCCGGTGGTACGCCGACAAGCTGTACAAGGACTACGTCAAGGAAGACGTCGCCATCCGTCGGATGATGACGTCCGGCATGGAGCGCGCCGGTATCTCGAAGGTTGAGATCGAGCGCACCCGTGACCGCGTGCGGGTGGACATCCACACCGCTCGTCCGGGCATCGTCATCGGCCGCCGTGGCGCCGAGGCCGACCGCATCCGCGGTGACCTCGAGAAGCTCACGGGCAAGCAGGTCCAGCTGAACATCCTCGAGGTCAAGAACCCCGAGACCGACGCTCAGCTGGTTGCTCAGGCCGTTGCCGAGCAGCTCTCCTCCCGCGTCTCCTTCCGCCGCGCCATGCGTAAGAGCATGCAGTCGGCGATGAAGGCCGGCGCCAAGGGCATCAAGATCCAGTGCGGTGGCCGCCTCGGTGGCGCCGAGATGTCCCGCTCGGAGTTCTACCGCGAGGGCCGTGTGCCCCTGCACACGCTCCGCGCGAACGTGGACTACGGCTTCTTCGAGGCCAAGACGACCTTCGGCCGCATCGGTGTGAAGGTCTGGATCTACAAGGGCGACGTCAAGAACATCGCCGAGGTCCGCGCCGAGAACGCTGCGGCCCGTGCGGGTAACCGCCCGGCCCGTGGTGGTGCCGACCGCCCGGCCCGTGGTGGCCGTGGTGGCGAGCGGCGCGGTCGCAAGCCGCAGCAGGCTGCCGGCGCCGAGGCCCCCAAGGCCGAGGCTCCCGCCGCCGCTCCGGCTGAGAGCACCGGAACGGAGGCCTGACCGTCATGCTGATCCCCCGTAGGGTCAAGCACCGCAAGCAGCACCACCCGAAGCGCCGTGGTCAGGCCAAGGGCGGTACGACGGTTGCGTTCGGCGAGTACGGCATCCAGGCCCTCACGCCGGCGTACGTGACCAACCGCCAGATCGAGGCGGCCCGTATCGCGATGACCCGCCACATCAAGCGTGGCGGCAAGGTCTGGATCAACATCTACCCGGACCGCCCGCTGACGAAGAAGCCTGCTGAGACCCGCATGGGTTCCGGTAAGGGTTCTCCGGAGTGGTGGATCGCGAACGTGCACCCGGGCCGGGTCATGTTCGAGCTGTCCTACCCCAACGAGAAGATCGCCCGTGAGGCGCTGACTCGTGCGGCCCACAAGCTGCCGATGAAGTGCCGGATCGTCAAGCGCGAGGCAGGTGAAGCGTGATGTCGGCCGGTACCAAGGCGTCCGAGCTGCGCGAGCTGGGCAACGAGGAGCTTCTTGCGAAGCTTCGCGAGGCCAAGGAAGAGCTGTTCAACCTCCGCTTCCAGGCGGCGACCGGTCAGCTCGAGAACCACGGTCGGCTGAAGGCCGTCCGTAAGGACATCGCGCGGATCTACACCCTGATGCGTGAGCGCGAGCTGGGCATCGAGACGGTGGAGAGCGCCTGATGAGTGAGAGCAACGTGACTGAGCAGACTGCAGAGGCGCGCGGCTTCCGCAAGACCCGTGAGGGTCTCGTCGTCAGCGACAAGATGGACAAGACCGTCGTCGTCGCCGTCGAGGACCGCGTCAAGCACGCGCTGTACGGCAAGGTCATCCGCCGTACGAACAAGCTCAAGGCGCACGACGAGCAGAACGCCGCGGGTGTCGGCGACCGCGTCCTCCTCATGGAGACCCGGCCGCTGTCCGCGACGAAGCGCTGGCGCGTCGTCGAGATCCTCGAGAAGGCGAAGTAATCAAGCGGGGGTTCGCCCCCGCTGACCCCCGCCGGGGCTCCGGCCCCGGCGGACAGGGTTCTTCCCTTTCAGAGGCGCAAGTAATTCCTGCGGGGCACATCCGCAGGACGGTTCCGCCAGGCTCGCAGGTTCGGCCCGATGAGGTCCCTGCGGGAACCGGCAGACAAACAGGAGATAGACGTGATCCAGCAGGAGTCGCGACTGCGTGTCGCCGACAACACTGGTGCGAAGGAAATCCTTTGCATCCGTGTGCTCGGTGGCTCCGGTCGCCGCTACGCGGGCATCGGTGACGTCATCGTCGCCACCGTCAAGGACGCGATCCCCGGTGGCAACGTGAAGAAGGGTGACGTCGTCAAGGCGGTCATCGTTCGCACCGTCAAGGAGCGCCGCCGTCCGGACGGCTCGTACATCCGCTTCGACGAGAACGCCGCCGTCATTCTGAAGAACGACGGCGACCCTCGCGGCACCCGCATCTTCGGCCCGGTCGGGCGTGAGCTGCGCGAGAAGAAGTTCATGAAGATCATCTCGCTGGCTCCGGAGGTGCTGTAAGCATGAAGATCAAGAAGGGCGACCTGGTCCAGGTCATCACCGGCAAGGACAAGGGCAAGCAGGGCAAGGTCATTGCCGCTTACCCGCGCGACGAGCGTGTCCTGGTCGAGGGTGTCAACCGGGTCAAGAAGCACACCAAGGCCGGGCCGACCGCCAAGGGCTCGCAGGCCGGCGGCATCGTCACGACCGAGGCGCCGATCCACGTCTCCAACGTCCAGCTGGTCGTTGAGAAGGACGGCAACAAGGTCGTCACGCGTGTCGGCTACCGCTTCGACGAAGAGGGCAACAAGATCCGCGTTGCCAAGCGGACGGGTGAGGACATCTGATGGCTACCACCACCACTCCGCGTCTGAAGCAGAAGTACCGCGAGGAGATCGCGGGCAAGCTGCGTGACGAGTTCAAGTACGAGAACGTCATGCAGGTTCCCGGCCTCGTCAAGATCGTGGTCAACATGGGTGTGGGCGACGCCGCCCGCGACTCCAAGCTGATCGAGGGCGCCATCCGCGACCTCACCACGATCACCGGTCAGAAGCCGGCCGTCACCAAGGCCCGCAAGTCCATCGCGCAGTTCAAGCTGCGTGAGGGCCAGCCGATCGGTGCCCACGTCACGCTCCGTGGCGACCGCATGTGGGAGTTCCTGGACCGCACCCTGTCGCTCGCGCTGCCGCGCATCCGCGACTTCCGTGGTCTGTCCCCCAAGCAGTTCGACGGCCGTGGCAACTACACCTTCGGTCTCACGGAGCAGGTCATGTTCCACGAGATCGACCAGGACAAGATCGACCGCGTCCGGGGTATGGACATCACCGTGGTGACCACGGCGACCAACGACGCTGAGGGCCGTGCGCTCCTTCGTCACCTCGGCTTCCCCTTCAAGGAGGCGTGAGCGAGATGGCGAAGAAGGCTCTGATCGCGAAGGCTGCTCGCAAGCCCAAGTTCGGCGTGCGTGGCTACACGCGCTGCCAGCGCTGCGGCCGTCCCCACTCCGTGTACCGCAAGTTCGGCCTGTGCCGCGTGTGCCTTCGTGAGATGGCTCACCGTGGCGAGCTGCCGGGCGTGACCAAGAGCTCCTGGTAATCCCACCTTTTAGGGATTCCCGAAGCTCTCGGTAAGCAATGGGCGTGTCAGGCGCCCTCCTCTCCATGGCTTAGGCTTGGAGGGTTGGGCGCCTGATGGCCGCCCGTACGACTTACTACGCCGTAGGTCCACCGCACCGCACCCGCCTCGTCTCGGATCGAGGAGAGGGATGGGCACCTGGAAACCCCGGCGAGAGAGGCCGAAGGCCAATTCATGACCATGACTGATCCGATCGCAGACATGCTTACGCGTCTGCGGAACGCGAACTCGGCGTACCACGACACCGTGGCGATGCCGCACTCGAAGATCAAGTCGCACATCGCGGAGATCCTCCAGCAGGAGGGCTTCATCACGGGCTGGAAGGTCGAGGACGCCGAGGTCGGCAAGAACCTCGTCCTTGAGCTGAAGTTCGGCCCGAACCGTGAGCGCTCCATCGCGGGCATCAAGCGGATCTCCAAGCCCGGTCTCCGGGTGTACGCGAAGTCCACCAACCTGCCGAAGGTGCTCGGCGGCCTCGGCGTGGCGATCATCTCCACGTCTCACGGGCTCCTCACCGACAAGCAGGCCGGCAAGAAGGGCGTAGGCGGAGAAGTTCTCGCCTACGTCTGGTAGCAGAAGGGAACGGAGGAAACAGCTATGTCGCGCATCGGCAAGCTCCCCATCGCGGTTCCCGCCGGCGTGGACGTCACCATCGACGGCCGTACGGTCAAGGTCAAGGGCCCCAAGGGCGAGCTGACCCACACCGTCTCGGCGCCGATCGAGGTCGCCAAGGGCGAAGACGGCACCCTGTCGGTGACCCGCCCGAACGACGAGCGTCAGAACAAGGCCCTGCACGGCCTGTCCCGCACGCTGGTGGCGAACATGATCACCGGCGTGACCCAGGGTTACGTGAAGAAGCTCGAGATCAGCGGTGTCGGTTACCGAGTGACGGCCAAGGGTTCGAACCTCGAGTTCGCTCTCGGCTACAGCCACCCGATCACCGTCGAGGCCCCCGAGGGCATCACCTTCAAGGTCGAGGCGCCCACGCGTTTCTCGGTCGAGGGCATCGACAAGCAGAAGGTCGGCGAGGTTGCGGCCAACATCCGCAAGCTGCGCAAGCCCGACCCGTACAAGGCCAAGGGCGTCAAGTACGAGGGCGAAGTCATCCGCCGCAAGGTCGGAAAGGCGGGTAAGTAAGCCATGGCATACGGACAGAAGATCCTCAAGGGCGACGCCTACAAGCGCGCCGCGATCAAGCGCCGCCACATCCGGATCCGTAAGCACATCAACGGAACGGCGGAGCGTCCGCGTCTGGTCGTTACCCGCTCGAACCGCCACATCGTGGCCCAGGTGATCGACGACATCAAGGGTCACACCCTTGCGTCGGCGTCCACCCTGGACACCTCGATCCGCGGTGGCGAGGGCGACAAGTCCGCGCAGGCCAAGCAGGTCGGCGCCCTGGTCGCCGAGCGTGCCAAGGCCGCCGGTGTCGAGGCCGTCGTATTCGACCGTGGTGGTAACCAGTACGCCGGGCGCATTGCCGCTCTGGCGGACGCCGCCCGCGAAGCCGGCTTGAAGTTCTGAGCCGTTCGTAGCTAGCGGAAAAGAGAGAGGTAAATCCAATGGCTGGACCCCAGCGCCGCGGTGGCGGTGCCGGTGGCGGCGAGCGGCGGGACCGGAAGGGCCGTGACGGCGGCGCAGCTGCCGCCGAGAAGACCGCGTACGTTGAGCGCGTTGTCGCGATCAACCGCGTCGCCAAGGTTGTGAAGGGTGGTCGTCGCTTCAGCTTCACCGCGCTGGTCGTGGTGGGCGACGGTGACGGCACCGTGGGTGTCGGTTACGGCAAGGCCAAGGAGGTGCCGGCCGCCATCGCCAAGGGTGTTGAGGAGGCCAAGAAGCACTTCTTCAAGGTCCCCCGTATCCAGGGCACCATCCCGCACCCCATCCAGGGTGAGAAGGCTGCCGGCGTCGTCCTGCTCAAGCCCGCGTCCCCCGGTACCGGTGTTATCGCCGGTGGTCCGGTGCGTGCCGTGCTCGAGTGCGCCGGTATCCACGACGTGCTGTCGAAGTCGCTCGGCTCCGACAACGCCATCAACATCGTGCACGCGACCGTGGAGGCCCTGAAGGGCCTGCAGCGTCCCGAGGAGATCGCGGCCCGCCGTGGTCTGCCGCTCGAGGACGTCGCCCCCGCGGCTCTTCTCCGTGCGCGTGCCGGGGCGGGTGCGTAATCATGGCGCAGCTCAAGATTACGCAGGTCAAGTCCTACATCGGCAGCAAGCAGAACCACCGTGACACCCTGCGCTCCCTTGGTCTCAAGGGCATCAACACGCAGGTCGTCAAGGAGGACCGCCCCGAGTTCCGCGGCATGGTGCACACCGTCCGCCACCTCGTGACGGTCGAGGAGGTCGACTGATCATGGCGGAGCAGAACCCGCTCAAGATCCACAACCTCCGTCCCGCCCCGGGCGCCAAGACCGCCAAGACCCGTGTCGGTCGTGGTGAGGCGTCGAAGGGTAAGACGGCCGGTCGTGGTACCAAGGGTACGAAGGCCCGTTACCAGGTTCCGGAGCGCTTCGAGGGTGGCCAGATGCCCCTCCACATGCGTCTTCCGAAGCTGAAGGGCTTCAAGAACCCGTTCAAGACCGAGTACCAGGTCGTGAACCTCGACAAGCTGGCGTCGCTGTACCCCGAGGGTGGCGAGGTCACCGTCGAGGGTCTGGTCGCCAAGGGTGCCGTTCGCAAGAACAGCCTCGTCAAGGTCCTCGGCCAGGGCGAGATCTCCGTGGCGCTGCAGGTGACGGTCGACGCCGTCTCCGGCTCCGCCAAGGAGAAGATCACCGCCGCCGGCGGTACCGTCACCGAGCTCGTCTGAACCCATCAGGCGCCTCGATGACTTGAGCGATCCCGACCGGGGATACCCCACAAATGGGGTATCCCCGGTTGGTCGTTCCAAGGGGGGCGGTCTCGCCGGTAAGGTGGCCTGCACTGCCCACTTTTACGGAGTGCTTCCTGTGGGGCACTCTGAGCGGCAGTTGACCGTTAGCTAAGTCGTTCCTATTAGTCGATCCTCAAGACCGTCACCCTTGACGCAGTAGCGCGGGGGTCGCAGGAGGCACCGTGCTCACCGCGTTCGCCCGGGCGTTCAAGACGCCCGACCTGCGCAAGAAGCTGCTCTTCACGCTCGGCATCATCGTGATCTACCGGATCGGTACACACATTCCGATCCCCGGCGTCGACTACAGGGCCGTTCAGGTCTGCGTCGACCAGGCGAACGCCAATCAGGGCATCTTCGGCCTGGTCAACATGTTCAGTGGCGGCGCTCTGCTTCAGATCACGATCTTCGCGCTCGGCATCATGCCGTACATCACGGCGAGTATCATCCTGCAGCTGCTGACCGTCGTGATCCCGCGCTTGGAAGCCCTCAAGAAGGAGGGCCAGGCCGGCACGGCCAAGATTACGCAGTACACCCGCTATCTGACCGTGGCGCTCGCCATCCTGCAGGGCACCGGCCTGGTGGCCACCGCCCGCAGCGGCTCGCTGTTCCCGAACTGCCAGGTGGCCGGCCAGATCGTGCCCGACCGCTCGATCTTCACCACCATCGTCATGGTCATCACGATGACCGCCGGTACGGCCACCGTCATGTGGCTCGGTGAGCTCATCACCGACCGCGGCATCGGCAACGGCATGTCGATCCTGATGTTCATCTCGATCGCCGCGACCTTCCCGGCGGGGCTGTGGGCCATCAAGACGCAGGGCTCCCTGGCCGGCGGCTGGATCGAGTTCGGCATCGTGTGTGTCATTGGCCTGGTGATGATCGGCCTCGTCGTCTTCGTCGAGCAGGCCCAGCGGCGTATTCCGGTGCAGTACGCGAAGCGCATGATCGGCCGGAGGTCCTACGGCGGCACGTCGACGTACATTCCGCTGAAGGTCAACCAGGCGGGCATCATCCCTGTGATCTTTGCCTCGTCGCTGCTCTATATCCCGGCACTGATCGCGCAGTTCGCCGGTGGCAGCGCCGACTGGAAGAGCTGGATCGAACAGAACCTCGCGAGGCCGAATGCTCCGGTGCACATCACCCTCTACTTCCTCCTGATCGTCTTCTTCGCCTTCTTCTACGTGGCTATCTCGTTCAACCCCGAGGAAGTCGCGGACAACATGAAGAAGTATGGTGGCTTCATCCCGGGCATCCGGGCTGGCCGACCGACCGCTGAGTACCTGTCGTACGTGCTCAACCGGATCACCTGGCCGGGTTCGCTGTATCTGGGGCTGATCGCTCTCGTCCCGACGATGGCGTTGGCTGGTTTCGATGCAGACCAGAACTTCCCGTTTGGCGGGACCAGCATCCTGATCATCGTGGGTGTCGGCCTCGAAACGGTGAAGCAGATCGAGAGCCAGCTCCAGCAGCGCAATTACGAAGGGTTCCTCCGCTGATGCGTATCGTCCTCGTCGGGCCGCCGGGTGCCGGTAAGGGAACGCAGGCCGCGTTCCTCGCCAAGAACCTGTCGATCCCGCACATCTCCACGGGCGACCTGTTCCGCGCGAACATCAGCCAGGGCACAGAGCTCGGGCTGCGTGCGAAGTCCTACATGGACGCGGGACAGCTGGTGCCCGACGAGGTCACCATCGGCATGGCGCGCGACCGTATGCAGCAGCCGGACGCGGCCGGGGGCTTCCTCCTCGACGGCTTCCCGCGGAACGTCGCCCAGGCGGAAGCGCTCGACGTGATGCTGCGTGATGGGGACATGAAGATCGACGCGGTGCTGGACCTGGAGGTCCCCGAGGGGGAGGTCGTCAAGCGGATCGCCGGCCGGCGGATCTGCCGCAACGACTCGGCGCACGTGTTCCACGTCACGTACAACCCGCCCGCAGCGGAGGGCGTGTGCGATGTGTGCGGTGGTGAGCTCTACCAGCGTGATGACGACCGTGAGGACACGGTGCGCCGGCGGCTGGAGGTCTACCACACGCAGACCGAGCCGATCATCGACTACTACAAGGCCCAGGGCCTTGTGACCACGGTCTCCGCGATGGGGAAGGTGGCGGACGTCACGAAGCGGGCCATGTCGGCGCTGACCGGTTCGTAACAGCTTGCAAAGGAAGGCAGCGGCCCCCGGCGGGGGCCGCTGCTTTGCTTCTTGGGGACCCCGAAAGTGCTCTGCCGAGGAGGTATGGCCATCAAGCTCGAACAGGTGCCACGGTCCGACGATTCCACCGAGCGGGAGCAGCCGTCGTGGCTCCGCGGCAGGAGTCGCAGCCTGGCGGTCGCCGCGGTCGCCGTGGTCGCCGCAGTCATCGGGGTGTCGTTGGCCCTGACGGGCGGTGGCCCGGAGGGGCAGTCCGAGGCCTCGGACGTGGTGGCCCGCCCGGACCAGTCCCCGCCGCGCGAGCTGATAGCCGCAGGGCAGGTCGCGGTCTCGGGGTACTACACGACGAAGCTCGTGCAGCAGCCGGGCGGGGATGCGGTGAACGCGCGTGAGTGGAGTCTGCACAACGCCGCGACCAAGCGGTACGAGAAGACCGACTGGGCCTGGCTCGATGTCGCTCCCGGGATGAAGACGGCCGCGGTGCTGGAGGGCGATCTGCCCGTCAACCGTATAGGCCTGATGAATCTGTCGACGGGCAAGGTCCAGCGCTGGATCAAGGTCGACAAGGGCGTTGGCGGTGTGCAGTTCTCGCCGGACGGCGAGCGCCTGGTGGCGACGACGTACAGCCACAACCCGGACGGCCTCTTCCAGGACGCGCCGGTGCGTGTGGCGGGTGGCGATGGTCAGGAGATGCCGGGGCCGAAGCAGAGCCGTACCGGCTTCTATGTCATCGATGTCGACTCCGGCCAGGCGGAATTCAGTGAGCGGCCGGCCAAGAAGGACAGTCTTGCGGCCATGGCCGGCACCGGGCGTCAGGACTTCAGCTGGAGCCGTGACGGCGAGCTGCTGTGGGAGCAGAGGCTCGACCAGCCGGGCAGGAGCTACTACGACGTGAACGGCAGGCTGAAGTCGCTTCCGCAGCAGAAGACTGATCTGATCTTTCCGCCGGTGGCTACGTCCCCGGACGGAAAGCTTGTGACTGGCGGCTTCGCGGGGAGTAAGGACGGCCAGATCGTTTCCGCGGTTCTGGACGCGAAGACCGGCGAGCGGAGCGCAGTCGTACCCGGACAGCAGCTTCTCGCGTGGGCGGACAACACCCACCTCATCGCCTGGCGGTGTGACCCCAGCCAGTGCCAACCCGGCAAGGGGGAGTTCCGCAACCAGCTGGTCCTGGTCAGCCTGGACGGCGACAAGGTGACACCGCTCTCGGGCTTCCGTAAAGCCGAAGTCGACTACGTCGGCCGCTGGAACCCGATCTTCACCAAGCGCTGACCGTGTTAGCGGTCCCAGGCGGATGTGCGCCTGGGACCGGCCACACCAAAAGCTCCGGCCGGTGCAGACGAATCGATTGATCGTCTGCACCGGCCGGAGCTTCTGGGCAGATATACGGCGTGCGCACACCGTCTCACTGTTGAGGTCTCCGTAGAGACCTCAAACCTCTCGGTGCCGAACGGGCCTACTCGTCGAAGTACCAGTTCGAGCGGACGCAGGAGCCGGTGCCGTGCCAGCAGATGGCCAGACCGTGCGAGACGTTGCCGATCATGTCGTAGCCGTTGTCGGACCGGTCGCAGCCGGCGTCTCCGCCGTCGTCTTCCTTGATGACCCAAACCAGGCCGGTGCCAGTGCTGTTGAGTCGCTCCAAGTACCCCGTGACGCCGTAGCCGTCAGCCAGTTCGTCGCAGACCGTGATGTCGTCACCATCGTCCTTGAACGTCACCGTGCCCCGGTTGCCGTACCAGAGGGGCCCCTCGTCGCCGGCCATGGCGGGCGAGGCTGCGGTAAGGCCGATCAGGGTGGCGACGGCGCCGGCCGCGGCTATGCGGGACAGAGTTCTCTTGATCACTTGTACCCCCCGTTTTTGGGACCGTGTATCCGGTCCGGATTGTATGGAGCTGAGTGCTGACACCCGACATCGCCAGGTGGCAACTGCGAGGCTAGAGTGGCTAGTTGGGTTCGTCAACGTGTTTTGTTGCTGAGGGTGCAGGTGTGACTCCGCCACGGTGACCCTGGCCGTCCGACCGGAGGCCGGCCGCGCGAGGCCTGTCCGGGGTGGCCCTCACTCCGGCTTCGGCTCGCATGGACGCGTATCGTGGAGGGGATAGTTTCGTAAACCCGCGGCAGGAGGCGGCAGCCCAGATGGTGCAGATCAAGTCCCCCGAGCAGATCGCCAAGATGCGTGAGGCGGGCCTGGTCGTCGCCGCCATTCACGCGGCCACGCGTGAGGCCGCGGTGCCCGGGGCCAGCACCAAGGACCTGGACGACGTGGCCCGCAAGGTGCTCGCGGAGCACGGCGCCAAGTCGAACTTCCTCGGCTACGGCGGCTTCCCCGCGACGATCTGCACCTCCGTGAACGACGTCGTCGTCCACGGCATCCCGTCCGAGGACGTCGTCCTCAAGGACGGCGACCTCATCTCCATCGACTGCGGCGCGATCATCGACGGCTGGCACGGCGACGCCGCGTACACCGCCTTCGTCGGGTCCGGGCATGCCCCGGAGCTGATCGAGCTCTCCCGGGTGACCGAGGAGTCGATGTGGGCCGGCATCGCGGCCATGAAGCAGGGGAACCGTCTGGTCGACGTCTCCCGTGCCATCGAGACGTACATCCGCCGGCAGCCGAAGCCCGGCGGTGGCAAGTACGGGATCATCGAGGACTACGGCGGCCACGGCATCGGTACCGAGATGCACATGGACCCGCATCTGCTGAACTACGTCGAGCGGAAGCGGGGGAAGGGCCCGAAGCTGGTTCCCGGCTTCTGCCTCGCGATCGAGCCGATGGTGTCCCTGGGCACGCCGAAGACCGAGGTCCTCTCGGACGACTGGACGGTCATCACCACGGACGGCACGTGGTCGTCACACTGGGAGCACTCGGTCGCGCTGACCGAGGAGGGGCCGCTTGTGCTGACGGCTCCCGACGGGGGTAAGGCGAAGTTGGCTGAGCACGGGATCGTTGCCGCGCCGGATCCTCTGGCCTGAATCCGCCCTCTGGTGAGGGTGGCCCGGCTGGATGGCGGCTCCGGGTCGGTGGGGGCTCGTCGCGCCCACGTGGCGGAGCCGCATATCGACACAGCCACGCGCCCCTGAGGGCGTGCAGCTTCTCGGCGCTTAATGATCTGCCCGTTGGGGCAGGCTTCCTCGATTCGTGTTTCCGGGTGCGCTGACGTAGACTGACTCGTCGGCTCTCGTGCACCCGCATGTCTGCATGCGCCCGTAAGGGACGCAAGGGAGTCGATCAAGGTAGTCGATTCCGAAGGGCAAAGCGTGGCCAAGAAGCAAGGTGCCATCGAGATCGAGGGCACTGTCGTCGAGTCTCTGCCGAACGCCATGTTCAAGGTCGAGCTCCAGAACGGCCACCAGGTCCTGGCACACATCAGCGGCAAGATGCGTATGCACTACATCCGCATCCTCCCTGACGACCGGGTCGTGGTGGAGCTGTCTCCGTACGACCTGACGCGTGGCCGGATCGTCTACCGGTACAAGTAGATCTTGCCCCCGCCCCGGGCTTCCCGAGGCGATGGCACTGACCCGGAGAACCTCACCCAATGAAGGTCAAGCCGAGCGTCAAGAAGATCTGCGACAAGTGCAGGGTGATCCGCCGTCACGGCCGGGTCATGGTCATCTGCGAGAACCCGCGCCACAAGCAGCGCCAGGGCTGACGCACGACCAACCCCCTCTGCACCTCTATCGCAGAGTTTCGCGCGACGCGAGCTGAATATGTTCATACGCAGAATCCAGGCGAGTGATCGCCTGACACCCCCGGTTCGGAGGCCGGGGACCCAGTTCGTACCTGGTACGGCGGCTGGGAGTCGGTTCTGCGGAAGACCTCCGAAGATCACCAGGAGCCATTGAATGGCACGCGTTTCCGGTGTTGACATCCCGCGCGACAAGCGCGTGGAGGTCGCCCTCACCTACGTGTTCGGCATCGGCCGGACCCTCTCGCAGGAGACGCTGGCAGCGACCGGCGTCGACCCGAACACCCGCGTTCGCGACCTCTCCGAGGAGCAGCTCGTCGCGATCCGCGAGTACGTGGACAACAACATCAAGACCGAGGGTGACCTCCGTCGCGAGATCCAGGCCGACATCCGCCGCAAGGTCGAGATCGGCTGCTACCAGGGTCTCCGTCACCGTCGCGGCCTGCCCGTCCGCGGTCAGCGCACCAGCACGAACGCTCGTACCCGCAAGGGCCCGCGTCGCGCCATCGCCGGCAAGAAGAAGCCGGGCAAGAAGTAGTCCTCAGCGGACAACGCTTCATCAGCGGTCTTCGCTGTAGGACCGACCACCTCCCCGTAGGAGTTACTAGATGCCCCCCAAGGGTCGTCAGGGCGCTGCCAAGAAGGTGCGCCGCAAGGAAAAGAAGAACGTCGCTCACGGCCACGCGCACATCAAGAGCACGTTCAACAACACGATCGTCTCCATCACGGACCCGTCCGGCAACGTGATCTCCTGGGCCTCCGCCGGCCACGTCGGCTTCAAGGGCTCCCGGAAGTCCACGCCGTTCGCCGCGCAGATGGCCGCCGAGTCGGCTGCCCGCCGCGCCCAGGAGCACGGCATGCGCAAGGTCGACGTGTTCGTGAAGGGTCCGGGTTCGGGTCGTGAGACCGCGATCCGTTCGCTTCAGGCGACCGGTCTCGAGGTCGGCTCCATCCAGGACGTCACCCCGACCCCGCACAACGGCTGCCGCCCGCCGAAGCGTCGTCGCGTCTGACGCACGGCCGGTAGGTCTTCGGGATTCGGGCGGTACGGCGCCGTAAAGGCGCCGTATCGCCCGTACCCTTGCAGTACCCGTCCCTTTTGCCGGGGGCGGTTCCGTCGGGCGTCAAATAGCGGGCGTCCACGAATGAAGGATCTGATCCACACATGCTGATTGCTCAGCGTCCCTCGTTGACCGAAGAGGTCGTCGACGAGTTCCGCTCCCGGTTCGTGATCGAGCCGCTGGAGCCGGGCTTCGGTTACACCCTCGGCAACTCGCTTCGCCGGACCCTCCTGTCCTCGATCCCGGGTGCGGCGGTCACGTCCATCCGTATCGACGGCGTTCTGCACGAGTTCACCACCGTGCCGGGCGTCAAGGAGGACGTCACCGACCTGATCCTCAACATCAAGCAGCTGGTCGTGTCGTCCGAGCACGACGAGCCTGTGGTGATGTACCTGCGCAAGCAGGGTCCGGGTCTGGTCACCGCCGCCGACATCGCGCCGCCGGCCGGTGTCGAGGTGCACAACCCCGATCTGGTCCTTGCCACGCTCAATGGCAAGGGCAAGCTGGAGATGGAGCTGACGGTCGAGCGTGGCCGTGGCTATGTCTCCGCCGTGCAGAACAAGCAGGTGGGTCAGGAGATCGGTCGTATCCCGGTCGACTCGATCTACTCGCCGGTTCTGAAGGTCACGTACAAGGTCGAGGCCACGCGTGTCGAGCAGCGCACCGACTTCGACAAGCTGATCGTCGATGTCGAGACCAAGCAGGCGATGCGTCCGCGTGACGCCATGGCGTCGGCCGGTAAGACGCTGGTCGAGCTGTTCGGTCTCGCCCGTGAGCTGAACATCGACGCCGAGGGCATCGACATGGGCCCGTCCCCGACGGACGCCGCCCTTGCCGCCGACCTGGCGCTGCCGATCGAGGAGCTGGAGCTCACCGTTCGGTCGTACAACTGCCTCAAGCGCGAGGGCATCCACTCCGTGGGTGAGCTCGTGGCTCGTTCCGAGGCGGACCTGCTCGACATCCGCAACTTCGGTGCGAAGTCGATCGACGAGGTCAAGGCGAAGCTGGCCGGCATGGGCCTGGCCCTGAAGGACAGCCCGCCCGGATTCGACCCCACGGCCGCTGCGGATGCCTTCGGCGCGGACGACGATGCAGACGCCGGGTTCGTCGAGACCGAGCAGTACTAAGAGCTCGGGACCGACTGCCGGTTCTTGACTGCGGGACCGTTGTGGCTGGTCGCGCAGTTCCCCGCGCCCCTTTGGGGCGCGGGGTCTCCGACGAGCAAACCCGCTCGCTCGGATACTGACCCCGGTACCTGACACGGCCGGGGCAGACACCTAGGAGAAACACCATGCCGAAGCCCGCCAAGGGTGCCCGTCTGGGCGGCAGCGCCGCGCACGAGAAGCTGCTCCTCGCGAACCTCGCGAAGGCGCTGTTCGAGCACGGCCGTATCACCACCACCGAGGCGAAGGCCCGCCGTCTGCGGCCGTACGCCGAGCGTCTGGTCACCAAGGCGAAGAAGGGCGACCTTCACAACCGCCGTCAGGTGCTCCAGGTCATCACGGACAAGAGCGTCGTCCACACGCTCTTCACCGAGATCGGCCCGCGGTACGAGAACCGTCCGGGTGGTTACACCCGTATCACCAAGATCGGTAACCGCCGTGGCGACAACGCGCCCATGGCTGTCATCGAGCTGGTCGAGGCGCTGACGGTTGCGCAGGAGGCCACGGGTGAGGCCGAGGCGGCGACGAAGCGTGCCGCCAAGGACGCCGAGGTCGCCGAGGTTGCTGAGGCCAAGGTCGACACGACCAAGGCCGACGAGGCTCCGGCCGAGGAGTCCAAGGACGCCTAAGCGTTCTGCCGGGGGCTGTGCGTTTGCGGCTGCGGGTTCGTTGTGGCTGGTCGCGCAGTTCCCCGCGCCCCTTTGGGGCGATTGCGGGTCCGTTCCTTTCTGGGAGCGGGCCCGCTTTTGTGTACCTGAGAGGATCTCTGCGTGAGTGATGAAGTAGCAGCTGGTTACGTCCGTGTCCGTCTTGATCTGTCCTATGACGGTGCCGCGTTTCACGGCTGGGCCAAGCAGGCCGGTGGGAAGCGGACCGTGCAGGGGGAGATCGAGGACGCGCTGCGTACGGTCACGCGGTCCCGGGAGACGTACGAGCTGACCGTCGCCGGGCGCACCGACGCCGGGGTGCATGCGCGGGGCCAGGTGGCGCACGTGGATCTGCCGCGGGAGGTGTGGGCCGAGCACAACCCGAAGCTGCTCAAGCGGCTCGCCGGGCGGTTGTCCAAGGATGTGCGGGTGTGGGCGCTGAGGGAGGCGCCCAGTGGGTTCAACGCGCGGTTCTCCGCTGTCTGGCGGCGGTACGCCTATCGCGTCACCGACAATCCCGGCGGGGTCGATCCGCTGCTGCGCAGTCATGTCCTCTGGCACGACTGGCCCCTCGATGTCGACGCCATGAACGAGGCGGCGCGGCCGCTGCTCGGTGAGCATGACTTCGCTGCCTACTGCAAGAAGCGGGAGGGGGCCACCACCATCCGCACGTTGCAGGAGCTGAGCCTTGTGCGGGGGGAGGAGGACGGGATCATCACCGCTACGGTTCGGGCCGATGCCTTCTGCCACAACATGGTGCGGTCGCTCATCGGGGCGCTGCTGTTCGTGGGGGACGGGCACCGGCCCACCGACTGGCCCGGCAAGGTGCTCGCCGCCGGTGTACGGGACTCGGCCGTGCATGTCGTACGGCCCCACGGGCTGACGCTCGAAGAGGTCGGGTATCCCGCCGACGAGTTGCTCGCGGCGCGGAACAAGGAAGCGCGAAACCGGCGATCTCTGCCCGGGACGTCCGGATGCGAAACC
The DNA here is from genome assembly GCF_044764885.1 of Streptomyces sp. NPDC093591. NCBI lineage: Bacteria > Bacillati > Actinomycetota > Actinomycetes > Kitasatosporales > Streptomycetaceae > Streptomyces > Streptomyces sp. NPDC093591. The sequence goes on from NZ_JBIWIY010000015.1 coordinate 276,355, forward strand.
TGTTAGTTACCCGACATTTGAGATCAGATATGGCCCATGTCGGGACTTACCGGGCGTAAGTCTCCTGTTCCCCCCTTACGGCCCCCTTACCTCTCGTATAGCCTTTCGTCGCTCGACTCTTGGTTCGAGCTGCTCGACCATTGTTCGAGAAATCGACATGGGGAAGGCCGAGTAGGGGTGGGGGTCAACGGGCCGTATCCGGGCCCGGGGGTGGGTTTTGCATGAGTTCAGTTGGTCCTGCGCGGACTGGGGGGCGCCGAACCGCGCGCCAGGGCAATCCTGGTGGGCGACGGAAGGCGGGACGGGGTGAGGCTGCCCCGTTGGGGCTGCTGCCGCTGCCGCCGACGGACAAGGAGAAGTACTCCTATGCGCGCCGGCGTCTGTGGATCCTGACGATCAGTTCGCTGATCAGCTTCTGCTGCCTGGTGGTGAGCCAGTTCAAGCTGGCCCAGTCGACGCCGGTGCTGTGGATCTACACGCCGCTGCTCGTCTTCACGGTCATCTACTACCTGGTGTCGCTGCGGGTGAACGGGTTCACCCGGGACTTCGACATCGCGCATCACAAGCGGCTGGTGCACAACTGGCGGCCCGAGGTGTACCCGAGCGTGGATGTGTTCCTGCCGGTGTGCGGTGAGCCCATCGAGGTGCTGCACAACACCTGGCGGCATGTGCGGGAGATGGCCGACCGGTATCCGGGGGTGTGTGTTCCGTTCGTGCTCGACGACGGTGCCAGTCCCGAACTGGCCGCCATGGCCCGGGACTTCGGGTTCCGCTACGGCACCCGGGAGAACCGCGGCTGGTTCAAGAAGGCCGGCAACCTGCACTTCGGGTTCGGGCAGTCCGACGGTCAGTACATCCTGATCCTGGACGCCGACTTCACGCCGCGCGCCGACCTGCTCCAGGAACTGCTGCCGTACATGGAGGCGGACCCGGGCATCGGGATCGTCCAGTCACCGCAGTACTTCCGGGTGCTGGACTCGCAGAACTGGATCGAGCGCGGCGCGGGTGCGGTGCAGGAGCTGTTCTACCGGTCCGTGCAGGTGTCGCGGCAGGGCAGTGACGGCGCGATCTGCGTCGGCAGTTGTGCGGTGTACCGGCGCGCGGCCCTGGAGACCAACGGCGGTACGACGCTGATCGAGCACTCCGAGGACGTGCACACCGGGTTCGACCTGCGGGGCCTCGGCTGGGATCTGCGGTATGTGCCGGTCGCCGTGTCGACGGGGGTGTGCCCGGACACCGCGGGCGCCTTCTTCAACCAGCAGTACCGCTGGTGCTCCGGCTCGATGAGCCTGCTCGGCAGCCGGAAGTTCTGGCAGGCGAAGATCAGGCTCTCCAGCCGCCTGTGCTACATGTCCGGGTTCTTCTACTACATCCACACGGCGCTGTTCACCTTCGCCGCCCCGGTCATCCCGATCGTGCTGCTGATCATGATGCCGGAGAAGCTCATGGTCGAGCACCTGATCCTGGTACTGCCCAGCATCATCTACACCACGATCATCTTCCCGATGTGGCACAAGGCGCCCTACCGCCTGGAGGCCTGGGCCGCCCGCATGATGTACGGCTGGGCGCACGTCTTCGCCATCTGGGACATCCTGCGCAAGAACCGTATGGGCTGGCAGCCCACCGGCTCCTCCGGCGCCAAGAAGAACAAGACCCGGCGTTTCTGGATCGGCATGTGGGTCTGGAGCGGCGGCACCGCGCTGATCTGGGTCGTTGGAGCGGTCTACCGGACGTTCACCATGGACGCCCCGGACTTCGCCCTGATCCTGTCCTCCGGGCTCTTCTACGCCCTCGTCGTGGGCCGTGTCCTGGTCCAGCCCCGCGAGAAGGCGGTCGCCTGATGCAGTTGTTCACCCGTACCCGTACGGCCCTGGCGGCCGGCCTGCTCAGTGGCGTGCTCGCCCTCAGCGGCTGCTCGGTCCTCGGTGAGGACTCGGGCGGCTCCTCGGGGACCAGTGAGCAGGGCAAGGCCGGGGACGATGCCTCGGCGAGCCCCGAGAGCGACGTGCCCTACGACGTCGTACCGCTGCTGAAGCCGGACAAGAAGTACTTCGGCGCCGCCGTCGACGGCGCGCCCAACTCCATGACGAGCCTGGACACGTACACGAAGATGGTCGGCAAGCAGCCGAACCTCATCGAGTACTACGCCGCCTGGGGCGACGGCTTCGACGCCACCGGCGTGCGCAACGCCTGGCGTGAGGGGGCCATGACGCTGATGTCGTGGGAGCCCTTCGACACGCCGGTCGCGGATATCGCGGCGGGGAAGTCGGACGCGTACATCAAGGAGTACGCGACGGCGGTCCGCAAGCTGAACCTGCCCGTCGTCATCTCCTTCGCCGACGAGTTCAACGGCCACTGGGAGAAGTGGGGCACGAAGAACGTGACCTCCAAGGACTATGTGGCCGCCTGGCGGCACATCCACGAGACCTTCATCGACGTCGGCGCCTCGAACGTCATCTGGGCCTGGTCGCCCAACATCGTCAATCCGGTCAAGAGCGTGAAGCTCAAGCCGTACTACCCGGGCGACGCCTACGTCGACTGGATCGGGCTGATCGGCTACTGGACGATCGAGGAGGACGGCGCCTTCGACAGCGTCTTCGGGCCGACCCGGGACCAGGTCCGCACCTTCACCAAGAAGCCGATGATCCTGCTGGAGACCGCCGCGATGGCGGGTGAGCGGCGCCGTGCCGACATCCGCAACCTGTTCGCGGGCGTCGCGGCGGACGACGACATGCTCGGCTTCGTCTGGTTCAACCACAAAAAGCGTGCCGACTGGCGACTGGAGGCGAGCCCGCTGGCGCTGAAGGAGTTCAAGCGCCTGGCCGCCGACGACACCTTCGGCTTCGACGTACGGAAGCCGTGATGAACTCCAACTCCCGACACGAGCACTACACGCCTCAGCCCTACGACCCGTATGCCGAGGAAGAGCCGGCGTCCACCTGGTTCAACTCGGACGGGCGGCGCCCCCAGCAGCAGGGGCAGGCGTACGACGACGGCCGGTACGGCTACCAGCAGGAGCAGTACCAGGAGCCGTACCAGGACCAGCAGTACCAGCAGGACCCGTATGTGACGCAGATCCCGCAGCAGCCGCAAGGCCGGCACGAGGACCATGCCGACCAGCCGACGTACGCGCTGCGCACAGTCCAGTACCAGCAGGTGCCGGACGCCGAGCCCGAGTACCACATCCCCGAGACGCCGGAAGCCGGCTGGGAGATGGCGGCGAGCAGGCGGCGGGCCTGGGTGAGCCGGGTCGTGCTGCTGTGCATCATGGCCATCCAGGCGGCGCTGTCGCTGCGTCTGTCGAACACCGCGTTCCAGGACGAGGCGCTGTACCTGGCGGCCGGCCATGCCCAGCTGGACCACCTGCTCAACGGCACCGAGCTGCCGCGCGACTACGCCGCCTACTTCTCCGGCTCACCGCAGCTCTACCCCGTACTCGCCGCGATCGTGGACGCGAAGTTCGGGCTCGCCGGGGCACGGACCCTGAGCCTGTTCTTCATGCTCTGCGCCACGGGGCTGCTGTATTCGTTCACCCGGCGCCTGTTCAACGAGCGGGCCGCGCTGGCCGCCGCCGCGCTGTTCGCGGTGCTCCAGTCGACCGTCGTCATGGGCTACTTCGCCACCTATGACGCGGCCGCGGTCCTCCTGCTGGCCCTGACCACCTGGATCGTCGTACGCACCGACCGGGCGCCCGTGATCGCCGTGCTGCTGGCCGCGCCCTTCGGGGTGTTGGCCGTCGGGGTGAAGTACGCGTCCGCGCTGTACCTGCCGACCATCGTCGTGCTCGCGCTGCTCACCGCGTGGCCGCACAAGGGCGGCAAGGCCTTCGTGCGGATGGTGGTGCTCGCCCTCGGCATCGGCGCTCTGCTGGCGGCGGGGATGTACACCACCGACCTCATGGCCGGTGTGCGGCAGACCACCACCGACCGCGCCCATGGCACGGACACCGTCGAGTTCCTCCTGGAGCAGACCGCCAAGTGGGGCGGGCTGATGTTCCTCACCGCCGTCGGCGGCGCCATCTCGTACGTGCGGCGCAGCCGTATGAACGAGTCGCCGCTGGCGCTGCGGCTCGGCAACCCCGGCTGGCGCTGGCGGGCCCTGCTCGGGCTGGTGCTGTGCGGTACGGCCGTGCTGGCCCCGGCGTACCAGATTCATCTCGGCACCGTCGTCTCGCTGTTCAAGCACGTCGGCTTCGGTCTGCTCTTCGCCGCGCCGATGGCCGGTGTGGGAGTCAGCCGCCTGATGGGCGCGCACTTCCGCTATCCCCAGCTCGGCATCATGCTCTGGACCGCCGTGCTGTGCCTGGGCATCCAGCAGGCGGACTGGCGCTTCGACATCTGGCCGAACTCCACGAAGATGATCAACGCCATCGAGCCCCATGTGGACTCCAAGGGCGAATACCTCGCCTCGACGCCCGAGGTGCCCGTCTACTACCTGTACGACAAGTCCAGCCACCGTCAGTGGCACAGCCTCTTCGGCATGGAGTACAAGGACGCGAAGGGCAAGTACTACGGCGGCGACGAGGCCTACAAGGCGGCGGTGAAGGCCGGCAAGTTCGACCTGATCGTCCTCGACGGGCTCACCAACCCGAGGGTCGACGACATCATCGCCGCCGCGACCAAGGGCAACTCGCACTACCGGCTGCTGGCCGAGATCCCGTTCCGCAACGCGAACGGCACGAGCGAGTACCGCATCTGGATCAAGACGTCCTGAGCGCATCCGCGCTGAAAGCAAGAAAGGCCGTACCCATGCGGCTCACCGTCATCGGCACCGGCTACCTCGGTGCCACCCACGCCGCCTGCATGGCGGAGCTCGGCCACGAGGTGCTCGGGGTCGACGTGGACCCCGAGAAGGTCGCCGCGCTGCAGGCCGGGCGCGTGCCGTTCCACGAGCCCGGGCTGCCCGAGCTGATCGCGAAGCACACGGCGAGCGGGCGGCTCCGGTTCACGGGCGACTACGCGGAGGCCGGGGCCTTCGGCGACGTGCACTTCGTGTGTGTCGGGACGCCTCAGCTCAAGGGGTCCGAGGGCGCCGACCTGAGGTACGTCGACTCCGCCTTCGCGGCCGTCGCCGCGCACGCCCGGCCGGGCGCGCTGCTGGTCGGCAAGTCCACCGTGCCGGTGGGGACGGCGGGGCGGCTCGCGGAGACGTACGCCGGTGTCGAGGTGGCCTGGAACCCGGAGTTCCTGCGCGAGGGCTTCGCCGTCGAGGACACGCTGCGGCCGGACCGGCTGGTGTTCGGGGTGCGCTCCAAGCAGGCCGAAACGATTCTGCGGGAGGTGTACGAGCCCGTCCTCGCCGCCGGGACCCCGCTCGTCACCGCCGACTTCCCGACCGCCGAGCTGGTCAAGACGGCAGCCAACGCCTTCCTCGCCACCAAGATCTCCTTCATCAACGCGATGGCGGAGGTCTGCGAGGCCGCGGGCGGCGACGTCGGCGTGCTCGCGGAGGCGATCGGGTACGACGACCGGATCGGCAAGAAGTTCCTGCGGGCCGGCGTCGGCTTCGGCGGGGGCTGTCTGCCCAAGGACATCCGTGCCTTCGCGCACCGCGCCGACGAGCTGGGCGTCTCGCTGGCGTTCCTGCGCGAGGTCGACGCCATCAACATGCGGCGGCGCGACAAGGTTGTCGAGCTGGCACGGGAATGGTGCGGGGGAACGGTGCTGGGCGCCCGTATCGCCGTACTCGGTGCCGCCTTCAAGCCCGACTCCGACGACATCCGTGACTCGCCGGCGCTCAATGTCGCCGCGCGGCTGCGCCTCGACGGAGCCGACGTCACGGTCTACGACCCCGAGGCGATGGACAGCGCCCGCAAGGCCTTCCCGCTCCTCGGGTACGCGCTGTCGGCCGAGGAGGCGCTGCAACGCGCCGATCTCGTGCTGCATCTGACCGAGTGGCCGCAGTTCCGGGAGATCGACCCGGAGCGCGCCCGTTCACTGGTTTCCCGTCCGCTGATCGTGGACGGGCGGGGGGTGCTCGACGCGGACCGCTGGACCGCGGCGGGCTGGCGGTTCCGGGCGCTGGGAAGGCCCGCGCCCGTTGGGGAGGGGCCTCGGTAGGGGCTCCTAGGGGAGGGAAAGAGAAAGCCATGACGGGACGTGACAACCACGACAGACACCCGGGCGTACCGGTCACCGTGGTCATGCCGACGTACAACGAGGCCGCGAACCTGCCGCGGATGGCCGAGCTGGTGCTCGGGCTGCCGGTCGACGGGCTGCACCTGAAGATCGTCGACGACTCCAGCCCGGACGGCACCGGACGCATCGCCGAGGAGCTGGCCGAGAAGTACAACTGGGACGGGCGCCGCCGGATGAGCGTGCTGCACCGCACTGAGAAGGACGGCCTGGGGCGGGCGTACGTCGCGGGCATGACCGCCGCGCTTCAGGAGGGCGCCGCGTACGTCGTCCAGATGGACGCCGACGGCAGCCACCCGGCGGAGGCGGTGCCGCGGATGCTGGGGACGGCCGTGGCCTCGGAGGTGGGCCTGGTCGTCGGCAGCCGGTATGTCGAGGGCGGCTCGCTCGACGAGGACTGGGGCATCCACCGCGTCCTGCTGTCCCGGTTCGCCAACCGCTACGCCCGTGCCGTGCTCGGCACCAAGATCCGGGACATCACGGCCGGCTTCAACCTGTGGTCGGCGGCGACGCTGCACGACCTCGACCTGGCCACCCTGGACAGCGCGGGCTACAGCTTCCAGGTCGAGCTGAAGTACAAGGCCGTGCGGGCCGGGCACAGCGCCGTGGAGATTCCGATCCGCTTCGAGGAGCGGACGGAAGGTGTGTCGAAGATGACGCTGAAGACGCAGCTGGAGTCGGCGGTCGTACCGATCCGGCTGCGCCTGAAGCACCGGTGAGCCCGTCGGGCGGCGGCTGACTACTCGTTGGCCGCCGCCGACGCCTGCACCTCGCCCCGCTTGCGGATCTGACTGAACGTGAAGTCTTCCAGGTTGTCACTGGCCTGGAAGGCGGCCGTGTCCTTGTCCGTCATGTCCTTGCCGTTGGTGAAGCCGGTGATGGTGAAGTAGGCGTAACGGCCGTAGGAGTTCGAGGTCGACAGGCAGACGGAGGACGTGCAGAAGTCCTTGATGCCCTTGCCGGAGAGCGACCTGACGATGTCCTTCTTGGTGTTGACCTGGCCCTTGACCTTGGTGGCCTGCGCAGCGGTGTCGAACACGGCCACCCCGACCGTCACCGCGATGCCGTCCTTGGCGTAGGACACGCGCAGGAAGCGGGTGCAGTCATTGTCGGTGAGGATCTTCGGGAGGCCGCCCTTGGTGGCCGCGGAGCAGCTCTTCGTGTCGTCCGTCGCGCCCTTCTTGTACACCGTCCCCCCTGCCACGGTCAGCTGTGTGCCCGGGAAGAGGATCTGAGCACCGAGCGGCGCGGTGTCCTTGCTCTTGCTGGAGATGAAGTCCTTCGGATCCAGCGGCGGCGGGGCGCTCGTCGACTCGAACGACGGGGTCGCGCCGGTGGTCGCGCCCGGAACGTTCCCGTTCGCGGGGCTGCCCGAAGCCGTGTTGTTCGCGGGCGAGTTGTCGTCGTTCGCCGACACCACGGCCACGGCGACGGCGGCACCGATCGCGACGGTGGCCAGTGCGCCGCCGCCGATGAACAGCAGCCGACGCCGTTTGTTACGGGTCTCGGACGCCTCGGCGAGTGCCGCCCAGTCCGGGGTCTCGTCGGCGCCGCTGTTCCACGGCTGCTGGGAATGCGGTTTCCAGGGATCCCACTGGGACTGGGGTCCCCCCTGCTGCCCGAAGCTCATGGGGCGCATCTTAGACGGGACGAGGGCGTGCCGGTCTGCCTCAAGGGGCCCATGCGCACCTAGCGTTCACATGGTGAGTGAGTACAAAAGCGACATCTCCGGGTGGTTGGTGCGGCGGGCGAGCTGGCATCTGTGGGTGGTGCTCGGGGCCGTCCTGGGCGCTCTCGTGGCGCGTACGGCGCGTGTGACCTCGGACGGAGGGATGGACAACGCCATCGTCGTGCGGGCTGCGCGGGTGTGGCTGGCCGGGGGGTCGCCGTATGACGACCCCCACTTCCTCTATTTGCCGAGCGCGGTGCTGGCGGCGGCTCCTCAGGTGCTGGTTCCGCGGAGTGTGCTGGCCGTGCTGGTGCCGGTGGTGGTGACCGGGTGCCTGGTGGGTGGGTGGGGGTGCGCGCTGCGGCTGTACGGCGTCGGGTTGCGCAGCCGGTTCGCCGTTCTCGGTCTGGTCGGCCTCGCGGTCGGGTTCGCGCCGTTCGCGCACCTTGTGCTGCTGGGGAACTGGACGGCGACCGCGGTGCTTGCCCTGCCGTTGGGGTTGTTGCTGGCGGGGCGGGGGCGGTGGGTGGCGGCGGGTGTGGTGATCGGGGCGGCGGTCGCGTTGAAGCCGTTGCTGGCGCCGGTGGGGTTGTTGTTCCTGTTCGCGGGGCGGTGGCGGGGGCTGGTGGTGATGGTCGGGGTGCCGGTGGTGGCGTCCGTGGGGGCGGCGCTGCTGCTGCCGGATCCTGTGGGGTTCTTCACTCGTACGCTGCCGTTTCTGCTGCGGGGTGAGGACGGCTTTGTACGGCTGTATGAGGCGTCGCTGGTTGCTGTGCTGCCGCGGGTGGGGGTGCCGGGGGTGGTGGCCGGGGGGATCGGCTTGGGGGCGGCGGGGGTGGGGGTCTGGTGTGCGTATCGGCGGTGGCGGCGGTGTGGTGAGGGGGGTGGGGTGAGCGGTGGAGTGAGTGGTCCGCTGTGTCTCGCGGAGACCGCGGCGATGTTGATGCTCTCGGCGTTTCTGGTCTCCAGGCCGTCGTACGACCACTATCTGCTCGTTGTCGTGCCGGTGCTGTTGGCCGGGTTGCCGTGTGCGGGGGCGGTGGGGCGGGGGGTGTGGTTCTGGATGGCGCTGGTGCCGCAGCTGCCCGGGGTGACGTGGCCCTATCTGGAGGGGGTTCAGCGGCGGGCGTTTCGGGATGCGGTGACCTTGTGCGGGCTGGCGGCGGCGTTGGCTGTTCGCTGTTTCGGGGGTGGGCGGGTTTTCTCGCCCCCGCCGCCCCTACCCGTCCCGTCCTCCAGGGGGGCTGCCCCTTCGACCCCGCCAGGGGCTCCGCCCCTGGACCCCGCTAGGGGCTCCGCCCCCAGACCCCCGGGGGGTTGCCCACCCACCCACCCGACTCGGTCGGCCAGGAGGCGGGGCTCGGGGGCGTCGGGGGTGTCCGGGGTGGGGGAGTGAGCGGTGGTGTTGGGCCGGGGGCTTGCGGGGTGCGGGTGAGGGTTGGGTGGGGGTCTCTGTGGGAGTGCGGGTGAGGGTTGGGTGCAGGCTTCTGCAGGGGGTGCTGGTCAGGGCTGGGTGCAGGCTTCTGCAGGGGGCGCTGGCCAGGGTTGGGTGCTGGCCTCTGCCGGGGTCTCTTTCCTGCGCGGGGTCGTGGTCCGGGCTTGGGTGCTGATTTCCGCCGGGGTCTCTTTCCTGCGCGGGATCGTGATCCGAGGTTGGGTGCTGATCTCCGTCGGGGACGCTTTCCTGCGCGGGGGTGTTGTCCCGGGGCGGCGGTGATTTCTGGCGGGGACCCTTTCCAGCACGGGGATGCCTGGCCTGGTGGCTCTGTCGGGTCGCTTTCGTGTGCGCGATCCTGTGCAGGGCTGGGCGCAGGCCTCCTGCGGCCCGCTCCTGTGTGAGGTCGTCGGCCCGCCTGCGCAGGCCTCCTGCGGTCCGCGATGCCGGGTCGCTGATCGTCGCTTGCCGGCAGGGGTGGCCGCTTGGCGGCGTCAGGTTGCGTCCCCCTCGGCGGGGGGGGGGGGGGGGGGGGGGGGGGGGGGGGGGGCCCCCCGGGGGGGGGGGGGGGGGGGGGGGGGGGGGGGTGCGCCCCCCCACGGCCGCGGGGGAAGTCCCGGCGAGCGACGCCGACTCGGGTGCCGCGCAGG
>NZ_JBIWIY010000016.1:0-50604 GCF_044764885.1 Streptomyces sp. NPDC093591
TGCCGCCCCCGGACCCCCGCTGTCGGCCCTTCGGGCCTCGTCCTCAAACGCCGGACGGGCTGAAATCCAGCCCCTCCGGCGTTTGAGGAGCGGGGGTCCAGGGGGCGGAGCCCCCTGGGAGCGGGGTCGAAGGGGCAGAGCCCCTGGGGATGGGACGGGTAAGGGCGGCGGGGGCGAAAAACCCCGTTACAGCAACCCCGCTCCCGCCAAGAACTTCCCCACCCGCTCCACCTCCTCCGCCGACAACGGCACCTGAGGCTCCGCCGTCACCGCGCAGTCGATGACCCCACGCAGCTGCAGCGCCGCCTTGAACGCACCCAGTGCCGACGAGCTCCCGCCCATCCGCCCCGGATCCCCGACGGTCACCATGCCGAAGAGAGCACACAGACGTTCCTGTTCGACCCGGGCCCGCTCCCAGTCCCCGGCCCGGCACAGCCGGTCGAGACGGACGTAGCCGTGAGGATCGACGTTGGCCAGCCCCGGCACCGCCCCGTCCGCCCCCACCGCGAGCGCCGCATCGAGGATCAGCTCGGAGCCGGTCAGCACACTGAAGCCGGTGATGTCGGGGCGGGTGCGGGCGCCGACCACGACCTCGCGGAATCCGGCGAGGTCACCGCTGGAGTCCTTCAGACCGGCCAGCGTGCCCTCGGCGGCGAGATCGAGGATCACATCCGCGGGGAGTTTGGTGTGGACGCCGGACGGGAGGTCGTAGGCGACGACCGGGACCGGGCACGCCGCCGCGATCAGGCGGTAGTGGCGGGCGATCTCGGCGGGGTGGGTGCGGGCGTAGAAGGGCGCGGTCGCCACCACCGCGTCCGCCCCCGCCTCCGTGACCTCCCGGACATGGTCCAGCACCCTCGGCGTCGTCATGTCGATCACGCCCGCCAGCACGGGCAGCCGGCCCCCCACATGCCCGGCCACCGCCTCCACCACCAGCCGCCGCTGCCGGTCCGTCAGATAAGCCGCCTCCGACGTCGAACCGAGCACGAACAGGCCGTGCACCCCGCCCTCCATCAGGTGGTCGATCAGCCTGAGCAGTGACGGGACGTCCACCTCGCGGTCCGGTGTCAGGGGCGTGCAGACGGGCGGGACGACACCGGTGAGCGGGGTGGGGATGGTCATCAAGGCTCCTTGGAATGGTGACTTTGCCGTACGAGGTCGCGGGTGGTCTCGCCCTCCTCCACGGGATGGTGACACCTGTAACGGTGCTCCGGGCTCGACGCGGCCGAGAAGTCCGGCATCACCTCGCCGCACACCCCGTCCGCCTTCCAGCACCGCGTCCGGAAGGGGCACCCGCTCGGCGGCCGCGTAGCCGACGGCACCGGGCCGACCAGCGGGATCGGGTCGATGGGGTCCAGCAGACCCGGCGTCGCGGAGAAGAGGGCGCGGGTGTACGGGTGCCGGGAGCCGTCGGTGACGCCGGACGCCGGGGACTCCTCGACGATCCGGCCCAGGTACATCGTGATCACGCGGTCACTCATCCGCCGTACCGTCTGGATGTCGTGGGAGACGAAGACCAGGGCCAGGCCCAGCCGCTCCTTCAGGTCCAGCAGGAGGTTCAGGATCTGGGCCCGGACCGACACGTCCAGCGCGCTCGTCGGCTCGTCCGCCACCACCAGGTCGGGGTCCAGGGCCAACGCCCGTGCGATCGCGACGCGTTGGCGCTGGCCGCCCGACAGCTGGCCGGGCAGGGCGTCGGTGAGAGCGCGGGGCAGGCCCACGAGGGACATCAACTCCCGTACTCGCTCCTCCCGTTGGGGCCTCGTCCCCCGGTCGTGCACGTCCAGCGGGTCGCGCAGTATCTGCCGGACCGTCAGGCGGCGGTTCAACGCCGTCGACGGGTCCTGGAAGATCATCCCGGTTCCCGCCCCGACCGCCGTCCTGCGCTCGGCCGGGCTCATCGCCCACAGGTCCCGGCCCCGCAGGGCCACCGTCCCGGACGTCGGCCGCTGCACCCCCACCAGCACCTTCGCCAGCGTCGACTTCCCGCACCCCGACTCACCGACCACGCCCACCGTCTCGCCGGGCGCGATGGTGAGATCGGCGCCGGTCAGGGCGTACACCTTGTCCCGGGTGAACAGCCCGCCGCTGCGCGCTTTGTGCACGACGTGCGCGTCCGACAGCTCCACCAGCGCGTTCACCGGGACACTCTGCGCCCTCACTGGACGACCCCGCTTTCCTCGCGATCCGTCGGCGCCAGCAGGATCGCCGGGTGATGGCAGGCCGCCGTATGCGTCGCCGTCCCGACCAGGTCCGGCGCCGTCGTCCGGCACACCTCGCTCGCCAGCGGGCACCGGTCCGCGAAACGGCAGCCCGCCGGGAAGTCGGCGGGGGAGGGGACCACGCCCTTGATCTGCGTCATCCGCTCCTGGGCGGACTCGAGGGAGAGCACGCTGCCGAGCAGCCCGCGCGTGTAGTGGTGGGCCGGCGCCTCCACCAGGTCGGCGGTGACGCCCGTCTCGACGATCTGCCCGCCGTACATGACGACCACGCGGTCCGTCACGTCCGCGATCAGCGCGAGGTCGTGCGAGACCAGGATCAGGGCGAAGCCCAGCTCCTCCCGCAGCCTCAGCAGCAGCTCCATGACCTGTGCCTGCACGGTGACGTCCAGCGCGGTCGTCGGCTCGTCGGCGACGATCAGCTTCGGGTCGCGGGACAGGGCCATGGCGATCAGGACGCGCTGGCGCTGGCCGCCGGAGAGTTCGTGCGGGTAGCTGCGCAGGGTGCGGTCCGGGTCGAGGCCGACCATCGTCAGCAGGTCGTGGGGGGTACGGCGGCCTCCGCGGCGTACGACCTGCCTGAGCTGGGCGCGGATCGTCATCGCCGGGTTCAGGGACGACAGGGCGTCCTGGTAGATCATCGCCATCTCGTGGCCCAGGAGCCGTCGCCGTACGCGCATCGGCTCACCCACCAACTGCCGCTGGTCGAAACGGACATGGCCGCGGACTCGGGCGCCTTTGGGCTCCAGGCCCATCACCGCGAGGGCGGTGAGCGACTTCCCGCAGCCCGACTCGCCGACCAGGCCCAGCACCTCACCGGGCTGCACCTCGAAGCTGATGCCGTCGACGATGTCCACGCCGGCGTGACGGCCCTCGAACCCGATCGCCAGGTTCTCCACGGCCAGGACCGGTTGCCGCCCCTGGGGCAACGGCCGGGCCCGTGCCCGCAGCCGCGCCGCCGCCTCCGTCAGCCCCGACAGTTGCAGTACCTCGCCACTGCCCGGTTCCGGCGCCTCCAGCCGGTCGTCGTCGTCCCGTACGTCGACCTCGCGCGCCGACGGGGCCGCCCAGGCGTCCGACACGCCCTCGGAGAGGATGTTCAGCGAGAGCACCGTCACCAGCATCAGCAGACCGGGGAAGACGGTCGCCCACCAGCCGCCGGTCAGCACCATGTTCTTGCCGTCCGCGATGACACTGCCCCAGGACGGGTCCGGCGGCCGCACGCCCGCGCCGATGAAGGACAGCGACGCCTCGAAGACGATCGCCTCCGCCACCTGGACCGTGCAGAACACCAGCACCGGCGCCGCGCAGTTGATGGCGACATGCCTGATGACGATGTGCGGGGTGCGGGCGCCGATGACCCGTTCCGCCGTCACGTAGTCCTCGCCGTACTGGTCCAGGACGTTCGCCCGGACCACCCTCGCCACCGGCGGCGTGAACAGGAACGCGATCGCGCAGATCAGGACGGTGATTCCGCCGCCGAAGACCGCGACGAGCACGGCGGCCAGCGCGATGCCCGGGAACGCCATCACCACGTCCAGGCAGCGCATCAGCGTCTCGTCGACCGCCTTGCGGGAGGTCGCCGCGATCGCGCCGATCAGGGCGCCCACGACGAGCGCGAGCCCGGTCGCGCCGAGCCCGATCGCCAGCGACCAGCGGGCGCCGTACATCAGCCGGCTGAGGATGTCCCGGCCGAGGCTGTCCTGGCCCATCCAGTGGCCGGCGGACGGATGCCCGGTGCCGTCGACCGGTGGCTGCTGGTCGAGCGGGTCGTGCGGGGCGAGGACCGGGGCGAGCAGCGCCATCAGGACCACGACCGCCAGGAAGCAGACGGCGATCTTCGACAGCAGCGGCAGCCGGCGCCAGCCGCGCAGCCGGATGCCGGGACGGGACAGCGCCTCGGCGAGGCGCTTGCGGTTGAACGTCACGTCGCCTCCCGCAGGCGCGGGTTGACCAGCAGATACAGGATGTCGATGACGAGGTTGACGACGACGAAGCCGGTGGCTGTCGTCAGGACCACTCCCTGGACCACCGCCGGATCACCGTTCTTCACGGCGTCGATCATCAGCTTCCCCATCCCGGGGAGGGAGAAGATCGTCTCGATGACGACCGCGCCGCCGAGGAGATATCCGACGCGCAGGCCGAGGACGGTCAGCGGGTTGATGAGCGCGTTCCGGAGCACATTCCGGCCGACCACCACTCGCGGTGGCAGCCCGCTTCCGATCGCCGTGCGGACGTAGTCCTTGTCCAGCTCCTCCACCACCGCCGTCCGCACGATCCGCGTCAGCTGCGCCGCCACCGGCAGCGACAGCGCGAAGGCGGGCAGGGTCATGGTCTTCAGCCAGCCGGTGAAGGAGTCCGCCGGGTTGATGTAGCCGCCGGTCGGGAACCAGCCGAGGTCGACGGCGAGGTACTGGATCATCAGCAGCGCCAGCCAGAAGCCGGGCGCGGCCACCCCGGTGAGGGAGACGACGCGGATGATCTGGTCGGGGAGACGGTCGCGGTAGATGGCCGCCGTCACGCCGCCGAGCAGCGACAGGACGACCGCGATGCCGAGGCCCAGGAAGGTGAGCTGGAGGGTGAGCGGCAGCGCGGTCATGACCTGGTCGACGACCGGCGCCCGGGTCAGGGCGCTGGTGCCCATGTCGCCGTGGAGCAGATCGCCGATGAAGGCGACGTAGCGGACGGGGAGGGGATCGAGCAGGCCGTTCTCCTCGCGGAAGTCGTGCAGCTGCTGGGCGGTGGGGTTGGCGCCCTGGAAGAACGCGGACGCCGGATCGACGTCCGAGAACCGCATGACCAGGAACACGAACAGCACGATGCCGAGCATCAGCGGCACGAGCAGGGCGATACGACGGGCCAGGATCCTGACGACGGTGACCACTCAGGGACTCCCAGGACCCCTAGGCCCACTTGGCCTGGAGGAGGTTGATACCGGGATACGGCTGTGCCCTTATGCCGGTGAGCTGCTTCGGGTTCCACGCCGTCATCAGCTCGTTGTGGACGACCGGGTAGAGCACGGCCTGTTCGGCGACGACGTCGATGTAGTCCTGGATCATCGTCTTCTTCTTCTCGGTGTCCGACTCCTGGGTCGCCCGGTCCATGTCCTTGAACAGCGCCTTGGCGACGGAGTTGTCGGCCCACCGCGTGTACTGCATCCACAGGTTCTCGGGGCCGTAGTTGTAATGCATGATCAGGTCGGCGTCGAGGCCGAACTGGTTGGGGTTCGAGGCGGCGGCGACCACCTGGTAGTCCTGCTTCTGGTCCATCTTGGTGAAGACGGCCGTCGTCTCCTGCGGGGAGAGGGTGGTCTTGACGCCGATCGCGTCCCAGGACGCCTTGATCGTCGGCAGACAGTCCACGATCCAGCTCACGTTGACGGCCAGGATCTCGATCTCCAGCCCGCTGACCCCGGCCTCCTTCAGCAGCGCCTTCGCCTTGTCGGGGTCGTGGTCGTAGACGGTCTTCGCGCGCCGGTAGCTGGGGTTGGCCTCGTTGAGGAAGGAGGACGAAGGCTTCCCGTGCCCCTTCAGCGCCACCTCGATCATCTTCTCGGTGTCGATGGCGTAGTGCAGCGCCTGGCGGACGCGTACGTCGTCGAAGGGCTTGTGCTTGGTGTTGAACATCAGGAACAGGTTGTTCATCCCGGCGCCGCCCGCGACCGTCAGCCCGCCGCTCTCCAGCTGCCCGATGTTGGCGTACGGGATGTTGTCCGCGATCTGCGCGCCCGCGCTCGCGCCGGAGATCCGGGCCACGCGCGGCGCCGCGTCCACGATCGTCAGCCAGTTCATCTTCTTGAAGGCGGGCTTGCGCGGGCCGTTGTAGTCGGGATACGCCTCGAAGGTGGTGTTGGACTTCGGGTGGTGCGCGGTCTGCCGGTACGGCCCCGAGCCGATCGCCTTGCCCTTGATGGCGTCCTCCCAGGCACCCGGCTGGGAGAACACGTGCTTCGGCATGATCTTGGCGAGGGTGAGGCGTGAAATCCCGTCCGGGAAGGGGAACTTGAGCACCAGCTCGACGTTCTGCGCGTCTACCTTCCGCACTTCCTTCAGCCAGCTCGCGAAGAACCCCTTGGCGAGGGTCTGCGTCTTCGGGTCGAGGATCCGCTCGAAGACGAAGACCACGTCGTCGGCCGTCACCGGCTTGCCGTCGTGGAACTTCGCGCCCGCGCGCAGGGTGAACTTCCAGGTCGTGGCGTTCGGGTCGGCCGGCACCTGGGTGGCGAGGGCGGCGTACGGCTCCCGGGAGATCGGGTCGGTGTCGAGGAGGCCCTCGTAGATGTGGTTGTTGGCGGCCATGCAGAAGGCGGACGCCGTCTGGGTCGGGTCCCAGCTGCCGTCGTTGCCGTAGCCGATGACCGCGGTGAGCGTCCGGTCCTGGCCGCCGCCCCCGCCGGTCTCGTTCGTGGACTCCGGCCCCGACGAACAGGCCGACAGCGAACCGGAGACGGCGGCGGCCGCGCCCAGCGCGCCGGTGTACTTCAGGATCGACCGGCGGTGCAGCGCCGGCACGTCGGGGGTCACGTCGCGCACGGGTCCTCCAGCGGTGGGTGGTGTGCTCCGGCGATGGGGGCGATGGGGCGAGCAGACGATGGGGGCGATGGGCCATGGGGCGAGGAGAAGCGAGGGATGCGTGCCCCGGTGAGGAGATACGACGTCCTACGTCCTCCCGGTCAGCGCGACCATAGGTGGGGCCGTGGGGGCGGTCAAGGGATCTCACACGAATGGCGCATCTGCCACAGGTCGGACCAATGTCGCTGTGAAATGGCGTGAGTTGATCCCCCGTCAGGGCCGCATCCCGCCGACATGGGACGTGGGACGTCCAGGTGCGCGTAGCATGCGCCGCATGTCCGGGCAGCCCAGGAACAGTCGTACGTCCGAGGAGTCCAGGAACAGCCGGATCCAGCGCCAGGTCATGCAGCTGATCATCGACCGCAGGCTCCAGGCCGGCGCCCTCCTGCCCACCGAGGCCGAGCTCATGGACGACCTCGGCGTCAGCCGCAACTCCGTCCGCGAGGCGCTCAAGGCGCTCCAGGCCCTCGACATCGTGGAGATCCGGCACGGCTACGGGACGTATGTCGGCCAGGCGTCCTTGACGCCGCTGATCGACGGGTTGACCTTTCGCACGCTCGCCCGGCACGGTCGCGACGACTCGGGTGCGCTCGCCGAGATCCTTCAGGTGCGGGAGGTGCTGGAGGAGGGGTTGATCCGGCGGGTGGCGGCGACGGTCACGGAGGTGGAGCTGGACCGGCTGGAAGCCGTCGTGGCGCGGATGGAGGTGGCGGGGCGGTCGGGGCGGGCCTTTCCCGAGCTGGACCGGGAGTTCCATGAGCTGCTGTACGCCTCGCTCGGCAACGACCTTGTGCCGCAGCTGCTGGCCGCGTTCTGGACGGTGTTCCGGCGGGTGTCCGGGGCGCGGGGGCGGCCGGACGACCCGTCTCCCGAGCTCACCGCCCGCTGGCACCGGGACATCGTGACGGCCCTGCGGGCGCGGGATGTGGAGGGGGCGCAGCGGGCTATGACGGTGCACTTCCGTGGGATCGCGGGGAGGGTCGCCTGACGCCGGGTTTCCTCGCCCCCGCCGCCCCTACCCGTCCCATCCTCAAGGGGCTCCGCCCCTTCGACCCCGCCCGGGGGGCTCCGCCCCCTGGACCCCCGCTCCTCAAACGCCGGAGGGGCTGGATTTGGCGGGTCCGCCGTTTGAGGAGGAGGCCACGCCATCCCCAGCCCCCACCCGCCCGCAGGGGGCTTCACCTCGCAACGCCGGTCGAGGCACTCCAGCCCGTCCGGCGTTCGAGGACAAGTCCACCCCATCCCTAACCCCCACCCACCCGCAGGGGGCTTCACCTCGCAACGCCGGTCGAGGCACTCCAGCCCGTCCGGCGTTCGAGGACAAGTCCACCCCATCCCTAACCCCCACCCGCCCGCAGGGGGCTTCACCTCGCAACGCCGGTCCAGGCACTCCAGCCCGTCCGGCGTTCGAGGACGAGGCCCGTTCAGGGCCGAAGCGGGGGTCTGGGGGCGGCAGCCCCCGGGGGACGGGAATGGGTAGGGGCGGCGGGGGCGAAAGAACCCCGCGCTGCCGCCGGCACACGTCAGGAATCGAGAAGCGCCGCCCCACCGCCGCCGCTAGCGTGACGGACATGGACATCTCCATTCACGCCAGCTTCCTCCCGCACGACGACCCGGAGGCCTCCCTGGCCTTCTACCGGGACGCCCTCGGCTTCGAGGTGAGAACCGACGTCGGCCAGGGCAAGATGCGCTGGATCACGGTCGGCCCGGCCGGCCAGCCGGGCACGTCCATCCTCCTCGCACCCCCCGCCGCCGACCCCGGCATCACCGAGGACGAGCGCCGCACGATCGCCGAGATGATGGCCAAGGGGACCTATGGATGGATCCTGCTGGCCACCGCGAACGTCGACGACACCTTCGAGAAGGTGCAGGCGAGCGGCGCCGAGGTCGTCCAGGAGCCGACCGACCAGCCGTACGGCATCCGCGACTGCGCGTTCCGCGACCCCGCGGGCAACCTGATCCGAATCCAGGAGCGGGGCTGAGCCCACCTCCGCGCAACGTTCCCCGACCGAGTCGCAGATGGAGATTTCACGATGACCGAGCCGCACGTTGCCGACAGCCACGACATGATCCGGGTGCACGGCGCGCGGGAGAACAACCTCAAGGACGTCAGCATCGAGATCCCGAAGCGCCGGCTGACGGTGTTCACCGGCGTCTCCGGCTCGGGCAAGAGCTCGCTCGTCTTCGACACGATCGCCGCCGAGTCGCAGCGGCTGATCAACGAGACGTACAGCGCCTTCCTGCAGGGGTTCATGCCGAACCTGGCGCGGCCCGAGGTCGACGTACTGGACGGGCTGACCACGGCCATCACCGTCGACCAGCAGCGGATGGGATCCGACCCGCGCTCCACCGTCGGCACCGCCACCGACGCCAACGCCATGCTCCGCATCCTCTTCAGCCGGCTCGGCAAGCCGCACATCGGCCCACCCGGCGCGTACTCCTTCAACGTCGCCTCGGTCTCCGCGAGCGGCGGCTTCACCGTCGACCGCGGCGCCGACAAGACCAAGACCGAGAAGGTCAGCTTCAGCCGCACCGGCGGCATGTGCACCCACTGCGAGGGGCGGGGCACGGTCTCCGACATCGATCTCACCCAGCTCTTCGACGACTCGAAGTCGCTGTCCGAGGATCCGTTCACCATCCCCACCTACACCGGCGACGGGTGGGTCGTGCGGGTCATCGCCGAATCCGGGTTCTTCGACAAGGAGAAGCCGATCCGTGAGTACGGCAAGAAGGAGCGGCACGACTTCCTCTACCGCGAGCCGACCAAGGTGAAGATCAACGGCGTCAACCTCACCTACGAGGGACTGATCCCGAAGATCCAGAAGACCTTCCTCGCCAAGGACCGCGAGTCGATGCAGCCGCACATCCGGGCCTTCGTGGACCGGGCGGTCACCTTCACCGAGTGTCCCGACTGCGACGGCACCCGGCTCAGCGAACTGGCCCGCTCCTCGAAGATCGGCAAGGTCAACATCGCCGACGCCTGCAAGATGGAGATCCGCGACCTGGCGGAGTGGGTCCGCGGCATAGCGGAGCCGTCCGTGGCGCCGCTGCTCGCCAAGCTGCAGCACTCCCTCGACTCGTTCGTGGAGATCGGCCTCGGCTATCTGTCGCTCGACCGGGCCTCCGGCACGCTCTCCGGCGGCGAGGCGCAGCGCATCAAGATGATCCGGCACCTCGGGTCGTCGCTGACCGACGTCACGTACGTCTTCGACGAGCCCACCATCGGGCTGCACCCGCACGACATCCAGCGGATGAACAACCTGCTGCTGCGCCTGCGCGACAAGGGCAACACCGTGCTGGTCGTCGAGCACAAGCCGGAGACGATCGCCATCGCCGACCACGTCGTCGACCTCGGCCCCGGCGCCGGCACGGCGGGCGGCACCGTCTGCTTCGAGGGCACCTTGGAGGAGCTGCGGGCGAGCGACACCGTCACCGGGCGCCACCTCGGTGACCGGGCCGCGCTGAAGGACTCGGTGCGCAAGCCCACCGGGACGCTCGCGATCCGCGGCGCCACGGCGAACAACCTCCAGGACGTCGACGTGGACATCCCGCTCGGCGTGCTCTGCGTCGTCACCGGCGTCGCCGGCTCCGGCAAGAGCTCGCTCGTGCACGGGTCCATCCCGGCACCGGAGGGTGTCGTATCCCTGGACCAGACCGCGATCCGCGGCTCCCGGCGCAGCAACCCGGCGACGTACACCGGACTGCTCGACCCGATCCGCAAGGCGTTCGCCAAGGCCAACGGCGTGAAGCCGGCCCTGTTCAGCGCCAACTCCGAGGGCGCCTGCCCCACCTGCAACGGCGCCGGCGTCATCTACACCGACCTGGCGATCATGCAGAGCGTCGCCACCACCTGCGAGGAGTGCGAGGGCAAGCGGTTCGACGCCTCGGTGCTGGAGTACCACCTCGGCGGCCGGGACATCAGCGAGGTGCTCGCGATGTCGGTGGCCGAGGCCGAGGAGTTCTTCCGCGCGGGCGAGGCGCGGATCCCGGCCGCGCACAAGATCGTCGAGCGGATGGCGGACGTCGGGCTCGGCTACCTCACCCTCGGCCAGCCCCTGACCACGCTGTCCGGCGGTGAGCGGCAGCGGCTGAAGCTGGCCGTGCACATGGCCGACAAGGGCGGGGTGTACGTCCTCGACGAGCCGACGACCGGTCTCCACCTCGCCGACGTCGAGCAGCTCCTCGGCCTGCTGGACCGGCTCGTCGACTCCGGCAAGTCGGTCATCGTCATCGAGCACCACCAGGCCGTCATGGCGCACGCCGACTGGATCATCGACCTCGGCCCCGGCGCCGGCCACGACGGCGGCCGGATCGTCTTCGAGGGCACCCCCGCCGACCTCGTCGCCGAGCGCTCCACCCTCACCGGTGAGCACCTCGCGGCGTACGTCGCCGGCTGACCGGGATGTGTATCGCCTCGGCACCGGTGATGGCCCTCCTCGCCTCCCGCGCGCGTCGGACGCGGGAGTGGACGGCGTGGGAGGCGGCCCGGGAAGATGCGGGTGTGCGATCCAGTAACCCGACGCCGGAGGAACAGCGCCTGCGCACCCTCGTCGCGCTGCGCCGCGTCCGCGACCGGATGGACCGGGAGTACGCGCAGCCGCTGGACGTCGAGGCCCTCGCGCGCGGCGTGCACATGTCGGCCGGGCACCTCAGCCGCGAGTTCAAGACCGCCTACGGCGAGTCGCCGTACGGCTACCTGATGACGCGGCGCATCGAGCGCGCGATGGCGCTGCTGCGCCGGGGCGACCTCAGCGTCACCGAGGTCTGCTTCGAGGTCGGCTGCTCCTCGCTCGGCACCTTCAGCACGCGCTTCACCGAGCTGGTCGGCATGTCGCCCAGCGCGTACCGGCGCCAGGCGGCGGACGCGACGGCCGGGATGCCGTCGTGCGTGGCGAAACAGGTGACCCGGCCGATGCGGAACCGGCCGGCGCCGTTCAGCCTGGCGGCCGCGGTGAACGGCGTGGTGCCGGGCGGCGAGCCACAGCCGTCGTGACGACGGGCCGGGGGCGCCGTCCCCTGTGCGGCGCCCCCGGCCCCTTCGGTGTTACGGCAGGGTCCGCTCGTAGTACTTGTCGTCGTCGGAGTCGTAGATCAGCTTGCCGTCGGCGTCGTAGCCCTTGATGTGCGGCGCGAGGGTGACCTGCTCGTTCAGCACGCCGGACGCCACGAACCAGCCGTGGTCGAAGACGGCTTCGGCACTGCTGTCGCCGTAGGAGACGGTCACCTTGGCCACCGATGGCTTGACCGTGCCGATCAGACCCCAGCGGAAGGGCAGTTTCCAGTTGCCGCGGTCGATGACCGACTGCTGGTAGAGCTTGCCGTTGTTCGGGTCGACGAACACCGGGCCCTCGTCCGGGATGACGTCGGCGTCGTTGCCGGAGCTGGTGTTGAGGCCCACGGCCTCGCCGTCCGAGATCCGGCAGATCAGCCTGGTCTGCTGCGGCTTGCCCTGCACCGCGACGACGTACATGCCGTCGCCCGACGCGTTGGAGTCACCGGTGCTGTTCATCGCCAGGATGATCCGGTAACTGTCGGCCGTGCCCAGGTCGTTGTCGAACTCGGGTGGGCGCGAGTGCGACTGGTCGTAGGCGAGGCACTTCTCCAGCCCCTCGACGGCCTGCTCGAAGGTGATGCCGTCGAGCAACTGCCCCTCCGTGGCCGGCCGCGCGGGCCCGCTCGGTGTCGGAGACGGCGTCGGCGACGGGGCCCGCGTGGCACTCACCGAGGGCGTCGGGGTCGTCGCCACACCCCGGCCCGCGCCCCCGCCGCTCAGCGCGTACGCTCCCACCGGCATCGCCGCCAGCGTCACCAGGACCGCCCCGGCCGCCGCCACCCGGCGCCGCCGCTCGACCAACCCCCGGCGCCGGATCGCCGGATACGGCGCCGGTGACGGGCGGATCGTGTAGGCGTCCTCGGCGAGCAGCTCCCGCAACCGCTCCTCGAAGTCCGGATCGCTGCGCGCTCCCTCTCGCCGCTCGTCGTCGTTCACCTGCTGCCTCCTTGCCCGGACGGCGTCACCCGGGCGAGCCCCGGATACGTACGCAACTTCGCCAGCCCCTTCGACGCCTGACTCTTGACCGTGCCGAGGGAGCAGCCGAGCGCGTCGGCCACCTCCGCCTCGGACAGGTCCTCCCAATAGCGCATGACGACCACCGCCCGCTGTTTGGGCGGCAGTTGGGCGAGCGCGCCGAGCAGCGCACCCCGCTCGTCCACGCCCGCGTAGCCCGCCTCGCTCCCCGGCGTCTCCGGCGGCGCGGCGGTCAGCGACTCGGCGACGCGCCGCTTGCGGAACCGGTCGCTGTTGCAGCTGACCAGCATCCGCCGGACATACGCCTCCGGATGGTCGGCGCGTGCCACCCGCCGCCATGAGCGGTACGCCTTCGCCAGCGCCGTCTGCGTCAGGTCCTCGGCATGGTGCGCGTCGCCGGTGAGCAGATACGCGGTCCGCACCAAGTGGGACCACCGCGCCCTGACGAATTCCTGGAACTGGGCCTCTAGTTCGGCCTGCATCAAGCACCCTCCCTCGCCCTCCAGACCACCGCTGCGGCGGATTCGGTTGCCCGGGGCGCGAGGCCGGGGTCGAATGGGCGTGTGGAGAGTGTGGCGGACGGCGAGAAACAGTGGGACGAGCGAGATCCGGGCGTGCTGCGGCTGCCGTCCGGCCGACTGGTCCGGGGCCGGGGCCTGCGCCGCCCCCTCGAACCGGGGGCGCCGGCCCCGTCGTACGGCGTCTACCTCCTCGGCAAGCCACCCCCCGAAGTCCCGTGGGACTCCCACTGGATCCGCTGGCCCGACTTCCGTCTCCCGTCCGACCGCGCGGCGGCCCGTGCCGCCCTCGCCGAGGCCTGGGAGCGGGCCGCCGCCGAACGCGTGGAGATCGCGTGCGGCGGCGGTCGCGGTCGTACGGGGACGGCGCTGGCCTGTCTGGCGGTGCTGGACGGCGTACCGGCCGAGGAGGCCGTGGCCTTCGTGCGGCGGGGCTACGACCGGCACGCCGTGGAGACGCCTTGGCAGCGGCGTTACGTACGGCGCTTCAGGTGAGCGTGTCCGCCAGGAGCGCGGCCGTCTCGACGATCAGGGAGTGGTCCGGCGCCGCGTCCTGCTGCGGCTTCGTCGTCTGGACCGCGAGCACGAGCGGGGTGCCGTCCTCGGTCCAGGCGATGCCCACGTCGTTGTTGGTGCCGTAGAAGCCGCCGCCCGTCTTGTCGGCGACCGTCCAGGTCCTGGGCAGACCGGCGCGGAAGCGGTTGGCGCTGGTGGTGTTGTTCAGCAGCCAGTGCGTGAGGAGGCCCCGGTCGGGACGGTTCAGGGCGTTGCCGAGGACGAGACGGGCGTACGTCCGGCCGATCGCGCGCGGGCTCGTGGTGTCCGTGACGCGCCACGGCTCCGCCGAGTTGAGCTCCGTCTCCCAGCGGTCGAGGCGGGTCACCGGGTCGCCCAGGGAGCGGGCGAAGCGGGTGATGGCGGTGGGGCCGCCGAGCTCGCGCAGCAGGAGGTTTCCGGCCGTGTTGTCGCTGAAGCGGATGGCCGCGTCGGCGAGTTCGGCGACGGTCATGCCGGTGGCGAGGTGCTTCTCGGTCTCGGTGGAGTTCGCCACCAGGTCGGCGGCCGTGTAGTGGATGCGCTTGGCGAGAACCTCGCCGTCCCGGTCCAGGTCGCGCAGTACGGCCGCGGCCGCCAGGGTCTTGAACAGGGAGCAGATCGGGAACCGTTCGTCGGCGCGGTGGCGGACGGTTCGCTTGGTGGCGAGGTTGTGGGCGAACACGCCCAGGCGGGCGCCGTGTCGCTCCTCCAGCGCGCGGAGGCGGGCGGTGACGTCGTCGTCGCCGGGGGTGGCGTGGGCGGGGGTGCTCGCGAGCAGGGCGGCCGCGGTGGCGGCGGTGCCGGCTGTCAGCAGCGTGCGTCTGGTCATCGGGGACTTGGAGGTGGAAGCGGCGCTTAAGATCTCGTTCTCCTTCGCTCGTGGGCCTTCGACGATCTCTCCAGTGATCGACGCCCTGTCTCATCCCTTGGTTGCGGCGCCGTAGACCTTCGGCGGACGGTGCTGCGGCGCCGCGCTCGCCACAGTGGCCGTATGGAGAAGACCAAGGGAATCAGCAGGGCACGGTTTCTGGCGGGGGCCGCCGTCGTCGGGCTTGCGGGGGCGGTGCTGCCCGCGGGGCAGGCCGTGGCCACCGGGCGGGAGCCGGGGCGCAGGCGGCTGAAGCACAGGGGTGTCGTCTACACCGTCGGGGCGGGTGAGACACCCGGCACCGCGTGGAGTGCCGCCCGGATGCGCGAGGACGTCCGGGCGATCCGTGACGAGCTGCACGCCGACACCCTCGACGTCACCGGCGACGGCGTCGAACGCCTGACCGCCACGGCCGCCGAGGCCGCCGAACGCGGGCTGCACGTCTGGCTCCAGCCGACCCTGGGAGATGTACCGGAGCGGGACATCCTGGAGGGCATCGCCGAGTGCGGCCGGTTCGCGGAGCGGCTGCGGCGGCAGGGCGCGAGCGTCGACTTCAGCGTGGGCTGCGAGTTCTGGCTGTTCGTGCCGGGGATCGTGCCGGGGGAGACGGTCCTGGACCGCATCGACAACCTCCAGAAGGGCAATGTCGACATGGCGAAGATGCGGCGCCGGCTCGCTCGCTTCACCGCCAAGGCGGCGAGCGTCGGCCGCTCCGTCTTCCACGGCCGCCTCAGCTACGCCGCCGCACAGGACGAGGAGTTCGAACCGGTCGACTGGAACCTCTTCGACGTCGTCGGCATCGACTACTACTCGTACCATCGCGAACCAGCCGGTTACGTCCGGGAGTTGAAGGGCTACCTGCGCTGGGGCAAGCCCCTGGCCATCACCGAGTTCGGCACGTGCGCGTACGTCGGCGCCCCCGAGGCGGGCGGCATGGGCTGGGACATCGTCGACTACACGAAGGAGCCCCACGAGATCAAAGGCGACCTGGTGCGCAGTGAGCGCACACAGGCCGCCTACATGGCCGATCTGCTGGAGGTCTTCGAGTCGATGGGCCTGTACGCGGCGATGGCCTTCGAGTTCGTCTCCCCGGACGCCCCGCACCGCCCGGACAACCCGCGCTACGACCTCGACCTGGCGAGCTACAGCATCACCAAGGCCATCAAGAACCGCCCCGACGACCCGGCCTCGCCTTGGCACTGGGAACCGAAGGAGGCCTTCCACACGCTGGCCCGCCGGTACCGCAGGTGTGCTCAGTCGCAGTAGAGATCCCGGGCCGGCCGTTCCCCGGTCGCCAGGAAGCGGGACACGGTGGCGTCACCGCACGCGTTGCCGTTCTCCAGGTAGGCGCCGTGGCCGGTGGAGTTCACGGTGACCATGACGGCCCGCCTGCCGAGGTCCTCGCGCAGCTTCAGGGCGCCGCTCAGCGGCGTGGCCACGTCCCGCTCGTTCTGGACGAGGAGGACGTTGGACGGGCCGCGGTCGGTGGCCCGTACCGGCGCCTCCTTCGGCTGCCACGGCCAGCCGGCGCACATCATCGCGTTCCTCGGCATGCCCGCGGTCAGCGGATACTTCGCGCGGCTCTCGGCGACGCCCTTCTCGTACGCGGCCGCCGACTTGGGCCAGGCACCGTCGTTGCAGATGGTGGCGGAGCCGACGGCGGCGAGGTTCTGCAGCGCGGTCAGCGGCGGCAGCTGGGGCGCGGGCGGCACCTCGCCCTTCCGCGCGGCCAGCATCAGTTCGGCCAGGACCGGGTAGTCGTCGGGGTCGTAGAGGCTGTCCAGCATGGTCTGGCGCAGGGCGTTGCCGTTCAGCTCGGCCGGGTTGGCGCCGGGCCAGGGGATCGGCTCGCGGTCCAGGCGGGCGGCGAGGCGGAGGAAGAGCGGGCGCACCTCGGCGGCGGTGCGGGCGAGCCGGTACCGGTTGCCGGGCGTCGACGCCCACTTGGCGAACTCGGGGAAGTTGTCCTCGACGCCCACCTCGAACGCCTGCAGCCAGGCGCGCTCCGCCCGCACCGGGTCGGCGTCGTCGTTGCTGTCCAGCACGATGCGGTCGGTGCGGTGCGGGAACAGCTCCAGGTACGCCGTGCCGACGTACGTGCCGTACGAGTCGCCCCACGCCGAGAGCTTGTGTTCGCCGAGCGCGGCCCGGATGCGGTCGATGTCGCGGGCGTTGTTCTTGGTGCTGATGTGCTTCATCAGCTCGCCGCCGTTGCGTGTGCAGGCGTCCGAGACGCGCCGGGCGTAGGCCATGTTCTCGGTGACGGACCCGTCGGGGGCGGGCCACGGGCGGGCCTTCGTCAGGGCGAGGTCGCTCTCCTCCAGGTCACAACTGACCGGCGCGGAGGGTGCGTTGCCGCGCGGGGCGAACCCGATCACGTCGTAGGCCTCCCGTACCTCCTTCGGCAGCCGCTGCCCCTTGTCCGAGGGTTCGCCGAGGCTCGTCCCCCCGGGCCCGCCCGCGATGATCAGCAGGGCGCCCCGGCGCGCCGACGGCTTCTCGCTGGGGATGCGGGAGATGGCGAGATCGATCTTCGGGCCGGTGGGATCGGCGTAGTCCATCGGTACGGATACGGTCGCGCACTCCTGCCGTGGATCCAGGCCCCCGCCCTCGCACTTGGTCCACTTCAGCGGCGCGGGCACGCCGTTGGCGGACGCGGTGAGCGGGGTGACGAGACCGAAGACGACTCCGGAGGCGGCGGCGATCAGGGCGGCGCTCTTGGTGATCTGCTTCATGCCCAGCAGCCTGCCGCTGATTGACGGAACGTCACATCCCGGTAACTCCCGTATGCGTACGGGGGATTACCCCATCCCCAGTGTCATGATCAACCGGTCCTCCCCGGGCCCCAGGTAATCCCTGTGCACCCCGCCTTCGGTCGAGAACCCCAAAGACCGGTACAGCTGGATCGCCGCCGCGTTCGTCGGCTCCACGGTCAGCCGCACCTCATGCACCCGCTCCCGGCGCAGCTGCCGCAGTACCTCCAGCATCAGCCGCTTGCCCAGCCCACGCCCCCGCTGGTCGGCGCTGACGGCCAGGCTCAGGACCCAACACGCGTAGCCATCAGGAGAGTTGACGAAGAGGACGTAGCCGTGCAGGCACTCGCCGTCGTCGAGGACGAGGAAGCGGTCGCCGTGCGCGTCGAAGTGCTGGCGCAGCACGAAGTACGGATACGGCTCCTCGGGGAAGACCTCCCGGTCCACGCGCAGGAGCTCGGGCAGATCCGCCTCGGTGACGCCCCTCATGGTCAGCGGCCGGTCGTTGATGTCGGCGAAGAACGCCTGGTCAGTGGTGCCGCCCGAGAAAGGGAAACGTTCCTCCGGTACAGCCATCAGCCGCCCCCTGTGTGATGGAATGGAGTCACTCGTGCGGGTGAGTACCTGCTGCCTGCCGTTTCAGGTGCTCAGCCGAGGTCCGCCCATCTTGAGGAGCGCGGTCCGCCTCTTCAAGACTGCCCTGATGCCTATGCCTCAACGCGCTCCCGATGCGCCTGTTTTTGGTACCGTTGGTGGAATGACCCAGAGATCGTCGGGGGGCGTCCAGGTGAAGAATGCCGATGTGCCATGGGACGAGGCATTCGACTCGATCGCCTACCTTGATCACAATTACCGCGACTTACAGGAAGAGGACGCGGAGATCCTGCAGATCATCCGGGATCATTTCGGCGATCATTTCCGGAAGCAGGGCGTCGGCCCGGTTTCCGGTATCGATGTGGGTGCCGGCGTCAATCTCTATCCCGCACTGGCCATGCTGCCGTGGTGCGACGAGATCACTCTCTTCGAGCGCTCCTCCTCGAATGTCGAGTACCTGGACGGCCAGGTCGACTCCTACGGGGAGAACTGGGACAAGTTCTGGGCCGCCCTGTGCCGGAAGAAGGCCTACCGCTCCCTTGATGTGGACCCGCGTGAGAAGTTCCGCAAGGTCGTCAAGGTCGAGCAGGGTGACATCTTCGAACTCGAGCGGTACGAGGGGCGGTGGTCCGTCGGGACCATGTTCTTCGTCGCCGAGTCGATGACACAGTCTCCCGGCGAGTTCGCGCTGGGCGTGGAGCGTTTCATGCGCTGCCTCGCCCCCGGTGCCCCGTTCGCCGCCGCTTTCATGGCGCATTCACAGGGTTATCACGCCGGTGAGCATTTCTTCCCCGCGTGTGACGTGGGAGAGTCTGACGTGTACGCGAGCCTGGAGCGGTTTGCGAGAGACTTCAAGGTCAGGCCGCTCAAATCCTCGGCGCGAGTACGCGAGGGATACAAGGGAATGCTTGTCGCCCACGGTTGGCGGCGTAATTCGGATGTGGACATTCCGGTCGACTGATCGGCGAATCTTCACAAGAGAACAGTGAATTGCTCAACTGATGGCAGGGCGGCCTGTGTGAGGGGCATGGGATGCAGATCAAGCCACGTCAGCATCTGCTGGACATCTGGCAGGCGATCGCTCGCCACTCTTTCGCCGGGGGAGAGTGGGAGTGGGGCGAATGGGGCGGAGTGAGCAGCGTCGCCGACGCCGAGCGGCTGCTCTGCCTGCTCTACCCGGCCACGGAGATCCCCGCGTTCCGGCTGGACGACCCTGACACCACTCAGGACGACGTCCAGCAGGCCCTGAAGAAGGCGGGCGGGCGGCTGGACCTCCCGGCCAACATCGTCACGGCCGCGGCCGAGTTCATGCGGACCCACACCGGCGAGGACAAGAGGCCCACCTTCGCCGGGGGTTACTACTTCGGCTCCCGGGACAAGACCAAGGAGCTCACCGAGGAGCAGCGCCAACTCGGCGTGACCGACTCGTTCTCCATGTCGATCACCCTGTGCCTCGCCACGCTCGGCTTCCTCAAGGTCTACGAGACCAGGACCCGGCGCAGCGACATCAGGGAGACGATCGCCGAGCTGCGCCAAGCCACCAGCAACCGGCTCACCGCCGCCATGGTCAGCCTGCTGCGCTCCTTCGTCGTCAACGTCTTCGACACCGACGCCCCCCAGGGCCGTACCCTCTGCGAACTCCTCGGCCAGGGACGGATGTCGCAGCGGCAGGTGCTGAACAAGTTCCAGAACCGCTTCCGTCCGCTGCGCGCGGCGCTCGTCGAGAGCGTCTTCCTCGGTATCGACGTCCAGGAAGGCCTCAAGGACGAGAACCAGCTGTTCGAGTGCGGCTGGGCGTGGACCATGGTCAAGGACGCCCCCGAGGTCGAGACCAGCGAACCCATCGGCCCGCAGCCCGCGGGCGTCGCCAACTCGGTGCCGTACCTGTACTTCACCGTGGTCGCGCTCGACGGTATCCAGGACCTGTTCTCCGACCGCACGCTCACCCTGGGCCTGCTCAACACCGAGCAGCAGAAGCTCGCCGAGGCGCTCCGGCTGCGCTGGGAGCTCACCCAGCAGTACTGGTCCGGCATCGCCCGCTTCGACGCCGACAGCTGGCCCCTGGAGGACATCCCCTGGCGTACGACGGGACAGCGGCTGGAGTCCGAGTACTTCTCCCTCTCCGTCGCCGCCATCCTCGTGCACGACCTGATGCGGCGCCGGGCCACCGACGACGACCTGACCCGCACCGTCGGCGTCATGGAACGCCTCGCCGAACGCGGCCGCATCACCAGCCGGATGACCCTCGACGACCCGATGGTCCACCAGCTGCACAACGTGGGCGTCGCCCTGCCCCTGCAGGGCAGCGAGCGGATCGGCCCGCCCATGACCTGGTCCATGACCGACTTCTCGGCACAGCTGCTGAAGCGGACCGTCCAGCTGTGCACGCTGTCGCGCAACCTCGCCTCGCACGACCGGCTGCTCAGACTCGCCGAGGACATCTTCGACCACATGTGGCGGCGCCGCATCCGCGACGGTGAGGGCGTCGGCCTGTGGGACAACATCCACGCCGCCTATCCCGACGCGGAGATCCACAAGCGGCGCGTCCCGGTGTCCTGGAGCATCACCGAGCGGGTCACCGAGGTGATGGTCCAGGCCCACGCGATGTACCGGCAGCCACCGATCCGCAGCCTCGAACTCACCGAGCTGGCAAGGGCGTTGCTCAGCGAGTCCGCCCACCTGCTGGGCAACGAACAGATGGAACCCGCGCCCACGGACGCCGGCCGGCACGGGATGGAACTGAGGAACATCGAGGTCAAGTTGCGCCGCGCCCGCAGCCTCGTGGACGAACAGCCGGGTACGGCCTACGCGTTGACGCTCGACGTGCTGGGACAGCTCGACTCGCTCGCCCGTGCCCGCGAGGCCGCGGACCGGGGAGTGTGAACCGTGCTGATCTTCGCCGCCTCCGACAAGGGAGGCACGGGCCGCTCCGTCACCAGTGCCAACCTCGCCTACCACCGGGCGCTGGCCGGGGACGACGTCTGCTACCTGGACTTCGACTTCGGCTCACCCACCGCGGTCGCCGTCTTCGACGTGGCCGACGCCCGTGAGGACACCGAGGACCGCGGCCTGCACGCCTATCTGATAGGCGAGGTCAGCGAGCCGGAGCGGATCGACGTCTGGGCCAAGACCGAGCACCAGGTGCTGCGCGACCCCCCGCCCGGCTGCGGCCGGCTGGTGCTGATGCCCGGCGACGTCAGCGGCGGCGAGTTCGCCACCACCGACGACAACCTGCGCCGGTGCGTCGACCTGCTGATGAAGCTGTACTACGAGTTCGACCTGGTCATCGTCGACCTCAGCGCCGGCCGTTCCTACGCCGTCGACATGGCCCTGGAGGCCACCGCACAGCCCGAGATGAGCGAGGTCACGGCCCGCTGGCTGGTCTTCCACCGCTGGACCCGCCAGCATGTGGCGGCCGCCGCCAGCCTCGTCTTCGGCAGGCGCGGCATCGTCGCCGGCGGCGTCGACCGCGGCCACGACGAGGATGCGCTGCGGGGTGCCATCCGTTTCGTACGGAGCGCCGTACCCGACCCCGAGTCGGCGCTGTGGTCCCAGGTCTCGCCCACCCAGTCGGCGTGGATGCGCAAGACCGACGGCGACCTCAAGCAGCTCGCCTCCACCGCCGGTATCGGCTACAGCCAGCTCCTCGGCTCCGTACCCCTCGAACCGGTCCTGCAGTGGCGGGAGCAGCTCATCACGGACGTGGACGTGCTCGACAGCAAGATCGCCAACCAGGAGACCTGGACGGCGCTGAGCCGGCTCGCCGCACGGCTGACCGACGACGAGGCCTGGGAGGAGGCATGACCGAAGCCCAAGCCGTCTTCCGGGAGACCACCGCCGAGCCCGTCACCAAGTCCGTGCCGCTGTCCCATCTCTCCCTGGAGCTGGGCCACCTCTACATGGAGGACTTCGAGGCGGGGCCCGACCGGCTGCGCGAGCACTTCGCCGAGGTACGGATCTGGGTGGACGCGGTGCGCGCCTCCGCCGCCCGCCGCAGCAAGCGGCCGCGCATCAGCACCTGCTTCCTCATCGACGACTACTTCACCCGCTTCTCCACCCCGGCCGAACTGATCCCGATGGTGCTGAAGGAG
The DNA here is from genome assembly GCF_044764885.1 of Streptomyces sp. NPDC093591. NCBI lineage: Bacteria > Bacillati > Actinomycetota > Actinomycetes > Kitasatosporales > Streptomycetaceae > Streptomyces > Streptomyces sp. NPDC093591. The sequence continues at coordinate 22,180 of NZ_JBIWIY010000016.1, forward strand.
GCCGAGAAGGCGGGCCTCGTCATCGACTACCTCGCCCGCGAGTCGGCCTGCGCGGTCGCCGACCGCATCGAGCTCGCCGAATCGGTCATGCACCGCCTCGTCGAGTCACCGCCGCCCGGCAGCTACGGCTCCCGCCCACCCGTCAGCCAGACCGGCTGGCTCGCCAACGGCCAGCGCACGCCCACGATGTCCCGCAGCGCCCTGGGCGAGGTCAAGGGGTGGCAGCCGCCCCAGGAGACCGCGGCCCGCAACCACTCCGTCTTCATGGACGTGGAGCTGTGGTCCGAGAAGGACGGCCAGCGCCTGTGGTCCTGCCCTTTCCTGGCCGCCGTATGGCAACTGGCCCGGCTGGGGCTGTTACGGCACCTCGGTGAGCCCGTGCTGGTGCCGCAGGCCTGGACGGGCGAGGAGTTCCCGCACGACTGGGACCGGCTGCCGCCCCTGATCAAGCTCACCGACACCACAGCGGCCTTCAGCGCCTACCGCACCTGCACACTCATGCCGAACCGGTTCCTCGCCGTCGAGGACGCCGTACGGCTCATCCTGGACCAGATAGACGTCGACGCCGGGGCACTGAAGCAGGTCGCCGACCGGTCCGGCGGGGAGGGGATGGCGGTACCGGCCGCCGTCGCACAGCGCGCCACATACGTCTTCTACGAGGAGCCCGGCGACTCCTCCGAGGCTGAGGGGACCTGAGATGACGGCGGCCCGGGGACAGTCGGCGCGTTCCGTCCTCGCCTGCGGGGAGGTGCGTACCTGTCTGCTGCCGTCCTTCCAGGCGCTGGACGGCCGGGCCGCCGCCCAGCTCCTCAAGCTCCGCGCCGACGAACCCGTCCGGGTCTCCCTGCGGCCCACCATGTACGCCCTTTCCCCCGAGGTGCTGACCGGGGTGGACTGCCGGCTGCCCACCTCCAACGGCAGCAAGGTCCGGGCCGTCGGTACGGTCGTCGCCCGCGCGGCGCTGACCGAGGGCCGCCTGTTGCAGTCGACCGCGTACTTCAGCGTCCCGGCCGCCGGGCCCGACATCCGGCGCCCCTGGGGGCAGTACCTGGTCCGCCCGGGTCTGGTCGAACCGTTCGGCAAACTGCCCCAACAGGCCACCGCCGAGGGAGTGTTGCGCGGCGCCGGACGCGGTGAACTCGACCTCGGGACGATCGCCGAGGGCCTGCTGGCCCAGCTCCGCCGCCACGCGCTCCTGGACCGCCGCGTGCCCTTCAAGTCCCGTCCCACACACCTGCGTTGGGTGGCGCGACGCCAGCCCGCGGGCGAGCGCGCCGCCCTGACGAACTTCACCGTGGCCGAAGGCGGGCTGCGCACCATGGAGTTACGGCTGCCGGAAGACGTCCCGGCCGCCGCCGCGGCCGGTCTCTGCGAGGATCTCGCCCTGCACGACTGGCTTTTGACGACTGTTCAGCTCATGCTTGACAACAACAGGATCGGCGCGGCGGACGGCCCCTCGGTCGTCGAGGCGCTCCATCCGGTCGTGGTGCACCTACTGCATCTGTGGATGCCGCGCGCACACGTGGACCCCGCGCTGGGTCACCTGTGGGACGTACTGGAACAGAAACCGGGGTTCTCCCGCCAATGGGAGAACCTCAGCCGGCGCATCAGAGACCGGCTGGCCCTCCAGGCCGTGGCGACACCGCACCAGGCGCTGAGCCCGCGCTGAGGGGCGGAACCGAAACCGCATACAGACACGGGGGATGAGAAATGAACGGAGCGCCCTTAGGCACAGGGAACAACGGTCACCCACCGCGCCCGGAGCCGCGCATGCCCAAGATGTTCTGGCGGATCCTGATCACCGCTTCGGCGGCGGGTGGGGCCTTCCTGCTGACCAGCATCCTGGACCAGGACGACGGCAACATCTGGCAGTGGGTGGCGTCCATCGTCATCGGCAGCGCGGCACTGATCGTGCAGTACCTGATCGACTTCGGGGAGCGGTTCGAGAAGGTCGACACCCGCTTCAACGAGATCCTCGCCGCGACGACGCTGTTCAGCCAGGTCGACGGTTCGGTGCTCCGCTCCGACGAGGTGACCCGGCTGGTCCTCGGCTACACCAAGGTCCGTGAGCAGGGCGGCGACATCGTGCAGGCCTTCGCCGAGAAGGAACTCGGCCGCCTCGCCAAGACGATGGAAGGGCTCGGCAGCGGCAGCGCGGAGTGCCCCGGCGAGAACCACGAGTGGCTCATCGACATCACCGACTGCGTCAAGATGACCCTCGACGCCACCAGCACCTCGGTGGACCGGGAGTTCTGGACCAGCGGGCCCGCCGAGCGGTACCTCGCCGCGCAGGAGAAGGCGATCAGGAGGCGGGGCGTGGAGATCCGGCGCCTGTTCGTCGTACGGGTCCCGGAGGAGGTCACGCCGGAACTCAGAGCGCTGTGCGAGGACCAGCGCAGGCGGGGCATCGAGGCGCGGATCGCCGTGCGGTCACTGATGGAGTCCAACCCCAGGGTGAACGACTTCATCATCTTCGACGGCGAGATGTGCTACGAGACCAAGCCGGACCTTCAGTCCAACCCGGACGGCACCTGGCTGAGGGCGGAGCCGGACCACATCGAGGACCGCATCAGCCAGTTCGCGGAACTGTGGGCGGCGACGGAGCCGGACCCCGACCGGGACGCCGACCCGGAGCCGGACCCGGTCCCGAGGGTCACTTCAGAGAGGTGACGAAGCCTTGCCAGGCGGGGGCGGGGATGAGGAGTACGGGGCTGTCCGAGGCGAGTTTGGTGTCTCGGACGGGGATGATGCCGGGGACTCCGTCGGCTACCTCGAGGCAGTTCCCGCCTTCGCCGTTGCTGTAGGTGCTCTTACGCCAGCGGGCGGCGTCAAGGAAGTCGTACGCGACCTCGACGCAGTCGCCGCCTTGTCCGTTGCTGTAGCTGCTCTTGCACCAGCGGGCGTTGCTCAGGTCGTACTCGCGCATCGTCTGTGGTCCTCCGCTGCCGAGGGTCACTTCAGGGACGTGAGGAACCTGCTCCAGGCGGGGGCGGGGATGAGGAGTACGGGGCTGTCCGAGGCGAGTTTGGTGTCTCGGACGGGGACGGTGCCGGGGACTCCGTCGGCTACCTCGATGCAGTTTCCGCCGTTGCCGTCGCTGTAGGAGCTCTTGCGCCAGCGGGCGTTGCTCAGGTCGTACTCGCGCATCGTCTGAACTCCTCCGCCGCCTGCTCGATCAGGACCAGGGACGCCTCTGGCGACAGTGCGGCGGCCCTCAGCAGATCGTATGCCGTGTACGCGCGCTTCACCACAGCCGGATCGTCGAGGAGGTTCCCCGAATACACCGCTTCTGTATAGGCGGTGGGCGGGGCGTCCTCGAACTCCATGAGCTTCAGGTCGCCGGTCATCACGGCATACGCGCCTGCCGCATACGGCAGCACTTGCACCAGCAGGGTCCGCTCCCGTGCCATCGCTGCCACGCGCTCAAGCTGCTCCGCCATGACCGCAGGGCCGCCAACCGGGATGCGCAGCACGTTCTCGTGGAGTACGACCCAATACACGGGCCTTGTAGCGTCCTTGAGGATGTGCTGGCGCTCCAGTCGGCCGGACACCTTGTCCTCGATGTGCTCGTCTGTCGCGAACGGGTTCATAGCCAGGGTCACCGCCCGCGCGTACCCCGCCGTCTGCAACAGGCCCGGCACCAGTGCAGGCGCGAACTCGCAGATCTTCGTGGCCAGGCGCTCCAGCTCCACGACCCTGGCGAAGTAATCGGCGTACCTCTGGTCATTGATCAGCCGTCGCCACATCCGCTCGAAAATACCGTCGGTTTGTAGCGTCTGGTCAATCCGCTGGGCGACATCCAATTGCGGCTTTCGAATTGCCTGTTCGAACTGCCCGATGTATCCGCCGGAGACAAACACCCGCAAGCCCAACTCCACCTGAGTGAGCCCCGCGTTCTCCCGATGTCGCTTCAGCTCGGACCCGAAGAACTCCCAGGCCGCCTGACGCGAACCATTGGCCATGGCCAACCCCCTTGTACTGCCCTGCACTTGTAGGGCACAGACTCCTGCCGAGTGTAGGCGTCGCAGGTCACCATGGAGATGAAAAGGGTGAAACCCAAATATGAGGGGAGTGACGTGACGGCACGACACTCGGCGCGCTGCGTCGAAGAAGCGGAGGAAGCAGTGAAGGAATTGCGGGCGGCGCTGGAGAAGGCAGGAATTACGCTTCCGACACTCCGGATCGATCCGGCGAGTCTTGCGCGTGAAGCCCCTTGCCCGCTCGTCGAATTGGGCCGTTGTTCCGTCGAGACCGCGCAGCGCCTCGCGGCGGTCCTGCGATGAAGCCACCGATCGGCGCCTACGTCGTCGACACTCGTTCGGGGAGAATCGGCATCGTCATGGGTCACGAGGGACCGTACGTCCAACTCAGACCGTACGGAGGCGGCAAGGAGTGGGACGCCGAGCCGGCGTCCGTACGCACGGCAAGCCCCGCCGAGCGGCTGCGCGCGGCGACGGCGTACGCGAACGCACGCAGCCGGGGTGAGGTTCCTTGACGTAACGGTGGGCACGTAAGGTGCGGCGGCATGGCTTTGTGGAGATGGAGGAGACGTGGCGCGAAGGCGTCCCGCCGCTACCCCGTGCCGCTCACCTCGCACCAGCTGTGGATGGTGTCGCTGAGCGCGCCGGTGAGCCGGGACCGTGGCGCCTCGCGCACCACGCTGTACCCGTTCACGCGGATCGACGACGACAGCGCGCGGCGCTGGCTGGCCGACCAGTGGGAGATCACCTCGCGTGAGCAGCTGGCCGGCCGGCTCGACGACCTGTCCCGCAGCGGCTACCGGGCCCGGGCGTACCGGCTCACCGGTGTCTCGCCGCTCGCCTGGGACGCTGCCCTGTACGTCGACATCGCCCGCCGTGGCTTCGCCGGCGGGCTGATCGGCGAGTCCGAGGCCTGGACCGCGCTGAAGAACATCGTGCCGGCGGTGGCGGGGACGTACGGCTCGTGGCGGGAGTACGCCGCTCACTATCTGCTCGGGCGGAAGGTGTGGCGGGACGGGCTGCGGGGCACGGAGGACGCCGGTTTCGCGGCACCGCAGGACGTCGCCGACGCGCACCTGCGCTCCCTGCTGGACCCGGAGAATCGTTCCAGCCCTTGGAACCTCGCCCCCTGGGACGCCATCAGCCACCCCGACCGCGCCCGCTGACTCCTGCCGTACGAGAGAATGACCCCATGAGTCTGTTCCGCGACGACGGCATCGCGCTGCGCACCCGGAAGCCGGGTGAGGCGGACCGGATCATGCTGTGCTGCCCCGGGGGACGCGGGGGTGTGCGATGAGTCTCTTCCGGGACGACGGCATCGTGCTGCGGACCCAGAAGCTGGGTGAGGCGGACCGGATCATGCTGTGCTGTCCCGGGGGGCAACCCCCGGACCCCCGGCCGAAAGCCCGCGGGGGTGTGCGATGAGTCTCTTCCGGGACGACGGCATCGTGCTGCGGACCCAGAAGCTGGGTGAGGCGGACCGGATCATCACCCTGCTCACTCGTGGGCACGGGCGGGTGCGGGCCGTGGCCCGGGGGGTGCGGCGGACCAAGTCGAAGTTCGGGGCGCGGCTCGAACCCTTCTCCCACGTCGACGTGCAGTTCTTCGCGCGGGGGAGTGAGCTGATCGGGCGCGGGCTGCCGCTGTGCACGCAGAGCGAGACCATCGCGCCGTACGGCGGCGGGATCGTCACCGACTACGCGCGGTACACCGCCGGGACGGCCATGCTGGAGACCGCCGAGCGGTTCACCGATCACGAGGGTGAGCCTGCCGTGCAGCAGTACCTGCTGCTCGTGGGCGCGCTGCGGACGCTGTCCCGTGGCGAGCACGCGCCGCACCTCGTTCTCGACGCCTTCCTGCTGCGGTCGCTCGCCGTCAACGGCTACGCCCCCTCCTTCAGCGACTGTGCCAAGTGCGGGATGCCCGGGCCGAACCGCTTCTTCTCGGTGGCCTCCGGTGGCTCGGTCTGCGTCGACTGCCGGGTGGCCGGTAGCGTCGTACCGTCGCCGCAGACCCTGGAGCTGCTGGCCGCGCTGCTTACGGGAGACTGGGAGACCGCGGACGCCTGCGAGGCGCGGTACGTCCGGGAGGGCAGCGGGCTGGTGTCCGCCTACCTGCACTGGCACCTGGAGCGCGGGCTGCGCTCACTTCGCTACGTCGAGAAGTAGAAGCAAGGGAGACGAGAAGCACATGGCCGTGAGTGGGTTCCTGGGGCGTCGGCGCCGCGAGTACAAGACGCCGGAGCCGCATCCGTCCGGTGCCCGCCCGCCGAAGCTCCCTGGCGAGCTCGTCCCCAACCATGTGGCGATCGTCATGGACGGGAACGGCCGCTGGGCGAAGGAACGTGGGCTGCCGCGGACCGAGGGGCACAAGGTCGGTGCCGAGCGGGTGCTGGACGTTCTGCAGGGTGCGGTGGAGATGGGTGTGGGGGCGATCTCCCTGTACGCCTTCTCCACCGAGAACTGGAAGCGGTCGCCGGACGAGGTGCGCTTCCTGATGAACTTCAACCGGGACTTCATCCGCAAGACCCGGGACCAGCTCGACGAGCTGGGGATCCGGGTGCGGTGGGTCGGCCGGATGCCCAAGCTGTGGAAGTCGGTCGCCAAGGAGCTTCAGGTCGCGCAGGAGCAGACCAAGGACAACGACCGGCTGACGCTGTACTTCTGCATGAACTACGGCGGGCGGGCCGAGATCGCGGATGCCGCGCAGGCCCTCGCGGAGGATGTGAAGGCCGGGCGGCTGGATCCTTCGAAGGTGAATGAGAAGACCTTCGCGAAGTACATGTACTACCCGGACATGCCGGACGTTGATCTGTTCCTGCGGCCGAGTGGTGAGCAGCGTACGTCCAACTACCTTCTCTGGCAGAGCGCTTACGCCGAGATGGTCTTCCAGGACGTGCTGTGGCCGGACTTCGACCGACGTGACCTGTGGCGAGCCTGTCTGGAGTTCGCGTCGCGTGACCGGCGTTTTGGGGGAGCGATCCCGAATGAGGAGTTGCTGGCGATGGAGGGGCGGACGGAGGACTGACGGTGACGTCGGCCGGGCTGACGTACTCAGCCCGGCCGACGTTTGACGCTCAGTCCTCGTCTTCCGCGTCGTCCTCGTCGGCTTCGAGCGGTTCATTGATCCGTCGGAGCCTCTCCTCGTATCGCCGCGTTCGCCGATCCCCCACCCCGAATATCCGCATGGCCCGCTCCAGGGTGACCTCTGCCAGAACCTCTGCTTGCGAGTATCGCCTGAGCGCCCGCAAGGTAAGGGCCAGGTCGCCCGCAACGCTGAGTGCTTCCTGGTGGTCGGCGCCGAGGATGTCCGTGTATCTGCGCAACAGGTCCTGCTGGAGCGCCAGCGCCTCGTCGTATCGCCGGCGTCTGAAAAGCAGTCCGGCGTGATTGCTCCGCAGCCGCAGCACGTCGGGGTCATCTGGCCCGATGACTCGATCGCCGCGTCCGATGGCCGACTCGAAGAGAGCCGCCGCCTGATCGAATTCGGCGAACGTGAGGAGGCAGACGGCGAGGTTGCCGGTGGCGACGATCGTGCGCCGGTCATCCGGCCCGAGAACCCGCTCGCGCCGGTCGACCACGTCCTTCCAGAGGGCCAGGGCTCGCCCGTGATCACCTGAGGCGAACACGTTCCCGGCGAACCGGTCGTTCAGCGCGATGAAGTCCCGATGATCGGGGTCCAGGACGCCTTTCCACACGCTCTTGACGAACCATCCGGCGGTGAGCCCGGCCAGACGGTCACCGGCCAGATATGTGTAGCGGAGAATTCCGGGAACGATGACACGGAATGTCTCGGAATTCGCCCCGAGCCTCACGGCCGGCCCGCCGAGCATGCCGAGGGCACCCACCGCCAGTTTGAAGGACCCCCAGTGCGCCCGGTCGTCCGGATCCAGGTGTGCGAGGGTTTCGTGGTCCTCCAGGAATTCGCGAAGCTGCTTCTGGCCCGCGCCATCGACGGCGTCGGCCTGGAGGGCTTTCGCGACGCTGGGCAGAGCCCGCAGGCAGGCTTCGAGTCCCTCGTTCGTCTCGTTCGTCGAATCCGCGAGCATCCGCATCACGCGCATCCGGATCACCGGTTCCGACCGGATGAACTCCAGGAGTTTTTGGAGGCGCGGGAGAAGCAGGCTGTTGTCGGTATAGACGTAGATCTTGTCGCCCGGCCCCATGCTCTGCGTGAGTTCCTCCAGTCCGGCGAGCGTCGCCGGATCCACGTCGGTTCCGTCGAACACGATCGATGACCCTTTTTTCGGCAAGTCAGGATCCCCGCTCAGGCGACCCTGGGCCAGGTCGATCAGGATCTCGATCGTCTGATCGATCGCCCGGGAGAACTTGAAGCCGAGATCGGTGTCCGTCATCCGGAGCCTCATACCGAGATTCCCCACGAGCTCCCGGCCGGTCTGCTCCAGGTTCTCGGCGATGGCACGTCCGTCGTTGCAGATCCGCAGGGCCGTTTCGAGATCCTGCCCCGCCGCACAGCGAAACCTGACCGCCGTCTCGTACGCTCTCAGGAGAGGGCGGAGATAGCGCTCCTCGCCGTCCTCGACAAGCTCCTCGTAGACCGCGACGGTCCTGGAGATCGCGGCGACCGCGTCGTCCATTCTGCCGAGGACGTAATAGCTCACGGCGAGTCCGTCGGTCTGGACCGCCAGCTCGCTCAGGGACGCGGCCCTGTCCTGGTCGACGAGTTCCTCGGCGAGAAAGGTGCTGTACTGGTGCAGCATGAGGGACTCGTTCGGCTCATCGTTGTCGGCGAGGGCGTCGGCGAGCATTCCCGTGATCTGGGTCATGTACGGCAGATAAGCCTTGTACGCCTTGTAGCCCCAGTGGGCCAGCTCCTCGCAGCCCTGGAACGCCTGGCGGGACACCGTGAGCGCCTCGGCCGCGCGCTCCGCCCTGCGCAACTCACCGCTGTACTGGGCCTGCGCAAGCGACAGGAAGTGGAGGTGCTTCCTACGGTCTTCGGCGACGAGCTCGGTCAGGTAGTCCACCGCGCGTTCGGCCGTGCGCAGGGCTTCGTCGTATTCGCCGGCGGCCGCGAGAGCGCCGGCCAGATTGTGCAGCGCGGTCGCCAATGTTGCCCGCCGGTCTCGCCGACCGGCTGCGACCGCCTCCTCGAGGTAGCCGATTCCGCTCCTTGTGGCGTTCAGAGCTCGGGTCGCCTCGCCGAGATAGCGCAGGCGGGCACCGTAGTTCAGGTAGATGCCATACATGTCCTCCGGTTCACCCGAGGCGGTTCGGTGAACCACACCCCGAGCCGCGAGCGCGGCCGAGAGCCCGTCGAGCGCATCGTGCGGGTGCGGCACGGTGAAGTGAGCGTGATACGCGGCCTCGTTGATGACATCCGCCCCGGTCAGATAGGGCAGGCCGAGTGCGGTGGTCAGCTGCCGTGCCGCCCTCAGGTCCTGCCGCCCGGCGAGTTCCACGGCGACGTCCACCAGGCGCCGCAGATGCGCCTGGAGCAGTTCCGAGAGCGATTGCGAGGCGTCGGCGCTGTCGACGAGTTGAGCGAGGGATTGCCCCAGGTGGCTTCTGAGATCGTCACTGACCTCGGGGTAGTCGTCCGCGGCGAGCGCGAGGGAGTTCAGCAGGCGCGCGAGATACGCCGGGTGCGCGGCGACGGCGCGCGAAACGACGAGCCGCTCGACGAGAGCGGCTCGGCCCTCCGCGGTCGCGAGCAGGTGAGAGGCGATCAGATCTGGTTCGATCGGCGCGACCAGGGCGCCCGAGGCTCCGTCCGCGACGACTGTGGCCGGGTAGCGGCGGTGCAGCGCGTTGGCGACGTTCCCGCGGGACCACTCCGGCTCGTCCTGGAAAGCGGGCGTTGATTCCAGCAGTTCCACGAGATCCTGCACAGTCGGAGCCGTGAGTGTCACGACGCAGAGCGCCTGCATCGCCCGGCCGCGATCCGCCAGCGCGGTCGCGCCGTCCGTATGCGCCCCGCTCGACCTGGTCAGACGGCCGACTTCGAGGTCGATGAGCCTGTCAAGGAGCAGATGCGCCGAGTCGTCGGCGGCGGAGATGGGCACAGCCCGGCCGGAGGCCGCCAGCAAGGCGGCGACGTGGACGAGCAGCGGCCGGTCGTACTCGGCGATCCGCCGGAGCTCTTCGGACGGCAGATCCCGTGGCGCGTCCGGTCCGCCGATGGCCCTGCTGAAGGAGCGATAGGCGGCTTCGGCATGCCGTTCGCGGACATCCGGCTCATCGAACGCCTGTGTGGTCAGGTCGAAGGAGCCGGTGAGCAGCGAGGGGAGATCGACATTGCGGGGACGGAGCTGCCCCGGCCAGGCATCCTCGCTGCGGGTGATGACGAGGAGCCGGACCGAGGCGCCGAGGTGGCCGGCATTGATCGCCTGCTCAAAGAGGTTCTCGATGAACGCGCCAACCAGTTCGTGCTGGTGCTCGGCATAGTCGAAGACGATGAAATGCGGCGTGGCGAAGCTGTGTGTGCCGGAGAGCTTGTCGTAGTCGGCGAATCCCGCCTGCCACGTCGTGCTCAGGTCCCCGGTGAGTCTCCGGCAGGCCTCGGCGGCGATCCTGGACTTGCCCACCCCGGCCGGACCGGTCAGCCGCGCGATCCTCAGATCCGGTCTCGGCGGCAGATTGTTCGCCCAGCCGACGATGCGGTCGAGCACCGCTTCGCTCTGGCCGTCGTTGACGAACTCGACCTGGCGGAACCGGTAGTTCACAAAGGCGAAGAGGCTCGCGTCGGACAGCCGCGGCGGGTCACTGGACCAGTTCTCGGCGCGGAAGACCGGCGGCCGCACCGACAGATCGTCGAGGGGAAGGTTCCGCAGCGGTTCGAGTGCAGTCGCCGCGTACCGCTGGGCTGCCGACTTCATCTCGGCGATCGAGACGCCGCGCAGGCGGCCGTTCCACTGCCTGGGGACGCTGGTCACGATGCCCAGCAGATGCCCGCCCGGGCCGATCACGCCCGCCCCCGAGATCCCGCCCCAATCCTCGTCGGCCCGCGGCGTCGGGTCGATGACCTGAATCGCGAGCGCCGTGTCGTCGCCGGCCACCGGGGCGAGATTCACCCGCACGACGATCGGCTTGGGCGACGCGGAGCCGGATTCGATGCCCGCGACCGGGTATCCGATGATGCGGCAGTTCTCCAGCGCCTGGGCGCCGTGGTGGGTGCCTCCGAGGGCGGCGGTGCCTCTGGGCGCGTCCAAGTCGGGGACAATGAGCAGCGCGGCGTCGAGACCGTCGGCTTCCAGCGGGACGATCTCCGCGACCGCCGCCGACGTGGATCCCTCCAGCTTGACTGTGAACCGCCGCGCGGGAACGCGGCCGCCGGCGTACTCGTACGCCTTCGTCACGACGTGCTGGGCGGTCAGGACGAGGCCGTCGGCGAGCAGAAACCCGCTGCCGAGGAACACTCGGCCGTCGGCCGCATCGAATCTGATTTTGGCCACTCGGGCGGTGCGGGTCTCGGCCATTTCAGCCGTCATCCCGGATCAGCACCGAGGGCGTGACCGGAAGCTCGCCCCGGTTCCCGTTGGAATCGACGAAACCGGGATCCAGGGTGAGCGTCAATTTATGAGAGTGCGTTGACGCGGAAGTTCTACTTCCTTTGGCGACCACGAGCCAGCTGATACCCGCGTCGGCCGCGGTTTGTTTGGCCACCTCGACCGTGAGCTCAACCTCGATCGCCTTTACCTGTAATGGCATGAGCGGATCACGTTGGCCGTGAGCGATGGCGAGTTCCCTGCGAAGGCTCGCCAATACCTCACTCAAAGGGAGTCCGTCAGACATAACCAGATCGTACCGGAGGCACGCCCATCGACACGGGCATTCCGATCACCGCACCGTCACCACATCAAGGGAACCGCGAACCAGATAAAAGCGCATACCTCACCCTATGTGCGTCTTCACGGCCTTCCGGGCGTCGAAATGAGGCGGAAGGTTTCCGCCGGCATGGAACTTCCAGGCATTTCAGGCTGGGCACGTTGGTAATGAATGCGGCAAAGTGGCTCGAAATACCCGTCTTGAATCAGCAGGGCTTGCCGACCCCTCACCCGGCCGTGTCCTTGCGGAAAGTCCGACTGGGGGAGCGGCGGGTTCGGTGGCGGTACTGCGTCCCTGTGCTGGCGGCCGTTCACGGCGCCGCCCTTGCTCTGGTCGTCAGTGGTAACGCCGGTGCCGTCGAGGTGTCTCTTGCCGGGCGGGCGCCCGTCACCATCACCACTGATCGTGTCTCCGTCTCCGGGTTGTCTCTCGCCCCCGGTGGCAAGTCCGACGCTGCGTTCGTCGAGTTGTTCAAGGACTTTCGGGCCGAGCGGGTGTGCCTCACGTCCCCCGTGCGTCTCCCTCTCGCCGGGCGGTTCATCGTCTACATCGGCATGGAGTCCATGACCGCATCCGGGTTCACCATCGAAGCCGCCGGGCTGTCCGCTTCCCGTCTGTCCATGTCCGACGCCGGGCTGGACGTGGAAGCCAACGGCTCCGAGACCTCGCGTCCCTTCGAACTCACCGCCGGTTCCTTCAAGGCCTCGCAGGTCACCATCAAGCCGCGCTCCTACACCGCCGCCACCATGTCGGCCCAGGGCTTCCACGCCGGCGTCAGCCGTGACGGGAACGGCTGCTCGTGAGCTGGGCGGTGTGGCGTCGGTCCCGGCCGTTCTGGGGTGGGCTACTGATCATGGTCGGTGGGCTTGAGGGCGTATGGACCACTTGGGGTGGACTCGGGCTGGTTCAGTTTTCCGGGCTCGCCGGGGCCACCGGGTGGCTTGTGTGTGCCGTCGGCCTGGCATCCGGCGGCCTCGCCTGGTGGGCTCCCGGCCGGCGCATCCTCCCCGGCGTCCTCGCCCTCGCCGCCGCCTTCGTCAGTCTCGTCATGGCCAACCTGGGCGGTCTGTTCCTCGGGTTTCTGCTGCTCTCCACGGGCGGCACGATGACCGTTACCTGGGCCCCGGCCCCGTACTCAGAAGAAGAAAGGCAGCGTCGTGGCTCGCTGGGAGATCGACAAGTTCAATGACTGCCTAACGGCCTCCGGAATCACGGACACCAGGCTGCGGAACTCGTACCGCACCTGCCTCCAACTGGCCCTGAAGACCGACCGCGGCATGGCCATGCCGGGCGCCCTGCTGCCCGCGCGACACCGCCCCGCGATGGCCGCCGTGGGAGGACTCGTGCGGTGGGTGGACGACCTGGCCGACGACGGTGACATGTCCAGCCCGGGCCGCTTCGACCGCGAGACCGGACTGCTGCTCGAAGAGATCAGCGCCGGTACCTCCGAACATCCCGTCCGTGCCGCCCTCGTGCACGCCATCACCCGCTTTCCGCTTCCCCGGCAGCCGGTGGAGGAGTTCATCACTACCACCCGCGCCGACCTCGGCCGTACCCGTTTCACCACCGAGGAAGAGCTCTCCGCTTTGGCCCGAGGCGTCGCTGGCACCCCCGTCCGGATGTCCCTCTCTGCTCGGCTGCCCCAGCGACGATCCTGTCCTCGACGAACTCGCCATGGCCTTCGGTGCCGGCCTTGACCGGGTGGACAATCTCCGGGACCTCTCCCAGGACCTGGCGCGCGGCTGGGCCGGGATCTCCGATGAAATGCTGCGCGCCTGCGGGGCCGATCGCTCGGAACTTCTCGAACGCCGCGCCACCCCCGGCGTGCTGGAGGCGCTGCGCCGGTCCGCCGCGCAGGCCCGCGAACTCCTCGCCTACGGCGACAAACTGGCCGCCGGACTCCCCCCGTACGGCGCGGCCGCGATCGAGGCGATGGGCTCCCTGCACCGGTCCCACCTCGACGCCGTCACCAGCGATCTGCCCGCGGTCCTGCGCCGCGTCCCGCACATCCGCAAGGCGGAACTCAAGCGGCTCGCGCTGGTGACGCTGCGGCAGTCGGCGACCGTACCCGAGCCACGTACGGCCGACGCCCCCACCAAGACGCCCCAGGACATCCGCCAGTGGCCCACCCACCGAGCCGCCGGCGCCGAGCTCACCCGCCGCGTCACGGGCGCCGACGACGATGCCCTCGCCCGTATCCAGCAGCACGCCCTGCTGCCGCCGGGCAAACTGCTCAGGCCGGTGCTGGTCCTGGAGAGCGCCGGTTCTGCGGGGGGATCGCCGGAGGCCGTGCTGCCCGCCGGTCGCCATGGAGATGATCCATGTCGCCAGCCTCATGCACGACGACATCATCGACGGCGACCAGCAGCGGCGGGGCCGGGACACCGCACCGCGCCGCTTCGGTCAGGGCTTCGCCAACGCCCTCTACATGTCCGCCATGCAGTGCCTCACGGAATGCCTGACGCGCGGCAACAGCGCGGAACAGGTCAACATGGCATGGCACGGCATGAGCGTCACCGCGGAAGCCATGGCCAGGGGCGTGGCCATGGAGCTGGAGATCGAGGACGACCTGACCTGCGGGCGGGAGCGCTATCTGGAGATGGCCCGCTTGAAGACAGCCGTACTCTTCGGGCTCTCCTGCCGGCTCGGTGCGCAACTTGGCGGCGGCGGCCAACACGCTGACGCGCTCGACGGCTTCGGTACGGCCCTAGGGATGGCGTTCCAGATCCGCGACGACCTGCTGCCCTACGACGGCTCCCCGCAGGACGTCGGCAAGGACCCCGCGAGCGAACTGCGTAACCACCGGCCCACCCTGCCGGTGCTGCTCGCCCACGAACACGCCGGTCCGGAGCGCCGGGCCCGCCTGGACGCCGTATGGCGTGATCCGGATGCGGGAGGCGGCCTTCCCCGAGTTGCGGAAGCTGGTGCGGGAGACCGGCGCGCTCGATCGGGCTCGCTCAGTCGCGCACGCCTATGCCAGGCAGGCGCAAAAGTTGTTGGACCTGCTTCCTGACACCCCGCACCGCACGCGACTGCGGTACCTGGCGCAGCAGAGCGTGCGGCGCTCGCACTAAAAACCCTCAGCGGCTCAAGCCGTGGCGCACTCCGCACACGTACCGAAGATCTCCACCGTGTGCGCCACGTTGACGTAGCCGTGCTCGGCCGCGATCGCGTCCGCCCACTTCTCCACCGCCGGGCCCTCGACCTCGACGGCCTTGCCGCAGACGCGGCAGACCAGGTGGTGGTGGTGTTCGCCGGTGGAGCAGCGGCGGTACACCGACTCGCCGTCGGAGGTGCGCAGGACGTCGACCTCGCCCGCGTCGGCCAGGGACTGCAGGGTGCGGTAGACCGTGGTGAGCCCGACCGAGTCGCCCTTGTGCTTGAGCATGTCGTGGAGATCCTGCGCGCTGCGGAACTCGTCGACCTCGTCAAGGGCCGCCGCCACGGCGGCCCGCTGCCGAGTGGCTCGGCCCTTCACGGGCGGTCCTGCGGTCGTCACCGGTTCCTCCTCACGTCTGCGCCTTGCCGGGCCATTGTGCCAGCCCGGACTGAGAGCGGTCAGACGCTCACCTTGCCGTCGGTCCCCCGGCTGGCCGGAATCGCGCACTCCGCGGGGTCGCCGGAGGGGTGCGCGGCAGCCAGGGCGCGGGCCCTGCGGCGGGCCAGCGGGGTCGCCAGGGCCGTCAGCGCGATGAACGCGCCGATGGTCAGCAGCACGATCGTCGCGCCGGGCGGCACGTCCTGGTAGTACGAGGTCACGGTGCCGCCGATCGTCACCGTGACGCCGATGGCGACGGCGATCGCGAACGTCGCCGCGAAGCTGCGGCTCAGCTGCTGGGCCGCCGCGACCGGCACCACCATCAGCGCGCTGACCAGCAGCAGGCCGACGACGCGCATCGCGACCGTCACCGTCACGGCCGCCGTGATCGCCGTCAGCAGGTTCAGGGCGCGGACGGGAAGACCGGTGACCCTCGCGAACTCCTCGTCCTGGCTCACCGCGAACAGCTGGCGGCGCAGGCCGAGCGTGACCAGCACCACGAAGGCCGCGAGCAGACAGATCGCGGTCACGTCCGACTCGCTCACCGTCGACAGGGAGCCGAAGAGGTAGGAGGTGAGGTTCGCGTTCGAGCCGGTGGGTGCGAGGTTGATGAACATCACGCCGCCGGCCATACCGCCGTAGAAGAGCATCGCGAGGGCGATGTCGCCGCGCGTCTTGCCGTACCAGCGGATCAGTTCCATGAGGACCGCGCCGATGATCGAGACGAGCGTCGCCATCCATACCGGGGACCAGGAGAGGAGGAAGCCGAGGCCGACGCCCGTCATCGCGACATGGCCGATTCCGTCGCCCATCAGGGCCTGGCGGCGCTGGACCAGGTAAATGCCGATCGCGGGGGCCGTGATGCCTACCAGGACGGCGGCGAGCAGGGCCCGCTGCATGAAGGCGTAGTTCAGGATCTCCATCAGCTCAGCAGTCCCGTCCGGATCGGTTCGGCGTCGTGAGCCGCGTGCGGGTGGACGTGGTCGTGGCCGGGCAGCGCGTGTTGGCCGACCGCCTTCGGGGGCGGGCCGTCGTGCAGGACACAGCCGTCGCGGAGCACCACCGCCCGGTCGATCAGGGGCTCCAGGGGACCCAGTTCGTGCAGGACCAGCAGGACCGTCGTACCGGCCGCGACCTGCTCCCTGAGGGTGCGGGCCAGGACCTCCTGGCTGGCCAGGTCGACGCCCGCCATCGGCTCGTCCATGATCAGCAGTTCGGGCTCGGAGGCCAGGGCACGGGCTATCAGTACGCGCTGGTGCTGGCCGCCAGAGAGGGCGTTCACCGAGTCCTTGGCGCGGTCGGCCATCCCGACCAGCTCCAGGGCGCGGCGCACGGCCGCGTGGTCGGCCTTGCGCAGGACGCCGAAGCGGGTGCGGGACAGGCGGCCCGAGGAGACGACCTCGGTGATCGTGGCCGGGACGCCGCCCGCGGCGGTCGTGCGCTGCGGGACGTACCCCACCCGCGCCCAGTCGCGGAACCGGGCCCGCGCGGTGCCGAACAGCTCGATCTCGCCGGCGGCGACCGGTACCTGGCCGATGATGCCGCGCACGGCGGTCGACTTGCCGGAGCCGTTTGCCCCGAGCAGCGCGACGACCTCACCGCGGCGCACGGTGAGGTCGATTCCGCGCAGGACGGGGCGCGAGCCCAGCTCGGCGTGTACGCCGCGCAGTGATATGACGGGCTCGGTCATGCCGTCCTCCTGATGGATCACTTGGCTCCCAGGGCGGTCTGCAGCGCCTTGAGGTTGGCCTCCATGACCGCGAAGTAGTCGTCGCCCTTGGACTTGTCGGTGATGCCCTCGAGCGGGTCGAGGACGTCCGTCTTCAGGCCCGCGTCGTCGGCGAGGGTCTTCGCGGTCTTGTCGGACACCAGTGTCTCGTAGAACACCGTGGTGACGCCGTCGGCCTTGGCCTCCTGCTGGAGCTCCTTGATCCGGGCCGGGCTGGGCTCGCTCTCCGGGTCGAGGCCGGAGATGGCCTCCTGGGTCAGGCCGTAGCGCTCGGCGAGGTAGCCGAAGGCGGCGTGGTTGGTGAAGAAGACCTTGCTCTTGGTGTTCTTCAGGCCGTCCGTGAACTGCGTGTTGAGGGCGTCGAGCTTCTTGACCAGCGCGGCGGTGTTCTTCTTGTAGTCGGCCGCGTGGTCCGGGTCCGCCTTCTCGAAGGCGGCGCCGACGCCCTTGGCGACCTCGGCGTACTTCACCGGGTCGAGCCAGATGTGCGGGTCGCGGGCGTGCTCCTCCTCTTCGGAGTGCGCCTCCTCGCCCTCGTGCCCATGGCTGTCCTCGACGGCGCCGTGGTCCTCCAGCGTGGTGAGCGTGGCGGCATCGATCTTGGTCTTGACGCCGGACTGCTCAACGGCCTCGTCCACGGCCGGCTGCAGACTCTTCAGGTAGAGGGCGGCGTCGGAATCGTCGATCTGCGCGCGCTGCTGGGCGCTGACCTCCAGGTCGTGCGGCTCCTGGCCGGGCTTGGTCAGGCTGGTGACCTTCACATGGTCGCCGCCTATCTGCTCGGCGAGGAAGGCCATCGGGTAGAACGACGCGACCACGTCGAACTTGTCCGTGTTGCCCGCGGCCGCGCTGTCCGAGGAGCAGGCGGAGAGCGAGCCGAGGCCCAGCGCGGTCACGGCCGCGAGGGCAACGCCGGATATGTGGTGTCGTCGTACGTTCATGACAGTCATTTTCAGCAAAAGTGGAAACCATTGTCAACAAGCGTGAGCGGCCGCCCACGGAGCGCTACGGATGGCGATACCGATTTGGTTGAGGGGGAGGCCCCGCCGGTACCCTGAAGCATTCGCTGTGAAGCGCCTCGCTTCGTCGCCCGTCGTCGTAATGAAGAGAGCACCGTGGCCGCCGACAAGATCGACACCATCGTCAGCCTGAGCAAGCGCCGTGGCTTCGTATTCCCGTGCAGTGAGATCTACGGCGGCCAGCGCGCCGCCTGGGACTACGGACCGCTGGGTGTCGAGCTCAAGGAGAACCTGAAGCGCCAGTGGTGGCGCTACATGGTGACGTCGCGCGAGGACGTGGTGGGTATCGACTCGTCCGTGATCCTGGCCCCCGAGGTCTGGGTCGCCTCCGGTCACGTCGCCACCTTCACGGACCCGCTGACCGAGTGCACCTCCTGCCACAAGCGGTTCCGCGCCGACCACCTGGAGGAGGCGTACGAGGCCAAGAAGGGCCACCTCCCGGAGAACGGCCTCGCGGATGTGAACTGCCCGAACTGCGGCAACAAGGGCCAGTTCACCGAGCCCAAGCAGTTCTCGGGTCTTCTCTCCACCCACCTCGGCCCGACGCAGGACTCCGGCTCGATCGCGTACCTGCGCCCCGAGACCGCCCAGGGCATCTTCACCAACTTCGCCCAGGTGCAGACCACTTCGCGCCGCAAGCCGCCGTTCGGCATCGCGCAGATGGGCAAGTCCTTCCGCAACGAGATCACGCCCGGCAACTTCATCTTCCGCACCCGCGAGTTCGAGCAGATGGAGATGGAGTTCTTCGTCAAGCCGGGCGAGGACGAGAAGTGGCAGGAGTACTGGATGGAGCAGCGCTGGAACTGGTACACCGGCCTGGGCCTGCGCGAGGAGAACATGCGGTGGTACGAGCACCCGAAGGAGAAGCTCTCCCACTACTCCAAGCGCACCGCTGACATCGAGTACCGCTTCCAGTTCGGCGGCAACGAGTGGGGCGAGCTGGAGGGCGTCGCCAACCGCACCGACTACGACCTCGGCGCGCACTCCAAGGCCTCCGGCCAGGACCTCTCCTACTTCGACCAGGAGGCCGGCGAGCGCTGGACGCCGTACGTCATCGAGCCGGCGGCCGGTGTCGGGCGGGCGATGCTGGCGTTCCTGCTCGACGCCTACGTCGAGGACGAGGCGCCCAACGCCAAGGGCAAGATGGAGAAGCGGACGGTGCTGCGTCTGGACCACCGTCTGGCCCCGGTGAAGGTGGCCGTGCTTCCCCTTTCGCGCAACCCGGAGCTGTCGCCGAAGGCCAAGGGCCTCGCGCAGGCGCTGCGGCAGAACTGGAACATCGAGTTCGACGACGCGGGTGCGATCGGGCGCCGCTACCGTCGCCAGGACGAGATCGGTACGCCGTACTGCGTGACCGTTGACTTCGACACGCTTGAGGACAACGCCGTCACGGTTCGTGAGCGGGACTCGATGAAGCAGGAGCGGGTGTCTCTCGACCAGATCGAGGGCTACCTGGCTGGACGTCTCATCGGCTGCTAGGTGGTTGGACGGGTCAGCGTCCGCCTGGCTCGTGTGATCCGCCGGCTGCGGGTTCGTCGTGGCTTGTCGCGCAGTTCCCCGCGCCCCTTGGGTGGGTGCGGGGAACCGGCGTTTTCAGGTGAGGCGCATTGGTCCTCGTAGACGGCGGGCGATTGGTCCTGTACCCGGGGTGCCCGGGGCCGCAGGGTGTCGGCCATGAGTATCGCGTTCTTGTTGACCACCCTTGTTGTCGTCGCCACCCCCGGCACCGGCGTCGTCTACACCCTGGCCGCCGGTCTCTCCCGCGGCCGTCGCGCCAGCGTCGTCGCCGCCTTCGGGTGCACGCTCGGGATCGTGCCGCACATGCTGGCCACCATCACCGGGGTCGCCGCGCTGTTGCACGCGAGCGCGACGGCCTTCCAACTCCTCAAGTACGCCGGTGTCGCCTACCTCTTGTACATGGCGTGGGCGACGCTCAGGGACAAGGACGCCATCGCGGTCGACGAGGGTGCCGCGCCGCGCTCCTCGGGGCGCGTGATCCTGCGGGGCGTGCTGGTCAACCTCCTCAATCCGAAGCTGACGATCTTCTTCTTCGCGTTCCTGCCCCAGTTCGTGGATCCGGGCGAGGCGAACGCCCTGCCGCGCATGCTGGCGCTCAGCGGGGTGTTCATGCTGGTGACCTTCGCGGTCTTCGCGGCCTACGGGGTGCTCGCGGCCTCCGTCCGCAGGCAGGTCACCTCCCGGCCCCGGGTGATGACATGGCTGCGGCGGGGCTTCGCCGGGTCGTTCGTGGCGCTGGGGGCGAAGCTGGCGGTCACGGCCCGGTAGCGTTCGGGAGTCTCTAGATCCACCTCGAGCGCAGTTCGTCGCGCAGGCGCCGGGCGACCTGGCCCATGAGTGCGTCGGCGCCCGGCTGGCGGCCGGCGGCCACCCGGGACTCGGTCAGGACGGCTATCGCGTAGCTCTGGCCGTCGGCGTGTTCGACGACGCCGACCTCATGGCGCAGGTTGAGCAGCATGCCGGTCTTGGACGACCAGGTGGAGGCGTCGGAGTCGAAGTCCGGGGCGAGGCGGTTGCGGACGAGGTTGTTGGCCATGAAGCCGCGTACCTGGGCCGCGACGTCGGGGTGGATCGCCATCGCCGAGGGCTCGGCGCCGTCCTCGGTGCCGGGTCCGTCCTCGGTTCGGGGGCGGGCCTGCCAGAGGGCTTGCAGCAGGTCGACGAAGGCCCGTGCCGTCCCGGTGTTGGCGCGCGAGACGTCGAGCTGGGGGACCCGGTGGCCGCGCCCCGGGGTGCCGGCGTCGATCGCGAGGGCGTGCGCGAGGTGTACGTCCGCCGGGTCGAAACGCTCCACCGGGGTTTCCATCAGCTCGCGCATGGTGTGCCGTACGGCGATGCCGCGCAGCCCCAACTCGTGCAGGACCGCGCCCACCTCGTCGGGCGGCGTGAGCTCGAAGAGGGCGTCGGCGGCGCTGTTGTCGCTGATGCAGGTGCTGAGGTAGAGCAGGTCCTCCACGGCGATGTGGGCCGCGTGACGGAAGCGGCTCAGGCCGGTCGGGCCGGGCGTGGTGATCCGGCCCGGCGGCACCTCGATCACCTTGGCGCCGTCGAGTTCGCCGCGCCGGACGCGTTCCAGCGTCACCAGGGCGAGCGGGATCTTCACCAGGGACGCGACGGGCAACTCGATGTCGGGGTCGATGCCGATCTCGTCGCCGGTCTCCAGGTCCCGGACGAGGAACGAGCCGAACAGCCCGCCCTCGCGCAGGTCCCGGCGCAGATCCCCGAGCAGTCTCTCGGTGCGGGTGGTCATGTGGCTGGCTCCGAGGGTTCTCGCCGGTGCGGGTGAGGGTGCGGGTCGTGGGCCTGTGCGGTCGGGTGCGGTGGGGTGTCGCCGTGGCTGAGTGTGTCCGGCGTGGCGGTGGCCAGGGGTGGTGCGAGGGTCGGTTGGGCCGGGTGCGGTCCGGTGGTGTCGCGCGGGTGGGTGTGCGGGGTGCGGCGTGGTCTCTTGGTGCGGGTGGTCATGCGGCTGGCTCCGAGGGCTGCGTCGCGTCGAGGCAGTGGGCGATGCCGTGGGCGCATGTCTGGCGTACGCGGACCGCGTCGGTGTCCGACTCGTCCGCCACGGCCAGCGAGAACCCGCGCGCGAAGGCGGGGCCCAGTTCGCCGACGGGGCGCCAGTGGAGGCCGAGTTCGCGGGCCTGCGCGGCCGAGCACAGCAGGGCGTCGCCGTGGCTGAGTACGTCCGCGGCGGCGGTGGCCAGGGTGGGGGCGGTGGTCAGCTGGGCCGGGCGTAGGCCGACCGCGTCGCGCAGGCGGGCGAGCCGGTCGCCGACGTGCGGTACGTCGTCCTCCGGCTGGAGCCACACGCGCCGGGGCCGCCGGTCGCGGTCGGCGCGGCCGGGGCGCAGGGTGTCCAGGTAGATCGGTCCGCCGCCCGGGTCCTGCGCGACCGCCAGACCCAGCGGAACCGTCCAGGTCGCCTCCGTAGGGGCCACCGCGAGCAGCGCCGCACGCACCTGCCGGGACGTCACGAGGTCGGCCCGCTCGGCCGGTCCGGCGGGGAACGGGTCGAGGAGGATCCCCTGCTCGTGTGCCTCGGCGATGAGGCGGGCCACGGCGGCGGTCGGGCAGCCGGCGGGTACGGCGAGCCGCAGCGGTCGGCGTCGCGCGGCCTCCGCCTCGTGCTCCAATCGGTCGGCGAGCCGCACCAGTTGCCGCGCCGTCGGCAGCATGTCCCGGCCGAAGGGCGTCAGCGTCACCGTCCGCGAGGACCGGTCCAACAGCCGTTCACCGAGGCGCTGTTCCAGCGCGGCGATGCGGCGGCTCACCACCGACTGGGCCGTCCGGGCCGCCGCCGCGCCCACCGTGAAGCTGCCGTGCTCGCTCACACTGACGAACGCCCGGCATGCCGCGACAAGATCCACGGGCCCCACTATGCCAAAACAGCATGGAATCGAGCGTTCGGGTCTTGGACCCCGGCCGCTGAAAGGCCGGAGAGTGGCGGCGGTTCCGTTACCCCTTCGATTGCTTGGAGATCCCTCCCATGACGTATTCGCTTCGCGTCCGTCGGAGCGCCGCCTGGGCGGCAGCAGGCTTACTCGCCCTCGCCGCGCTTCCCGCGTGCGGTCAGCAGACCGCGTCCGGGGCCGGTTCACCGGCCGGTGCGGCACGATCCGCGTCACCGACGCCGGCCACCAAGCCCACGGCCGGTGAATTCCAGGCACTGGAGCGGGAGTTCGACGCACGGCTCGGCGTCTACGCCCTGGACACCGGCACGGGCCGGACGGTCGGGTACCGGGCGGACGACCGGTTCGCGTACGCCTCCACGTTCAAGGCGCTGGCGGCGGGTGCCATCCTCCGCAAGTTCGGGACGGACGGCATCGACAAGGTGGTCACCGCCTCGCGCGACGACGTGGTCGCGGACTCGCCCGTGTCCGAGAACTTCGTCGAGAAGGGCATGAGCCTGCGGGGGCTGTGCGCCGCGACCCTCTGGTACAGCGACAACACGGCCGTCAACCTGCTCCTCGACGAACTCGGCGGCCCCGACGGCCTGGAGAAGGTGCTGGAGGACCTCGGCGACGACGTCACCGAGATGGACCGGTACGAGCCCGACATGAGCGAAGGCAGGCCCGGCGACATCCGCGACACCAGCACACCGCGCGCGATGGCGGGAAGCCTGCGGGCCTTCCTGCTCGGCGACGCCCTGAAACGGGACGAACGCGAGCTGCTCCGGCGGTGGATGACGACGAACATGACCGGAGGCACGCTCATCCGGGCGGGCGTCCCGGACGGCTGGGAGGTCGCCGACAAGAGCGGCAGCGCCGGGTACGGGGGACGCAACAACATCGCCGTGCTGTGGCCGGAGGACGGTGGCAATCCCATCGTCATGGCGGTCATGTCCACCCGGGGCAAGGAGGGCGCCGAGCGCCGCGACGCGCTGATCGCCAAGGCCGCCACCGTGGCGGTCGCGGGCCTCGGGCGTTAGGGCCGGTGGGTCGTTCCGTTCGTTCCGTTCGTTCCGGTCGTTCCGTTCGTTCCGGTTGTTCCGTCCGTTCCGGCAAGTAGGGAATGGCCGATCAGACGGGCGTCGAGGGCGAGTTGGCGGCGGTCGTGCGCCCGAGGTAGGTGACCGGGCCGGGGTTCGGGACGGCGATCTCGTGGAAGCCCAGGCGGTCGTAGAAGGCCCTGGCCGGGGTGTTGGCCGTGACCATCGAGAGGTGGACGGCCGGGACCCCCTTGTCCTGGAGGGCCTGCAACAGGGTGCGCATCAGGGCGCGGCCGTGGCCCTGTCCCTGCCAGGCGGGGAGCAGGTCGATGTGCAGGTGGGCCGGGTAGGCGGCGACCTCCGGAACGAGCATGCGCTCCGGGTGGTGCAGGAGCCGGATCATCGCCTCGTCCGGGGTGCTCGGCGGTTCGGGCGCCTCGGACGGTTCGGGCGGCTCGGGGTAGCGCTCGGCTGCCGAGGGGAGCCACTTGGTGCGGAAGTCCTCGACGAAGCGGGGCGTGTCCGCGGCGCCGAGGATGTAGCCGACCGCCCGGCCCGTCCCGTCGTCCAGGACGAAGGCGAGGTCCGGTTCGAGGACGACGTACGGGATGGCGAAGGTCGTCGGGAAGATGCCGGGGTCCCGGTAGTACGGCCGGCTGTCGCCGCCCTCGTGTGCCGTGCGGACGCAGATGTCCTCGACGGCGTCCCGGTCCTCGGTGCGGTACCGGCGGATGCGCGTCATCGGCGTCACCCGTCCGATCCCGTCTCCGTCGGGTCCACCGTCGCCTGATGCGCCTCCGCCAGATGCTCCTCCGCCTTCAGCCACGGCAGGAACTGCGCGCCCTGGCGCCAACCACAGGTGTCACATCTGATCGTGCGTTGTGCGCCCTTGCGCTGTACCCGTACGACGTGCTCGCGTCCGTGGTGGTCCCAGCGGCTCACCTTGCTCGTGTTGATCTCCAGCATGACGCCTCCAGCGTCCGAGGACATCGAGTCCGCGTGCCCGGCCCCGAGCGGCCGTGCGCAGCAAGGAGTGTGCAGCAAGACCAACATCAACAGGGACTCCTCCCTCGCGAGTTGACCAACCTGTGGCCACACCCTCACAAGTCGGTCAGCCGATCGTGCGCGGCAGACGCAGGCTGAGCAGCCCCGTCAGCGCCACTCCGGCCAACTGGCCCAGGAGCGTGGTGACCAGGGCGTCACGCATGCCCGTCGCCGGGACCAGGGAGAGGATGAGCGTGCCCGGCGTCGCCACACCCAGGGCCAACGACGACTGCTGGGGCGTGATCATCACCCCGCTGCCCACGCCCGCCCGCGCGGCCGGCACCTCGGAGAGGACGATCCGGAAGACGACGGGGAGTTGGAGGGCCTGGCCCGCACCGGCGATCGCCGCCCCGGGGAGCAGTTCGACGAGGCCGAGGTGCGGCCAGGAGCGCCAGGCGGCCAGCGCCATCAGGGCCACGCCCACCCCCTGGATCGCCGCACCGGCGGTGACGACCCGGGTGCCGTAGCGGGCCACCAGCCGTGGACCGGCCGGCGAGACGAAGAAGAACACCACCGCCATGGGGGCCAGCGCCAGCCCCGCCGCGACCGGGCCCCGCCCCGCGCCCTGCTGCAACGCCACCGTGACCACGAACATGAAGCCGCTGAAGCCGATCGAGAACGGCACGATCATCACCAGGCCGCGGCGGAGGGAGAGGAGGTGGAACAGGCTCGGCGGCACGAGCGGCGTACGGCCCTGACGGTCCGCCCTGCGCTCCACGGCGTAGAACGCCCACGCCACGAACGGGAACGCCGCCAGCGACAGCCACGTCCACAGCGGCCAGCCCGCCGCCCGGCCCTCGGTGAGCGCGCGTACACGCAGGACGAGTGGCGCTCCTCGATCGTCCACCTGGAGGAGACCCAGCGCCTCATGGCCGCCCGCTTCCGCGCCGCGATGGCCGGCCACCTGGCCGAGCCCGCCTGGAAGATGCTGCTGAAGAGGCTGCGGGCGGAGTCCGCGGAGTTCCGCGAGGCGGGCGCGGGGCTGTGACATGTGCGGCTCCGCCGCGTGGGCGCGATCCCCGCCCACCTGTAGCCGTCCAACGCCCGACTACGCGACAACCCTCGACGCATCGCGAATCTCAGCCGACTCCAGCCTCTGAGCCGTACGTTCAGCGGTACGGCGGGCCCACGGGCCACTGGTCACCGCGCCCACGACGAGGACCGTGAGCCCACACCCGGTGAGAATCCACCATCCCGGTACGGCGGCGGAGACGAACGCGTCCTTGTACGACGACGCCCCCACCCCGGACGCCAGCACCGCACCGACCACCGCCACCCCCAGCGTCTGCCCCATCTGACGGCTCGTGGAGGCGACGGCGGCCGCGACGCCGGCCTGCGCCCGCGGCATTCCGGAGACGGCCGTGTTGGTGATCGGCGCGTTGACGAACCCGAACCCGATCCCGAACACCGCGTACCCGATGACCAGCGTGACGTCGGACGTCTCCGCGTCGAAGAGGGCGAACATCGCCGCGCTCGCCGTCATCGCGGTACCGGCGATCAGCAGCGGCAGCCGAGGCCCCCGGCTGCCGACCAGCCGTCCGGACAGCGGCGCGCACAGGAACATCGGTGTCGCCATCGGCAGCATCCACAGCCCGGCGTGCAGCGCGTCCAGCCCTCGTACGTTCTGCAGGTACAGCGTCGACAGGAACAGGAACCCGCCCAGCGCCGCGAACGCGCCGATCGCGATCACCGTGGCCCCGCTGAACGGCGCCGACCGGAAGAACCGCAGGTCGATGAGGGGCTCGGCGCGGCGCGGCTCGTACCGGAGGAGGCCGAGCAGGGCCGCGAGGGCGACGATCGCGAACGGGAGCACCGCCGTGAACCCGGCGTTCGGCGCCTCGATGATCGCGTACGTCAGTGAGCCGAACAGCGTGATCACCAGGAGCTGGCCCACCGGGTCGAGGCGGCGGGCCTTCGGGGCGCGGGACTCGGGGACGTAGCGGAAGGTGAGGAGGAGGGCGGCGAGTCCGACCGGCAGGTTGACCCAGAAGATCGCGCGCCAGTCCACCGCGTCGACGAGGAGGCCGCCGACCAGCGGACCCGCGGCCATCGATATGCCGACGACGGCTCCCCAGACGCCTATCGCCCGGGCTCGTTCGCGCGGGTCCGTGAAGGTGTTGGTGATGATCGACATCGCCACCGGGTTGAGCATCGAACCGCCCACCGCCTGCACCATCCGGAAGGCGATCAGCCAGTCGAGGTCGGGCGCGACGGAGCACAGGGCCGAGCCGATGGTGAAGAGGACGAGGCCCGCCATGAAGACGCGCTTGCGGCCGATTCTGTCCGCCGTGGAGCCGGCCAGCATGAGGAGGGAGGCGAGGACGAGGGTGTACGCGTCGATCGTCCACTGCAGACCCGACGTGCTCGCGTCGAGGTCCCGCTGCATGGCGGGCAGGGAGACGTTGAGGGCCGTGGTGTCGAGGCTCACGATCAGCAGGCTCATGCAGCAGATCGCGAGGACCATCAGGCGGCGGCGAGGGCTGAGCTCCGGCATCCTTGGATAGTACGCCTAACTAATGAGTTTCGCTGTACCTTGTCCGGTGCGTGAGAATGGGTGGATGTCCATGACCGTCTCGCCCGTCGCCTCGCCCCTGCGGATCGGGCCGCACACTGTTCAGCCGCCCGTCGTCCTGGCCCCCATGGCCGGGATCACGAACGCGCCCTTCCGCACGCTGTGCCGTGAGTTCAGCGGGGGCAAGGGGCTGTTCGTCAGCGAGATGATCACGACGCGGGCGCTGGTCGAGCGCAACGAGAAGACCATGCAGCTGATCCACTTCGACGAGAGCGAGAAGCCTCGTTCGGTGCAGTTGTACGGAGTGGATCCGGCCACGGTCGGCAAAGCCGTCCGCATGATCGCGGAGGAGGGGCTGGCCGATCACATCGACCTGAACTTCGGGTGTCCCGTGCCGAAGGTGACGCGGAAGGGTGGGGGGTCCGCGCTGCCGTTCAAGCGGAATCTGCTGCGGGCGATTCTGCGGGAGGCGGTGAGTGGGGCGGGGGACCTGCCGGTCACGATGAAGATGCGCAAGGGCATCGACGACGATCACATCACCTACCTCGACGCCGGGCGGATCGCCGTGGAGGAGGGCGTGACGGCCATCGCGCTGCACGGGCGTACGGCGGCTCAGCACTACGGCGGCACGGCGGACTGGGATGCCATCGCTCGGCTGAAGGAGCACGTGCCGGAGATTCCTGTGCTCGGTAACGGCGACATCTGGTCGGCCGAGGACGCGGTACGGATGGTGCGGGAGACCGGGTGTGACGGGGTGGTCGTCGGGCGGGGGTGCCTGGGGCGGCCTTGGCTGTTCTCGGATCTGGTCGCGGCGTTCGAGGGGCGTACGGCGGGCATCGCGCGTCCGGCGCTGCGGGAAGTGGCCGACGTCATGGTCCGGCATGCCACGTTGCTCGGGGAGTGGATCGGGGACGAGGCGCGTGGCGTCATCGACTTCCGTAAGCATGTGGCCTGGTATCTGAAGGGCTTCGCGGTCGGTTCGGAGATGCGGAAGCGGCTGGCGATCACGTCGTCGTTGGAGGAACTGCGCTCTGGGCTGGATGAGTTGGATCTGGATCAGCCGTGGCCGGTGGGGGCCGATGGGCCGCGTGGGCGTACGTCCGGGAACAACCGGGTGGTGCTGCCGGACGGTTGGCTGAAGGACCCCTATGACTGCGCGGGGGTCGGGGAGGACGCGGAGCTGGACACGTCCGGGGGCTGAGCGGGGTGCCTGCGGCGGCCTGTTGCTGTGGGGTGGGGGTTCGCGTAGCGCCTTGGGTTTGCGTTGGGGGCGGGGCCGCGGGGGGGGGGGGCCCCCCCCCCGGCGGGGGGGGGGGGGGGGGGGGGGGGGCGGGGGGGGGGACCAACCCGCGGGTGGGGGCGACCCCCCCCCC
>NZ_JBIWIY010000016.1:50613-285869 GCF_044764885.1 Streptomyces sp. NPDC093591
CCGGGGGGTGTCCGTCCTCGGTCCGGTGGTGGGCCTTGGGCTGGAGGTGCCGTTTGTTGACACCGGCCTCTGCGGGCGGACACCCCCCGACGCGTCCCCTTCCCGCCGTACGCGGGTGCGGCGCCGCGGGGGTACGGCCCACCTACCCGTAGGGGCTTCGTCTCTTGAGGCCGGTCCAGGCATCTCAGCCTGTCCGGCGTTTGAGGACGAGGCCCGTCAGGGCCGAAGCGGGGGTTCAGGGGGCGGCAGCCTCCTGGCGGGGTTGAAGGGGCGGAGCCCCTGGGGATGGGACGGGTAGGGGCGGCGGGGGCGAGGGAAGCGGGTTAGTTCGAGGGGTGGGGAGTTGAGCCGTACGCCGTCAGGAAGCGGTCGCGGAACGCGCTCATCTTCCAGACGGGAGCCTTGGGGCCGGGCCGGAGGCCGTCCGTCCAGTTCCAGTCGGTGATC
Organism: Streptomyces sp. NPDC093591; assembly: GCF_044764885.1. Lineage (NCBI taxonomy): Bacteria > Bacillati > Actinomycetota > Actinomycetes > Kitasatosporales > Streptomycetaceae > Streptomyces > Streptomyces sp. NPDC093591. The sequence goes on from NZ_JBIWIY010000016.1 coordinate 51,061, forward strand.
TTGTCCAGGACCTTGGGGTCCTTGGCGACTATCGAGATCGGCACGTCACGGCTGGCCTGGGCGCCGCTCACACGGGACATGGGCTGATGGTCACCGAGGTAGACGAGGACCGTGTCGTCGGTGCCGTAGCGCTCCAGCCACTGCGTGAGGCTGGTGACGGAGTACGAGATCGACTTGCCGTACTCCTGCTTGGAGCGGGTGGAGTCGGAGATGATGTCCGAGGGGTCGATGCCGGACTGCTGGATCGGCTTGAAGAGTGAGCCGTCGCCCAGGTCGTCCCAGCCGACCATCTTCGGGATCGGCGCCCAGGGCTGGTGGCTGGAGGTCAGGATGATCTCCGCCATCAGGGGCTTGTCGCGCTCCTTGCCGTGGACCTGGCGCTGGAAGGCTTCGAGGGCGTACTGGTCCGGCATGGTCGACCAGCTGAACTTCGGTCCCTTGTAGTTGAGTTGGAAGGCGTTGTAGACCCTGTCGAGGCCGTAGTACTCCTGTTCCGGCCAGGTCTTCTGCACGCCCGGCATGATGCCGACCGTGTCCCAGTCGCCGGTCTTCTGGAAGGCCTTGGTGAGGCTGAGGTGGTCGCTGGCCATGACGGTGCGGTAGCGCTGCTGGTTGTCGATCCACAGGCCGGAGAGGGTGGTGGAGTGGCCCAGCCAGCTGCTGCCGCCGTACGTCGCCGACGTCAGCCAGCCGCTCTTGGCGTGGAAGCCGGCCTCGGTGAGGGCCTTGGTGCTGGTGTCGAGGGTGCTGGTCACGCCGGGGGCGATCTGCGGGTCCTCCAGCGCGCTGCGGCCGTAGCTCTCGATGAAGGTGAACAGGACGTCCTTGCCGCGCAGGTCCGGCAGCAGCTGGTCGGGGGGCGTGTTGCCGAAGGTGTCGGACTTCGCGTCCCTCGCGAACGCAGCCTCGTCCCGGAGGGTGTCCACCGCCCGGTGCGCGTGCACCTTGATGACACCGGCGGTGTGGTCCGCGGCGAGCGGTACGCCCGCCACTTGGAGGCCGAACGCCGTGCACGTGATCCACACGGTGCCGGCGATCAGCGCGCCCCTGGACGCGTCCGCCTTGTGCCGGGCCAGGAGGTTGGAGACGCGTACGGTCGCCAGGGCGACGCCGGTTATGAGGGCCACGACCAGGGCGACGACGCCGATGGTGAGGAGGACGGTGGTCGTGCCGCCCAGGGAGTCCTTCAGGTACGACTGGGCGTCGTCGAGGAGTTCCCAGTCCAGGATGATGTTGAAGTGCCGGCCCAGGTATTGGTTGTAGCCGATGTCCAGGACGTTCAGGGCGGTGAGGGCGCCCAGGGCGGCGCCGGAGACCGCCGCGGTGATCAGGCGGGGGCGGCGGGGGAGGGCGAGGAGCACGGCGGCGCCGATGATGGCCTCTGCGGGGAGGCGCATGAACTCCGTGGCTTTGAGGTTGCCGAGGGTGTTCGGCATCTGCAGGCAGACCTGGATGAGGGCGACGGCCAGGGCGGTGAGGGTCCAGTGGAGGTATTTCTTGACCTCGCCACCTGTACGACCTGTGCTGCTTTCGTCGTCGGGGGGAGGGGGGCTCTGTGGGGCTTCCTCACTGTCGGTGGCCGCGGGTTCGTCGTTCGTGTCGGGCAGTTGACGTAGGCGCGTGAAGACGGGCACCCGAAGGTCCTTCCGTGCGAGGCCCCTGGTGGAGTGGTGCGGCGGGCCTCGCTGGGGAGGTGGCGGGTCCGAGTATGTGCGGGTGCGTTCCCGCACATCCTCGGACCCGCCCGGGCCCGCCGTCATCCCGTACGGCCGGCCCCCAGCCGGTGTTCAGCCTCGGTGCCCCAGCGCTCGGCAAACGCTGGGCAAACGCCAGGCCAACTGCCCCGGAGTCACCCCGCTACGCCCCGCCCACCGCCGTCAGCAGCGCCAACGGGGTTGCCGCCGCGCGGGATTCGCGTACGCATGCGTGCGGGTACGGCACCGGTTCCGCGTGCGTGTCGCGGCCGTACCCGGCGAGGACCTCCGGCAGGCGGTGGCCGGTCGTCGTCGCCGCGTCGACCAGGGCGTGGGCCACCGTGCGGGCCTCGTCGTGCAGGCCGTAGCGGGCCAGGCCCAGGGTGATCAGCGCGTTGTCGTGCGGCCAGACCGAGCCGCGGTGGTAGGAGAGGGGGTGGTAGGCCGGCTGGCCGGAGGCCAGGGTACGTACGCCCCAGCCGGAGAAGAAGTCGGGTTCGAGGAGGCGGCGGCCCACCAGCTTCCCGTACTCCTTGTCCAGCAGCCCTGACCAGAGCAGATGCCCCGCGTCCGAGGCGAGCGCGTCCACCTGGCGGCCCCCGCCGTCCAGCGCCAGGGCGGGGAAGGAGTGCTCCGGCATCCAGAAGTCCTGCTGGAAGCGGTCACGGAGGTCGGCCGCCGCCTGCTCCAGGAGCGACGCGTAGGTCTCGTCCTGCCACACCGTGCGGGCCAGCCACGCCGTGCGGCGCAGGGCGTCGTACGCGTAGCCCTGGGCGCCCGCCGCCATCACCGGCCCGGCGGGGCGGGTGCCGTCGGCCGAGCAGATGGCGCCGGGGGAGTCCTTCCAGTTCTGGTTGGCGAGGCCGCCCTGGTCGGCGCGGTAGACCAGGTAGCCGCGGGAGGTCAGGCCGCCGTGGTCCAGCATCCAGCCGATCGCCGCGCGCGCGTGGGGTTCGAGGCGGCGGGCCAGGGCCGGGTCGGCCGTGTGCTCGACGTACGCGCCCAGCAGGATCAGGAAGAGCGGCGTCGCGTCCACCGAGCCGTAATAGCGGCCGTACGGCACCTGGCCGAAGTGCGCCAGCTCGCCGTGCCGTACCTCGTGCACGATCTTGCCGGGCTGGGAGACGGCGTCGATGCCGGTCTCCGCCGCCTGCGTCGCGGCCAGTGCGGGAAGGGTGGCCGCGGCCAGTCGGGGGCGGTAGGGGAGGGCGAAGAGCGAGGTGAGGAGGGCGTCTCGGCCCAGGAGGGTCAGGAACCAGGGGGCTCCGGCGGCCGGGACGCGGAGTTCCTCGCCGTCGGGGCCCGTCGCCGGGACCTGGAGCGAGGCCAGGTCGGCGAGGCCGCGGGCGCAGGCGGCGGCCAGCTCGGGCCAGCCGGTCGGGAAGGCCACGCCCTCCACGAACTCGCCCTCCAAGGAGAGGAGTTGGGAGGACAGGGCGGCGGGGGAGCGGGGGACGCGCAGGGGGCGTTTGTCGCCGTGCGGGCGGGCCATCACCCGGAGCGTCAGCTCCGCCGTGCCGTGCGGGTCCAGCTCCAGGGTCCAGACCAGACGGCGGGCGCCGGTGCCGGTCTCCTCGACGGCGTCGGGGGCGGGGTCGGCGGTCACGGTGGTGATCGAGCGCCATTCGGCTCGCTGGTAGGTGAACTCCACGCCATGGTCGAGGACTTGGCGGGAGCGGGTGGCGCCGGTCTTGGCGTAGGTGCGGTGGTCGGAGCGCAGCTCGAACTGGTCGGTGAAGTCGGCGTCCGCGGTGACCGCGAGGCGGATCGTCGTCGGCACCGGGCGGTTGCTGGTCACGCGCAGGGACTCGACGAACGAGCCGTCGCCCACCGCCTGTTCGCGGAAGAGGGTGTAGGCGGGTGGTTCGTTGCGGCCGCCCCGCGGGACCAGGACACAGCGGGTGGTGTCGCCGTCGGCGACCGGGCTGAGCACCTCGGGCACGGCCCCGTCGACGGTGAGCTGCCAGCGGCTCAGGTGCCGGGCGTCGCGTACGAATAACCCGTCCGGGGAGCCGACGCCCCGCACGCCGCTGATGTCCCCGCCGTCACCCACGGCGGCGAACGTCCCCCCGTACACGAGCAGATGATGCCGGTCCGTCATCCCCGGTCCCCTCCCTTGAGTTCTTCGACAGCAGTGGTGTGGGTGTGGCTGTGCAGCAGGTCGAGCGAGAGCGCGGCGGTCCAGCTGAAGCCGGTCGCCCCGCAGGCCTCGCCGGTGTACGGGTCGACGTACTCGGCGAAGTCGGAACTCTGCGCGATGTCCAGGACCGCCTCGCGCAGCCCGTCGGCTCGTCGGTGCTCCCCCTGCGTCCGCAGCGCCCGCTCCAGCAGCCAGTTCGTGTTGAACCAGGCCGGGCCGCGCCAGTAGCGGTGCGGGTCGAAGGCCTCGCCGAGGAGGTCGTAACTGGGTACCAGGCGCGTCGAGTTGCCGAGACCGAAGTGTTCGGACGCCGTCGTCCGTACCAAGGCCGCGGAGATGTCCCGTGGCAGGCCGGGCAGGAGCAGCGGGATCAGGCCTGAGACGCCGCGCTCGCGCACGAGGCCCCCGCCCCGCACGTCACGGCAGAAGAACATCCCCTCCGCCGGGTCCCACATCCGCTCGATCAGCGCCGCCGTCAGCCGCTCGGCACGCGCGTGCCGAGCCGTGCCCGTCGCCCCCAGTTCCTGGGCGATCCGGGCCAGCGCGTGCTCGGAGGCGATGAGCAGGGCGTTGAAGGACGGGTCCTCGACGGCGAAGTCCCCCGCGCCATCGGCGTACCCGCCGTCGCGGTACTCCGTCGCCAGCCGCACATACCGTCCGTAGTCCAGATCCGTCGGCCGGTCCTCGGCGGCCCCGTGGTCGAGGTCGGCGCGGCGGAAGGAGCGGGCCGGGGCCGGGGTGATGCGGGAGAGCGGGGCGTCCCAGCAGGGGCTGTTGTCCATACCCTGTTCCCAGGGATGTACGACGGACGCGAGGCCGCCTCCGCCGAGGTCGCGCCGGTGCAGCAGATAGCGGTGCCAGGCGGCCAGGCGCGGATACACCCGGGTGAGGAAGCCGCGCGCCCGTGACAGTCCGGGGTCGGCGCGGTGCACCAGCCAGGCCGCCAGCGCGTGCACCGGTGGCTGCACGATGCCGGAGGTCTGTACGGTGCGCGGGGCGCCCGCAGCGCGCCCCGCGGTCGAGGAGCGCCAGAAGTCGGGGCTCGGGAAGTAGGCGTCGAGGGGGACCGAGGGGTTGAAGACGATGTGCGGGACACGGCCGTCGCCCCACTGGGCGCCGAGCAGCGTCTCCAGCTCCGTCTGCGCCCGCAGCGGTGACAGGTGTCTGAGGCCGATCGCGATGAACGCCGAGTCCCAGGACCACTGGTGCGGATACAGGCCGCGCGAGGGGACCGTCGAGGTGCCGGTCCAGTTGGCCTCCAGCACGCGGGATGCCCTGACGTGCAGGGCGTCCCGTACAGGCGGCGGATCGTATGCGATGTCACGCTCGGTGGGGCGGGCTGTGAGCTGGGCAGTGCGATCCACTCGGGGCTCCCCGAAAGACGTCCGGCCGACCGGTTCGGTCATGGCTACCGTAGGGTTACGTCTATTTAACACGCAAAACCCAATATGTAATGCAGGGTTGAGAAACACAAGGGGGTGCGCATGACCGGTCAGCCGGGACGGACGGGCAGGGCGACGAAGAGCGGCGGCCAGGCCGGTGCGGGGGATCTGCTCGAACTCGTGCGCAGCGGGCGCGCCACCACGCGCGGCGCCCTCCAACAGGCCACCGGCCTCTCCCGCGCCACCGTCGGCCAGCGCCTCGACCGACTGTTCCGGGCCGGCTGGCTGCGCGAGGGTGCGGGCGGCCCCGTGGACTCCCCGCTGGGCGGTCGCCCCTCCATCACCCTGGAGTTCGACGACGCCCACGCGGTCGTCCTCGCCGCCGATCTCGACACCCGGCACGCACGCGCCGCAGTACTCTCCCTGACCGGCGAGATCCTCGCCGAGCACAGCGGCACGCCGGTCATCGAGGACGGGCCGGACGCGGTGCTGGGCGAGCTCGGGCGCTGGTTCGCCGAACTGCTGGAGAAGACCGGGCGCCGGGCCGACGAGGTGGGCGGCATCGGACTCGCGGTGCCGGGGCCGGTGGACAGCGAGACCGGCCGGGTCGTCCAGCCGCCGATCATGCCGGGCTGGGACGGTTACGACATAAGAGGGCGGCTGGGGCGGGCCTTCAGCGAGCACACGGGGGCCAGGGCCGTGCCGGTCCTCGTCGACAACGACGCCAACCTCATGGCGTACGGCGAACAGCGCACCGGATACCCGGACTGCTCGGCATTCGTGCTGGTCAAGGTGTCGACCGGTATCGGTGCGGGGGTCGTGGTCCACGGCTCGGTGTACCGGGGCATCGACGGGGGCGCGGGCGACATCGGGCACATCCGGGTGGGCGCCGACGCACTGTGCCGGTGCGGTTCGTACGGCTGTCTGGCCGCCGTCGCCAGTGGCGGTGCCGTGGCCCGGCGGCTGGCCGAGGACGGGGTGCCGGCGGCCTCCGGCTCAGATGTGCGGGACCTGCTGGCGGCCGGGCATCCGGGGGCGGCCGCGCTGGCACGGGAGGCCGGGCGCCAGGTCGGGGACGTACTGGCGACCGTCGTGACGCTGCTCAACCCCGGGGTGCTGATGATCGCCGGGGATCTGGCCGGGACGCCCTTCCTCACGGGCGTACGGGAGCTGCTGTACCAGCGGGCCCTGCCGCGCTCCACCGCTCATCTGGACGTGGTGACCTCGCGACTGGGGGAGCGGGCCGGGCTGGTGGGGGCCGGAGCACTGGTCGTGGAGCATCTGTACGCGCCCGAGCGGGTGGAGGAACGGCTGGTCGCGTTGGGGGTGTGACGGGGGTCGGGTGGGTGTGCAGGGCGTCGTTCGCGGGGGTGGGAGGTGACCGTGCGTGGAGGTGGGTGGTGGCCGTCCGTGGAGGTGGGTGGTGGCCGTCCGTGGAGGTGGGTGGTGGCCGTCCGCGGGGGGAGTGGTGACCGTTCCCATGGGTGGGCGGCGGCTGGTCGCGCTGGGGCGTGGCGGGCGTTCGAGGGGGTTCGCGGGGGTGGATGGCGGCCGTTCGGGCGGCTGGGTGGCGGTCCCCCGTAGGAGGCGGTGGCAGCCCTCCGCTGGGGTCGGCGGCAGCCCTCCGCGCGGGTGGGCGGCAGCCCTTCGCACCGGGCGTGTGACGGGCGTGTTTCCGTCCCGGGCGCCCGTCCGCATGGTGAAATCCCGTCGGCTGTGGCAGCGTGATTCTCGCCACCCCTGATAAGGGTTGCGCTCAGATGAGCGGATCTTGAGCGACTGCACTTCTCCAAGGGGTGGCACTCGGTGCCACCCTTTGATCGTTCATCGATCGAAATCAAACGTGCGGTAAGGCCGCTCATCTGAGCGGAAATCCGCACCTGCGGGCGCTCTTGCGTTCAAGAAGTGAAAACATCCGCCCGTCACGGCTTGCCAAGCTTTGACTTTCGATCCACTGGCGGACGGGTGGTTACAGGCGCATGACGCGTGAGTAGACGTACCCAGACGCCTTCGATCTGGGTATGTTCCTCGCCGTCAGGGCAGCCACCGCGTCCTCGAGGGAGTCGAGACCGTGTCGGAAAACAAAGAACCCCACGTAGCGAAGTTCGTTTACGACTTCACCGAGGGAAACAAGGACCTCAAGGACCTCCTGGGTGGCAAGGGCGCGAACCTCGCCGAGATGACCAACCTGGGGCTTCCTGTTCCTCCCGGCTTCACGATCACGACGGAAGCCTGCAAGGTCTACCTCGACAGTGGCGAGGAGCCCGCGGCACTGCGTGACGAGGTGAGTGCGCACCTCGACGCCCTCGAGACGAAGATGGGCAAGAAGCTCGGCCAGGCCGACAACCCCCTGCTCGTCTCGGTCCGTTCCGGCGCCAAGTTCTCGATGCCCGGAATGATGGACACGGTCCTCAACATCGGGCTCTCCGACAAGTCCGTGAAGGGCCTCGCCGAGCAGGCCGGTGACGAGCGGTTCGCCTGGGACTCGTACCGCCGTCTCATCCAGATGTTCGGCAAGACGGTCCTCGGCGTCGACGGCGACCTCTTCGAGGAGGCCCTCGACAAGGCCAAGGAGGCCAAGAAGGTCACGGTCGACACCGACCTGGAGGCCGCCGACCTGAAGAAGCTGGTCACCGCCTTCAAGAAGATCGTCAAGAAGGAAGCCGGCCGGGACTTCCCGCAGGACCCGCGCGAGCAGATGGACCTCGCCATCAAGGCGGTCTTCGACTCCTGGAACGGCGACCGCGCCAAGCTGTACCGCCGCCAGGAGCGCATCCCGCACGACCTCGGCACGGCCGTCAACGTCTGCTCCATGGTCTTCGGCAACCTGGGCCCGGACTCCGGCACGGGCGTCGCCTTCACCCGTGACCCCGCCTCCGGCCACCAGGGCGTCTACGGCGACTACCTGCAGAACGCCCAGGGCGAGGACGTGGTGGCGGGCATCCGCAACACCGTCCCGCTGGCGGAGCTGGAGACGATCGACAAGAAGTCGTACGACCAGCTGATGCAGATCATGGAGACGCTGGAGAACCACTACAAGGACCTCTGCGACATCGAGTTCACCATCGAGCGCGGTCAGCTGTGGATGCTCCAGACGCGCGTCGGCAAGCGGACGGCGGGCGCGGCGTTCCGTATCGCGACGCAGCTCGTCGACCAGGGCCTCATCGACGAGGCGGAGGCGCTCCAGCGCGTCAACGGCGCCCAGCTCGCCCAGCTGATGTTCCCGAAGTTCGACGAGGAGGCGAAGGTCGAGCAGGTCGGCCGGGGCATCGCGGCGTCGCCGGGTGCGGCGGTCGGCAAGGCGGTCTTCGACTCGTACACCGCCGTGAAGTGGTCGCGTTCCGGTGAGAAGGTCATCCTGGTCCGCCGGGAGACCAACCCCGACGACCTGGACGGCATGATCGCGGCCGAGGGCATCCTGACCTCCCGCGGCGGCAAGACGTCCCACGCGGCCGTCGTCGCGCGCGGCATGGGCAAGACCTGTGTCTGTGGCGCCGAGGAGCTTGAGGTCGACACCAAGCGGCGCCGGATGACGGTGCCGGGCGGTCACGTGGTCGAGGAAGGCGACGTGATCTCCATCGACGGCTCCAGCGGCAAGGTCTACCTGGGCGAGGTCCCGGTGGTCCCGTCCCCCGTCGTGGAGTACTTCGAGGGCCGTATGCACGCGGGTGCGCAGGACGCCGACGAGCTGGTCGAGGCCGTGCACCGGATCATGGCGTTCGCCGACCGCAAGCGCCGTCTGCGGGTGCGCGCCAACGCGGACAACGCCGAGGACGCGCTGCGCGCACGCCGCTTCGGCGCCCAGGGCATCGGACTGTGCCGCACCGAGCACATGTTCCTCGGCGACCGGCGTGAGCTGGTGGAGCGCCTCATCCTGGCCGACACGGAGGCCGAGCGCGAGGAGTCCCTGAAGGAGCTGCTCCCGCTGCAGAAGCAGGACTTCGTGGAGCTGTTCTCGGCGATGGACGGCCTGCCGGTGACGATCCGTCTCCTCGACCCGCCGCTGCACGAGTTCCTGCCGGACATCACCGAGCTGTCGGTCCGCGTCGCCCTGGCGGAGGCCCGCCAGGAGCCGCACGAGAACCTGCTGCGCCTGCTGCAGGCCGTGCACCGGCTGCACGAGCAGAACCCGATGCTGGGTCTGCGCGGTGTGCGGTTGGGCCTGGTGATTCCCGGCCTGTTCACGATGCAGGTCCGCGCGATCGCCGAGGCCGCCGCCGAGCGCAAGAACGCCAAGGGCGACCCGCGCGCCGAGATCATGATCCCGCTCGTCGGCACGGTCCAGGAGCTGGAGATCGTCCGCGAGGAGGCCGACCAGGTCGTCGCGGAGGTCGAGGCGGCGACGGGTACGAAGCTGAAGCTGTCGATCGGCACGATGATCGAGCTGCCGCGCGCCGCGCTGACCGCCGGTCAGATCGCGGAGGCGGCGGAGTTCTTCTCCTTCGGCACGAACGACCTCACCCAGACGGTGTGGGGCTTCAGCCGGGACGACGTGGAGGCCTCGTTCTTCACCGCGTACCTGGAGAAGGGCATCTTCGGTGTCTCCCCGTTCGAGACCATCGACAAGGACGGCGTGGGCTCGCTGGTCGCGGCGGCGGCGAAGGCGGGCCGCGAGACCCGGCCGGACCTGAAGCTCGGCGTGTGCGGTGAGCACGGCGGCGACCCCGAGTCGGTGCACTTCTTCCACGAGGTCGGTCTGGACTACGTCTCCTGCTCGCCGTTCCGGATCCCGGTGGCGCGGCTGGAGGCGGGGCGGGCGGCGTCCCAGTCGGCGGGCAGCGACCACCGCTAGGCCGTACGGCCACTGAAACTCCGGAGCCGTCGTCCGTCCCCGACCCTCAGTACCGATGGGCGGCGGCTTCGGTGCACGAAAGAGGGCGGCACCCTGTGCGGGGGTGCCGCCCTTTCGTCCTGCCTACGACAGCAGGCGGGCTCAGCCGGCGTCGCCCGCTTCGCGTGCCGCACGCTCCAGTCGGCGCCAGTAGGTCTCCCACCATGCCTGGTCGCCCGAGGGGAGGTTGTCGTTGCCCTTCAGGATCCCGGCCGACCCGTCGATGAGCTCCCGCACGATATCGGCGTGACCGGCATGCCGGTTGGTATCGGCGCTCACACGCACCAGGATGTGGTGCAGTGTGGCCTCTCGTCGCTCCTCGGGCCACCAGGGGACGTGCCCGATCGCGTCCAGCTCGAGCGCCGCGATGGTGCTGTTCGAGTGCTCCCAGGCCCGGTGGTACAGCCCGACGATCTCTTCGCGTGACTCCTCCGGCGTGGCCCACATGTCGGCGTTGGGTTCGGCATCCTCCGTGTACCACCAGGGCGGTGGCTCCTTGTCGAAGAACGGCCGGCCGAACGTGTCGCCGAAGTACCCCAGCTCGATCCCGGCGACATGCTTGACCAGCCCCAGGAGATTCGTGCCGGTCGGGGTCAAGGGGCGGCGGATGTCGTACTCCGAGAGCCCGTCGAGCTTCCACAGCAGGGCGTCGCGAGCGTCCTGCAGATAGCGGAGCAGGTCCGCCTTCGGGTTGGGTTCCGTCATGCCGGGAGTGTTCCATCCGGCACTGACAACCGGGCCGGCGCTCGACCCGCCCGCCGAGCGCTCGCACCTACCCGCGCCGCCGGGCCCTTACGACGACCGAGCCCCAGAACGCGTTCACCGGATCCGTGGGCCGGAACACGTAGTCGACGGCGTAGCCGTACTCGCCGAGGATGCGCACCCACCCGTCCAGTGAGTACATCCACCGCACCGTCCACATCGATCGAGCCGGCCCAGTCCGCACCAGCATGCGTCGCCTCCCCTCCGGCATCCCCGGTGAGCGGGTCAGGCAGGAGAACACCAGGCGTCCGCCGGGGCGGAGGCGGTCGGTCAGGGCGGGCAGGAGGCGGTGCGGGTCGGCGAACCACAGAGCGCCGAAGTTGGAGAACGCCGCGTCCAGGAGGGGGAGGCGGCGGGCGATCGGCACCGCGTCTCCCAGCCACCACTCCAGGGACCGTAGGGGTGCGAAGCTGGTCATGGCGTGGTGGATGCGGACCGGGGATACGTCGATACCGATGCCGCGCGCGAGGCCGTGCCCGGTGAGGCCGGCGAGCTGGGCTCCGTGACCGCAGCCGAGCTCCGCGACGGTCGCGCCGGTGAGTGGTCCGAGGAGTTCCGGGCCAGGGCCGGGTGCCGTGCGGAACATCCAGTCCATGGCCTTCGGACGAGCCCGGTTCGGGCGGCCGATTCCGTCCCAGGTGGCGGCGTTCAGGCGGGCGTCGGCGGCGTGCTGAGTCACCGCGGTCACAGGGGCTGCCCTTCCCGGAGGCATACGACGGTTCCGGAGCGGGCGGCGGTGTGCAGGGCGGTGAGCGTCGGCACGTGTGCCGACAGGGGCGTGGTCTCCAGCTCGGGGAGGGAGAAGAGGCCGTCCTGGTTGTGCTCGGGGCTGCGTCTGACGGCCTGTCCGGCTGCGAGGGTGCCGCCGTGGAAGAAGAAGTCGATCACCGGGCCCGTTCCCTTCACGTCGGCCCGGTGGTCGAAGCCGAGGAATCGAAGAGGCTCGTCGAGGACGATGCCGGTCTCCTCGTACAGTTCTCGGCGGGCGGCTGCCGACGGGTCCTCCCCGTGGTCCAGCATGCCGCCCGGCAGCCACCAGGTTCCGGCACATGGCCGACCCTCGGCGTAGCGGAGCAGCAGGATGCGGCCATCGGGGTCCAGGAGCAGCACGCAGGACGCGATGGCGGCCTGCGGAAGGGTTTTGATCCACTCCTCGCGCGGCAGCACTCGCTCCACGTCAGGCCTCCCGGACGGCGACGGTGCGGGCCGCGGCCTGCTTCAGGTGCTCGGTGAACACGGCCTCGGGGTCGGGGACGCCGAGGCGGTGCAGCGTCACCATCGACGTGATGATCACGTCGCAGACCTCCGCCGTCACGTCGTCCCAGCTGTGGCTCGCCCCCTTCCGCGGGTTCGTACCCGTCGCTCCGATCACGGCCTGGGCGGCTTCGCCGAACTCCTCCCCGATCTTCAGCACTTGGAGTAAGCGCCGCTCGGTGGCGGGCACGTGTGCCGTGGCCCGGTCGAGGAAAACGGCGAGTTCGGCCGTGGTCTGCCACGCGGTCGTGTCCACGTCGGTGTTCCCTTCTTCGGGTGGGCGAGGAAGGAGGAGTCGCCCACCCGAAGGAACGTAGCGCGGCGCGCTTGGTCACCGGCAGGGCATCAGCGGGCGGCGCCCGTGCGCCGGCGCACCGCGGCGCTCAGCCCACCAGCGGAGGGCGCTCCGCGTACTCGTCGTAACCGCCGGGCACCGGTCGAGTGTCGAGGTAGAACCACTCGGCGTCCGGGCCGGGGGCCGACCGCGGGATCGGGGCCGGGGTCGGCGTGGGCTCGGGCGCGGCGGCGACCGGTACGTCCGTCTTCGCCGGTCCCGGCATCAACAACTCCACCCGCAGCCCCAACCCCCGCTGCTGCGCCGTGAACTCCTCCACCTGGTTCCGGCACGCGTGGTCCAGATGTGTCACCCCGGTCAGGTCCAGGCGGATGCGGGGCTTGCCGGAGGCCGCCGCGGACTCCAGGGCCTCGATGACCTGCGGGAGCCGTAGGAAGGTCGCGTTGCCCGCCATGACGACCTTCGCGGTGTCGTCCTCGATGTGCTGGCGGATCACCGTCCGGGACATGCGCAGGGCCGCCAGCACGATGCCGGCCGCGAGTCCGATCAGGACGCCTTCCAGCAGGGCCGTCGCCACGATGACCAGTGTCGTCACCGTCATCACCACGAACTCGCCCCGGTCCTGCCGCCACATCTTCGGGAACTCCTCCGGCGCGAAGAGCTTCCAGCCGCTGTGCACGAGGACGCCCGCGAGCACCGAGATCGGGATCAGGGCGAGGACCTGCGGCAGCAGCAGGGCGAAGGCGAGGAGCCACAGGCCGTGCAGGGTGCGGGAGATGCGGGTCTTCGCGCCCGCCTGGACGTTCGCCGAGCTGCGGGCCACGACGGCCGTGATGGGGAGCGCGCCGAGGATGCCCGCGACCGTGTTTCCGGCGCCCTGGGCGATGAGTTCGGTGTTGTAGCGGGTGCGCGGGCCGCTGTGCATACGGTCCACGGCGGCCGCGGTGAACAGGCTCTCCGCGGAGGCGATCACCGTGAAGGTGAGGATGGAGGTGAGGACCGCGGCGTCCGCGAGACCCGCGAACTGCTCGGCTCCCGGGACCTGTACCGAGGCCAGCAGGTTGCCGACCTGGAGCGTCTTCACGTCCACGCCGGGCAGCGCGGCGACCGCGATGCCGATGCCGACCGCGACCAGCGCGGCCGGGATCCTCTTCGCCGGGCCCGGCACCTTCTTCCACAGGAAGCTCAGCACGATCGTGGCGGCGCCGAGCAGCGTGGCGATCATCGCCTGGGGGTCGGTGAGGATGTCGGCGAACAGGCTCGGGATGCCGGCCATGTTCTCGACGGGCGTGCCGGGGGCCTTCGCGTCGGCCATCGGGTACGCCTGGCTGAACATCAGCGGCAGTCCGATGCCGGCCAGCATGCCCTGGACCACGGCGAGGGAGATCGCCTGGAACATCCGGCCCAGGCGTACGACGCCGAGGACGATCTGCAGGATGCCCGAGAACAGGACGATCACGCCGAGCATCGCCACGCCGTGCTCCAGCACCGTCTCCGCCACCAGCGCGGCGAGCCCGGCGGCCGGCCCGCTGACCTGGAGCGTGCTGCCCCGGACCGCGCCGACGACCAGGCCGCCGATCACCCCCGAGATGATCCCGAGTTCGGCCGGTACACCGGAGGCGACGGCCACGCCGATGCACAGGGGCAGGGCGACCAGGAAGACGACCAGGGACGCGGTGATCTCGTTGGCGAGGTCGGGCCTCCCACCGGCAGGCTTCCCACCGGCAGGCTTCCCACCGGCAGGCTTCCCACCGGTCGGCCTCCCACCGGCAGTCTCCCCACCGGCGGGCCTCTGCACCGGGGCCGCCTTCGCCGACGTACCCGAACTCCTCGTGGGGCGCGTACGCCCGCGCGCATGCGCCCCGCTCATCCGCTATGCACCCGGAACCGGCCGTCGCCCTCCAGCTCGTGCACCTGCCCGGTGTCGACCTCGTAGTACCAGCCGTGCAGCCGCAGCCGCCCTGCGTCCAGCCGCTGCCGCACCACCGGGTAGGTCCGCAGGACGGCGAGCTGGTTGACGACATTGCCCTGCGCCACGTCCGGCAGCGACGGGTCGTCGGTCGCGGTCGTGAGAACCGGTGCCAGTTCGGGGCGGGCCAGTTGCAGCCAGGCGTCCACGCCCGGCAGTGCCGAGAGGTCGTCGCCGGACTTCAGCGCACCCATCGCACCGCAGTGTGAGTGACCGCACACGACGATGTCCTGAACCCCGAGCACCTCCAGTGCGTACTCGATGGTGGCGGCCTCCCCGGACGCGCCGGGGCTGCCGTAAGGCGGCACGATATTGCCCGCGTTGCGCAGCTCGAATATCTCTCCGGGGCGCGCGCCGGTAATCAGGGCGGGTATGACCCGTGAGTCCGAGCAGGTAATGAAGAGCGCCTCGGGATATTGCCCGTCGGCCAGTTTCCGGTATTCGCCGCTCTCGAAATCGACCCGTCGTTTGAACGAGCGTGCGCGGTCCAGCAATGCCTTCAACAGTGCCTCCTCGGCTGGGCGTTCGGCCAGGTCACCACACCGTAGAGGGGGTCATGCCAGACGAAGGTTAAGCGAAAGCCAGAGCCCGCCCAGAAATTGGACATTCTTTGTCGAGTGGCCACGCAAGCGCTTGTCCCCTGTAGCGTGTCGACTCCAGGGCAGAGAATGTCAATTCGAGAGACAGGACCCATGGGCATACAAGTGCTGCTCATCGAGGACGACGAGACGATCGCCGAACCGCTCTCCGAGGGGCTGGGGCATTTCGGGCTGACGGTGGATCACGTCACGACCGGTGCCGAGGGGTTGAGGAGGCCGTACGGGGATGTCGTCCTGCTCGACCTCGGGCTGCCGGACATGGACGGCATCGACGTCTGCCGCGGCATCCGGCAGGTCTCGGACGTGCCGGTCATCATCCTGAGTGCGCGGGGTGAGGAGGCCGACCGGGTGCTGGGGCTCGAGCTCGGGGCGGACGACTATCTGGCGAAGCCGTTCAGTGTGCGGGAGCTGGTGGCACGGGTGCGGGCGGTGACCCGGCGGACCCAGCGGACGGAGGTGGTGGCGGGGGCGGAGGCGCCGGTCACGGGCGGCTACGAGCCGGCGCCCCAACTGGCGTACGAACCGACGCCCCCGCTGTCGTACGAGGCCCCGCCGCCCCCGTCGTCGTACGAAGACACCGCGCCGCCACCCTCGTACGCGCCCGGCCCCCTCGTCGTGGACCGCCGCACCCGCCAGGTCTGGGTCGGCGAGGTCCCCGTCACGCTCACCCCGAAGGAGTTCGAGCTGCTGGCGCTGCTCACCGAGGACCCCGGTGCGGTGTACTCCCGGCAGCAGATCCTGGACCGGGTGTGGGATCCGCACTACGAGGGCCCGACCAAGACGCTGGATGTCCATGTCGCCTCGCTGCGGCGGAAGTTGGGCGACCCGGCGTGGATCCAGACGCTGCGCGGGGTCGGCTTCCGGCTGGCGGTGCAGGCCGAGCCGGGCGGGCAGCGGGTGTCCTCGCCGTGACCCGCCGGCTGCTGCTCAGCTACCTCTCTCTCGCCGCGCTCGTGCTGCTGTGCCTGGAGATCCCGCTGGGCTTCGTCTACTCGCGCAGCGAGCGGGAGCGGGTGGTGAGCGCGGCGAAGGACGAGGCCGAGTCGGTCTCCGCGTACGCCTCGCTGTCCCTCAGCGCGGGCCGGTCCGAGCGGGACCTGCCGCGCCGGGTGGCGCACTGCGCCGAGCGCATCGGCGGGAAGGTGGTGGTCGTGGACGCCGCGGGCACGCTGCTCGCCACCTCGCATCCGCTGGCCGCCGTCATGTCGTCCAACCTCGCCTCCCGCCCGGGTATCGCGGCCGCCCTCCACGGCACCTCCACGGTGGACGTCCGTACGTCGACCATCGGCGGGGTCGAGTACCTCTCGGTCGCCGCGCCGATCCGGCACAACTCGGGACTGCAGGGTGCCGTATGGCTGACGCTGCCGACCCGGACGGTGCACGAACGCGTCCATCACGTCTGGCTGCTGCTCGGCCTCGGCGGGCTCGGGGTCCTCACCGCGGTCGCCGTGGTCGGTTTCGCCATCGCCCGCTGGACCGGCCGGCCCATCCGTGAACTGGAGCGGGCCACCGACGAGTTGGCGGACGGCGGCCTGGCGGCACCGGTGACGATCACGAAGGGACCGCCCGAAGTGCGCCGCCTGGCCGCCGCGTTCAACCGTACGGCGGCCCGGCTCGCCCACCTCCTCGCCGCCCAGCACGCCTTCGCGGGCGAGGCCTCCCACCAGCTCAAGACGCCGCTCGCGGCGCTGCGGCTGAGACTGGAGAACCTGGAGCCGAGCGTCCTGGACCGCGGCCGGGGCAGCCTCACCGCCGCGGTGACCGAGACGGACCGGCTCTCCCGGATGGTCGAGGGGCTGCTGGCGATGGCCCGCCTGGAGGAGGACGCCGCGACGCCCGGGCCGGTCGACGTGGGTGCGGTCTGCGCGGAACGGCACCGCACCTGGCAGCCGCTGTTCGCGAAGCAGCGGGTCGCCCTGGTCCTGTTCGCCGGCAGTGTGGGCCCGGTCCTCGCGGTGCCGGGCGGGGTCGAGCAGATCGTGGACAACCTGCTGTCCAACGCCCTGCGCGCCTCTCCGCCGGGCTCCACCGTGACCATGGAGCTACGGCTCCACGTACCGGCCCGCCGCGCCCTGCGCGACGCCCGCCCCGCCTGGGTCGACCTGCACATCGCCGACGAGGGCCCCGGCATGACCCCGGAGCAGCGCGCCCGCGCCTTCGACCGTTTCTGGCGCGCGCCGGGCGCCCCCAAGGGCGGCACGGGACTCGGCCTCTCCCTGGTCCAGCGGCTCGCGCACGCCAGCGGCGGCGAGGCGAGCCTGCATGCCTCGGCCGCGGGCGGGCTGGACGCGGTGATCCGCCTGCCGTCGGCGGAGCCGCCGCGCGAGGTGCACGGGCCGGGCCACGACAAACCCGGACAGCGCAAGCGGGCGGTGCCGGCGTTGCGCGCGTGACGCCACTCGGGGGAGGGGACGCCGACGGTGGCACTCAGGGGAGCGCACTGGGGTATCTGCACTCCGGGGAGCGCACGCGGGTGGCACTCGCCTGAGTACTCATGGCGGGCGCACAGGCAGCACCCGGGCACGCCGTCCGACGGTCATGCGCCGGCCACGGTCCGTCCACCATCCGCCCCTAGGTTCCATGCCGCCCCCCACGCACGACCCCGCCGTCGACCGACGGTGGGGCGGTACGGCACCTCTTGGAGTGAGAGTGGAACGTCGTAACCTCCTGCGTGCGGCCGTCCTCGGCGGCTCTGCCGCCGTGTTCGGCGGAACCCTGTGGCGCGGCGCCGCATACGCCGCCCCCGCCCAGCCCGGCGCCGGCCCCTACGGGCCGCTGGGCTCCCCCGACGCCAACGGCATCAGACTCCCCAGCGGCTTCACCAGCCGTGTCATCGCCCGCTCCGGCCAGCGGGTCAGCGGCACCTCGTACACCTGGCACAACGCCCCCGACGGCGGCGCCTGCTTCGCCGACGGCACGGGCTGGATCTACGTCTCCAACTCGGAGATCTCCTCCACCGGCGGCGCCGGCGCCGTCAAGTTCAACTCCTCGGGCGGCATCACGGGCGCCTACCGGATCCTGTCCAACACCAACCGCAACTGTGCGGGCGGCGCCACCCCGTGGAACACCTGGCTGTCCTGCGAGGAGGTGTCCCTCGGATACGTCTACGAGACCGACCCCTGGGGCACGAACGCGGCGATCCGCCGGGACGCGATGGGCCGCTTCAACCACGAGGCGGCCGCCGCGGACCCGGTGCGCAAGGTGATCTACCTGACCGAGGACGAGTCGAACGGCCGCTTCTACCGCTTCGTCCCGACGACCTGGGGCAACCTGTCCTCCGGCACGCTCCAGGTCATGGTCGCGGGCACTGGCACGTCCGGCTCCTTCACCTGGGCGAACGTCCCCGACCCGGACGGCTCCCCGACGGCCACCCGCTCCCAGGTCTCCGGCTCCAAGTCCTTCAACGGCGGCGAGGGCTGCCACTACGCGAACGACACGGTGTGGTTCACGACCAAGGGCGACAACCGCGTCTGGCAGCTCAACCTCACCAACAACACCTACGAGTTGGCGTACGACGACTCCCTCGTCAACGGCACGGCCCCGCTCACCGGCGTCGACAACATCACCGGCGCCTCCTCCGGCGATCTCTTCGTCGCCGAGGACGGCGGCAACATGGAGATCTGCGTGATCACCCCGGACGACGTCGTCGCCTCGTTCCTGCGCATCGACGGCCAGTCGAGCTCGGAGATCACGGGGCCGGCGTTCTCCCCTGACGGAACCCGGCTGTACTTCTCCAGCCAGCGGGGGACGACGGGGAGCTCGTCGGGCGGCATCACGTACGAGGTGACGGGCCCGTTCCGGGCCTGACATGCGTAACCGGCCTCACGCGGGCCCGTCCGGGCGCCCATGCCGCGCAGTGGTGTGGGCGCCCACGGCATCGGTCGCGGCCCTGCCATACGGTGGAACTGCGGTGGTACCCGCAGGGCCTGCGAAGCCGAGAGCGCTGACCCCGCGGCCACCGAAATCACCGCGGTCAGTGCGGGAAGGAGTACGTCATGTCCGGCTGGACCGCGCACGACATCCCCGACCAGAGCGGCCGCGTCGCCGTCGTCACCGGGGCCAACAGCGGGCTCGGGTACGTCACGGCACGGGAGCTGGCGCGCAAGGGTGCCCGGGTGGTGCTCGCGTGCCGGAGTGAGGCGCGGGGGACGGCGGCCGGGGTGCGGCTGGTCGGTGAGGTTCCGGGCGCGCAGGTCGAGTTGAGGCGGCTGGACCTCGGGGATCTCGGCTCCGTACGGGAGTTCTGCGCGGCATGGCCGTACGGCCGGCTCGACCTGCTCGTGAACAACGCCGGGGTGATGGCGTTGCCGTACGGCACGACGGCGGACGGCTTCGAGACGCAGTTCGGGGTCAACCACCTCGGGCACTTCGCGCTGACGGGGCTGCTGCTGCCCGCGCTGCTCGGCACGCCGGGCGGGCGGGTGGTGACCGTGTCCAGTACGTTGCACGCGCTGTCCAACATCGACATCCACGACCTCAACAGCGAGCGCCGGTACCGGCGTTGGATCGCCTACGGCCGCTCCAAGACCGCCAACCTGCTCTTCACGCACGAGCTGGCGCGCAGGCTGGCGGTGCGGGGGACGGACGTGGTGGCGGCCGCCGCCCACCCCGGGTACGCGGACACCAATCTGCAGACCGCGGGGCCGCGCATGGAGGGGCGCCGGGTGAGTGAGTGGTTCGTGCGGATCGGCAACCGTGTCCTCGCGCAGCCCGTCGAGGCCGGCGCGCTCCCCGTCCTGTACGCGGCGACCGCCCCCGCCGTCCGCCCCGACTCCTTCACCGGCCCCTCCCTCGCCGGCTGGCGCGGCTCACCCGCCCCGGCGTGGAGGGCGTCGTGGACCCTCGACGACCGTGCGGGCGAACGGCTTTGGGAGGAGTCGGAGCGGCTGACCGGGGTGACGTACGGCGCGCTGAAGGTGTGAGCGCACACCCAGCCCCCGCGCCGTGGAGACCTCCGTACGACTCCCCCCTCGGCGAATCCGAGGCCGAGGGGTCCGTGTTGCGGGGCTCACTGCTCGGTGCGACGGTGGACGAGGGGGCGATGCCGACGGCCCGGTGAAGGACATCACCGCAGGTGGCGGCAGTACGCGTCGATCCGCGACCGATCCGCGCCCCTCTTTCCACGGCGCTGACTCTCCGTGCCTCGACGCGTGTCCCCGCACGGGGAGCACACCGACAGAAAGTGGGAAATTCAATGGCGAACGGCCCCATGGACAGGCGCGCCTTCGGCGAGCAGCCCCATCGGCCCAGTGGCTCCGGCATGGGCCGGGGCCCGGAGTACACCGGTCGGTACGTGGTTCTGCTCGACCAGGGCAACCAGGAGAGCGGACTGAGCGCACTGCGGTCCTCCGCCGGCATAGCGTCCGTCGAACGTGTGCGAGGAGCCGAGCCCGGGAACGTCACCGAACTCCTCGCCCGCCCGGACGTCTCGGTGCACTTCGAGGAGCTCGGCGTCGCCGTCGTCGAGGTACGGCCCGAACAGCGTCATACGCTGGTGACCACGGCCGAGGCGGAACCCTCGATCATCGCGGCGGAGCCGGAGCGCATGGTCCACGCCTCGCCCATCACCACCCCGACGCAGGCGCCGACGCAGTTCTACCCGGCCTTCCGCAGCGACGAGGACGTGGTCGACCGCCACACCACGGCCGAGATGGCCGCAGCCCAGGGCGCGTCATGGGACGAGCAGAGCTGGACCTGGGGTCTGCAGGCGATCCGGGCCAACCTGACCAGCCTGACCGGACGCGATGTGAAGATCGCCGTCCTCGACACCGGTGTGGACACCGACCACCCGGACCTGGCCGCACGCATCGAGGCGGCGGCCTCCTTCGTGCCCGGCGAGACCGCCGAGGACGGCCACGGGCACGGCACGCACTGCATCGGCACCGCCGCCGGTCCGGCCCATCCCCAGCAGGGTCCCCGCTACGGCGTGGCCTGCGAAGCCCGGATCCTCGCCGCGAACGTGCTCGGCAGGATCGGCGAAGGCCCCGATGGCCAGATCCTGGCGGGCATCGACTGGGCCCTCTCGCGAGGTGCGCGGGTGATCTCCATGTCGTTCGGCTCCGAGGTCTTCCCCGGTGAGCTGTTCCCCCAGATATACGAGGAGGTGGCCCGGCGCGCGCTGGCGCGCGGGACGGTGCTCGTCGCCGCCGCGGGCAACGACAGCTTCCGGCCCCCGTTCATCGCGCCCGTCAGCCGACCCGCCAACTGTCCCTCGATCCTCGCGGTGGGCGCGCTCAACAAGGCGTTCACCATGCCGTACTTCTCCAACGGCGCCATCAACGGCCAAGGCGGCGAGGTCGACATCGCCGCGCCCGGCTGGCAGGTGCGCTCGGCGGTCCCCGGCGGTGGGTACGACTACATGGACGGCACCAGCATGGCCACGCCGCACGTCGCGGGCGCCCTCGCCCTGCTCGCCCAGGCGAATCCCAACGCCTCCGCGGCCGACCTCATGGCGAGTCTGCGGGCAGGTGCGTTCCCGCTGACGCTGCCCGCCAGGGACGTCGGCGAGGGGCTGCTGCAGGTCCCGTGAGCGAGTCGCCGAAGTCCGCGCCGGTCGGGGTCGTCCTCGTGGTCGACCCCGACCGGTTCGCGGAAGTGGTCGAGGCCCTGCGGCAGGCCGGTCTCACGGTCACCGGCGAGCAGCCGATCCTCGGCACGCTCTCCGGCACGGTCGCCGAGGACCGGATCCCCGCCCTGGAAGTGGTCGACGGCGTCGAGGCCGTCGATCGGGAACGCACCGTCCGGCTTCCCCCACCCGACGCGCCGATCCAGTAGCGCCGGGCTCCGGCCACTTCCCCGAGACGCGGCCGAGGGCGGCGTGGCTCGTGCCACGCCGCCCTCGGCCGATCAGGAAACTCCTCGGCAGGAACCCTACGAGGTCCGCCCGTCGCTAGCCGGCGGTGCGCACCTCGTACGCCGCGATCCGCACCGCCTCGTCGTCCAGGCACTGCCCGGACTCCAGGTCGAAGCGCTGCTTCAGCAGGGGTGAGGCGACGAACGGGCGGCCCTGGTGAGTGCCGGTCAGGCCGCGGGAGAGGACCGCCGCGCCGCCGAAGGGGTCGCGGTTGTCGATGGCGTACAGGGCGCCGTTCCGGTCGCGGAACAGGGCCACCTGGCGGCCGTCGGGGAGGAGCGCGGCCACGCCGCGGCCGGGGATCAGCCGGCTCAGGTCGCAGACCGTGAACCAGTCGTCCTCCAGCTTGAGCTGGACCTTCAGGTCGGTCGTCTCGGGTGCCAGGGTCATCGCTGGGCGCTTCCTTCCAGGACGTCTTCAGCGGGGCGCATGCCGATGGACAGCAGCGGCAGGTCGGGCTTGATCTGGTCGCGCTCGGGGATGAAGCCGACGACCGGGTCGGGGGTATCGGGGGCGTTCACGAAGGACACGAAGCGGGAGAGCTTCTCGGGGTCGTTGATGGTCGTCGCCCACTCGTCGGCGTAGTGCGCCACGTGGTCCGCCATCAGGGACTCCAGCTCCTCGCAGATGCCGAGGGAGTCCTCCACGACCACGTCCCGGACGTGGTCCAGGCCGCCGGGGATGCGCTCCAGCCAGGTGGACGTGCGCTCCAGCCGGTCCGCCGTACGGATGTAGAACATCAGGAAGCGGTCGATCAGCTTGATCAGCTCGGCGTCGGACAGGTCCTGGGCCAGCAGGTCCGCGTGGCGCGGGGTGGCGCCGCCGTTGCCGCCGACGTACAGGTTCCAGCCGTTGGCGGTGGCGATCACGCCGAAGTCCTTCGACTGGGCCTCCGCGCACTCGCGCTGGCAGCCGGAGACGGCCGACTTCAGCTTGTGCGGGGAGCGCAGGCCCCGGTAGCGCAGCTCCAGGTCGATCGCCATGCGGACCGAGTCCTGGACGCCGTAGCGGCACCAGGTCTGGCCGACGCAGGACTTCACGGTGCGCAGCGCCTTGCCGTACGCGTGGCCGGACTCGAAGCCTGCGTCCACCAACCGGGTCCAGATGAGCGGGAGTTGCTCGACACGGGCGCCGAACATGTCGATCCGCTGGCCACCCGTGATCTTCGTGTAGAGGCCGAAGTCGCGGGCGATCTCGCCGATCACGATCAGGCCCTCGGGGGTGATCTCACCGCCGGGGATGCGCGGGACGACCGAGTACGAGCCGTTCTTCTGGAGGTTGGCCAGGAAGTGGTCGTTGGAGTCCTGCAGGGAGGCCTGCTCGCCGTCCAGGACGTAGCCGCTCGCGCCGATCGTCGGGGCGAGGGAGGCGATGATGGAGCCCACCGCCGGCTTGCAGATCTCGCAGCCGTCGCCGCCCTTGGCGCCGTCGCGGCCGTAGCGGTCCAGCAGGTCCTGGTAGGTGTTGATGCGCAGGGCGAGGACGATCTCGTACAGCTCCTCGCGGGTCTGCGAGAAGCAGCCGCACAGGCCCTTGTCGACCTCGACGCCGGACGCCTCCAGCTCGGCGGTGACCAGCTGGCCGAGCACCTTGATGCAGGAGCCGCAGCCCGTACCGGCCTTGGTGCACTTCTTCACCTCGGGCACGGTCGTGCACTGGTGGTCGGTGACCGCGCCGCGGATCGTGCCCTTGGTGACGTTGTGGCAGGAGCAGATGACCGCCTCGTCAGGCAGCGCGGACGGGCCGAGCTGGGCAGGCGCCCCGGCACCGGCCGGCAGCACCAGCGACTCGGGCGAGACCGGCGGGACCGAGCCGGTGAACGCCTTCAGCGTGCCGTACGCCTCCGCGTCGCCGACCAGGATGCCGCCGAGCAGGGTGCCGTCGCGGCCGATGACCAGCTTCTTGTACAGGCCCGCGCGGGAGTCGGAGTAGACGACGTCCAGGCAGTCCTCGGCGGTGCCGTGCGCGTCACCGAAGGACGCCACGTCCACGCCGAGCAGCTTCAGCTTGGTGGACAGGTCCGCGCCGGTGAACTCCGCCTCGTCCTCGGCGATCGTCGCGGCGGCCGTCTCGGCCTGCTCGTAACCCGGGGCGACCAAGCCGTACACCCGGCCGTCGGAGGCCAGCGCGCACTCGCCGATCGCGAACACGTGCGGGTCGGAGACCGTACGGCACTGCTCGTCGACCGCGATGCCGCCGCGCTCGCCGACCGTGAGGCCGCAGTCGCGGGCCAGCTGGTCGCGGGGGCGGACACCGGCGGAGAACACCACCATGTCGGTGGCGAGTTCGGAGCCGTCGGAGAGCTTCATGCCGGTGACGGCACCGGCCTCGTCGACGACGATCTCCTGCGTGCCCACGCCCGTGTGGACGCTCAGGCCCATGTTCTCGATGGTGCGCAGCAGCGCGGTGCCGCCGCCCTCGTCGACCTGCACCGGCATCAGGCGCGGCGCGAACTCCACGATGTGGGAGGTGAGTCCGAGGCCCTTCAGCGCGCCCGCGGCCTCCAGGCCGAGCAGACCGCCGCCGACCACGGCACCCGTCTTCGCCGTCTTCGCGTACTCCTCGATGGCGAGGAGGTCCTCGATCGTGCGGTAGACGAAACAGCCCTCGGCGTCCTTGTTGGGGACCGGCGGCACGAACGGGAACGAGCCGGTGGCGAGGACGAGGGTGTCGTAGTCGAAGACCTGGCCCGACCTGGCCGTGACCTTCTTCGCCTCGCGGTCGATCGTCTCCGCCGGGTCACCGACGTACAGCTCGATGCCGTGCGTGTCGATGAACTCCATGTCCGTCATGGAGAGGTCCTCGGGCGTCTTGCCCGCGAAGTACGAGGTGAGGGCGACGCGGTCGTACGCCGGACGCGGCTCCTCGCACAGCACGACCACGCGGTGCGTGGCGGTCATGCCGCGCTCGGCGAGCGCTTCGAGGAAGCGCTGGCCGACCATGCCATGGCCGACGAGCACGATCGTGGGGGTGGCCTCCGTGGCCTCCGGGGTGGCGGTCATCAGGAGCCTCCATCGTTGGTGAGCAGGTGGAGCAGGGGGCCGTCGTCGGGGAGCGGCTCTGCTCCCTCCCAGGCGCGGGCGAGCGCGCCGACGGTGCCGAGTTCGCCGACGAGAACCCCGCCGACCAGGCGGTCGTCGCGGACGACGACCTTGCGGTAGGTGCCTCGGGTGGCGTCCGTGAGCTGGACGACGTCGTCCCCGGGGCGCGGCTCCGTCTCGCCGAACGCGGCGAGGTCGAAGGCGCTCTGACCGGGCAGCGTGAGCCGGGTCAGCGAACGGGTGCCGGTGTACCGGGCGTGGGCCCGGCCGGCCAGCGACTCGGCCAGCACCTCGGCCTGTTCGAGGGCCGGAGTGGCCAGCCCGTAGACGGTGCCGTCGTGCTGGGCGCAGTCGCCGATGGCGTGGATGTACGGGTCGGAGGTGCGCAGCTCGTCGTCGACGACGATGCCCTTGCGCACGTCCAGCCCCGCGGCCTGCGCGAGGCCCGCGCGCGGGCGCACACCGCAGGCCAGGACCACGAGGTCGGCGTCGAGGGCGTAACCGTCGGCCATCTCGACCGAGCGGACCGCGCCGCCGACACAGCGCACGTCACGTACCCGCAGGTCGGTGTGGACCTCGACACCGAGGTCCCCGAGGTGGCGCCGGACGAGCTTGGAGGCGCTCGGGTCGAGCTGGCGCTCCATGAGCCGCTCGGCCTGCTGGGCGAGGACGACCTGGGCGCCGCGCTGGGCGAGCGCGCGTGCCGCGGAGACCCCGAGGAGCCCGCCGCCGATGACGACCGCCTTCGCTCCCGGCCGGACCGCCTTGGACAGGCCCAGGCAGTCGTCCATGGTGCGGAAGGCGTGGACGCCCTCCGGCAGGACGTGGTCCGGAGTGAACAGGCCGCGCAGGGGCGGCAGCACCGGGTTCGAGCCGGTGGCCAGGACCAGTCGGTCGTATGCGATCTTCGAACCGTCCGCGCACTCGACGGTCCGCGCCTGACGGTCGATGCCGGTGACCCGGGCACGGGTGAGCTGCGCGGGCGCGGGCAGCGCGATCACGTCGGGGCTGTACCGCCCGGCCAGCACTTCGGCGAGGAGCACCCGGTTGTACGGGCGGTGCTCCTCGTCGCCGATGAGCGTGACGGGCGTGCCGAGCTCACCGAGCCGCCGGGCGAGTCGTACGCCCGCGAGGCCGGCGCCGATCACCACCACACGCGTATTCGAGGTCATGCACTTGAGCGTGCGGTGCCGGTGTTACCCGACCGCATCACGTCTGTTTCCCACGAGGAACGCTGCCCTCAGCGGGGGCGGCGGGCGAGTGTGAGGGTTCGGGGAGCGCGGTGGGGGCGGGCTGTGAGATCGGCTCCGGGAAGGGGGAGGGGCCAGGCCCTGAGGGGGAGGGGCCCGGCCCCGCCGTAACCTCAGATACTCCTCATTTACGTGGACCTCACACGCATCGGCCGCCTAGGGTCGCGATCATGCCCGAGATATCGCTGACCATGGTCGTCGTCCTGTGCCTCGCGGCCCTCGCGGCCGGCTGGATCGACGCCGTGGTCGGCGGCGGGGGCCTGCTCCTGCTCCCGGCGCTGCTGCTCGGCCTCCCCGCGAGCACGCCGGCCGCGTACGCGCTCGGCACCAACAAGGCGGTCGCGATCGTCGGCACGACGGGCGCCGCGGTGACGTACGCCCGCAAGGCGCCCGTGGACGTGCGGCTCGCCGTCCGCATCGGGCTGGCGGCCCTCGCGGGCTCCTCCGCCGGCGCCTTCTTCGCGGCCGGCATGAGCACCGAGGTGCTCAAGCCCGTGATCATGGTGGTGCTGCTCGCCGTCGCCGCCTTCGTGATCCTGCGCCCCGCCTTCGGCACCGCCCCGGCGACGGGCCCGGCCACCCGCCGCCAGGTCCTCGCCGCGATCGGCCTCGCGGGCCTGGGCATCGGCTTCTACGACGGCCTGATCGGCCCCGGCACCGGCACCTTCCTGGTCCTTGCCCTCACCGCCGTGCTCCACCTCGACCTCGTGACCGCCTCCGCCACCGCCAAGATCGTCAACTGCTGCACCAACGCCGGCGCGCTGGCCACGTTCGCCTGGCAGGGCACGGTGCTGTGGCAGCTGGCCGGGCTGATGGCTGTCTTCAATCTGGCGGGCGGCATGCTGGGGGCGCGTACGGCGCTGAAGAAGGGCAGTGGATTCGTCCGCGGGGTGCTGCTGACGGTGGTGTTCGCGCTGGTGGCGAAGCTGGCGTACGAGCAGTGGGTGGCCTAGGGCCTGGGCGGACGACGGGAATTGTCAGACAGGCCCTATCCGCAGGATCTACTCTCCGGCCCCGGCACCCCGTCGCGCATAGAGCAGTTCGACCGCGCCCGTCGTGTCCTCGTCGCCGTGCCCGGCGGCGAGCTGCCGCTCCAACAGGGCCATGTACGGCGTCAGCAGTTCCGGGCTCACGCCCTGCTCCTCGGCCGTGGCCAGCAGGGTGGCGTTGCCGGCGACCTGCATCGCGAGATTGGAGACGACGTCGGTGCCGTAGTCGCCGCTCTCCAGCTGATCGGCGGCCTTGTGCGCGGCGGGCGCCATCGCGCCGAGCCACGACACCAGCAGCGGCGCGAAGTCCTTCGGGGCGATGTCCTCCCGGCGGATCAGCGCGAAGGCGTGCAGAACGCCCGCGAACATGCCGGTCATCGCGCTCAGCAGCGCCACGTCGTGCAGCGCCGCGAAGCCCGGGTCCGCGCCGACGTACCGGGTGCCGGCGGGGACACCGAGGGTGTCGCTGTGCTCCTCGAAGAGGCCGGGCGAGCCGCTGTAGAAGACGTACGCCCCCGACTCCGCGTCCCCGATCATCGGCGGTACGGCCATGATCCCGGCGTCCAGGAAACGGGCGCCGCGCGCTTCGGCCCCGGCGGCGCGGGAGCGGCCCTGGGCGGGTGTGCCGGTGGTGAGGTTCACCAGGTCGCGGCCGGCCAGGTCGGCGCCTTCGAGGGCCGCGCCGACCGAGGCGTCGTCGAGCAGGCAGACGACGACCAGCCGGTTTGCGGCCACCGCCTCGGCGGCGCTCGCGGCGACGGTCGCGCCTTCGGCGGCCAGGGGCTCCGCCCGGGCCGGGGTGCGGTTCCAGACGGTCACCGGGTGTCCGGCGGAGAGCCAGGCGCGGGCCAGGGCGGTGCCCATGGCTCCGGTACCGAGGAGGGTCAACGGGGTCGGGGTCGAATTCGGGGTCGAATTCGAGGTCGTAGAGGCAAGTGCGTTGTCAGTCATGGCGTTTAGGCTCGTCGCAGGGGAACGGCCCGCTCAAGTACGTACTTCGGAGTGGGTGGTTACCGCCGGGAAAGCGTCCAGGCAGGGGAGGCGGTCACATGACGGTCGGACGGCGGCCGGGGGCGTACATCTGTGGCATCGACGCGGCGATGGACGTGGTCGGCGGCAAGTGGAAGGTGCTCATCCTCTGGGCGCTGAACGAGCGGCCGTGCCGCTTCGGGGAGTTGCGGCGCGAGCTGCCCGGGGTGACGGAGAAGGTGCTCGCGGCACAGCTGCGGGAGCTGGCGGCCGACGGGATCGTCCACCGGGAGGCGTACGACGAGGTGCCGCCGCGTGTGGAGTACTCGCTGACGCCGCTCGGGGCGTCGCTCAACGCGGCCCTGGGACCACTCGGGGCATGGGGCCGGCAGAACATCCTGGATGCCCGAGCGGAGCTGTCAGCGGCTGCCGGTGAGGTGCGCGAAGACGACGACGTTGCCCTGATATCCGGTCGTCCGTGAGTAACCGCCGCCGCAGGTGATCACCCGCAGCTCGGGGCGCGGCGCCGGGCCGTACACCTTCTTGTCGGGGAAGGCCTTCGCGTCGTACACCTCGACGGCGTCGACGGAGAAGAGCGCCGTGCCGCCGTCCCGGCGTTCCACCTCGATCGTGCTGCCCTTCTTCAGGGCGCCGAGGTGGTAGAAGACGGCGGGCCCTTCGGTGTTGTCGACGTGGCCGGCGACGATCGCGGTGCCCGTCTCACCGGGCGTGGTGCCGGCCTCGTACCAGCCGGCGAGGTTCTTCCGCTCGGCGGGCGGGACGTCGAGGCTGCCCGTCCTCGTCAGGCCCAGGCCCATGAGGGGAGCGTCCACGCGTATCGAGGGGATGCGGATGCGGTCGGGCGGGGACGGGGGGAGGGCGGGGGTGGCGGAGCGGGGGGCGATGGAGCGTGGGCCGGACTGCGCCGCCGACGGCTGCGGCGGCGCATGTGTCTCGGCGCCGCTGCTCAGCAGCCAGGCGCCGGAGCCCAGGGCCAGCACGGTGACGCCGGCTATGGCGGCGTTGCCGACGCTGCGGCGACTGCGGTGACTGCGCACGCGAGCCTCCTGGGACTCTCCTCGGGCCGCCCTCATCCCCCTCCGGGCCGCGAGGGGCGTCGGACCCGGAGGGGGAGGGGACGTGCGGTACCGGTGGACGGACAGCGGAGGGTGTCCGTCAGATCCCGTCGCCTCTCGCCCGGCGATGCAGGAGCCAGGTACCGCCCGCGGCGGCGACGGCGAGAGCCGCCACGCCGGCCGCGGTCTGCACGGGATCGGGGCCAAGAGCGCCACCGACCCCCGTCTTCACACTTCCTCTCGGATACACCTGTTCGGCACGCGGGGACGTCAGCGTGACCACCAGGTCCCCCGTCACCCGCCGGCCGTCCTCGGCGCAGGTCGCGACGATCTCGTACGTCCCCGGCTGCGCGCTCGGCGGCACCCGGAACTCCCCTGCCGCGTCCCGCTCGTGCGGCGCCAGCGTGAAGGAACCCGCGCCCACGGCGCTGGCGTCGCCCGCCGCCGTGACGCCGTCCCCGCAGTCGGCCGTGCGCACCGTGACCTCGTCGCCCGGCACGACCGACGCCGGGGACACCTCCAGGCCACCGCCGTCGTCGCCGTACGCGGGCGTGACGACGAGCCCCACGGCGCCGGCGGCCAGCGCGGTCCCGGTCAGCAGACGGGCGGTACGTCGCATCGATGCTCCTCCGCACTCAGCGGGGCCACGGCCCGCGACACCCCCATGTGCCGCTGCGTCGGTCGCGCCCCTGCCCTTTCGAGGAAAGGGGCAGTGGGGCGGGAGCGCTTCTCGAGGGAGCCCCGAAAACGGGGTGAATGGGTGTCGCAGGGGAGGGGCGCAATCACCATGCGGTGGTGTTTCAGCAGGTCACCGCCCTGTCCCGGGCATGTCGTGGAAGAGAGCCGATGGGCGCGGGGCCGGGGGTGTGAACGGGTGACCGCCGTCGGCGCCGGCGGTTCGGTCGCGCCTGTTCTACAGCGGACCGTGCTCGGCCAGCACCTCGCCCACGGCCCGCATCCCCACCCCCGCCAGCACCGGATTCGTCCCGTTCCCGCAGCGACCGCCGTAGTAGTGCTCCGCCATCAACCCGAAGCACAGTGCCCACCCCCGGCCCCGCGCCCACGTCGCGTCGTCGACCTCGCCCGCCGCGCGGAACACGTCACGGGTCGCGTCGTCGAAGACCGCCCAGGCCGCGAGGGTGTCGGCCGCCGGGTCTCCGACCCCGAGGCCGCCGAAGTCGATGACGGCGGTGAGGCGGCCGGCGGAGGTCAGCAGGTTGCCCGGGAGCAGGTCGCCGTGGAGCCAGACGGGGGCGGCGTCCCACTGGGGGAGGCGGAGGGTCTCCTCCCAGGCCGCTGCCGCGAGCTCGGCGTCCAGCACTCCGGCGGCGCCCAGGTCGCGGATCGCGGTCCGTACGTAGTCGTCGTGCTCACCGACCGGGCCGCCCCGCCACGACGGCGGCCCGCCCACGGCGTCCACCTTCCGCAGGGCCGCCACGAACCGGCCCAACCGCTCGGCGGCATCCCGTAGTTCGAGGATCGGCGCGTCGTAGGAGTTCTCGCCGTCCAGCCACTCGTACACCCCCCACGGCAGCCCGTACCCCGCACCGGGCGCCCCCTTCGCGAGCGGCGTCGGCACGGGGAGGGGGAGACGCGGGGCCAGCTGCGGCAGCCAGCGGTGCTCCGTGTCGACCTGACGGGCCCCGCCCGGCAGCCGCGGCAGCCGTACGACCATGTCGGCGCCCAGCCGGTACATCGCGTTGTCCGTCCCGGCGGAGGCGACCCGCGTCACCGGCAGCCCGGCCCACCGCGGGAACTGCTCCGCGACCAGCCGGGCGACCAGGGCCGCGTCGATGTCCAGCTCGTCGGCGTGCATCTTCGTGGGCGACGACATACGGCTCCGTGGCGGCTCGGGGTCGGGCGGGCGGCGGCGGAGCCGGAGCGTATCCGGCCCCAAGTCACCGCTGCCACCGCATTTCCGCCCTCGCCCGAGCCCGGTCGGTCAGCCCACGTTCACCGCGCTCCAGGCCGCCGCCACCGCGTTGTACTCCGCGCCACCGGCCCCGTACAGGTCCTTCGCCGCGCTCAGCGTCGCCGTCCGCGCCCCCGCGTAGTTCGTCGAGGACGTCATGTAGACGGTCAGCGCCCGGTACCAGATCTTGCCGAGCTTGTCCCGGCCGATCCCGCTCACCGAAGAGCCGTCGCAGGTCGGGGAGTTGTAGCTGACGCCGTTGACCGTCTTCGCACCGCTGCCCTCGGCGAGGAGGTACGCGAAGTGGTTGCCGATGCCGGAGGAGTAGTGGACGTCGAGGTCCTTCGTCGTCGTGCTCCAGCAGTCCACCGAGCTGCCGTCCTTCGACGGCTTGTCCATGTAGCGCAGGGCGTCCCGGCTGAAGCCCGACCGGACGATCTTCTCGCCGATCAGATAGTCGCCCGGATCCGAGGAGTTCGCGGCGTGGAACTCCACCAGCGTGCCGAAGATGTCCGACGTCGCCTCGTTCAGGCCGCCCGACTCGCCCGAGTACGTCAGCGCCGCGGTCTTCGACGTCACGCCGTGCGTCATCTCGTGGCCGGCCACGTCCAGCGACACCAGCGGTCCGAGCTGGGTGCCGTCACCGTCGCCGTACGTCATGCAGAAGCAACTGTCGTCCCAGAAGGCGTTGTTGTAGTTCTTGCCGTAGTGCACACGGTTGAACGACCCCTTGCCGTCACCGGCGATGCCCTTACGGCCGTGGACGTCTTCGTAGTAGTCCCACGTCACGTCCGTGCCGTACTGCGCGTCCACCGCGGCCGTCGAGCGGTCGGCCGTGGTGCCCGTGCCCCAGTGGTTGTCGGCGTCCGTGAAGACCGTCGCCGGGGCGCGCCCGAGGCAGATGGTCAGCAGGCAGGTGTCCGTCTTGTTCGCGGCGTCACCCGTGTAAGTGCCGCCGCGTGTCGCGTCCTTGAGCTGGTACGTCGATCCCGACTGCGTCGTCTCCAACGGCACTGTGCCGCCGTACAGCGACTTCCCGTCACCGGACGCCGTCTCGATGCTGTCCCACGCGTCGATCCGCGTGCCGGTCGAGGCGTCGGTCAGCACCGTGCGGGCGACCGGGTTGCCGACGGAGTCCTGGGCGACCGCGTCGGTACGCCAGGCCAGCTTCGGCGCGCCGTGCAGGGCGTCGACGACCAGCCGGGGCTTGGCCGTCAGCCGCTTCAGCGTCTCGCCGACGTTCGCCGCGCGCAGCAGCCGCGCCGCGAGGTCGGCCGCCTTCGGCGCCGAGATCCTGGGGGTCACGGTCGCCAGGGAGATCGGGCTCGTGGTCGCGCGCGAGGCGCTGCGGTACGTGCCGTCCTTCGCCAGGTGGACGACGAAGTCGCCGCCGAGGACCGGCAGTTGACGGTAGGTGCGGTCGTAGCGGACGTGCTGGGTTCCGTCCGCGTCCACGATCACGTCCCGCACGGTGGTGTCCTGCGCGGCGGTCAGGCCCAGGCTCGCCGCGCGGTCGGTGAGGACCGACGCCGCGTTCTCGAGCGCGGTGGCCCTGGTCGGACTGTCGTCCGCGCCTGCGGTGGGGGAGAGGGCGGTGGCCAGCAGGGTGGCGCCGGCGGCGGCGATGCCGGCCGTGGCGAGTCGGGAACCCCGGATGTGCGGCCGTATTCGGCTCATCGGTCTCCTTGAACTGGGCGGCGCAGAGGTTGCCCAAGATTCAAGGGGGCGTGCACATGCCATGACCAGGGTGAATACGTGCAGGTGTGTGAGGGGAGAGAATCGTTTCCGTGACCCTCTCTCCTCGACTCCCGTTCTTCGTCTACGGCACCCTGCGCCCCGGAGAGCCCAACCACGACCACTTCCTGCGCGGCCGCACCCTCACCGAGGAACCGGCACGGCTCGTCGGGGCGGTGCTGTACGACGGCCCGGGCTACCCGTACGCCGTCGAGGAACGGGGCGGCAGCGGAACGGTGTACGGCGACCTGGTCACCCCCCGCCCCGAGGAGTACCCCGCGCTCCTGGCGGCCCTCGACCGCCTGGAGGAGTACGCCCCGGACGGCCCGCGCAACCTCTACGAGCGCATCGCCCGCCAGGTGCTCCGCGACTCCGACGGAACACCGGTACAGGCCTGGGTGTACATCGCCGCCCCTGCGGTCACCGCCCGCCTGCGCGCCCACGGAAAGCTCATCGAGAGCGGCGACTGGACGAGCCGGGCGGGCTGAGGGCGGTCCCCGCGCCTGGGTGACCTTCTCAACATCACGCCACTGGTGGGGAGTTGACCCCGGCTCCGGCTCCGGCTCCGGCTCCGGCTACGGCTCCGGATCGCCGGTCCCGGCCGCGACCGACCGGGTCGTCACCCCGCCGTTGTCGGCGGGCGCGCAGTGGCCGCGGCGCCAGCCGCAATCGTCCTCGGCCACCGCGCCGTCGGCTCCCTACGGCTTCACCGCCTCCACCCGCACCGCGCAAGCCTTGAACTCCGGCATTCGGGACGTGGGGTCCAGGGCCGGGTTGGTCAGGGTGTTGGCGCGGCCCTCGCCCGGCCAGTGGAACGGCATGAAGACGGTGTCCGGGCGGATGCCGGTCGTGATGCGGGCGGGGGCGACCGCGCGGCCCCGGCGCGAGACCACGGCCACCGGATCGCCCTCGGCCGTCCCGAGCCGCGCCGCCAGCCGGGGGTGCAGTTCCACGAACGGGCCCGGCGCGGCGGCGTTCAGCTCGTCGACGCGGCGGGTCTGGGCGCCGGACTGGTACTGCGCCACGACCCGCCCGGTCGTCAGCAGGACCGGGTACTCGTCGTCGGGTTCCTCGGCGACCGGGCGGTGCGAGACGGGGGCGAAACGGGCCTTGCCGTCCGGGGTCGCGAACCGGTCGAGGAAGAGGCGGGGCGTGCCGGGATGGACGCCGGAGGCGACATCCCCGTCCTGTGCCGGGTTGTCGTCCCCGACGGTCACGGCCGGCGAGGCACCCTGAGCGCGGTCGCCCGGCGTGCCCGCCCCGAGGCCGTCGCCCGCGCCCGAGCCGTCGTCGGCTGTGGCCGGGCACGGCCAGAACACCCCGTTCTCCTCGATCAGCCGCCGGTACGTGATCCCGGAGTAGTCGGCGGGGCCGCCCGCGCTCGCCCGGCGCAGCTCCTCGAAGACCTCCTCGGGGTCGGTCGGGAACTTCTTCTCCATGCCCGGTTCCGGCCCCAGCCGGGCGGCCAGCTCGTGCATGACCTCGAGGTCGCTGCGGATCCCCTCCGGAGGAGTGATCGCGCGCCGCCGCAGCAGCACCCGGCCCTCCAGGTTGGTCGTGGTCCCCGTCTCCTCCGCCCACTGCGTGACCGGCAGGACGACATCCGCGAGCGCCGCCGTCTCCGACAGCACGACGTCGCAGACGGCCAGGAAGTCGAGGGACTTGATGCGCTCCTCGATGTGCGCGGCACGCGGCGCCGACACCACCGGGTTGGACGCCATCAGCAACAGCGCCCGGATGTCCGTACCCAGCGCGTCCAGCAGCTCATAGGCGCTGCGTCCCGGCCCGGGGAGGCTGTCCGGGTCCACGCCCCACACCGCGGCGACATGCCGTCGCGCCGCCGGGTCGTCCAGCTTGCGGTAGCCCGGCAGCTGGTCGGCCTTCTGGCCGTGCTCGCGCCCGCCCTGCCCGTTGCCCTGCCCGGTGAGGCAGCCGTAGCCGGACAGCGGACGGCCCGCCCGCCCCGTGGCCAGGCACAGGTTGATCCACGCGCCCACGGTGTCCGTGCCCTTGGACTGCTGCTCGGGCCCGCGCGCGGTCAGCACCATCGCGTTCTCCGGCTCGCAGAACAGCCTTACGGCTTCCCGGAGTTGAGGAACCGACACCCCGGTGATCCGCTCCGCGAACTCCGGCCAGTGCGCCATCGCGGCGGCCCGCGCGTCCTCCCAGCCGACCGTGCGCTCCTGGACGTACTCCTCGTCCACGCGCCCCTCGGCGACGACCAGGTGCAGCAGGCCGAGGGCCAGCGCGAGGTCGGTGCCGGGGCGGGGCATCAGGTGCAGGTCGGCCTGTTCGGCGGTCTTGGTGCGGCGCGGGTCGACGACGATGAGGGTGCCGCCGTTCTCCTTCAGCTCGTTGAAGAAGCGCAGCGACGGCGGCATCGTCTCCGCCAGGTTCGAGCCGACCAGGATGACGCAGCCCGTCTTCGGGATGTCCTCCAGCGGGAACGGCAGCCCCCGGTCGAGCCCGAACGCCTTTATCCCGGCCGCCGCCGCCGACGACATGCAGAAACGGCCGTTGTAGTCGATCTGCGAGGTGCCGAGCACGATCCTCGCGAACTTGCCGAGGCTGTACGCCTTCTCGTTCGTCAGGCCGCCTCCGCCGAAGACCCCGCACGCGTCCGGGCCATGTTCCGTACGCGTGCGTGCCAGGCCCTCGGCGATGCGGTCCAGCGCCTCGTCCCAGGTGGCGGGCACGAGCTCGCCTCCTGAGCGCACCAACGGTGAGGTCAGGCGGACGCTCGTGGCGAGCACCGCCGGAGCCGTACGGCCCTTGCCGCACAGCGCCCCCTTGTTCACCGGGAAGTCCGGGCGCTCGACCACCGCGACACCCCCGTCCTGCAGGGGCGTGAGGTTCATTCCGCACTGCAGGGCGCAGTACGGGCAGTGCGTGGGCGTCGCGGAGTTCGGCATGCCGTCCAGCGTGAGTCGGGCGTGTTACGTGCGCGACGGCTCCCTGTTACGCGGCCGGGACGGTGACCTCCCCGTCGCCGCCCGGCCGCCGTGAGGCGCACAGGCGCCCTGCTTGAGTTGCCGCGGGGTGGTGCGGAGGTTGCCGCTGTTGTGGAAGTCGCCTCGCGTGTCTTATTCCGTACCGTAGTTGGCTGATCACGCATGGTTGAGAGTTGAAGCGCCGGGACTACAGTCCCCAATAAGGCGCTGAGCGCTCCACTGTGAGTGCCGCGATGGGTTGTCTGCGGCGCCGTTGTGGCTGGTCGCGCAGTTCCTCGCGCCCCTTCAGGGCGTTGCACCCCCGCGATTATGCGCGCACGGCCGCTCAGCGCATCGCGTCTACGTACGGCGTTCGACATACCGGGCATGCCCGCACGGCAAACCGTCATCTCGAAACAGCCCGCCAGGAGGTCCCCCGACCATGCCCCTGCGCCCTCCAGGCCCCCTGGGCCGCCTCGCCCCCCGCGAGCAGCACCTCTTCTGGCAGTACGGCCGCGGCCCCACCGTCGACGTCCCCGACCCGCTCGTCCACCGTGCCGTGGAACGGCAGGCCGCGGCCGCCCCGTACGCCATCGCCGCCGAACACCTGGGCGACCGGATCACCTACGGCGAGCTCGACCGCCGCGCCGACGCCCTCGCCGCCCGCCTGTCCCGTGAGGGCGTACGCCCCGGTGACCACGTCGGACTCTTCGTGCGCCGCTCGATCCCGATGCTCGTCGGCCTGCTCGGCATCCTGAAGGCGGGCGCCGCCTATGTCCCCCAGGACATCGGTCAGGCACCCCCGCACCAGCTCGCCCACGTCATCCGCAGCGCCCGCACCCGCGTCGTCCTCACGGCCGCCGAGCACGCCCACCGGGTGCCGCTGCCCGACGGCCACCTGATGATCACGCTGGACGAGCCACAGCCGTACGTCCCGAAACCTCACCCCCCGAAACCTCACCCCCCGGAACCCCGCATCCCGGAACCCCGTACTCCGATACGCCCCGACGACGGCTGCTACGTCCTCTTCACCTCCGGCACCACCGGCCGCCCCAACGGCGTGAAGGTCACCCACCGCAACGTCGCCAACATCCTCCTCACCGAACCCGGCGGCCTCGGCATCCGCCCCGGCGACCGCGTGGCCCAGCTCCTCAACGTCGCCTTCGACATGGCCGCCTGGGAGATCCTCGGCTGCCTCACCCACGGCGGCACCCTCGTCATCCGCGGCAAGGACGTCGCCGCGGCGGCCCGCACGGCCGACGTGCTGATCGCGACCCCGACCGTGCTGTCCGGCATCGACCCGGCGACCTGCCCGCGCGTCCACACGGTCGCCGTCGCCGGAGAGCCTTGCCCCCGCCCGCTCGCCGACCGGTGGGCCCGGCACGCCGCCTTCCACAACTGCTGCGGCCCGACCGAGACGACCATCGTCAACACCATGCACCTGCATCGCCCGTCCGACCCGCTGCTCACCATCGGCCGCCCGACCCCCAACAACACGGTCTACGTCCTCGACACCGACCGCCGCCCGCTGCCCATCGGCGAGGTGGGGGAGATGTGGGCGGGCGGCGACTGCGTCTCGGCCGGCTACCTGGACAACGACGCCCTGAACGCGGAGCGCTACGCCCCGGACCCCTTCCTCGGCGCCGGCCGCCGCATGTTCCGCACGCGTGACCTCGGCCGCTGGACTCCCGACGGCGAACTGGAACACCTCGGCCGCACCGACGACCAGGTCAAGGTGCGCGGCTTCCGGGTCGAGCTCGACTCCGTCTCCTCCGTGCTGGAGTCGGTCGAGGGCTGTGTGCGCGCGGTGACCTTGAAGCGGGACGCGCGGACCCTGGTGTCCTTCGTCTGCCCCGCGGACGTCGACCCGGACGGTGCCCGCCGCGCGGTGGCGGAGGCACTGCCGTACTACTGCGTGCCCGAGAGTGTCATGCCCCTGACATCCATGCCGGAGACAGACCGCGGCAAGATCGACAAACAGGCGCTGCTGCGGATGGCGGAGGAGCGGACGCTTCAGGGGGCGGCCCGATGACCACGTCCCTCAACCGTCAGGCCGTCGATCTGCCGCCGCTGATCCCGGGCCCGCGCCGCCTGCTCAAGCATCCGCGCCTGATGCACTACAACCGCCTGGCGGCTCTGGTACTCACCGCCAACCTGGCGTTCCTGTGGGCGGGTTGGCCCCTGTCGACACCGACCCTGGGGCACGCGGCACTGGCGAACCTCGCCCTCGCCGTCCTCGTGCGCCAGCAGTACGTCATCAACCTCCTCTTCAGGCTGGCCACTTGGGCGCCGACCACCTGGCCGCTGAAGGTCCGCTGGACGCTGGGCAAGGTGTACCACTTCGGCGGACTGCACGTGGGCGGGGCGCTGGCGGGCGCGGCGTGGTTCCTGGCGCTGGCCTTCATGACGACCGACCCGGCACTCCTGGCCGTGAGCTGGAGCCTGATCACCCTTCTCGCGCTCGTCATCGGCACCGCCCTGCCCCCCTTCCGCTCCCGCCACCACGACC
Organism: Streptomyces sp. NPDC093591; assembly: GCF_044764885.1. Lineage (NCBI taxonomy): Bacteria > Bacillati > Actinomycetota > Actinomycetes > Kitasatosporales > Streptomycetaceae > Streptomyces > Streptomyces sp. NPDC093591. The sequence goes on from NZ_JBIWIY010000016.1 coordinate 89,250, forward strand.
ACTTCGAGAAGATCCACCGCTTCGGCGGCTGGACGGCCCTGATCCTGTTCTGGGCGCACACCCTGCTGTCGTCGTCCGGCCCTGTCGCGCTCATGGTGCTCGCGCTCGTCACCTTCAGCGTCGCCCTGCCCTGGTTACGGCTGCGCAAGGTGGACGTACGTCTGGAACGCCCCTCCCGGCACGTCGTACTGGCCCGCTTCGACCACGGCGAGACCCCCTTCGCGGGCTCCTCGACCGCGATCAGCCGCAGCCCGCTGAAGGAGTGGCACTCCTTCGCCAACGTCCCCGCACCCGGCGAGCCCGGCTTCCGGCTCACCATCTCGCGCGCCGGGGACTGGACGGGCGCCTTCATCGACGACCTGCCCGCCCGGGTCTGGGTCAAGGGCATCACGACGGCCGGAGTCGCCAACATAGAGACCCTGTTCAAGAAGGTGGTCTACGTCGCCACCGGCAGCGGCATCGGCCCCTGCCTGCCCCACCTCCTCGCCGCCGAGGTTCCCTCCCGCCTGGTCTGGGCGACCCGCGACCCCCGCACCACCTACGGCGACGCGCTGGTCGACGAGATCCTCGCCGTGCAGCCGCACGCCCTGGTGTGGGACACCTCCCGGCGCGGCAAGCCCGACATGGTCCGGCTCGCCTACGAGGCGTACCGCGACTTCGGAGCCGAGGCCGTCATCTGCATCTCCAACAAGAAGCTCACCTGGCAGGTGGTGCACGGCCTGGAGCGACGCGGCATTCCGGCGTACGGCGCGATCTGGGACTCGTAACTCGACGCAGAGGAGCGGATGATGAACAACCTCAAGATCGAACGCGACGGCGCCGTGGTGACCGTACGTCTGCACCGCCCGCACGTGCTCAACGCCCTCAGCGGCGACCTGCTGGCCGAACTCCTCGATGCCCTGCGCCCGTTGGACCGGGACCCCGAGGTGGGCTGCTTCGTCCTCACCGGTTCGGAGAAGGTGTTCGCGGCCGGCGCCGACATCAGGGAGATGGCGGGGAAGACGGCCGCGGAGATGGCGGCCGAGGACTACTTCGGGACGTGGGAGGGCTTCACGACGCTCCGCACCCCGAAGATCGCCGCCGTCAACGGCTATGCGCTCGGCGGCGGTTGCGAGCTGGCGATGATGTGCGACCTCGTCATCGCGGGGGAGTCGGCGGTCTTCGGCCAGCCGGAGATCAAGCTCGGCGTCATCCCCGGCATCGGCGGCACCCAACGCCTGACCCGCCTCGTCGGCCGGGCGAAGGCGATGGACCTGATCCTCACCGGCCGCACGATGGACGCCCGCGAGGCCGACAGCTGCGGTCTCGTCTCCCGAGTCGTCCCGGACGACCAGGTCCTGCCGGAGGCCCGGGAGGCGGCGGCGACCATCGCCTCGTACGGCCGGGCGGCGGCCACGGCGGCCCGCGAGTGCGTCGACCAGGCTCTGGAGACCGGTCTGCGCGACGGCCTCCTCTTCGAACGCCGCGTCTTCCACGCCCTGTTCGCGACCGATGACCAGAAGGAGGGCATGACCGCGTTCCTGGAGAAACGGCCGCCCGTCTTCAAGGGGCGCTGAGGCCCCGCCGCGCCACAGCCACCCGGCCTCGACATCAAGGCGATCGAGGCCGCGGCGGCGATCCGGCGCGCCTGTGCGCGCCGCGAGGCCGAGCGGCAGCCGGGGCGGCGGCCACCCGATGCCTCCGGCGCGCCTGATGCCCGGGCCCACACGGCCGTATCACCACTTGTCCCTCACACGTGGCGCAGGACACGTTCCGTTGGGGAAAAGTCAGGGAAGAAATAGGGGCGCCTCAGACCGCCGCGAAAGGATGACCGTGACCACGCCGACTGCGCCTCCCCCCATACCCCGGGCTGCAGGATCGTTTCCGCTCATTGGCCACGCTCTGAAGATGCGCGACAACCTCGGGTTCATCGCCTCGCTGCGAGAGACGGGGGAGCCTCTGATCGAGATCGTTCTGCACCCCGGGATGCGGACCGTGGTGGTGCAGGATCCGCCCCTGATCCACCAGATGCTGAAGGCTCTCGGCCCGAGCCTGGACAAGGGACGGCTCTACGACAAGATGGGCCAGGTGCTGGGCGACAGCGTGGTCACCGCCGTCGGCCGCACGCACGTACGCAAGCGCCGCCAGCTCCAGCCGGCCTTCGCCCACACCGAGATCACCCGCTACATCGACATCATGCGCGCCGAGGTGACGGCCGCCGTCGGCGCCTGGAAGCCCGGCGAGACGGTCGACGTCCACAAGGCGATGGTCCAGCTCAGCCTCAACATGCTCGCGAAGACCGTGTTCGCGGGCAGCCTCGACGAGGCCACCTTCCGTCAGTTGCGCGGCGACCTGTCGGTGGTGATGAACGGCATCGGCGCCCGCGTCATGCTGCCCGACTGGGTCGAGCGGCTGCCGCTCCCCTTCAACCGCCGCTTCGACCGGGCCCGAGCCGACATACGTGCCACCATCAACAGCGCCGTCGAGGAACTGAAGGCCTCCGGGCACGACACCGGGGACATGCTGTCCATGCTGCTGCGCGCCGTCGACGAGGAGACCGGCCGGCCGCTGACCGGGGATCAGATCTGTTCCGAGATCCTCACCCTGGCCGTCGCCGGCACCGAGACCACCGCTCTGGTGCTGTCCTGGACCCTGTACGAACTCGACCGCCACCCGGAGATCGAGGCCTGCGCCCTGGCCGAGCTGGACGAGGTCGTCGGCGACCGGCCGGTCGCCTTCGACGACCTGACCCGCCTGCCTTACCTGAACCAGGTGATCACCGAGACCCTGAGGCTGCACCACCCGGGTTGGCTCGTCACGCGCCGCACGATCACCGAGACCCGGCTCGGCGAGTGGACCCTGCCCGCCGACACCGAGCTGGCCTACTGCCAGCACGCCCTGCACCGTGATCCCGAGCTCTATCCCGAGCCGCTCGCCTTCGACCCGGAACGGTGGCGGGACGGTGCCCAGGAGCCCCGGCCGGGCGCGTTCCTGCCCTTCGGGGACGGCAAGCACAAGTGCATGGGAGACCGCTTGGCCCTCGCCGAAATGGTCACGGCGCTCGCGACGATCCTGCGGGCGGTACGGCTGGAACTGGCGGAGGGGCAGACCGTCCGACCCGTGGCCCGGACCACCGTACGGCCCCGCACTCTGCAGATGACGGTCCACCCCCGCAACGGATGACCACCGGCCAGGGGCGGTCTCCCGAACGGGAAGTGCCCCCCTACCGTTCCGTGGCGAGCGCCCGGTCCACCCCGGGTTCCTTCCGCCCGAGGAACCGGGGGTCCGGCTCGAAGACGGCGTCCAGGGCCGCCTTGCCCGCCGCGAAGATCTCCCGGGTGCCGCCGTAGTACCAGGTCGCGTCGTGCTTGGCGTCGACCCCGACGCCGTACGACGCCACTCCGGCCTCCTGGCACAGCGCGACCGCGCGCCGGATGTGGAAGCCCTGGCTGATCAGCACCGCCTCGTCGACGCCGAAGATCTTCTTGGCGCGGACACAGGAGTCCCAGGTGTCGAAGCCGGCGTAGTCGCTGACGATGCGCGTGCCGGGCACGCCGTGCCTGGTCAGATACGTGCGCATGGCGTCGGGCTCGTCGTAGTCCGCGCGGCTGTTGTCGCCGGTGACGAGGACGACCTCGACACGGCCCGCACGGTACAGCTCGGCCGCCGCGTCGAGCCGGTGCGCGAGGTACGGCGACGGCTCGCCCTCCCACAGACCGGCACCGAAGACGACGGCGACGTCGGTACGCGGCACGTCGGCCGTCGTGCGCAGCCGGTCCCCCGTCACGACGTACATCCAGGTGGCCGGAAGCAGCGCCAGCACGCACCCGGCCATCACGGCCTGCACCAGCCGCCGCTGCCCCGCACGGGTGCGCGGCAGTCGTGGTCGGGGCAGCCTCGGTCTGCGCATCTGGTCGGTCCCTCCCCGGTCGCCTGACCGCCTCTTCTCGACAGTCAGGGACGTCCTGTCACCCTCCGTGGTTCACCCCAGCCAACGTGACCAGGTTCACTTCACCCTCGAATACGCAGGTCACGCCACCTCACAGCGCCCTGGCACCCCGCCGTGAACCCGGTGTAAAAACCCGTTATTCACGCGCAACGGGGAGGCAACGTCCCGCCGCCACCATCGGTTCATGACGGCGTCGAACCCGCTTCACGACGAGTCCACGACCCTCCCCGCCACGGGGGCCCACCTCGACAGTACGGCGCACCTCATGAACCGGATCAGCAGCCAGCTCACCAGCCAGCTCAGCCTCGTCTCGCTCGACGGCAGGCGGCGCCCCGCCCCGCCCGCGCTCGTCGTCGTGGCCCACGGCAGCCGCGACCCGCGCGCCCTGAGCACCGTACGCGCGCTCCTCGACAAGGTCCGCGAGCTGCGCCCCGGCCTGCCGGTCCGCCTCGGCCACATCGAGCTGAACGAGCCCCTGCTCCCGGACACCCTCGCCTCCCTCGGCGACCGCGAGGCGATCCTCGTCCCGCTCCTCCTCGGCCGCGGCTACCACATCAAACGGGACATCCCCGAGATGGCCGCCGACTCGGAGGTACGCGCACGCGTGGCCGGCGCACTCGGCCCGCACCCCCTCCTGGTGGAGGCCCTCCACGCCCGCCTGATCGAGGCCGGCTGGGACACCCGCCTGGACGAGCCCACCCGCCGCGAGAGCGCGGTGGTCCTGGCGGCGGCAGGCTCCCGCGACCCCGAGTCGAAGGTCGACACGGCCCGCACGGCCCGCCTCCTCGCCGACCGCCTGGGCGTCCCGGTGGTCCCCGCGTACGCGACGACGGCGGCCCCGACGGTCCCCGACGCTCTGCGTGCCCTGGCAGCCAGGGGCCGCACCAGGGTGGCGGTGGCGTCGTACTTCACGGCCCCCGGCCGCTTCGCGACGGAGTGCGCGCAGGCGGCCCCGTGGATCGCGTCGGCCCCGCTGGGCACCCACCCGGCGATGGCGAGGCTGCTCCTTCACCGCTACGACCAGATGCCGGCGACGCCGGTCACGACGGCACCTGAACTGGCATCCGCCTAAACGGACCAAGTTCAGGCGGACGAGCAGGCGAAACACAGTCCCCCCATTTGTCAGTGCCTGCCCGTACTGTCGGTGCATGTACTACGACGAGTCGGCAGTCGAACGCTGGGCCCCCGAACCCGACAAACGCCCAGGCCGCACGGCCTTCCAACGCGACCGCGCCCGCGTACTGCACAGCGCGGCGCTCCGCCGCCTCGCAGGCAAGACCCAGGTGGTCACCCCGGGTACGCACAGCAACGCGTGGGACCCGAGCCCTCGCACCCGCCTCACCCACTCCCTGGAGTGCGCCCAGGTCGGCCGAGAGCTCGGCGCGGCCCTCGGCTGCGACCCCGACCTGGTGGAGGCCGCCTGCCTCTCCCACGACCTCGGCCACCCTCCCTTCGGCCACAACGGCGAAGTCGCGCTGAACGAGTTCGCCGAGGACTGCGGCGGCTTCGAGGGCAACGCCCAGTCCCTGAGACTCCTCACCCGCATCGAACCCAAACGCTTCACCCCGGAGGGCTCGGTAGGCCTCAACCTCACCCGGGCCACCCTCGACGCCGCCACCAAGTACCCCTGGCCCCGTGGAGCCCACCCCACCGCCCCGACGTCCCCGAAGTTCGGCGTCTACGACGACGACCGTCCCGTCTTCGACTGGGTCCGCAAGGACGCCCCCGGCACCCGCACCACCTTCGAGGCCCAGGTCATGGACTGGTCCGACGACGTGGCGTACTCGGTGCACGACGTCGAGGACGGCCTCCACGCCGGTCACATCGACCCCAACTGCCTGCACGCCGAACCGGAGCGCCAGGCGGTCTTCGCGGTCGCCATCGGCCGGTACGTCCCGCACGACACCGACCCGGCGGAACTGTCCGCCGCCCTCGACCGCCTCCAGGAAGAACCGTGGTGGCCGCACGGCTACGACGGCTCGGCCGTCGCCCAGGCCCGCCTCAAGGACGCCACGAGCCAGCTGATCGGCCGGTTCTGCCTGGCCGCCGAGAGCGCCACGCGCGCGGCGTTCGGCAGCGGCCGGCTCACCCGCTACGGCGCCGAACTGGTCGTACCGCACGGAACCCGCATGGAATGCGCGGTCCTCAAGGCCGTCGCCGACCGGTACGTCATGCAGCGCGCCGAGCAGGAGCGGCTGCGCGCGGACCAGCGGATCGTGGTCGCCGAACTGGCCGAGGCGCTCACCGCCCGCGCGCCGGACGGCCTGGACCCGCAGTTCCGGGCCCTGTTCGACACGGCGGCCGACGACCGTGCCCGCAAACGCGTGATCGTCGACCAGATCGCCTCCCTGACGGACGCGTCGGCCCGCTCCCTGCACACGCGGCTCACGCAGAGGCCGTAGGGCGCCCCACGACCATGGCCCGGGCCGGGCCACCGGCGACTGCTCGCCGGCCTCCCGCCGAGAGCGGCCCGAGACGTCCCGCCAACTCCCGGCCATCGCGGGACCCTTGGCCGCGGCGTGGCAGCGCCTGTCCCGGGGCGAGGCAGACGCGCCGCCGGCCTCCTCGGCGGTGCGATCACCCGCCCGTGACGGGTGGGACGCATGGGATGAACGGGCACTCGAAAGTGACCCTGCGTGGCCTGATCGGGTCACCCCCTCTTCCCGCATCACGCTGCGTGCGGGACGCTCGTGTGGCGGCACCCTTACGAGGAGGCATCAAGTGGTCGACGCGGATCAGACATTCGTCATCGTCGGAGGCGGACTCGCCGGGGCGAAGGCGGCCGAGACGCTCCGGACGGAGGGCTTCACCGGGCGGGTGATACTGATCTGCGACGAACGCGACCACCCGTACGAGCGCCCGCCCCTCTCCAAGGGCTACCTCCTCGGCAAGGAAGAACGCGACAGCGTCTTCGTGCACGAACCCGCCTGGTACGCGCGCAACGACATCGAGCTGCACCTCGGCCAGACGGTCGACGCGATCGACCGTACGGCGAAGACGGTGCGGTTCGGCGAGGACGGCACCGTCGTCCACTACGACAAGCTCCTGCTGGCCACCGGCGCCGAGCCGCGCCGCCTGGACATCCCGGGCACGGACCTGGCCGGCGTCCACCACCTGCGCCGCCTCGCGCACGCCGAGCGCCTCAAGGGCGTCCTGGCCTCGCTCGGCCGCGACAACGGCCACATCGTGATCGCCGGCACCGGTTGGATCGGCCTGGAGGTCGCGGCGGCGGCCCGCGAGTACGGCGCGGAGGTCACGGTCGTGGGGCCGGATCCGACTCCCCTGCACGGCGTCCTGGGCCCGGAGATCGGCGGGCTCTTCGCCGAGCTGCACCGCGAGCACGGGGTGCGCTTCCACTTCGGCAGGCGGCTGACGGAGATCGTCGGCCAGGACGGCATGGTGCTGGCCGCCCGCACCGACGACGGCGAGGAGCACCCCGCGCACGACGTCCTCGCGGCGATCGGCGCGGCTCCCCGTACGGGGTTGGCGGAAGCGGCGGGACTGGAGATCGCCGACCGTGCGCACGGCGGCGGCGTGGTCGTGGACGAACACCTCCGCACCTCCGACCCCGACATCTACGCCGCCGGCGACGTCGCCTCCTTCCCGCACGGCCTCTTCGACACCCGGCTGCGGGTGGAGCACTGGGCCAACGCGCTGAACGGAGGCCCGGCGGCGGCGCGGGCGATGCTCGGGCAGGACATCACCTACGACCGGCTGCCCTACTTCTTCTCCGACCAGTACGACTTGGGCATGGAGTACTCCGGCTGGGCGCCGCCGGGGTCGTACGACGAAGTGGTGATCCGGGGGGACGCGGGGAAGAGGGAGTTCATCGCCTTCTGGGTGAAGGACGGCCGGGTACTGGCCGGGATGAACGTGAACGTGTGGGACGTCACAGAGCCGATCCAGCAGTTGATCCGCTCGAAGGCACAGGTGAACACCGAGACCCTGGCGGACCCGCACACCGCCCTTGAGAGCTTGATCGCCTAGGCGCCTGCCGGGTTCCGTCGCCTCGCGGGTGCGCGCCGCGGGGCGGGGCGCGGTGGCCGGCCGCGGGGCCTGGCCGCGCCCAGAGATGTCGGTGCGCCCCCGTAGAATTCACGCGTGGCAGGACGGATCAACGACGAGGACGTGAAGGCGGTACGGGACGCGGTCCCGATCGACGCCGTGGTGTCCGAGTACCTCCAGCTGCGTGGCGCGGGCGGCGGGAACCTCAAGGGGCTGTGCCCCTTCCATGACGAGAAGTCCCCGTCCTTCCAGGTCAGCCCGAGCAAGGGGCTCTTCCACTGCTTCGGCTGCCAGGAGGGCGGCGACACCATCACGTTCGTGATGAAGGTCGACCACCTCTCCTTCTCCGAGGCGGTCGAGCGCCTCGCCGCCCAGGCCGGCATCACCCTGCGCTACGAGGAGGGCGGGTACAACCCCTCCCACCAGCGCGGCGAACGCATCCGCCTGGTCGAGGCCCACAAGATCGCCGCCGACTGGTACGCCGAGCAGCTGGCGACCAGCCCCGAGGCCGACACCGGCCGGATCTTCCTCGCCGAGCGCGGCTTCGACCAGGCCGCCGCCGTCCACTTCGGCGTCGGCTACAGCCCCCAGGGCTGGGACCACCTCACCCGCTTCCTGCGCGGCAAGGGCTTCACCGACAAGGAGATCCTCCTGTCCGGCCTGGCGCAGGAGGGGCGCCGCGGCCCCATCGACCGCTTCCGGGGCCGGCTCATGTGGCCGATCCGCGACATCGGCGGCGACGTGGTCGGCTTCGGCGCCCGCAAGCTGTACGAGGCCGACAACGGGCCCAAGTACCTGAACACCCCCGACACGGCGATCTACAAGAAGTCCCAGGTCCTCTACGGCATCGACCTCGCCAAGAAGGACATCGCCAAGGCCAGCCGCGCGGTCGTCGTCGAGGGCTACACCGACGTCATGGCCTGCCACCTCGCCGGCGTCACCACCGCCATCGCCACCTGCGGCACGGCCTTCGGCGGAGACCACATCAAGATCCTCCGCAGGCTGCTGATGGACAACGGCTCGGCCCGCGTCATCTTCACCTTCGACGGCGACGCGGCCGGCCAGAAGGCGGCCCTGCGCGCCTTCGAGGACGACCAGAAGTTCGCCGCCGAGACGTACATCGCGATCGCGCCGGACGGCATGGACCCCTGCGAACTGCGCCTCGCGAAAGGCGACGAGGCGGTCGCCGACCTGGTCGAACCGCGCACCCCGCTCTTCGAGTTCGCCCTGCGCCAGATCGTCGTCCGCTACGACCTCGACACCCCGGCCGGCCGCGCCGCCGCGCTGGACGAGGCGGCGCCCATCGTCGCCCGCATCAAGAACAGCGGCGCCCAGCACGAGGTGGCCGTCCAGCTCGCGGGCATGCTCGGCATCCTCGACACACAGTTCGTGGTCAAGCGGGTGGCGCAGCTGGCGCGTTGGGCGCGGGAGCGGGGCGGCGGCAGAGGACAGGCGCCGACGGGCCGGGGCCCGCAGCAGCAGTACGACGCGGCCCCCGTGTCCCGGCCGTCGGGCCCTGCCCTGACCCTGCGCAACCCGGTCTACGCCACCGAACGCGAGCTCCTCAAACTCGCCCTCCAGCGCCCCGAGTTGGTCTCCCCGGCGTTCGACGCGTACGGCGTCGACGAGTTCACCGCCGCGCCCTACGCCGCCGTACGCCAGGCGATCATGGACGCCGGCGGCGCGGAGTACGGCATCCAGGACGCGCAGGAGTACCTGGTCCGCGTCCGCGAGGCGGCCCCCGACGACCAGGTCCGCGCCATGGTCACGGAGCTGGCGGTCGAGGCGATCCTGCGCAGGACGGTGGACGAGAACTACGCCGGCGAGCAACTCGTGACGGTCCGCCGCCGTGCCGTGGAACGCCGCGTCCGCGACATCCAGAGCCAACTGGCCCGCCTGGGCGCGGGCGGCGACCCGGCCCAACTGGCCGCCGTGCAGAACGAACTGTGGGTGTTGCAGCAGTACGACCAGGCATTGCGGGGGCAGGGCGCGGCGGCGCTCTGAGCGATACGCGCGATTCGCGTACGACTGGGTAACCGCCCGGTCACGCACCGGACTCAAAAAGTCACCGCACGCCCCTCGTGGCGGCGATGTGTCGTACTCCACACTGGGTTCCGGTGCCTGAGTCCTCGGAGCGCGGCCGGCCCGTTCCTCACGGGTCCCACACCCCCGCGGTTCCGCTCATCGCGTACGGGACGGACAGCGGCGAGGCCGCCGACTCCGCCCTCGAAGCAGCGCTGCCGTATGCCTCGGCAGCGATCACCCTGGAGGTCGCCCCCGTGCAGACCCAGACCCTCGTCCAGACCGACGCCAGTACCGCGACCGGCGCTGACCGCACCGATCCGGAGGCGGAGGCCGACGTTCTCGTCGCGGTGCCGCCGCAGAGCCGTGTCGCGCACCACCCCGAGGCGGAGCCGGAGGCCTCGCCCGAGCCCGCGGAACCGCCCGCGGAGGCCCTGGACGGCGCCGAGGCCACCGACGCCGCCGAGCCGGTCGAAGCGCCGCTGCCGGCCCGCGCCCGCGCCGACAACAGCGGTCCCTCCTCCGACCTGTTCCGCCAGTACCTGCGGGAGATCGGCCGCATCCCCCTCCTCACCGCGGCCGAAGAGGTCGAACTGGCCCGCCGCGTGGAGGCCGGTCTGTTCGCAGAGGAGAAGCTGAGCAGCACCCCCGACCTGGAGAGCCGGCTCGCCCTCGACCTGGACCGCCTGGTCGTCATGGGCCGGATGGCCAAGCGCCGCCTGATCGAGGCGAATCTGCGGCTCGTCGTGTCCGTGGCGAAGAGGTACGTCGGCCGCGGCCTGACCATGCTGGACCTCGTCCAGGAGGGGAACCTCGGCCTGATCCGGGCCGTGGAGAAGTTCGACTACGCCCGCGGCTACAAGTTCTCGACGTACGCCACCTGGTGGATCCGCCAGGCCATGTCCCGCGCCCTCGCCGACCAGGCCCGCACCATCCGAGTGCCGGTCCACGTCGTCGAGTTGATCAACCGGGTCGTCCGCGTCCAGCGCCGCATGCTGCAGGAACGCGGCTACGAACCGACGCCGGAAGAGGTGGCCGCCCACCTCGACCTCTCGCCCGAGCGCGTCAGCGAGGTGCTGCGCCTGGCCCAGGAACCGGTGTCGTTGCACGCGCCGGTGGGCGAGGAGGACGACGTGGCGCTGGGCGACCTGATCGAGGACGGCGACGCGACGTCCCCCGTCGAGTCGGCGGCGTTCCTGCTCCTGCGGGAGCACCTGGAGGCGGTGTTGTCGACGCTGGGGGAGCGGGAGCGGAAGGTCGTACAGCTGCGGTACGGCTTGGCGGACGGCCGCCCGCGCACGCTGGAGGAGATAGGCCGGATCTTCGGGGTGACGCGGGAGCGGATCCGCCAGATCGAGTCCAAGACGCTGAACAAGTTGAGGGACCATGCATTCGCGGATCAGCTGAGGGGCTATCTGGACTGATGCCGTCTGCGGGCGAGTGGGGGTTGATCGCGCAGTTCCCCGCACCCCTGAAAGGGGCGTCAGCTGTACGTCCTCAAGGGGGGCGGGGAACTGCGCGACCAGCCACAACGGACCCGCGGCTTCAGTCCACCTCGGCCACCGCCTGAGCGAACTGCGCCTTGTACAACCGCGCATACGCCCCGTCCGCCGCCAACAGCTCCCCGTGCGCGCCCTGTTCCACGATCGAACCGTTCTCCATCACCAGAATCGTGTCCGCGTCCCGAATCGTCGACAACCGATGCGCGATCACGAACGACGTCCGCCCATGCGCCAGCTTCGCCATCGCCTTCTGGATCAAGACCTCTGTACGGGTGTCGACCGACGACGTCGCCTCGTCCAGCACCAGGATCACCGGGTCGGACAGGAACGCCCGAGCGATGGTGATCAGCTGCTTCTCACCCGCGCTGACCCCCGACCCCTCGTCGTCGATCACCGTGTCGTACCCGTCGGGGAGCGTGCGGATGAAGCGATCGGCGTGAGCGGCCCGCGCCGCCTCCTCGATCTCCCCCCGGCTGACGTCCCTGGACGCCCCGTACGCGATGTTCTCCGCGATCGTGCCGCCGAACAGCCACGTGTCCTGCAGCACCATCCCGATCCCGGCCCGCAGTTCGTCCCGGGACATCCGCGCGATGTCGACCCCGTCGAGGGTGATACGGCCGGACGACACGTCGTAGAACCGCATCAGCAGGTTCACGAGAGTCGTCTTGCCCGCACCCGTCGGCCCGACGATCGCGACCGTGTGCCCGGGCTCCACCGTCAGCGACAGGTCCTCGATCAGCGGCTTGTCGGGGTCGTACCGGAAGGACACCCCCTCCAGCGCCACCCGCCCCCGCAACTCCTCCGGCCGCACCCCTGGCACCGGATCCGCCTCCTGCTCCTCCGCGTCCAGGAGTTCGAAGATCCGCTCCGCCGACGCGACACCCGACTGCACGAGGTTCGCCATCGACGCGACCTGCGTCAGCGGCATCGAGAACTGCCGCGAGTACTGGATGAAGGCCTGCACATCACCGATCGACAGCGAGCCGGACGCGACCCGCAGACCGCCGACCACCGCGACCAGCACGTAGTTGATGTTCGACACGAACAGCATCAGCGGCTGCATCACACCGCTGTTGAACTGCGCCTTGAAGCCCGCCTCGTACAGCGCCTCGTTCTGCTCGGCGAACTGCTGGGCCGACTCCTGCTGCCGCCCGAACACCTTCACCAGGGTGTGCCCGGTGTACATCTCCTCGACGTGGGCGTTGAGCTTGCCGGTCGACCGCCACTGCTGCACGAAGTGCGGCTGCGACCGCTTGCCGACCCGCGTGGCGACCACGAACGACAGCGGCACGGTCACCAGCGCGACCAGCGCCAGCAGCCAGGACACCCAGAACATCATCGCCAGCACACCGATGATGGTGAGCACGGAGTTGATGAGCTGCCCCATCGACTGCTGCAGCGTCTGCCCGATGTTGTCGATGTCGTTGGTCGCCCGCGACAGCACCTCACCGCGCTGACGCTTGTCGAAGTACGACAGCGGCAGCCGTGACAGCTTCGCCTGGACGTCCTCGCGCATCCGGTACATGGTCCGGTTGACGGCCCGGTTCACCAGCCGCGTCGCCACCGCCATCAGCAGACCGGCGACGACGAACACGGCGAGCGCGAACAGCAGGACATTCCCGACGGCACTGAAGTCGATGCCCTGGCCCGGCGTGAAGTCGGTGCTGCGGAGCATGTCGGCGATCTCGCTGTCGCCGCGCTCCCGCATGGACGCGAGGACCTGCCCCTTGGTCATCCCGGGCTCGAACTGCCGCCCGACGATACCGGCGAAGACCAGGTCGGTGGCCTCGCCGAGGATCTTCGGCCCGGCGACCGACAGACCCACGCTCACCACCACGCAGAACAGCAGCGCGTAGATGGTGAGCCGCTCGGGCTTGAACTGCGCGACGAGCCGCCGGCCCGACACCTTGAAGTCCAGCGAGTGCTGATCGGGGCCCCCGCCGGCCATCATCCGCCCCATCGGCCCGGCCATCAGGCAGCCTCCGCTTCCGTCAGCTGGGAGAGCACGATCTCCCGGTACGTCTCGTTGTCCGCCATCAGCTCGTGGTGCCGGCCCGTGCCGACCACCCGCCCCTCGTCGAGCACGACGATCCGGTCCGCGTCCCGGATGGTCGCCACGCGCTGGGCGACGATGACGACGGTCGCCTCGGAGGTCTCGCGCGCGAGCGCAGCCCGCAGCGCCGCGTCCGTCGCGTAGTCGAGGGCGGAGAAGGAGTCGTCGAAGAGGTAGATCTCCGGGCGCTGCACGAGGGTGCGGGCGATCGCGAGCCGCTGTCGCTGACCACCGGACACATTCGTCCCGCCCTGCGCGATGGGCGCGTCGAGCCCGCCCTCCAGCCGCCCCACGAACTCCTTGGCCTGCGCCACCTCCAGCGCGTGCCACAGCTTCTCGTCCGTCGCGTCCGGGTTGCCGTAGCGAAGGTTGGTCGCCACGGTCCCGGCGAACAGGTACGGCTTCTGCGGTACGAGGCTCACGGTCTTCGCCAGCAGCTGGGGGTCGACGTTCGCCACGTCCTCCCCGTCCACGAGCACCCGCCCGTCGGTCGCGTCGAACAGCCGCGGGACCAGCCCCAGCAGGGTCGACTTCCCGCTGCCGGTCGACCCGATCACGGCCGTCGTCTCACCCGGCAGCGCGACCAGGTCGATCGCCTTCAGCACCGGCTCCTCGGCACCCGGATAGCGGAAGCCCGCGCCCCGGATCTCCAGATGGCCGTGCCGGCGCAGCTCCCGCACCGGCGCCTTCGGCGGCACGACACTCGACTCCGTCTCCAGGACCTCCTGGATGCGCTCGGCGCACACCTCCGCGCGCGGCACCATCATGAACATGAAGGTGGCCATCATCACGGACATCACGATCTGCATCAGATAGGCGAGGAACGCGGTCAGGTCACCGATCTGCATCCCGCCGCTGTCGATGCGATGGGCCCCGAACCACACCACCGCGATGGACGACAGGTTCACCACCGTCATGACGATCGGGAACATCAGCGCGAGCAGCTTGCCGGTGCCCGTCGCCATCTCGGTGAGCTCGACATTGGCTTTTCGGAAGCGCTGCTGCTCGTACTCGTCGCGCACGAAGGCACGGATCACCCGGTTGCCGGTGATCTGCTCGCGCAGCACCCGGTTCACCGTGTCGAGACGCTCCTGCATGGTGCGGAACAGCGGCCGCAGCCGTCGCACGATCAAGGTCACGCTGATGCCGAGCACCGGCACGACCGCGACCAGCACCCCGGACAGCGGCACATCCAGTCCGAGGGCCAGCACGATGCCGCCCACGCACATGATCGGCGCCGACACCATCAACGTGAACGTCATCAGCGCCAGCATCTGCACCTGCTGGACGTCGTTGGTCGTCCGGGTGATCAGCGAGGGCGCGCCGAAGTGCCCGACCTCACGCGCCGAGAACGACTGCACCCGGTCGAACACGGCCGCCCGCACGTCCCGCCCGAGCGCCGCCGCCGTCCGCGCGCCGTAGTACACGGCACCGATGTTGCACACGACCTGCGCCAGCGAGATGCCGATCATCAGGGCGCCGTAGGAAAGGATGTAGCCGGTGTCGCCGTTGACGACGCCCGTGTCGATGATGTCCGCGTTCAGCGTGGGCAGATAGAGGGTGGCGCAGGTCTGCAGGAACTGCAGCAGCACCAGCCAGCCGATGGGTTTTCGGTAGGGCCTGAGGTAGGTCCGCAGAAGTCGTATGAGCACGCTGCTTCTCTCGGAGTCGACGACGGGGCGATTGGTTGCCCTTGGCCCCTATCGTCGAACACTCCGGTGGTGTTACCTCAACCGATTAAGCCGTCAGCGCGGCTCCGTACGGCCTTCCGGGTGCGACTCCTACCGGTCTCTTACGTTCCGCTACGGCGCCCCTATGGCCGGAACGCCCCGGGATGCGTCTGCTCCCGCACCGACACGAACTGCTGCCGCACCGCCTGCCCCACCGCCAGCTCCTCACCGGGCTCCAGGACCTGCGCGGCCGCGCCCTGCCAGACCGGCGGGGTGCGCGGATCGAGCGAGCCCTGCGACACACCGAGCGCCCACGCGGCCTGCCGCGCGGCGCCGATCGCCGCATAGTCCGCGGGCTGCGGTACGACCACCTGCGCGCCGAAGAGCATGGGCGCCGCGGCCTGCACGGCGGACAGCTCGGCGGCCGCCCCCAGCAGGAAGACCCGCCGCACCTCGACGCCCCGGCCGCGCAGCACGTCCAGCGCGTCCGCGAGCCCGCACAGCATCCCCTCGAACGCGGCCCGCGCCAGATGCTCCGGCTTCATCGACTCCCGCCGCAGCCCGGCCAGCGTGCCCGCGGTGTGCGGCAGACTCGGCGTCCGCTCACCTTCCAGATAGGGCAGCAGCACGAGCCCATGAGCCCCCGGCGTCGACTTCATCGCCAGGTCGGACAGGCTCTCCAGATCGGGCGCACCGAGGAGTTCGGCGGCACCGCGCAGGGTGCGTACGGCGTTCAGGGTGGTGACGACCGGGAGGTGCATGCCGGTCGCGTCGGCCAGGGAGGTGATCATCCCGGAGCTGTCGACGAGGGCCTCGGGGTGCACGGCCATCACGGACCCGGACGCGCCGAGCGACACGACGGCGTCCCCCAGCCCGATGCCGAGCCCGAAGGCGGCGGCCATGGTCTCGCCGGTCCCCGCGGAGATGAGGAGGCCTTCGGGGGTAGTACCGGCCGCGTCCGCCGGCCCGATCACCTCGGGCAGCATCGCCTGGTGGCCGAGCGCCAGCTCGACGAGATCGCTGCGGTAGGTGCCGGTGGCCGCTGACCAGTACCCGGTGCCGGAGGCCCCGCCCCGGTCTGTGGTCCTTCTCACGGGCCGCCCGAGCAGCTGCCACACCAGCCAGTCGTGTGCCTGCATCAGGACAGCGGCGCGCACCGCGTGCTCGGGCTCGGTCTTGGCGAGCCAACGCAACTTGGTCACCGGCTGCGGGGCCTGCGGCACACACCCCACCGCCTGCGCCCACGCCTCGCGTCCCCCCAGCGCGTCGATCAGATCGGCCGCCGCGACCTGCGCCCGCTTGTCGCCGCCGACCATCGCGGGGCGCACGGTGTTGCCCTGCGCGTCGAGCGGGACCACCGCGTTCTGCTGCGACGACACGCCGATGGCCTGCACGCCTTCGAGCAGCCCGCCGCCGGCCGCCTCCCCGAGGGACAGCAGCCAGGCCTGCGGATCGACGTCGGAGGGACGCGCGCCACCGCCGTCCGGCGACTCCACCGGATGCGGGGCATACCCCTGCCTGAGCACGGCGCCCGTGTCCGTGTCACAGACGACGATGCGAGTGAAATCGGGCGAACTGTCCAACCCGGCGACTATCCCCATGGCCCAAATTGTGCCGTAGCGCTGCGCTGGCTGGGGCCGTGGGCGCCGGAGGGGTGCGTGTGGGTTTTGCGGGTGCGGGTGCGTTGTGGCTGGTCGCGCCCCGCGGCGGAGCCGCATATCGATACAGCCCCGCGTCCCTCAGGGCGTGACAGTGCCCGGCGCCCCGGAGGCCCCCCTCCGACGAGCCTCGAACGGTGCTGTCAGGTGTTGCTCGTGCCCCAGTCGTCCTCTGCACCCCCGTTGTGGGCGCTGCGCTCTCGTAGGGAGCGGACTCGGGCGGCCACCGTCTCGGGGACTCGGTCGCCCACCTTCTCGCTGACCGTGTGGTACGCCTTGCCGGCGAAGTGGCGGCCCTGTTGGGCGGCCGACTCGGCGGTGTTGCGGACCGCGGGGTTCTGCGCGACCTGGCGCGCGGACTTCTTCAGCTGCTCGTAGCGCTCGCGACCGGCGCGCGTGCCGAGCACGTAACCGACCGCGACTCCGATGACGAACGTGAGCCGGTAGCGCATGGCGGCCACCCTTCCCTTCCGTAGGTCCCTGGTGCGGCGTCGGTGCCGAGGGGAACCGATTGGCGGAGCACCCCCCTGCTTGCGCTAATGTATGTGTCGCAGCGAGCGCACGCCCCCTGGCGAATACCCAGGTAGGTACGTTCGATGCAACGAGGCATTCCTCCGTAGCTCAATTGGCAGAGCAGCCGGCTGTTAACCGGCAGGTTACTGGTTCGAGTCCAGTCGGGGGAGCTCGGTCCTCCGTAGCTCAATTGGCAGAGCAGCCGGCTGTTAACCGGCAGGTTACTGGTTCGAGTCCAGTCGGGGGAGCATGCTGAACGAGGACCCCGTTGGGGTCCTTTTTCATGTCCGGCCTCGTTTCCCGGGAACCGTGCAGGTCGCGGGGGAGTCCTTGAGGGCAGGCGAAGTCGACCATACGAAGCAGGAGATCGTATGAGCGGCTATGCTGCGGCACACGGCGCGTACACATGTACGCGACACGCCGCTATGGGGCGGTAGCTCAGCCGGTTAGAGCAGCGGACTCATAATCCGTCGGCCGTGGGTTCGAGTCCCACCCGCCCCACCAGTGGTCACCCATGCGGAAACGTTCTGAGCTGCGGAAACGTGGTTGGAAGGGGTGTTTTGTATGAGGTGGTTGTCTGGAATCGGTGTGGCGAACGGGCGTCTTCGCACGTCTCACGTCGGCTCTGAACCCTTGTGACCTGGGCTTTAGGGGTGGGATCGGTGGTGTGGCGGTCCCACCCGCCCATCAGGGTTGCCTTGTAGGAGCGTTCCTTAGCAGAGGAAACGTCCGGCCCCGGCCCTGAAGGGGCTTTCGCGTGCTGGGGAGATCGTTAGCTAACGACTGGTTCCGCCGCCTGCGGATCCGCTGGGAAGTGCGTGACGACATCCACGAAGCCTTCCTCACACTGGGATGCGCACTGATCTGCTGGCGACGCCTGCACTCAGCTGTCGCTCGCCAGTTTTTCTGCAAGGTGCGTGTGACACCCGCGATGACGGCGGTCGTCAGCACCCAGCCGATGGTGATCAGTAGGTACGCCAGCCAGGGGCGGTAGCCATAGCCGACGGTCACGTCGAGAAGGGCCCCCACGCCCACAGACCCCCCTGGATGACGCGTGCTGACGGAACACCAACCCCCATCGAGGCAAACCAGGCCCGGTGTTCAAAAGCGTCCGCGCCGCCGCCGTCAGCCCCGACACGGTCGTACGTGCCCTGTTCGATGACGCGGCTGGTCCATGACGAGGATGCGGTCGGCGAGCTTCGTAGATGTCGGCGGTGGTGCCGGGGTCGGCCTCGGCGGGGGCGGGGACGCATCCACAGCCGTGGTCGTCGGCTCCGACCCGGCCCGACCCGGTCAGGCTCAGCGCAGCGGAGGAAGCAGCGGAGGAAGAGGCACGTCCAGACGACCTTCCGCGATGAGTCGCTTCACAGTGCGGCGGCCAGAGAGCTGTAGGCGTTGGACTTGAAAGTACGGAGAACTGTCTTGCGGGCAGCGTACGGGTGCCCTGGCTTCGTAGGACAGTGGGTCGGGCGTCAGCGTTCGTCGTGCTCACGAGGACGCGGGTCTCCCATACACACCCGACGCCCTTGATGCGGAGGGTGTCTCTCAGGAGGGCGGGCCCGCTCAGGACCCACCGCCCGGTAGCTGTGCACCAGACGTGGTCCCCGATGCGGTAGGCCTTCAGATCGGTTGCTTGATCGAACGTGACGAACGGGGGTACAGCCCAGCCCAGCACCCGCACGGTGTCGGTATCGATCAGCGTGCCTTCGCCCTCGACGAAGAAGCCCATTGCGCCCTCGAAGCCTGGCCCTTCCAGGCCCGGCGGAACGGGCATCAGACGAATAGCCTCAGCCTCGATGGCGCCGAGGCTTTCCGGGGCCTGGAGGATCGAACGCACCGTGGCCTCGTCGGCATCGTCGGTCTGCTGTGCGAACCTCTCCACAACGTCGTACCAGGTGGTGAGGAGCACGAACCGATCCTCGATGCCGGCGAGGTCCTCGTTCATCGGGTACGGGAAGGCGACCCCGTTGCCGAAGTCCGTCGTGTTCTTGCTGACGAAGTAGACCGTCTCGTCAGGATGCTCCCGCGCGTACTCGACGGCCGTGAGCCAGATCGCGGCGTCCCGCCCGCCGATCTTCGCCGTGTCGCCGCTTTCGTTGATGGTGACCTGCTTGCACGGCAGCAGGAGGTTCGCCTCCCGCATCAATGCCTGCTTGAGCGCGGCCTCGCTCGTTGGGACGACGTCGACTACGTCGAGCCACTTCTGACGCCACTCGTCTCTGACGCCACTCGTCCTGGAAACGCAGTAGATCCATCCGCGGCAGCGGCACGCGGATCGGCCACGGTGTTCCTTCCGTTTCCCTGTCAAGTTCAGCGTGTTGAGGACCAAGCGCCGAACTTGCCGTTCTGGCACTCCTGCAGGAAGACACCCAACCCGGCCGACGGCTAAGCGAGTCGGTCACGCGAGGGCGGCGTGCGCACTGCGGCCGTGCCGAAGCGCCCGCGGACTCGTTCTGCCGCAACCTCAGCCGTACGCCTTGTGGAGCAGTAGGCGCACGGTGGGGGCCGTCGTCCCGGTCCCCGTACAGGCCGTCCGGCCTTCTCCAGCGCGGTGTTGCCGGAGGCGGGGCGAGCGAAATGCCCTAGGACACAGCAGATCGGCATGCCTCGTGGTCGTTGTGGCATGGAGCAGGTGACAGGCAGGGAAGCGAGGCTCTGAGCAGCCGCACCGTGGAGTCGGCGGACTGTCAAGGAGCGAACTCATGGGCCGATACGATCTCGCCCTCATCGGATTCGGCGGCGTCAATCGCGCGCTGGCCGAACTCATATCCCAGAACGGGGAACGCCTGACAAAGGAGCTGGGCTTCGCCCTGCGGGTGGTGGCGATCACCGATCTGCGGGCCGGTTCCCTGGTGGACACCGACGGCATCGATCTGGCGCCGCTGCTGGCCGCCGAGCCCGGGGAGCTGAGCTTCGCGGGTCTGCCTGGCGGCAGCGCTGATCCGCGCAACGAGTGGGTGATCCGCGAGGTCCCGGCCGACATCGTCGCGGAGGCGACGTTCACCAACCCCACCGACGGCGAGCCCGCCCTCTCCCATGTGCGCTGGGCCCTGGAATCGGGCAAGCACGTGTGCACCACCAACAAGGGGCCGGTCGCACTCGCCGGCCGCGCACTGAAGCAGCTGGCCGCCGAGCGTGGTGTCCGCTTCGAGTTCGAGGGCTCGGTCCTCAGCGGCACCCCCGTCCTGCGCACCGCCGAGCGCATGTTCGGCGGCCTGGAGATCACCGGCGTCCAGGGCATCATGAACGGCACCTCGAACTACATCCTGGGCCGCCTCGAAGAGGGCATCGCGCTGTCGGCGGCCATCGCCGAAGCCCAGAACCTCGGGTACACCGAAGCCGATCCGACCGCGGACATCGAGGGCCACGACGTCCAGCTCAAGGTCATGATCCTGGCCAACGAGGTCCTCGGCGCCGACCTGCGCCGCGAGGACGTCTTCTGCGAGGGCATCTCCGCGATCACCCCCCACGAAGTGCGGGACGCCGCCTCGAAGGGGCTGCGCTGGAAGCTGGTCGGCTCCGCCACCCGCCACGAGGACGGCAGCGTCGACGCCCGCGTCGCCCCGCTCGCCCTGCCCGCCCAGCACCCGCTCGCCGGGATCTCCGGCCCCCTCAACGCGGTCGCCTTCCACACCGACCTCATCGGCACCGTCACGGTCTCCGGGCCGGGCGCCGGGCGCATCGAGACCGCCTACGCCCTGCTGTCGGACATCATCGCCATCCACCAGCGCCACGCCGACGACGACACCGCCCCCACCCGCCCCGTTCTCCAGGAGACCCACCGTGTCTGACACCGCCGTGCCCCCCGGCATCGAACTCGGCACGGACACGGCGCCCGTGCACAACCCCTACACCGGCGAGGTCATCGCCTCGGTGCCCACCGTCGACGCAGCCGCCGTCGGCAGCATCCTGCAGCAGGCCAGATGCGGGCGCCGTACCGCCGCCGCGCTGTCCCGCGCCTCCAGGGCCGCGGTCCTGGAACGCGCCGCCCACCTGATCGAGCGGCGCGCCGAATCCTTCGCCCAACTGATCGTCAGCGAGGCCGGCAAGACCATCACCCAGGCCCGCAAGGAAGTCGCCCGCGCGGTCAACACCCTGTCCCTGTCCGGAGCCGAGGCACGGCGCAACGCCGGCGAGGTCATCCCCTTCGACTCCTACGAGGGCTCGGAGAAACGGCAGGGCTGGTTCACCCGCGAACCGCTCGGCATCATCGCCGCGATCACCCCGTTCAACGACCCCCTCAACCTGGTCGCCCACAAGCTCGGCCCGGCCGTCGCCGGCGGCAACGCGGTCATCCTCAAACCGTCCGCCCTGACGCCGCTGTCCGCGCTGCGGCTGGTCGACACCCTCATCGAGGCCGGCCTGCCCGAGGAGATCGTCACCGTCGTCAACGGCAACGTCGGCATCGCCGCCGCGATCGTCGCCGCCCCCGACGTGCGCATGGTGTCCTTCACCGGCGGATTCGCCACCGGCGAGGCCATCTCCCGCACCGCCGGCCTGAAGAAGCTCGCCATGGACCTGGGCGGCAACGCCCCGGTCATCGTCATGGACGACGCCGACCTGGACGAGGCCGTCGCCTCCTGTGTCTCCGGCGCGTTCTGGGCCGCGGGCCAGAACTGCATCGGCACCCAGCGGATCCTGATCGCCCACGACATCTACGAGCGCTTCCGCGACGCCTTCGTCGCCCGCACCAAGCAGCTGCGCGTCGGCGACCCCCTCGACGAGCACACCGACGTCGGCCCCATGATCACCCAGGAGGCCGCCGCCACCACCCGGGCCAAGGTCGACACGGCGGTGGCCGAGGGCGCGGTGCTGCTGTGCGGCAACGACGTCACCGGCACCCTGTACACGCCGACCGTCCTGGAAGACGTCCCGGCGACCTGCTCGATCCGGCAGGAGGAGGTGTTCGCCCCGGTCGTCGTGCTGCAGCCGTTCACGTCCTTCGAGGACGCCATCGAGCGGGCCAACGCCATCGACTACAGCCTCCACGCGGGCATCTTCACCTCCCGCCTGGACCGCGCCCTGAACGCGGCCCGGCTGCTGGAAGCCGGCGGAGTCATGATCAACGACTCGTCCGACTACCGCTTCGACGCCATGCCGTTCGGCGGATTCAAGTACGGCAGCATGGGCCGCGAGGGCGTGCGCTTCGCCTTCGAGGAGATGACCCAGCCCAAGGTCGTCTGCGTCAACCACATCAGTGAAGTCGTCCAATGACCGTCTCTGTACCGAGCGCGAACCCTTGGCACTGAACGGTGACCGGCGCGTACCTGCCGATCCGCTGCTCACCCCGTTGGCGTGGTATTCCGTGTATTCCGTTCTCCTCGCGGGCGGTTGACGACGCTGGACAGGGTGAGGGCGGTGACCGTGTCCCGTACGCCGGGCATCTTGGCGATGTCCTCCCAGATGCTCCGTACGCGTTCCAGTGAGGCTGCTTCCAGGCGCACCATGATGTCGAAGTCGCCGCTGAGGATCTCGCAGATGACGACCTCGGGGATGCGTTTGAGTGCGGCCAGGACGTCGCCGCCGCGCATGCGGTCCTGGCGGTGGACGAGTACGAGGGCGGAGACGGCATCGCCGGTGTCGTGGCCCGCGCGGACGATGGTGTAGCCGGCGATGTGGCCCTGGCGCTCCAGCCGTTCGATGCGCTGGCGCACCGCGTTGCGGGACAGCAGCACCTTGCCGGCCAGCTCGGAGTGCGAGATGCGGGCGTTGCGGGTCAGCTCGGCGATGATCTTCTCGTCGATGGTGTCCACAGCGGACCGTCTCCTTCGCGAATCGGTCGAGGTCGCAAACCCCCGCGGCAAGGCGTACTGCCGCAGACCTTCAGGCGGCGCAGGCGCGGCGACCGCCCGGATCCCCTGCTGTTCCGCGAGGGAGGGGTCTCCGGCGCGACCGGGTGCCGGAGGCGAGGCCGTGGCGGCGGGCCTTCAGCAGGCCGCCGCTCCGGTCGAAGCCGACCAGGCTGGCCGCGGAGCTTCCTGCGCTGCGCCGGTCGCGGTTGGCTTGCACCGCCGGCCACCTTGACGGACGGTGTGGCGACACCGTGTCGAGCCGTGGGTCCACTCCAACCAGCGTTGGTGACGGCGCTTCGTTCTGCAGCCACCAGTCGATGTCCGTGTCGAAGCCCTTGTCGTAGTGGTTGGGCGCACCGGCGAGTGCGTCGCGCTCGCCCTCCGTGAGCTGAGGTCGGCCACCGGGGAGGACGGGCTCGGCGGGAAGGCCGGCTCACTGGGACGGGGGCGGTTGAGTGGGCGGGCGTGAGGCACGTCAGTCGTGGGGGGTGGCAATGGCGGCGAGGTGCGTGCCCGGGCGCACGGTCAGCCCGTTCATGTTGTAGATGATCGTTCCGGTGGAGACGGCGGAGACCTTGAGTTCGGCGCCGTCGACGGGGCCGATGACGCGGCCGATGGTTTGTCCCTCGGTCACTTCGTCACCGGTGACCGCGTCCGGGTACCAGAGGCCTGAGGCCGGAGATTCGACCTCGCCCGTCCAGATCCAGTCGCGCGGCTGCACGGTCACCGGTGCGAGGTGCTGCGGTGCCTCGATGACGTCGAGGTGGTGCAGGATCCGGTACAGACCGTCGAGGAGCCTGCGTACGGTGGGCGGCTCCCGGTCGCCGAGTTGCCCGGTCTCGACGAGGATCGCGGGGACACCCTGCCGGTTCGCGGCGGCGTGGCTGTTGCCGCCGTCCGGGCTGGTGCCGAAGATGACCAGCTCGTATCCGACCGCGTGGGCCATCGCCCTGTTCTTCGCGTCCAGTTCGTCGTCGCCGGTCAGGCGGTAGCCGACGAAGTCGAGCAGATGCTGGTCGATGCCGCCGCTGTGCAGGTCCACGTAGGCGTCGGCGCCGTCGATCAGGTTCTCGAACAGCCAGGCCGCCATCCGGTCGGTGGGGCCGCCGTCCTTGTCGCCGGGGAAGACGCGGTTGATGTTGACGCCGTCCAGCGGGGAGATGTTGAGCCTGCCCCCGTACACGGCCGGGGGGTTGGCCACGGGGCAGATCACCACCTGGCCGGCGACATCGTCCGGCTCCAGCAGACCGGCCAGGCGGGTGGCGGCGTCGACGCCGACGAACTCGCCGCCGTGGACACCACCGGTGATCACGACCCGCGGGCCGGGACGGGAGCCGTTGACGAGGATCAGGGGAACCTCCGCCGTCGTGGTGCCCAGGCCGGCGGGCAGGATCCCGCGGGTCTTCTGGCCGGGCTCGGCCCGCAGCGCGCCGATGGTCAGGGTCATGTCTTACCTCGTTCGGACTCAGGCCGCGGTACGGCCGTTCGTGGTGATGAAGTCGATCGGCTGGGAGGTGCGGCCCTCCAGCGCGAGGTCCGCGGCGATGTCGCCCATGGCGGGCGAGATCTTGAAGCCCTGGCCGGAGAAGCCGGCCAGCAGGACGATGTCGTCGCAGCCCGGCAGAGGGCCGACCAGTGGGCGGGTGCTGCCGGTGTAGCCCTCCATGAAGACGGACAGGCGCACCGGGTCGGGGTTCAGGCCGGGCAGGTGGTGTCGCACCGCTGTGGTGAAGGCCTCCAGTTCCTCCGGCGCGACGGTCCGGTCCAGGCGGTTGGGGTCCTCCACGGGCTTGTGGTGGGGCTGGGGCAGGCCCAGCTTGACGGCAAGGCCGTCCGGGGACGGGATGCCGTAGAAGGGGATGTCGCCGCAGCGGACGAAGGCGGGACGCTCCACGTCCGCCGGGTGATCCTCGTGGGGCAGGAACCAGGCGCTGATCGCACGGTGGACGCTCACGTCCCACGGCAGGTCGGGCAGCAGATCGCCCACCCAGGGGCCGGGGGTGACGACCGCGGCGTCGAAGCGCTCGGTGTCGGTGTCGGTGCGGATCTGAACGCCTCCGCCGGCGACGGGAGCGACGTCCCGCACCGGGGTGTAGCGGCGGATCCGGGCGCCCAGCTCCTCGGCACGCCGGGCCGCGGTCTGGACCGTCAGCTCGGGGCGGACGAACCCCGCGTGGGAGTCGAGCACCACCAGGTCGCCGTCGTCGACGCGGAACTGCGGGAAACGCTTGGCCATCGCCTCGGTGTCGATCACCTCGTGGTTGAGGCCGTGTTCGGCGATGCCGTCCATGACGGTACGTATCTCGGGGTCGTCGGCCGGCCCCATGACCAGGGCTCCGATCAGTCGGCGCAGTTCCCGCCCGGTCTCCGCCTGCAACTGCTTCCAGAGGGCGTCGGCGTGCCTGACGAGCGGCACATAGCGGCCGTCGTGGGTCTGCACGCTGCGGAAGACGCGGGTCTCGCCGCCCGCGGCGCTGCGGTCGTGGCCGGGCGCGAACCGGTCGTAGCCGACGACCTCGGCGCCCCGGGCCGCCAGCCGCCAAGCGGCCTGGCTGCCCATCGTTCCCACTCCGACCACGGCGACGCGCTTCCTCGCAGCTGACACAGGACTGTCCTTTCGTACCGCCGGGCCGCAAGCTGGGCCGACCCCGAGCGTGAGGATGCTTGGTGGCGACCTGGAGGGAAGCGGACCTCAAGTTCCCAATACTCGTATTCGTATCGAGTCCGGGGATCCAGCCGAGCTCCCTCGAACTCCGTTGTGCCACATCGTGGTATGGCGTGCTAGTATTTGGCACAGAGAATGGCAGCGGCTTAAAGGGGAGTCAAGAGGTCCAGCGGATGGCCTTGTAGCAGGCCAGGGCTGCGACCGATAAGCGGCGTCGGGAGCGGCCACGCACACGGACCACGGGGGGTGTGGCCGCGGCGGGACCAGGTGGGGGTGGTCGGCGGCGTCATCGAAAATCCGGCTTCGTCCTCGAAGGCGAGCCGGGCGTCGAGCGCCGCCACGGTCCTTCCACCCGAGGCCAGGTCTCCTTCACCCAGCCGGCCACTATGTCCTCGTCCCGCTCGACTGCCCGCCGGGCGGGGACCTGGCAGCTCCAGCCGTGCCGCTTGAGCAGGGCGGCCACCCCTTGCGCGGTGTAGCTCTTGTGGAAGCGGCGCCCGATCAGCGTCTTGATTCGCGACAGGGGCCAGGTCTGGTCCGGCTACCCATGTGCCACCGGCCCCTTCGAGGCCAGGGCTCTTGGCCCGTCGTGGGATCAAGCCTTGCGCCAACGCTGTACCGACCGGACGCTGACCCGCAGGTCGTGAGCGATGACCGTGTTCTCGTCGCCCTGCCTGAACCGCTCGGCCGCCTCCAACTGCAACTGCTCGTGAAAGGCCCGTCGTTCGTCGGTCAGCCCGCCCCCTTGCGGATACCTCATGCGGTCGGCATACGCGGGATCATGAGACGTCAGCCCCTACGACACCACGCTTTGAAGGTCAGTACGGCACCCGATCGAGCAGGATCGAGGGGGATGCAGCCGAACGGAATCGGATGGATATGTCCGTTCCGTCGGCAACATCGCAGGTGAGACGCGTCACCAATTCAGGTTCGAGTCCCACCCGCGCCACCACAGCAGAAACGTCGGGACCTGTGGAATCGCGGTCGCGATGTCAGTCGGGCCGCGGCGTTCGCTGCACGAACGCCGCGCGTCCGTATGCCGTTGCCGCCGTCGGCGCGTGGGACCCCTCCCGGGCACCCGTGTGTAGAACGTGCCCCATGACCACATCGGAAACTTCGGCCCGCCGCCGTGCGGGCAGGCTGTCTGTGGTGCGTGGCGCGGCGGGGGCCGTCTGCGCCCTTCTGGCCCTTGGCGTCGCGCTGACCGGCTGCGGCTCCGACTCGGGCGATGAGGCGGGGGCACCCGCGTCGGCCACGCCGTCGCGTTCCGCCGAACCGTCGTCCGCCTCGCCCACGCCCACGAAGTCCTCCTCGTCGCCGTCGCCGACCGCGGTGAAGCCGATGGAGCCGTCGACGCCGGCCGAGCTGCGGGCGTGTGCGGACGGAAGCTGCACGGTCGTCGTGACGAAGGGCACCGAGATCCCGCGCGCCGAGGGCCTGCGGGCGGGACCGTTCACGGTGGGCGCCGTCGGTGCCGGGGGCGTGGACCTGACCTCGGTCGACGCGAGCGGATTCACCTCCAACCTGCTGGGGCAGCGACCCGACCAGGGCGGGCCCTCCACCGTCAACGAGCTGTCGATCGCCGTTCTCGCCATCGTGGAGGACACCGCGAAGCTGCGGCTCTTCCCGGCGGAGCAGTAGGCGTCCCACGCGTCGACCACAAGCAAGGCTTTTCGTATGCGCCTTTGAGGAGGGATGGGCATGGGACAGGTACGCGAGGGGGCACGGGCCGGGGCGTGGGCCGTCGGCGGCGTCATCGGCCTGGCGGTGCTGTACATGGTCGGGGTGTTCGCCTTCGGCGGTGCGGGGTGGATCACCGCCCCCTTCCGCGGGGAGGCGGACGAGCGCGAGAACACCGTGGGCTCGGGCGAGTTCCGCCAGACCACGTACGAGGAGTTCTTCGATCTGTGCGAGGCCGTGCAGAACGCCGAAGGGACGATCCAGGCGCTCCGGGAGGAGCGGACGACCGCTTCTCAGACGCGTACGACGCAGATCGACCAGTCGATCACCGCGCTGAAGGCCACGCGGATCGAGTCGGTCAACGCCTACAACTCGAAGGCCGCCCAGGAGCACCGCGCGCCCTTCCGTGACCAGGATCTGCCGTACCGGCTGGATGCCACCGCCGAGCGCACGACGTGCACCAACTGATTCCCCATCTCGTCCCGGGAAGAGGGCAGCACCGCATGAAGAAGACCGCACGCACGGCCCTGGCCACCGTCGGCGCGCTCGTTGTGGGCCTCGCCCTGACGTCCTGCACCGACTCCAGCCAGGACAAGGAGAACAAGGCCAAGCAGGAGAACTACGACCACCTCGTGGCCCAGCAGCCGGCGGGCCGCATGGAGTACTCGCCGACCCGCGAGGCGATCAACCAGTGGATCAAGACGTGGGGGAAGCGGGGCAAACTCTCGTACGTCTACATCCAGAACGCCAATGGCGAGTACGGGTACTTCATCATGAAGGGCCTGCCGGTGCCGCGCTGCAAGATGCTCACTCCGACGGAGAAGGTGGAATCCTCCTCCCACGGCGTCGCGGTCCTCGCCCAGCCCGGCATGGACGGCACGTACACCTCGGGTTCCACCTGCAACGCCTACTACGGATTCGACGCCACGACGGATGCGTACATGGAGTTCACGGTCGGCACGAACCAGTCGTTCTTCCTGTTCGACAAACCCATGACCATGCCGGAATACGCCAGTGCCAAGCAGCTGGGGCCGACCTCGGTCAACGACGTCGAGAAACAACCCTGAGCAGTCGGGGGCCGGTTGGAAGCCGGCCACTGCTGTTCGCGGCGTACTCGGTGCCGGCGGTCACCCCTTGGCGGCACCGGCTCGCGCCCCGGGGTACCTGCCGCACAGCCCCGGGATCAGCACCGCCGCCACCGCCAGGTGCATCAGAGCGAGGGAGATGCGGGTGCCGCCGTCCATGCCGTCGCCGATGAACGGCAGGAAGGACACGGCCAGTACGGCGCCGGCCACCCCGGTCCAGATGGCGCGGGCGCGCCGCGCCCCGAACCGCTCCAGGGCCGTCAGCAGGGCCCAGCCGGAGAGCGAGGCGAGCAGTGCGACGACCGCCACGGGCACGGCGCCGATGTCGAGCGTCTGCTCGCCGTCGGTGATCCGCAGCCGGTGCCCCAGCAGGGGGTCCGCGACCAGCCACACCAGGACGGGGGCCAGGACGGCCAGGGCCATGACCCCCAGGCGCCTTCTCCGCGCGCTCACTTGGCGCCCCCCGAGAGCGCACCGTGCAGGAAGACCTCCACCAGCTCCGGCGGGGTCAGGTCGGGCTCGTCCTCCGTACGCGGCTGGGTGAAGAGCAGCCCGAAGAAGAGGGCCGCGATCTGCTCCGGCGGCCGGCGCAGGGCGGCCTTGTCGGGCTCCAGCAGCTCCGCGAGGGCCGCGCGGATACGGGTCGTCGACTCCTCGCGACCCGCGCCGCGCACCGTGCCGGGGTGCTTGCCGCCGCGATGCCCCAGCGAGCCGAGGATCGCGCCCATCCTGGACAGGTGCGCCTGCAGCGCCTCGGCCGCCTCCGCCAGCCGGTCGGGCAGCGGCTGGGACACGTCGATCGCGTCGAGCTCGCGGACCGCGTGCTCGGGGGAGAGCGCCTCGGCCACGCAGGCCTGCAGCAGCTCGTCCTTGTCGGCGAAGACCCGGAAGATCGTGCCCTCGCCGATGCCCGCGGCGCGGGCGATCTTCGCGGTCGTCACCGCGGCGCCGTACTCGGCGATCAGCGGGATCGCGGTCTGGATGATCATTGCGCGGCGCTGCTCCGGCGACATCGCGGGGGCGCGGCGGCGGGTGGTCTGGTTCTCCTTGGGTGCTGTCATGTCCGCGAGAGTACGGAGTGAGTGCTCACTCCGTCAATGAGTGAGCACTCACTCCGCTTGTTTTTGGTGCGTCGGCAGGCGGATGTGGCTGGAAGTCCCTCCACCGCCGGTGGGCAGGCCGGGAACGCCCCTCGTCGGCCGGGCGTCACGGTCGGATGCCTATCCGGGCCCGCACGGTGCCGAACGGACCATTCCGTGGTGCAGTCGACTCATGGCCTCACCGCCCCAGGACGACCAGGACGACCAGGACGACCAGGACGACCAGGACGACCAGGACACCCCGGAGCCTCCCCAGGCCCGCGGACGCTCGTCCTGGCTGATCGACATCGTGGTCGCCCTGCTGTTCCTGATCGCGGACGCGGTCATCGTCGTCGCCGCCGTGATGCTGCTCGTCATGGTCGGGATGGGCAGCACGCAGACTCCCCACTCCTCCGCGACCGCGCACTCCCGCGACGTCCCCGCCCTGGCGTGGCTCGCGGTCTGGGGCCTCCCGGCCGTAGCGGCAACCAGCGCCTTCGTGCATGCCTGTCTGAGGATGCCGGTCACCACCGTCGTGCAGACCTTGTTCACACTCGCCTGCACCCTCCTGGCCGTGGTGGGGACGCGCATCCTGCTGTCGTGATCGCGTACGACCGGGTGCGGTCAGCGGGGAGCAGTGCCGCCGCGGCGGGGCAGGCTCTGGGTGATTCGCCACAGGCGGCGGGGGAGTTCGCCCTCCTCGAAGGCGTGTACCTCGTCGAGGGTCCAGCCTGCGGCAAGGGCGTCGACGAGGGCGCGGTCGAAGAAGTGCACCGCGAAGCCGCCGTGCTCGAAGATGTCGTCGCCGTGGGCGATCCCGGTGCCGTAGTGGGCGTCGCCGGTGTGCCGGACGGTGTAGACGAAGCGGCCGGCGGGGCGCAGGACGCGGCGGACCTCGCCGACCACGGCGTGGATCTCCTGGGTGGACAACGCCATGCACAGCAGCATGTGGGCGAAGACCGCGTCGACGGAGGCGTCGGGCAACGGCAGTGGGGCGCGTACGTCGTGAACCGTGGTGGTCACCCGCTCGGCGACTCCCCTTGAGCGGGCGGCGTCGCTCAGCTGCCGCAGTCCGGTGGCGCTGAAGTCGAGGGCGGTGACGGTGAAGCCGCTCTGAGCGAAGTACAGGGCGTCCCGCCCGTGTCCGGCCCCCAGCTCCAGGACGTCGGTGGCGTCGGCCGCGCGGAAGACGTCCCCGGCGTGCCGGGCCGCGGCGGACGGTTCCTCGCCGTACATGCCGGGATGCTCGGTGTACGTCTCCTGCCAGTGCGTGCGTTGCACTTCGCCCAGCTCGTGGTCGGGCCGGCCCTGGTGATCGTGCATGGTCACTTCCCGGGGGTGCAGTCTCCACCGGTTCGGGAGACGCGGGCCAGCCTAGGGCGCCGACCCGGGATTCGCCGGGACAGGCCGGCGTCACCTCACGTCTCGCCCAGCAGCACGCGCACCGACTCCCACGCCGTCCCCGCGACCGTACGCAGCGCCTCGGTCGTCGCGCCGTCCCGGGCCCGGTGCGACATGCCCTGGACGATCACCCCGGCCAACTCGGCGACCGCGCGCGTCGGCGCCGGACGGGAGGGCGCCCGCGTCGATGTCGGCGCTGATGCGGGCCTCCAGGCGGTCGATGTTGGAGGGGTTGTTCACAGGCTCCGCGACCAGCCCCTCCAACCGTGGTCACCCACCCGGGAAGGACCCCATGCCGGCCACGGCCACCCACCGCGCGATCGTCCGCCACGGCACCACCTGCCGTATCGAAGAGGTCCCCACCCCGGACCCCGGCGACGGCGAACTCCTGCTCGCACCCGAGCAGGTGAGCATGTGCGGCACCGACATCCAGATCCTGCGCGGCGACCGCGACGACCCCTCACCCGTCGTCGGGCACGAGGGCGCCGCCCGGGTCGTCGCCGCCGGACCCGGCACCGACGGCTTCGCCCCGGCGACCGGGTGGTCGTCAACCCCACCCACCCCGGCGCCCCTCGTTCCTCCTCGGACACAACGTGCCGGGCCTCTTCCAGCAACGCGTCCTCATCGGCGCCTCGGCCGTCCGCGGCGGACTGGTCTCCCCTCTCCCCGAAGACCTCCCCGCCGCCCGCGCCACCCTCGTCGAGCCGTACGCCGTCGTCCGCTACGCCCCGTCCTGCCTGGCCACCTCCGCGCCCGACACCTGGTCGTCCACGGCGACGGCCTGACCGGCAATCTCGCCGCCCTGCTCGCACCCCGCTTCCTCTTCCCCACGGTCCGGGTCGTCGTGGTCCACCGCACCGAGGCCGGCCTCAAATGGACCCAGGCCCACTTCCCCCACACGGTGAGCGTCCTGGCCACCGCCCCCTCGACCGGCATGTCACCGGCACTGTCGCACTCCTCGTCACCACCCACCGCGGCGGAACCGTCCCCTCCGTCGAAGCCGCCGTCACGGCCCTCGGCGAGCGCCTGGTCGCCGTCCACCCCTCGGCGGCGTCCCGCCCCGCGCCACCACTCCCTTGCTGCCGGGCGTCGACCCCGACGGCGTCCGCCGCGCGGGCACCGGCGGCCCCTGGCCCGCGGCCACCACCACCTTCACCCGCCCGGGCCTGAGCCTCACCCTCAGCGGCAACCGCGGCGTCACCAACCCCCAGTTCCTCGCCGCCGCCGAAGCCCTGCGCACCGACAGCACCGCCGGCCCGCTCCTCACCCACGTCATGGCCCTGGAACCCGGCGTTCACCACCTCAACCGGATCATCGGCGACCGCACCCGCACCGTCGACGGCGAACTCGTCGTCCGCCTGGTCATCGACCTGGGGAACACCCGGGTACGCCGTGGGCTGGACGGATGAAAACGATCTGCTCCATCAGAGGTGCCGCGAGCGGTTGTTGAACGCCGCGCGGAGCCACTCCTCGATCATCTTCGCGTCGGCGCTCGGCCGGCTCTGAGGCGAGGAGTGGACCGATGGCGGACCGCAGTGTTTCCCGGGGACGGTCGAACCGGCGGCGCGGCAGGTGGGCCGCGCTCTGCGGGGGGCTGGCCCTGACGGTGACCCTGGGGCTCCAGGGCGGGGCCGCCGCATCCGACACACCCGCCCCGGCGCGACCGCAGGGGCGGATCCTCGACATCCCCACGGCGGCGGCCGGGGGGCTCCTCCACCCGGACGCGTCGCCGCCCGGCGCCAACGACTGGAGTTGCCGGCCCACGCGCAAGCATCCGCGCCCGGTCGTGCTGCTGCACGGGTCCGCGGCCAACGCCTACATCAACTGGGGCATGCTGTCCCCGTGGCTCAAGCGGCAGGGGTACTGCGTCTTCGCCCCCAACTACGGCGGGGCGCCCGGTAGTCCGTTCAAGGCCACCGGGCCCATCGCGGCCTCCGCCCGGCAGATCGCCCGCTACGTCGACCGCGTACGCAAGGCCACCGGCGCCCGCCAGGTCGACCTCGTCGGACACTCCCAGGGAGGCGGCCCGACGCCCCGCTGGTATCTGCGGTTCGAGGGCGGCACGGATCCCGCGCATCCGAAGCGGAACAAGGTGCGCAGCCTCATCGCCCTGGCCCCGTCCAACCACGGCGGGAACATCTCCGGCATCGGCACCCTGACCACCAGGCTGGGCCTCAACCCGGCCGTGTCCGCGCTGGTCGGCCAGGCGTGGTCGGACCAGATGGTCGGCTCCGAGATGAACAGGAAGCTGGACCGGGACGGGGACACCCAGCCCGGGGTCCGCTACACCGTCATCGCCACCCGCTACGACGAGTTCGCCACCCCGTACACGAACAACTTCCTGACCGCCGGGCCGGGCGCGACCGTGCGGAACATCCTGATCCAGGAGATCTGCCCGCAGGACCTCTCCGACCACCTGTCGCTCGCCTACGACACCAACGCCGCCCAACTCGTGAGCAACGCCCTCGACCCCGCTCACGCACGGCCCGTGCGCTGCGGCCTCTCCCTGCCCGTACTCGGCGGCTGAAGTAGGTCCTGCGCCGCCCCGCCCCTGAGTACGCGTACTCATGCCCGGGTGCGCCCTCCGGTCCACCGTGGAGAAACACCGAACCGGACCGACCCGAGGGAACACCGATGCCGAACACGTCCCGTCCGAGCGGCCTCCCGCGGCTGCGCCGGCTCCTCGGGCTCGCCACGGACAACTGGCTCGCCCGGGGCTATCTGGCTGTCGTCGCCGTCGGAGTGGGAGTCATGGTCCTCTTCCCGGACAGCGGCTTCGCCGAGAGCCCGATGATGCTCACCGCGCCCCTCTCCTTCGCGCCCGTGATCCTGCCCTTCGGTCCCGGAACCGAGGGCGGCGGGGCGGTCGAGGTGCTCGCCGTCGGCTCCTGGGCCGTATGGCTGCTGGTGTGCGCCGTCGTGAACGCCGCCGTGCTCGGTGCCCTCGTCACGAGGTCCGGGGCCGCCGCGACGGACGGGGCCGGTGCCGCGCGGCCCCGCACGGGCAGGGTCCGGGAGCTGCTGGCGCCCGCGGTGGACAACTGGCTCGCGCGTGCGTACCTCGCCGTGGTCGCGGCGTCGCTGGTGTTCTTCCTGTGGGCCGCGTACCTGTCGCCGGACCCGGGGTTCGCCGGGATCTGGCCGCTGATGGCCACGGCGCCGTTCAGCATCCTCGCCCTGGTGGTGACGGGGCCCCTGGAGTGGGTCACCTCGCTGTCCTGGCTGAGCCCGTTGCTGTTCTGTGCCGGTGCGGGCCTGGCCGGGCTGTTCAACGCCGTGCTGCTGGGCCGGTTCGCCCACCGGCTGCGGGGCGGGGCAGCGCGCCCGGCTGTCTGACGGGCGCACGCGTCACTCGCAGACGATCTCGTCACGCGGCGTGTAATGGGTGCGGAACGGCTCCCGCTTCACTTCCCGGCCGTCGGCGTGGAAGATCCGCTCCACCTCGACGTCGAACCCTTCGAGCGGGGTCTGCGGCACGCACTTCTCGTCGGTGCTCACCTTCTTCTCCGGCTCCTTGACGTTCTCGCGCGGCCCCGTGACCGACTCGATCTCGTCGTACTTGCGGGTGCCGAGGAAGGTGATGGTCACCGAGGTGTCGGTGGACTCGGCCTGGATGTAGATGGCGTTGCCGGAGTCGTTCTTGAACCGCAGGTCCAGGCTGCCCCAGGCGACCGTCGCCTCGCGGCCCTCCGGGTAGCGCTCGATGTAGAAGGAGTGGGCGCCGTACTCCACCGGCTTGACCCCGGCGAAGAACATCGCGTTGAACATGGTCGTGGCCACGGCCGAGACACCGCCGCCGGGCGCCTTGGTGAACTCGTCGTTGAGGATCATGATGCCCTCGGTGAAGCCGTTGGCCTCGGTGCGCTCACCGACCGTCCTGTTGAAGCTCCAGGTCCGGTCCGGCAGGACGACGGAGCCGTTGATCAGTTCCGCGGCCCGGCCGATGTTCTTCGTGCGGTACGGGGCGGGTTCGAAGTTGACGGTGAAGGAGGACATCTTCTCCGTCAGGCCCAGCCGCTCGGCGTTCTCGGCGGTCACCTGCGGCTCGGTCACGCGGGCGGCCACCTCGCCGGTGCGGGCGGTGATGCCCGACTTGGTGAGCAGCGGCAGCACGGCCTGGCCCAGCGCCTTGTCGGTGACCTGGACGCCGGGCCTGGCGTCGTCGGCCGCCACGACCTCGTCGCCGTCGAGGCCCAGCGTGGCGTTCCGGGGCTCGGCGGGCAGGTCGGACAGGGGCTCGGCCACCGCGGGAGCGGCCCGCAGACCCTTGGCGTCCAGCTTCGGGGTCAGCTTGCCGGCGCTGTCCGGCCGCATCGTCAGGTACTCGCCGAGGACGTCCGGGTCGATCGTGAACCGTTCGCCCGCCGCCGCGAGCCTGACCGGCGCCGACATGGCCGGCTCCGCGAACTCGCGCACCGCCCTCCGCACCTCCGCCGCCGTGACCTCGGGTTTCGTCGTGCGGGCGGGCAGGGCGGTGACGGAGTCGGCCTTGCCGCTGAGGAAGGCGGTGCGCAGGGGGTCGACGGCGGCGTCCGTGTCCAGCGCGTAGCCGTTGCGCGGGGCGACCTGGCGGACCTCGCCGTCGGCGAAGGTGACGGCGCCGTCGCGGACCTTCTGGTCCAGTGACTTCGCCAGCTTTCCGAGGCCGGCGTGCGCCTTGTCCTCGTCGACGCGTACGACCGGCTCGACGGCGCCGCCCGAGCGGAAGAGGCCGCCGATCACGGTGAACGGATCGGCGGCGTGGGTGCGCGCCGCGTGGTCGACCGTCCTGTCGTAGTCGAAGGTGATGCCGACCTGCCGCGGATCGACCGTGCCCTTGCGGTCGCCGACGGTCACGGTCAGCTCGCGCGACCCGGCCGGGCCCAGCCGGTCCTCCAGCTTCCGGACGGCCTCCGCACGGCTCAGGCCCCCGATGTCGACACCGCGCACCGTCGTGCCGGCGTCTATGTCACCGCCCGCGAGCAGCAGCCCGGCGACGTACAGGCCGCCGATACCGACGGTCAGCGCGCCGCCCGCCAGGGCGAGGGGCGGAAGGGAGGCGATACGGGGAGCTGAGGAGGGTCGCGGGACGGAGGGTACGCGCAGGCGCATGGGTCTCCCGGGCGGATGGTCGGCTGGGACGGCGCGTCCGATGACGCGCCGCTGTGCGCGAGGCAAGCACATCCAGCTAGCCATAATCGGGCGAAAACGCCTATGTCGCAGACCACGTATGTTTCAGATCACGTCGCGTGTCCCGCCCGGGAGCCCCCTCGCCCGTCATGCCCCTGACGGCACCTCCGCCTTCTCGCCCTTCGCCTCCGGCGTCACCTCGTCCCCCTCCGACGCCGCCAGTGCCTTGTTGCGGCGGACGGAGGCGACGAAGGACGCGGCGATCAGGACGACGCCGATCAGGCCGGTGATGATCTCGCTGATCTGGTACTCGATGGTGACCAGCAGGATCGTGGCGAGGGCACCGATGGCGTAGTGGGCGCCGTGCTCCAGGTAGACGTAGTCGTCGAGGGTGCCCTGGCGCACGAGGTACACGGTCAGCGACCGGACGTACATCGCGCCGATGCCGAGGCCGAGCGCCATCCAGAAGATGTGGTTGGTGATGGCGAAGGCGCCGATCACGCCGTCGAAGGAGAAGGACGCGTCCAGGACCTCCAGGTAGAGGAAGAGGAAGAACGCGGCCTTGCCGGCCAGGGCGACCGCCGAGACCGGCCGGCCCTCGGCCCTGGCCTTCTCCTCCTCCTCGTGTTCGTGTTCCTCCTCCTCTTCGAGCTTGTCCTCGAAGTAGCCGGAGAGGCCGCCGACCACGAGATAGGTGATCAGACCGGCCACGCCGGAGAGCAGGACGGTGGCGGTCTTGTCCGCGTGGCCCGTGCTGACGTGGGCGTGGGTGGCGAAGGCCATCGCCGTGACCAGCAGGGCGACGAGGGCCACACAGACCGACAGCATGTCGATCCTGCCGAGCTTCGCGAGCGGGCGCTCCAGCCAGGTCAGCCACTTGATGTCGCGGTCCTCCAGGATGAAGTCCAGGAAGATCATCAGCAGGAACATGCCGCCGAAGGCCGCGATCGCCGGGTGGGCGTCGGTGACCAGGTCCTCGTAGCGCCCGGGTTCGTCGAGGGCGAGCTGGACCGCCTCGAAGGGGCCGACCTTGGCGCTGATCGCGACGATCACCACCGGGAAGATCAGCCGCATGGCGAACACCGCGATCAGGATGCCGACGGTGAGGAAGATCTTCTGCCAGAAGGCGTTCATCTTCTTCAGGATCCCGGCGTTGACGACCGCGTTGTCGAAGGACAGCGAGATCTCCAGGACCGACAGGATCAGTACGATCCCGAAGGCCTCCCAGCCCCACTGCCACGCGGCGAAGGCCAGGCCGAGCGCCGTGACGGCGAACGACCAGCCGAAGGTCCGCAGCACCATCGTCAGCCCGCCGCCTTCACGGCGAGGACCGGGCAGCCCACGCCCAGCAGGATCTGCTGGGCCTGCGAGCCCATGATCAGCTTGCCGACCGCGCTGCGCCGCCGCAGACCGATCACGACCAGGGACGCGTCCTTCTCCTGCGCGAGGTCGATGATCTCCTCGGCGGCGTCACGGGCGCCGAGGACCTGACGGATGTCGAAGTCGATGCCCAGGGCCGCGAGATCCTCGCGCACATGGGACAGGTCGGGTTCCTGGGCGAAGCGCGGATCCACGATCGCGTCGCCCCGGGAGGTGTTCACCACCAGCAGCTTCTCCTCGCGCCGACGCGCCTCGTCGATCGCCGCGCGCAGGGCCGCCTCCCCCTCGGGGGAGGGGACGTAGCCGACCAGAATGGTCATCTCGATCTCCAGATGTCTCGGATGCCTCAGGCGGCGCTTCGCGCGCGCAGCGGACGGACGACG
This sequence comes from Streptomyces sp. NPDC093591, assembly GCF_044764885.1. NCBI lineage: Bacteria > Bacillati > Actinomycetota > Actinomycetes > Kitasatosporales > Streptomycetaceae > Streptomyces > Streptomyces sp. NPDC093591. Next base: position 127,175 of record NZ_JBIWIY010000016.1, read on the forward strand.
AACCGGCCTATCAGCGGCCACACCAGGACCAGCGCGATCACCGCGTAGACCGTGTACGACACCGGCCCGCCCAGCAGTCCCGACAGCTCGCCGCCGGACAGCTGCAGGGAGCGCCGGCCCTGCAGTTCCGCGCGCGGGCCCAGGATCACGCCGACGATCAGCGGCAGGACCGGCAGCCCGAAGCGGCGCATGGCGAAGCCGAGCAGGCCCAGGGTGAGCAGGATGAACAGGTCGAGGGGCTGGGCGTTGACGGCGTAGGCGCCCATCGTGGCGAAGAACAGGATGCCCGCGTAGAGGTAGGGGCGCGGGATCTGCAGCAGCTTCGCCCAGGCCGGGGCCAGGGGGAGGTTCAGCAGCAGGAGCAGCAGGTTCCCGATGAAGAGGCTGGCGATCAGGACCCAGACCAGGTTCGCCTCGCGCTCGAAGAGCAGCGGGCCGGGCTGGATGCCGTACGACTGGAAGGCCGCCAGCATGACCGCCGCCGTGGCGTTCGTCGGGAGGCCGAGCGCCAGCATCGGGACCAGCGTGCCCGCCGCGGACGCGTTGTTCGCGGCCTCCGGGCCCGCCACGCCCTCGATCGCGCCCTTGCCGAACTCCTCGGGGTGCTTGGTGAGCCGCTTCTCCGTGGCGTACGACATGAAGGTCGGGATCTCCGCGCCACCGGCCGGCAACGCGCCGAACGGGAAGCCGTACGCCGTCCCGCGCAGCCAGGGCTTCCAGGACCGCTGCCAGTCCTTCTTGCCCATCCACGGGCGGCCGACCGGGATCACCTCGGCGGGCCTGCGGCGCAGATGCGCGGCCACCCACAGCGCCTCGCCGACGGCGAAGATGCCGACCGCGACCACCACGACGTCGATGCCGTCGGCCAGTTGCGGGCTGCCGAGGGTCAGGCGCTGCTGGCCCGACACCGTGTCGATGCCGACCAGGCCGATCGTCAGGCCCAGCAGGAGCGAGACGAGGCCCCGGATGCGGGAGGAGCCCAGCACCGATGTGACGGCTATGAACGCCAGCAGCATCAGCGCGAAGTAGTCGGGCGCGCCGAGGCTCACCGCGAAGTCCACCACGAACGGGGTGACCAGGACCAGCAGCAGCGTGCCGATGGTGCCCGCGACGAAGGAGCCGATCGCCGCCGTCGCGAGGGCCTGGGCCGCCCGGCCCGCCTTCGCCATCTTGTTGCCCTCGATGGCCGTGACCACCGACGACGACTCACCGGGCGTGTTCAGCAGGATCGACGTCGTCGAGCCGCCGTACATGCCGCCGTAGAAGATGCCGGCGAACATGATGAACGCCTGCACCGGCTCCATGCCGTAGGTGATCGGCAGGAGCAGCGCCACCGTCATCGCCGGGCCGATGCCCGGCAGGACGCCCACCGCGGTGCCGATGACGACACCGATCAGGGCGAGCAGCAGGTTCATCGGGTCCATGACGTCCGCGAAGCCCTGCATGAGGTTGTTCAGATTGTCCATCAGGGCCTCACAGGATTCCTTGCAGGACGCCGGCGGGGAGGTTCACGCCGAGGCCGATGGCGAACGCGTAGAACGTCGTCAGGGAGAGCGTCGCCGAGATCAGCAGGTTGCGGATGTAGTGGCGGTTGCCGAGCGCGAACGCCGTGCCCCAGAAGAGCAGGCCGCCACTGATCACCCAGCCGAGCCGCTCGATGAGCAGCGCGTTCGCCACGAACACCGCGATCAGCAGCACGACCGTGCGCCAGTCGCTGCCGCCCGACAGGTCGACGTCCTCGCCGGCCTCCGGCTCACCGCGGCCGCCCCGGGCCACGTCGACGGCGTACAGCACCGCGAGCAGCACCAGGAGCGCGCCCAGGAGCAGCGGGACCGCGCGCGGGCCGACCGGGTCGGTGCCGCTGGTGATGTGCGGGATGCCGAGGGCGTCCACGATCACCGCGGTGCCCAGCAGGGCGAGGAACGCGCACACGCCGTACTGTGCGCGGTCCCCGCCCTCCCGGGGTGGCCGGGAGTCCTCCACGGTCCGGTCCTCAGTCTGCGAACTCATGCCAGCCCGAGCTCGGTCAGCAGGTCGGCGACCGCCTTGTCCTGCTCGGTCAGGTAGGAGCCGAACTCGTCACCGGTGGCGAAGGCGTCGACCCAGCCGTTCTTCTCCAGCTGCGCCTTCCACTCGTCCGAGTCGTGCATCTTGGTCAGCGAGTCGATCCAGGTCTGCTTCTGCTCGTCGGTGATGCCGGGAGGGGCCACGATGCCGCGCCAGTTGGTGAAGACCAGGTCGATGCCCTCGTCCTTGAGAGTGGGGGCGTCCTTCAGCGCGTCGACCGGCTTCTCGCTGCTGACCGCGAGCACCCGCACCTGGCCCGCCTCGACCTGGTCGAGGAACTCACCGAAGCCGCTCGCCCCGAAGGCGATCTTGTTGCCGAGGATGGCCGGGAGCAGTTCACCGCCACCGTCGTAGGAGACGTAGTTGACGTCCTTCGGCTTGATGCCGACGGCCTTCGCCAGCTGCATCGGCAGCAGGTGGTCGGGGCCGCCCGGCGAGGAGCCGCCGCCGACCGCGAACTTCTTGGGGTTCTTCTTCCAGGCGGTGACGAGGTCGTCCATCGTCTTGTACGGGGAGTCCTTCGGCACGACGATCGCGCCGGCCTCCTCGATCAGCTTGGCGAGCGGCGTGGTGTCGGTCAGCGTCGCCTTGGACTTGGAGGTGTACGAGGCTCCGACGACACCGAGGCCCATCTGCATGGCCATCTTGCCGTTGCCCTTCTCGTTCACCAGGCGCTGCAGGCCCACGGTGCCGCTGGCGCCGGGCAGGTTGAACACCTGGACGCCGGAGGCGACCTTGGTGTCCTGCATGACCTGGGTGACGGTGCGGGCGGTGAGGTCGTAACCGCTGCCCGGGGTGTTGGGGACCATGAGGCGCAGGCCCGTCACGGGCTTCCCGGACCCGCTTCCGCTCCCGGACTCCTCCTTGTCGGCGGTGGCACCACAGGCACTGACCGCGAGCATGGACGCGGCGGCAAGAGCTCCGACAAGTGCGGCTCGTCGAGTTCTCATGGCTCATCTCTTTCGCTTGGGCCGATCCGGCGCCATGATTGTGCGATTCCTGAGACACCCCGTCTCGGTTCTGTGACCATTGAAGGTTGAGTTCATAGTGGTCATAACGGCACTGCGACAACGGCGCCATACGCTCGCCGGTGAGCTGCTGAGATGGCAGCTCGCCATTGTCGTGATCGTGCTGGCCGCCGTCGCCGCGGTCTCGCTCGCGCAGTCGCAGTCGACCTTCGACCGGGTCGAGGGGCGACGGGTCACCGCGCTCGCCGAGGAGATGGCGGGCAACCCCCTCGTGCGCACCCAGCTCGTCCGCCCCGCCCCGGCCGAGATGCTCGCGCCGCTGCTCCAGTCCACGCTGACCAGGTCCGGCGTCACCTCCGCCACCGTCGCCGACGCCGACGGGAAGATCGTCGCCTCGACCAACCCCACGCTGGTCGGGACGCGGATGCCGACCGACGGTCCGCAGATCGCCGCGGGGCGGGGCTGGTCCGGCGAGCTGCCCGTGAACGGCGTCACCGAGCTGGTGGCGCAGGCGCCGGTGCTGGGGGCGGAGGACAAGAACGCCGGGGACCACCTCGGCACCGTGATGATCGGGCGGGCCTCGCCGTCGGTCTGGCAGCGGCTGGTCGGCGCCTCGTCCTACCTGCTCGTCTACCTCGGCGTCGCCAGCGTCCTCGGCGTGGCCGGTTCCTGGCTGCTGGCCCGGCGGATCAAACGCCAGACCTTCGGCATGGAGCCGCGCGAGATCGCCGGGCTCGCCGAACACCGGGAGGCGATGCTGTTCGGGATCGCCGAGGGAGTCGTGGCCCTCGACCCGCACCAGCGGCTCACGCTGGTGAACGCGGTCGGCCGCAAGCTGCTCGACCTGCCCGAGAACTGCGTCGGCATGAGCCTCGCCGACCTGGGGATCGAGGGGCGGCTGTACGACGTCCTGGCCGGAACCGGGCCCGAGGGCGAGCCCGGCGATCTCGCGCGGCGGGACGAGGTGGTCGTACGCCGGGGCCGCGTCCTGGTCATGAACCGGATGGACGTCACCAAGGACGGCCGCCGCCTCGGCTCCGTGACGACCCTCCGCGACCGCACCGAACTCGCCCAGCTGGAGCGGGAGTTGGGCTCCTTTCGCAGCACCACCGAGCTGCTGCGCGCCCAGGCCCACGAGTTCTCCAACCAGCTGCACACCATCTCCGGGCTCATCCAGATCGGCGAGCACGACGAGGTCGTACGGTACGTTCGCGCCCTGCGCAAACACCGTGAGTCGCTCGACCTGCACCTCACCAGCCGGGTCCGCGACCGGGCCGTCGCCGCGCTGCTCATGGCGAAGTCGGCACTCGCCGCCGAGCGCAAGGTGCGGCTGAAGATCTCCGAGCGCACGGCCCTGGAACGCCTGGAGCCGACCGACTCGGCGGACGTGGCGACCGTGCTCGGCAACCTCGTGGACAACGCGGTCGACGCGGCCACGAGCGGTTCCAGGGCGGGAGACGACGCCCCCGAGGCGTGGGTGGAGGTCGAGCTGCGCCAGGACGCCTCCAGCGTGGAGATCGTCGTACGCGACTCGGGGCCGGGGGTGGCGCCCGAGCTCGCGCAGGAGGTGTTCTCGCACGGGTTCACCACCAAGGCCGCCCTGGGTGGCGACCGGGGGATCGGACTGGCCCTGACCCGGCTGGTGTGCAAACGCCGGGGAGGTGAGGTGTCGGTGGCCAACACGCAGTCCGGCGCCATGTTCACCGCCCGGATGTCCGTCGGCCGTCCGGCCGACCGAGCGACGGAGGGGGTCAGATGACGGAGGGAGTCCGATGATCGACGTCCTGATCGTGGAGGACGACTTCATGGTGGCGCGGATCCACCGCGGATTCGTCAACGACGTCGACGGGTTCCAGGTGGTCGGCACGGCGAACTGCGGCGAGCAGGCGCTCACCGCCGTCGCCGAGCTGCAACCCGACCTGGTCCTGCTCGACCTCTACCTGCCCGACATGTTCGGGCTGGAGATCATCCCCCGGCTGCGGACCGCCGGCCACGACTGCGACGTCATGGTGATCAGCGCGGCGCGTGAGTCGGACGCGGTCCGGGGCGCGGTACGCCAGGGCGTCGTCGACTATCTGCTCAAGCCCTTCGACGCCGGGGACCTGAGGGCACGTCTGGAGCAGTACGCGGCCCGGCGCAGCAACCTCTACGCCGCCGTGGTCAGCGGCCAGTCCGATGTGGACCGGGCGCTGGCCCGCGGCGCGGCACCGGCCGCCACGACGACCACCCTTCCCAAGGGCATGAGTGTGGAGACCGCCGAGCTGATCGAGCGCGAGCTGCGGGCGACCGACGGCAGCCTCTCCGCCGCCGAGTGCGCGGCCCGGCTCGGGGTGTCACGGGTCAGCGCCCGCCGGTACCTGGAGCACTTCAGCGTCACCGGGCAGGCGGAGGTGTCGCTGCGCTACGGGCACGCGGGGCGGCCGGAGCGGCGGTACAGCTGGCTGGGCGGTTAGGGCGTCTCCCACGCCCGGCCGCCGCCTCCCTGATCGGCCGGGCCGGCCAGCTGCACGATGTCGTCGGACGCGATGTCGTGCAGCCTGATGGCCAGGTCCTCCAGGGCGCGGCTGGCGGCGAGTTCGTCGCCGATCTCCGCGATGGGCCGGTCGATCGGATTGCGGTGGGCCACACCACGGCCGGTGACGGCCGGCGTGCCCCCCTCGGGCGTGTCCTGGGACGTGTCCTGCGTGGTCAGCACGGCCTCGGCGCGGGTGTCGTCGCCGTCCTCGGTGATGTGGATCCGGACGGTCCAGTTCTTGTCTTCCATCGAGATCACTTCCGTACGGGGTCGGAAAAGAACCCCCCACTGACGAGCGTGCGCCTGTTCCCCGGCCGGGTCCAGCGCGAGCGGCATCTGCCAACCGCTCCTGCCGCGGAGGCATGACAAGAGTCTCCGTGGGCACGATGTGCCACAAGGTTGCGGAGAGAAGGCCGCTCGCAACGGACCCGAGCCATCGAACGAGGAGGGCGCCATGAACCCCCAGGCCCACGTCCGTGTGCGTGTCACCCGCCGGCCCGCCGCTCCCCGCGACACCAGGGGCGAGATCGACCGGCGCACCCCCTCGGGGCGGATCCTGCCGTACTGACACCGGGCCCGTCCGCCCTCACCGACGTAGCGTGAGGGCATGCGGGTGCTGGTCGTCGAGGACGAGGAGCGGTTCGCGGCGGGGCGCTACGCCGAGTGTCCTGACCGAGGTCGCCCAGCGCCGGTTCGTCTCCGACGCCGCCTCGCACGAACTGCGCCCACGCGTCGCCACCGTCCGGTCCGGGACGAGGCCGTACGCATGCAGCGCCTCGTCGACGACCTGCTGCTCGCCCGCGCCGACGAGAGCGACCCTGCCGCACCCGGCCTGCGCGTCGAGAGGCTGGAGGGCGACGGCCCCGGCATCCCGGCCGCCGAACGGGCGCGGGTCTTCGACGATTTCGTACGGCTGGTCGAGTCCCGTGCGCGCGGGGCGGGCGGCGTTGGTCTGGGCCTCGCGATCGTCGCGGAGGTGGCGGCGTGCTCCCCGGACCGACCTGCCTGCCTCACAACGCGTACCAACCGCCTCTCTTCGCCGCCTCGTTCGGGTCGAACGACTGATGGAGGCCGATGAGTGCGGCGATCAGCCGGGGATCCCAGCCATCGGCGAAGACCTGGTACCCCTCCATCATGCCCCGGAAGACGATGTGGGCGTGGCCCGAGCCGTCCCGCCACGTCACCCGGCGGGGCGAGCGGATGCGTTCGTCGTCGCCCCAGTCGGAGAAGAACGCCCAGATCGCCACCAACAGGCTGAGGGGCAGCCCGAACGGCCACCACAGCACCCACCACATCATGCGGCCCCCGAAGCCCCGCAGGGCCGGACCCACGACCGGCTCCAGCGTCCAGCGCGTCCGGCCGATCCAGAACAGTGGGCGCCGGCGCAGCGTGATCCGGCCGAGCGGCGTGCCGTACGGGTCCTCGACGCGGTAGACGGCGGACTGCCCGGTCAACCGCGACAGGGGACGCTCGGTCACCACCCGGGCGAGGGGGCCGTTGCCGCTGTGTCCGTGGGCGACGATGTGGAAGGCACGGTCGGAGCCGGACAGATCCAGCGCGGTGACGGCGGTCGTGTCGCGGTGGAGCCGCATCGCACCGCTTCCGCCCTGGCTCAGCTCGACCGAACTCTTGATCATCGGCGTGGGCTGGTCGTACACCGCGTGATAGGTCAATTGCCCCTGGGACACGCTCTCCCTCTCCCCGTATGACGACGTGTGACGTACTCGGCCGGTGATCTTCTCACCCCGGTTTTCCGACACCGCGTTCAGGGGCGTTCAGGTGCTTTCGGTCCATCGGAGGGGCGGCGCGGGCCGGTGGCGGGGGAGCTGTCCCGGGTGACGTCACCAGCCTCGAACTCGTCTGGGAGCGGCTGAAGGGCGAAGCACCCCGGGCCGGGGCGGCCGCGATCACGGCGGACCTGCGCGAGGCCCCGCGAGGCCGCCGACCGCAAGGACGTGGCGGCGGCCGGGCGGCCGGTGCCGAGTCTGATGGAGGAGATCGCCGCGCTGCCGCACTGACGCCGGCCGCGGTGACGCCGCGCTCAGGTGGCCGGGTCCAGCTGGAGTGGCTCGACCCTGCCCTCCAGCATGGTGCCCAAGCCCTGCACGGCGCAGATGTCGGGCCGCTCGGCGATGTGCACGGGCATCTGCGTCGCCTGGCGCAGCATCTGGTCGAACCCGGGCAGCAGCGCACTGCCGCCGACCATCATGATCCCCCGGTCGGCGAGGTCGGCGACCAGATCGGGCGGGCAGTCGCGCAGCACCTTGCCGATGCTGTCGAGGACGACGGTGAGCGGGGTCTGGATGGCGTGCCGTACGGCGGCGGTGTCGACCTTGACGCTGCGGGCGAGGCCGGTGCAGACGTCGCGGCCGTGGATCTCGGTGGAGGCCGGGCCGTGGGGCGTGAGCCCGTTCCCGGACAGGGCGAGCTGCAGGGGCCGTACGCTCTGGCTGGGCAGCATGAGCTCGTGCTCGTGCCGCAGGTGCTGCACGATGGCGTGGTCCACGGCCTCACCGCCGACCCGGACGCGTTCGGCGGTGACGATGTTGCCGAGGGAGAGCACGGCGACCTCGGTCGCGGCCGCCCCGCACACCATGATCATGCTGGCCTCGGGCTGCTCCACGGGCAGCCCGCAGCCCACGGCGGCGGCGATCAGCGTGTCCACGAGCTCCACACGCCGCGTGCCGAGCCCGACGAGGGTCTCGATGGCGGCGCGCTGGGCGAGCGGGTCGGCGTTGTGCGGAGTGCAGACCGCGGCGCGCAGGAACGGCTTGCGGCGCAGGGTGCGGCGCATCTTGTCACCGAGGAGCTGCCGCAGCATGCGCTGCGCCATCTCGATGTCGACGACGGTGCCTCCGGAGACGGGCCGTACGACGCGGATGTAGTCCGGGGTACGGCCGGTCATCTTCTCCGCGAACTCACCGACCGCGATGAGGGCACCGGTACGGGTGTTGACGGCGGCGGCGGAGGGCTGGTCGACGACGAGTCCGGCGCCCTTGACGTAGACGCGGGTCCTGGCCGCCCCCAGGTCGACGGCGAAGTGGCAGCGGCGTAGCTGCTCCGGAGTGGCGGTCATGGGGGGTCCTCCCGAGAGCGCAGACCATGGGTCCGCCGGGTGGGTGGCGGGCCTAGCTTGGGGTGTGGGCCTTGATTGCGGGCCCGCCGCGCGGCGGGCCTCCTTGACATCGATCGTGCGGTCTGCGTGGTGGGGGGCGCCTTCTGGAGGGGGCCGGGTGGGGTGCGGCTGAATGGGGGTTTGTCTGTTATGCCTGGTGCGGGTCCCTCGTAAGGATCTGGCGGCTCCCCGATACGCGGCTCATCGGGACCGGGCGGCCGTGAGCAGCGGACGGAGGCTGGAAACGAGGAGCACTTCGCGGTCCGTCCCGCGCAGCCGCGTCCGGGTCTGTTCGTTCGGGGAGAAGCCGATGAACGGCACGCCCGCGGCACGGGCGGCGATCTGTTCAGCGACGGTGGACCCGATCAGCACACAGTCGGCGGCGCGCGCACCGAGCTCGTGGAGAGCCTGACGGAGGACATACGGGTCCGGCATGAGGCGGGCGAGATCCGCACCGCGGCCGTGCACGCCGCCGGGCACGCGGGAGGTCAGCCCCCGCCGCTCCAGGTGCTTCACGGCGGCGAGCCTCGCCCGGTCGGTCACCACGGCCGGGCGGGCCCCGCCCGCGTGCAGGGCGTTGACCAACTGGCTGGACGAGGGGACGGGGTGCGCGGTGGCGGCCGCCAGTACGTCGTGCCGGTCGACCCGGCCGCGCACCTCCTCGGCCAGTTCGTGTCCCGCGAACGCCCGCAGCAGGTCGAGGGAGTTGGCGTACCCCTCCAGCGGCTGACGCGGACCCTCCCGCTCCAGCAGCGGGCGCCCGGAAAGGGCGTCTTCCGGATCGCGCTCCTCCAGGATCAGACGGGCGACGTCCCGGAGGACCTGCCGTTCCTCGTCCGCCGGGTACAACCGGGTCAGCACTCCGTCGAAGCCGAGCAGCACGCAGTCGGCGCGGACGATCAGGTCCGACGGCGTGGAACTGACGGGACGCGTCCAGTGTGCGAGGGTGCCGACGGCGGCGGTCCGGAACACGGTCGGGAGGGACCAGTGAACGAGGTAGCCGGGCACGTGCCTGTCGCCCAGGGCTCGCCTGAGCTCGTTGCCGTACGAGCCCCGCGCACCGCGCAGAGTGCCGGTGAGCAGTTCGGGCAGGTCCAGGTCCGGACTGCTCGCGGCCCTCACGGGGTCGCTGACGCGCCACCTCACCTCGACGCCGGGAACGTCCTCGGGCGCGAGGCGGCGCTCCGTCAGATCGACCTCGAAGTAGTGCCACCTCGCGCGGACGTGTTCGGGTGCCGAGCGGACGACCGCGTAGTCCGCGGGGACCAGCTCGCCGCCGGGCAGAGAGACGACGATCTTGCTTTCGCCTCCGGGAAGGGGGATCTGTCCGTCGGACGGCACGGGGAAGGGGCCGGCCACCGCCGTGCCGGCCGACGGTGCGGACTCGGATGCGCGGGCGAAGGCCGGACTGCGCAGCATGTCGGTCATGTCGATCAGCACGGTCGCGGCGGACGGGTCGGGCACCTCGGCGGGGTGAACGGTGCTGTACCACCCCGTGCCGTCGCTGAGCTGCGCGAACCGGTCCGCGCCGAGGGAGCTTTCCGTGACCTCCACGAAGTGCCAGAACTCCGAGACGGCGATGATCGCCTGGAGCCCGGACACGTTCAGCGCGGCAGTGACCGTCTCGGTGTCGGGCCGGTCGCTGTGCACCTCGCCCTCGGCCGGCCCGAACCGCGTCTCCCAGAAGTCGACCCGAAGACGACGGCCCTCCAGGCGGCCCAGCAGTTCCGGCAGCCCGGCCACCGTCGCCCGGAAGAGGGGGGCTCCGTCCAGGTACGGCCGCATCAGCAGCGTGAAGCCGCGGTCCGTGTCCCTGAGCAGATACTCGCCCGGGACGAAACCGCTCGCCTCGAAGCCGCTCGCCTCGACCAGGATCATGACCAGGCGGCGGAGCTCGGCGCGTGCCTCGTCGGTCGGCGGACCGTCCACGAACTCGAAGCCGACGCAGTCATGCTGCTCGGGGTCCGGCTCCTCCTCGGGATCGAGGTCCGGCGGGGGCTCGTCGTACGCGTCCTCGACCTGCCCGAGCGACAGCGTGTCTTCGACGGCGAACAGGCTGTCCGGTACGTAGTCCTGGGGGAGCGGGAGGTTCTCGGACAGCTCTTCCCGGAGCCTCGGGTGGTCGTCCTCCGGAGGGACGAAGCCCTCCGGCAGCTCGTCGGGGGCGGCGACGAAGCCGTACGCGATGTCGGTGTCGGTGGCCGTGTCGGACGGCTCCTCGTACGCCGAGCCGTCCGCCGAGCCGTCCGGGGCATCGCCGAACTCGTCCCGCAACTCGCGCCCCAGGGCCAGTAGTTCGGGGTTCTGGCCGCCGGACAGCTCGTACTCCTCGTACACCTCCAGGGCTTCCTCGACGCGCCCCTGGCGACGCAGGGCGATCAGGTACAGGCGACGGAAGTCCTCACGGGCCGGGTGGAGCCGCAGCAGCTCCGCGAGGTCGGTGGCAGCCCGTTCGAACTCGCCGAGTTCCAGGTCGAGTTCGGCGCGGCCTCGCAGGAGGCCGAGGCGGAGCTGCTGGAGGCGGGTGCGGGCGGTGCGGGCGGCGGGTCCGGGGACGTCCGCGAGGGCGTCGTCGCCGCTCCAGAGGCTCAGCGCCTCGGTGACCAGGGCACGGGATTCGGCGAAGGAACCGGCCCCGCGGGCTTCGTCGGCCCGGCGGACCAGTTCGTCGCAGTGGACGATGTCCACGTAGTCCACGCTGGTGTGCAGGGCGTAGCGGCCGCCGGAGTGCGAGGCCAGTGAGCCGGCGCCCAGTGAGATCCGCAACCGGGAGGCCATCCTGCTCAGCTCGGCCGCGGTGTCCGCCGGTCTGTCGTCCGCGTCCCACAGCCCGGCCCGGAGTTCGTCGTGGGTCACGGCGCGGCCGGGCTTGAGCAGCAGCATGGCGAGCATGGCGGCGCAGTCCGGCGGTACATGGCGGGGGCGGTCCGGGAACTCGGCCTGCAGGGGCCCCAGGACCCGGTAGCGGAGCTGGGCGTAGGCCGCATGGAGAGAGGGGGACCGGCTCAGTTCGAGGAGCCGGTCCAAGCCGTCCCTCGCGCGGTTCGGGGTCAGCAGTTCGGCGAGTGCGTCAGCGAACTGCGCGCGGAAGGGCGGCGGGACATGGACCAGTCGGTCCGGCTGCACCCAACGCGTCGGCCGGCTCGGGCCCGCCGCCAACTGGAACAGCAGATCGACGAGTGCCCGCCGGTCCTCGGCGGGCCCCTCAGGCATCGAGGGCCGCCTCGTCGGGGCGAGGATGAGCTTGACGGTGCCGTCGGGCAGCAGGACGACCCGCGGCATGATCAGACCGCCATGGGTGACCCCGGCGTCGTGGAGGGCGAGGACGGCCTCCGTGAGCTGAGCCGCGAGGGACATCAGCAGGGGCGGGGGGAGGTCGTAACCGCTGCCTGCGATCAGGGAGTTGAGGTCGATACCGTCCAGGTGTTCCGAGACGAGGTACGGCCTGTCCCCTTCGAACCCGAAGTCGTGCACGGTCGTCACATGGGGGGTGTCCAGGTCCTGGAGCCGCTGCGCGTCGCGCAGGAACGCCGACCGCCAGTCGGGGTTCGTGATCGGTTTGAGCAGCCGCACGGTCACGATCCGGTCCGTGTCCGCGTCATGGGCCCGCCACTGGTTCGAGTGCGGCGCGAGCTTCTCCAACAGCCGGTAGCGGTCGCCCACGACCTCCCTCACGGGCTCCGGTTCCGGCGCCCGGCGGTCCCCGCTCAGCGCGCCCACACTCTCCGGACGCACCGTGGCGAACGGCTCGGCGTCCACCACGGTCGCCGTACCCGACGCCGCCGGGGTCGACGCCCGGAACTCGCCCGGTGCCGTGCCGGCCCGCTCGTCGATCAACCCGCCCACATGGGCCAGCAGTTCGGTCGTGCGCTCGCGCGCCGTCCGCGGCAGGCTGCGCAGCAGCAGCTCCCGCACCCCGTCCCGGAAGGCGTACGAACCGGGTGGGCCGGGCACGCCCGTGAGCATGCCGCTGAGGATGACCTCCGCGAGGTGCTGGGGGCGGGGGCACGGTTCGAGGCCGGCGTGGACCAGGCGCATGACCGGCAGGTCCGGGCGGCCCAGCGCGAGGTGGCCGGCCAGCCGGAACGCCTCCGGGGAGGCCGTCGCGCGAAAGCGCAGGACCAGCTCCTCGGGGGCCAGGACGGTGAGGTCCGTACGGCTGTCGGAGTCGCCCGGCGGCGGTCCGTGCAGCAGAGCCGCGGCCCCGGGGACCTCCCGCCCGCCCGGCGCCGCGACCAGCGAGGCCCAGTTCGCCAGCCAGTCCGGGCCCGGCTCCAGCACGGGCACCGCGACCGCGCCGTCGGGCTCGGCCTCCGGCTCGTCGTACGGCAGGAAGACCAGCGAGGCCGAGGGCGCTGCCGGATGCGGTGCGGACAGCCGGCCGGGGGCGGCGGGCAGGGCCGTGTCCCGCCAGAGGTGTTCCGGCAGGGGCTGTACGACGGCCAGCGGCATCCGGTGCGCCCAGCGGCGCAGCGTGCCGAACCAGCGTGGGCCGACCGGGCCCTGCCGCCACTGCGGGCCCATGCAGTCGCTGACCAGGAGGGTGACCGTGCGCCCGTCGGTGGGTGTCGGGGTGCCCGGGCGCACGCTGCCGTCGGGATCGGCGCGGTGCACGGTGACCGTGCGGAAGATGCCCGACTGGGCGAGCGCCGTGTGCAGTTCACGGATCAGGGGGCGCCATACCGCCATCGTGGGGCCGGCGTCGTACACCAGGTTCAGCCGCAGCCAGCGCTCCCGTGCCGGGCGCAGCACGGGCAGCCACCACTCGGGGGCGGCGCCCAGCCGGGCGATGCGGTCGACGGTGGCCCGCTCGTCCAGTTCGAGGCGGTCGGGCGCGTCGGTACGGCGCTTGAGCGGGCGCAGGGAGCGCTGCAGGGCCAGCGGGTGGCGCAGCATCGGGGGCGCGGGGGCCAGGAGGGTGGCGTGTGGGACGGCGGGCGCGGCCGGGGCCGGGGCCGGTCCCCGCGGGGCGGGGAGGTGGAGCGGGGCACGCGGCGGGGGCGCCACGGACGTGGGTCCGGGCGGGGGCGGGGTGCCGTCGGGCGCCCGCTCGCGTGGAGGAGGCGGTGTCGGCGCGGGGGCGTCAGGGGCACGCGCCTCTTCGGCGGCGGCCTCCGAGGCTGACTCGGTGGGCTCCATGTGGCGGGCCAGCCACAGGAGTTCGGCCAGTTCGAGCGGGGTCGGGCGCACCCCGTCGGCCGCCTCGGCCAGCACGTCGGCCAGGCGGACCAGCGGCGGGCGCCGACCGGCGCTCTCAGAAGGCATCGGTCGGCGACGCCTCACTCAGATACGGCATCAGCTGCTCGGCCAGCTCGTCCAGGGAGTCGACGTCCAGGCCGGAGGAGCGGGCCAGGTAGATCGCGTTGAGGAGCTGGTCGGTGGCCAGGTCACCGCCGCCCACCCGGGACAGGAACCGGCTGATCAGGGTCTGTGCGTAGGCGTCGGGCTCCCCGTCGAAGTGGGCGCGGACGATGTCGGCGAGATGACGGTCGTCGGGCTGGCGCAGGCGCAGTGTGACGCAGCGGCGCAGGAAGGCGGGCGGGAACTCGCGCTCGCCGTTGCTGGTGAGGACGACGAACGGGAAGGTCCGGCAGCGGACCCGGCCGCCCTCCACTGCCACCCGTTGGTCGGTGCCGTCGATCATCACCTCGGCGGTGGGGGTGTCGCGGGCGGTGCGGATCAGCTCGGGGATCTCGTACTGCCCCTCCTCCAGGACGTTCAGCAGGTCGTTGGGCAGATCGAGGTCGCTCTTGTCGATCTCGTCGATGAGGAGGGCGCGGGGACGGGCGTAAGGGAGGAGGGCGGTGCCGAGCGGGCCGAGGCGCAGATGGTCCTCGATGCCGGCCTCCGCCGCGGGTGCGTTCCGGGCCGCGTACAGCCGGGACAGCGGGTCGTACTGGTAGAGGCCGTCGTGGAGCGTGCTCCGGCTGGTGATGTTCCAGCGCAGGACCGGGCCGAGCCCGAGCTCGCGGGCGACCGCGTACACGAGGGAGGACTTGCCGGTGCCGGGCGGGCCCGTCACGAGCAGGGGACGTCTCAAATAGAGGGCGGCGTTGACCAGTTGGACCGTCTGTGCCGTGGCCCGGTATGTCTCGGCGCGGTGGGTGCGGTCCGGGGAGACGGCGTCGGCGTCGGCGGTCGCGTCCGGCGGATCGAGTACCGGGCCGCCGTTGAAGGCACGCCAGGGCGGGGGCGGCGGCAGCAGGGTGATGCCGTCGTGCGGCTCGTTGGTGCCGGTGTAGACGGGCCACAGGGGCATGGGTCTCTTCTCCGTGGGGTACGGCGGCTCAGGCGACCGGGGAGTGCAGGCTGGCGGCGGGTTCGGGGAAGCAGCGTGGGTCGTCCCACAGGAGCTGGACGTCCGTCGCCCAGTGCCGCTCCGGATCGTCGTCCGCGTCCGCGGTCTCCCGTAACTCGCGGATGTGGCGCGGTAGTTCGGTGGGCGGTACGCCGGCGATCGAGGCGCTGAGCGCGTCGAGGAACGCGGCGCCGGAGCAGGGGCCCTCGTGCTGGGCGTCGGCGCAGCCCGTGCGCGGCCACAGCAGCACCGGCACCGGGGTGTTGAGGCCGGCCTCGAAGTGCGGGCGTGCGGCGTTGGGTGGGAAGGAGTAGCCGGCCAGGTCGGCGTCGGCGTCGCGCAGCCGCTTGCGCAGGCTCGGCGGGCGCTCCGGGGAGCCGCAGTCCACGCGGTGCAGCTGGGTGCGGGAACGGTCGTCCAGCTTGTGCCACTTCTTGGCGAGCTGATGGCGCAGCTGCCCGCTGCGGAGCCGGGACCGGTCCACGACGACGAGGGGATAGGCGCAGCCCAGCGGGGTGGAGTCCGCCGCGCCGCACTCCCAGCGCGCCACCGGCTCGTTCAGCCACTCACGAGGGAGTACGAAGGTGATCAACTCCTCGGCGCCGGGGGCGAGTTGGGTGAAGGCGTCGTCGATGTGCCGCTGGACGTACTCCCGGACGGCACTGCGCGCGAGGCGCTCCGAGCCGACACGCCGTCGCTGGCCCTCGCGGTAGGCGGACACCTCGACGGTGACCTGGTCGGCGCCGGCGCCGCTGTGCTCGATCTCGACCAGGATCGGAGACCACGACGAGACGGCGGCAGCGGTACAGGTAGCCGCAGTGCCTGCCGTGGAGGCGGCGGCGGGCTGGGGGGACGGCGGGTCCAGCAGTTCCTGGAGCCGCTCGGCGAACCGGGTCACCGCCTCCGCGCCGGGTACCTCCCACTGCACGTACCCGGCGGCCGAGCCCAGCGAGGTGAAGCCGGGCCCTGGAAGCGGCGGGCCGAAGGGGCCGACGGCATCGACGTACAGCCGGTTCGCGTCGCAGTCCAGCCCCTTCGCCACCGCCCGGCGCACCAGGGTGTACAGCCGTCGTACGGCGTCGGGGTGGTGGTCGGGGGTGGGCACCCGCTCGCCCATTTCGGGGTGGTAGCGGGCCATGACCTGGGTCGGCAGCATCCGGGCGACCCGGATGTCCCGCTCGCTCGCGACGGTCGACACCATGCCGACCACCCGGCCGTCCGCCAGCGTCACAGCCGCGCCGCTGAACCCGGCGGCCAAGGGCTGCCCGTGGGCCGTCACGGCCTCCAACTGGCGCCACTCGTCCGAGACCAGCGGACCGGGCACGGCCTGGTACCGGGCGAGCATCCCCTCGTCGTATCCCCGGGGAAAGCCGTATGCCACCAGGGTGGGGGCGGGGTCACCCAGCTCGGCGCCGGGCGGCGCGAACTCGGCAGGCGCCAGCGGTACTTCGCGGTCCAGCTCCAGGACGGCCAGGTCACCGGGGTCGGCCGCCCCGCCCGACCAGCCGCCGTGGACGGCCACGGTGGCCGGCAGTGCGCTGAGTTCCCTGCTGTTGGGGAAGGCCACCGTCACCGCCGACGTGCCGCTCCACCGCACGACATGGGCGCAGGTGATCACGCGGCGCGGGGAGACCAGGAAGCCCGCGCCGACCTCGTTCCCGCAGATGATCCGGGCGTGCCAGGCAGCGCTGCTCATGACCGGTCGGCGGCCTCCTGATCCGCCGGTGCCCGCTCGGGTGACCAACTGAGCTTCACCACCAGGTGCCCCTCCGTCGACCCCTTGGCGATCACCGCCCCGGCCTCCGCGGTGAGTTTCACGCCGAATTCGAGTTCCACGGTGTCCGGTTCGAGCGACCCGTCCCGGAAGACCCGCAACGCGGAGTCCGCCGCCGCGCGGACCCCGTCCAGCGCGTTCTCGAAGGTGCGGGCCGCCCGGGCGGGGCCGTCACCGCGCGACACGAGCCGGGCGCCGGACTCGTCGTCGACGCCCTCCACGACGACGCGCGCACCGCCGTCGGTCTCGAACTCCATCAACCCGTCCATGGCGCCGCTCGCTCCCCCGTGGTGTGTGACCTCGACGAACTCCATTGTTACGGACGGTACTTGGTGATGTCGCGGGTTCGGGTGTGCGGGATTCGCGGAGCGTGCGGGAAGCGGGGACAGGCGGGACCTTGCGGACACCGCCTAGGGTGCGCTCCCGCTCGGTCCGTCGACGACTCCCCGGACCACCCCCAGCTCCACCAAGTCCTGCGGCCGTACCCGGAGTTGGTCCGCCGTCACCTCCACCTCCTCCGGCCCCCGCTTCAGGATCGCCGCCGCCCACTCGGGCGCTATGACGGAGAAGTAACTGTCCGGCGTGGCCCAGGTGTTGCCCGGCGCCGCCAGGGCCAGCGCGCCGCCCGAGCCGCCCTCGCCGATCAGCAGCGTGGTGATCGGGACGCGGGCCGCGGCCACCGCCCCGAACAGGTCGGCGATCGCGGCGCCCACCCCCT
Organism: Streptomyces sp. NPDC093591; assembly: GCF_044764885.1. NCBI lineage: Bacteria > Bacillati > Actinomycetota > Actinomycetes > Kitasatosporales > Streptomycetaceae > Streptomyces > Streptomyces sp. NPDC093591. The sequence goes on from NZ_JBIWIY010000016.1 coordinate 144,630, forward strand.
GCCGTTCCGCCTCCGCGTCATTGGCGGCGCCCGGCGTGTCCACCAGCGTCAGCACCGGGACGTCGAGCCGGTCCGCGAAGCGGATCAGCCGGGCGGCGGTGCGGTAGCCGGCCGGGCGGGTCGCGGTGCCGGTCTGGGCGGCGTAGGCGACCGTACGGCCGTCGTGCGCGCCGAAGCCGCAGAGCATGCCCTCGGCGTCGACGCCGCCGCAGCGGTCGCCGCCGATCGCGACGCGGTCGGTGAAGTAGGCGTCCAGGTAGGCCTCAGCGCGAGGGCGCCGCGGGGCGCGGGCGCGCCGGACCGCGTCCCAGCCCGTGGCCGGCAGGTCGTGCGCGCCCAGGGCGCGGGGCACCGCGGCCTCCTGGGCGGGCGATCCCGCCAGCAACCGCAGCCAGCGCCCCAGCACCTCCCGCAGCTCCTCCGGCCGGACCACCGCGTCCGCCGCCCCCGCCGCCACCTGCGCCTCGGCCGTGTACGCCGCCGGATCCGCGTCCGGCGGGCGGACCCGGGAGCCCGCGAAGCCCACCTGGGCACCGGGCAGGGCGAGGACGACGTCGGCGCCCGCGCCGAGGGTGGCCCAGCCGCCGCCCGTCGTCGGGTCGCGCAGGACCGCGATCTGGGGCAGGCCCGCCTCCCGCGTGAGCGCCGACTGCCGTGCCACGCGCTGCAGTTGGGTCAGCGCCACCATGCCCTCCTGCATCCGGCTGCCGCCCGTGGCGACCAGCGGGACGACCGGGAGGCGGTGGGCGCGGGCGTACGCGTAAGCCGCCTCCAGTCGGTCCCCGGTGCGCTCGCCGAGCGAGCCGCCCAGGAAGCCGAACTCGAACGCCAGCAGCACGGCCCGCGCTCCCGTCACGCTCGCGGTGCCGCACACCACCGACTCCTCCTCGCCGGTGCGCTCGGCGGCACGCGCGCGTGAGGCGCCGTAGCCCTGCCACGCGAGCGGGCCGTCCGGCCCGGACTGCCGTTCCGGGTGCGGGAGTTCGGCGAAGGTGGAGTCGTCGGCGAGTCGCGCGACGACCTCGCGTGCCGACAGACGCCGCTCAGTCATGGGTCAAAGCCCGCTTCATGATCTTCCCCATGTCGTTGCGGGGGAGGGCGGCCAGGTAGTGGACCTTGCGCGGGCGCTTGTGCGGGGCCAGGCGGGCGGCGACGTGGTCCGCCAACTCCTCGGCGGAGGGAGGTGAGTTGGGGTCCGACGGGACGATCCACGCCACGATCCGCTCGCCGAGGTCGGCATCCGGTTCGCCGGTGACCGCGGCGTCCCGCACCCCGGCGTGTTCGAGGAGGGCGTTCTCGATCTCACCCGCGCCGATCTTGTAACCCCCGCTCTTGATCAGGTCGGTGGCCTTGCGGCCGACGATACGGACGTACCCGTCGCCGTCGCGCACCGCCATGTCGCCGGTGCGGAACCAGCCGTCCGCGGTGAAGGCGGCGGCGGTCGCGTCGGGGCGGTTCAGGTACTCCGTGAACAGGTTGGGGCCGCGCACCTGGATCTCGCCCACGGTCTCGCCGTCGTACGACGTGATCGGCGTCCCGTCCTCCTCCACCAGGCGCAGTTCCACGCCGGGCAGCGGCACGCCGACCGTCCCGGCCCTCGGCTCGCCGTCCGCCCGCACGCTCGTGTTCATCAGCGTCTCCGTCATGCCGTACCGCTCGACGACCCGCTGTCCGGTCGCCGCCGTGATCCGCTCGTGGTCGTGCACGGGCAGCGCGGCCGAGCCGGAGACCAGGAGGCGGGCCTTGCCCAGCGCCTGCGCCAGGCCCGGGTCCTCGGGGAGGGCCTGGGCGATGCGGTGGTACATCGTCGGCACGCCGAACATCATGGTCGCGCCGTCGTTCAGCTCGCGCGCGACTCCCTCCGTGGTGAACCTGCCGAGGTGCCGTACGGATCCGCCTCGGCGCAGCGGGCCGAGGATGCCCAGGACCAGGCCGTGGACGTGGAACAGGGGCAGCCCGTGGACGAGGACGTCCTCGCCGGTCCACTGCCAGGCGTCGGCGAGCGCGTCCAGGGTGTGGGCGACGGCCCGGCGCGGGATCACGGCGCCCTTGGGCGGGCCGGTGGTGCCGGAGGTGTAGACGATCAGGGCGGGGTCCTCGCCGGACGCCGACGGGGCGGGGAGGGGGCGAGGGCCGGTGGCGTGCGCGTCGACGTCGATGCGCGTCAAGTCACCCAGGGGGGAGGGGAGTTCGTCCCCTGCGGCGGCCAGCACTACCCCCGGCGCGCAGTCGGACAGGATGTGCCCGAGCTCCTTCTCCCCGGACTTCGGGTTGAGCGGCACGGCGGCGACACCGGCCTCAAGCGCCGCCAGGACCGCCACGGCGGTCTCCAGCGCCGGGGCCGCCCAGACGGCCACTCTGCCCGCCCCGCCGATCCGCGCCGCGAGGGCGCCGGCGGCGGCGCCGAGCTCGCCGTACGTCAGGGAACGGTCGCCGAACCGCAGGGCGGCTCGGTCGGCCGGGGCGCCCGTCAGGGCCGGGAAGAGAGAGGACACGCGTCGTACTCCTTCACTGCTCGAATCAATTGTCCGACGGACACCGGCTGCCGTCGCCTGTGGGCCTACCCCCAGCCCGGCACGACCATCACCAGCCACGCCACCGCGGGCACCACCGCCACCACGATCCCGCCGTACACCATCAGCTGCCGGAAGAAACGCTCACGGTCCACGTCCGGTGCCGCGGCCAGCACCAGCGCACCGTTCGTCGAGAAGGGGCTCACGTCCACGACCGTCGCCGACACCGCGAGCGCCGCCACCATCCCGACGGCCCCGATCTCGCCCTGCGCCAGGAACGGCACGGCCAGCGGGATGAGCGCGCCCATGATGCCGACGGACGAGGCGAACGCCGAGACGATCGCGCCGATGTAGCAGAGCAGTACGGCGGCCAGCAGCGGGACGCCGATGCCGCTGACGCCCTCCCCGGCCCAGGTGATGGTGCCCATCTCGTCCAGCACGCCGACGTACGTCAGCACACCGCAGATCAGCAGCACCGTAGGCCAGGCGATCTCGCCGACCGCCTTACGGCTGTCCTCCGGCCACGCGGTGCTCAGGAGGACGGCGAGCGTGATGGCGGTGAGACCGGCGTCCAGGTCGAAGGCGAGGACGGCGACGACGAGGGCGACGAGGGAGAGGAGGGTGGCGGTGCGGGCGGGGGTGAGGTGGGTGGTGGCGACCGCGGTGGCGGTGGGGGCGGGGCGGGTGGCGGTGGTGGCGGCCCCGTCCGTACCCCCGCCGCCGGAGAGGGGCTCGCCCTCGGTGCCGGTACCACCGCTGTTCCCGTCCGCCTCCGTGTCCACCGCCCCCTGCGCCCACAGCTTCAGCCCGCCGAAGAGGACGAACACGATGCCCGCGATGACGAGGTTGACGATCAGGGACGCCAGGAAGAGCGTGACCTCGTTGCCCGGCAGGTTCTCCCGCTCGACGATGCCGTTGACGATCGAGCCGTAGATGCTGATCGGCGAGAAGCCGCCGCCCTGCGCGCCGTGCACGACCATCGCGCCCATCAGCAGCGGGCTGATCCCGTAGCGGGCGGCGAAGCTCAGCGCGATCGGCGCGACGATCGCCACGGCGGCCGGACTCACCGCACCGATCGCGGTGAGCGCGCCGGTGAGGGCGAACATCACCCAGGGGATGAGCGCGACCCGGCCGCGCACGAGCCGGATGGAGGCGTGCACCAGCCAGTCGGTGGTGCCGTTGGCCCGCGCGATGGCGAAGAGGTACGTGACGCCGACGAGGACGACGAACAGGTCGCCGGGGAAGCCGGCGAAGATGCCGTCCGCGTCGAGGTCGGCGACCAGGGTGCCGACGGCGAAGGCGGCGGCGAAGGCGAGCGCGCCCATGTTGATCGAGCGGGTGGTGGCGATGACGAACACCACGGCGAGGACGAGGATCGAGATGAGTTCGGGGGACATACGGGCTCCCGTCTCTGGGTCCCGGAGCGGTTGCGGGTACACGCCCCCGAGTGGACGAGTGGCTGAGCCAATTCCGGGGGCGCTGGCTGGAAAGCGTGGGCTCGCGAGGACGGGACGTCAAGGGGTCGTGCGTGAATTGGCTCAGCCACTCGGCCACCGAACGGCCCGGTGTTACGCTCCCGGCGAGAGGGGGACCCCGTGACCGACGCCCTGCGCCCCATGACCAAGCAGCGCCTCTACGAGCAGGTGCTGGACCGGCTGCGCGCGTACGTCGCCGAGGGCGGCCTCGGGGCCGGGGACCGGCTGCCGACCGAGCGCGACCTGGCCCAACGGCTCGGGGTCAGCCGGGCGTCCGTGAAGCAGGCGATCGTGGTCCTGGAGGTGCAGGGCCTGGTGGAGGTGCGGCACGGGGGCGGCACGTACCTCGTGCGCGACAGCCTCGACGTGGAGCCGGTGGAGCGGATGGTCGAGCGCCGCCGACGCCTCCCCGACGTCCTGGAGGCCCGCGAGGCGCTGGAGACCAAACTCGCCGAACTGGCCGCCGAGCGCCGTACGGAGGAGGACCTCGCGGCGATGAGGTCGGCCCTCGCGCACATGGCCGAGGAGATCGAGGGCGACGGCCACGGAGTGGAGGGCGACCGCCTCTTCCACGCCGCGGTCACCGCCGCCGCGCACAGCAGCATCCTCGCCGAGTTCATGCGGTCCATCGCCGGCCAGATCGCCGAGAGCCGCACCGAGTCCCTCCGCCAGCCCCACCGCCCGGCGCGCTCCCTCGCCCAGCATCAGGCCATCCTCGACGCGATCGCGCAAGGCCGCCCCGCACAGGCGGCCGCGGCCATGCGCCGCCACGTCCGTACGGTCGCGAAGGTGCGGCTGCTGGACTGGGAGCCGGACGGGGAAAACTAGCCGCGGGTTCCACTCTGCCCGGGGTTCTCACACTCGGTCACGCGATTCCCTCTGCGTCCTCGACGCGGGCACGGAACGGCAATCAACGTTTTACGTCGGCGCAGGTGTGGTGTCACAGCGCGCGGTGAGGCTACTGGCACGTACCGACAACAGGTGCGTACCGACAAAAGGTCCTCCCCCCACATCCGACCAGGATTGGACCCACATACATGCACACCGAACTGAGGCGCGCACCCGCGCCCCGGAACACTCAGGCCTGCCCGCCGACCGACGGGCCGCCACAAGGCCACGTCCCGGCCGACGGATCGTCACAAGGCCACGTCCTCGCGGTCGGCACCCCCGGCCCCCGGCGCGAAAGGCTCACCCGCACCCTCGAATCCACCGGCTACGCGGTCACCCACGCCGTCCCCGGCGACATCGGCCGCAGCGTCCAGCGGACCCCGCCCGACGCGATCGTCGCCCTCGAAGGACACGGCGGCGTCGAACAGGCCGTGGCCGTCGTACGGGAGATACGCACCGCACCCCAAGGCCAGGTCCTGCCCCTCGTCATGGTCACCGCCGACCCTGAACCGGCCGGTGTGGCACGCCTGTTGCGCAGCGGCGCCGACGACTGCCTGCCCGAGGCCGCCGACCCCGTCGAACTGTCGGCCCGGATCGCCGCCAAGCTCCACCGCGTCCCGGTCCCCGTCGACCGGCTGGCCCTCGACCCGCGCACCGGCCTGTACTCCGCACCCCACTTCCGCGCCGAACTCGACCGCGAACTGAGCCGCCCCGGCAGCCGTTCCGGACGCCGCGACGGCGTCCTCGCGGTGGTCGGCGTGGCCGAGGCGGACACGCTGGAGGAACGGTTCGGGGCACGGGTGCGCGGCGAGGTCGCCGAACGCCTCGCCGGGATCGCCGAGCGGCTCGGCAACGGCAGCGACCGGCTCGGCCGGGACGAGGAAGGGCGGCTGCTCCTCCTCATGCCCGGCGTGGACGAGGAGACGGCCCGGCGCGCGCTGACCGAGTTCGCCACCGCCGTGGCCGGCACCCGGTTCGTGGTCGCCGACGAGAACGTACGGCTGACCCCCGCCGTCGGCTGGCTGCCCCTCGCGGACGCCGACGGCCACGCGGTGGAGAGAGCGGGCGACGCCGTCGCCGAGGCCCTGCGCCACCGCGACCTGCGGCCCGTCCGCTACGAGCCGTGGATGCGGGCCGCCGCCCCGCGCCGCCGCGCGAAGCAGGTCGTACGGCCGCTGCTGCTCGCGCTCTCCCCGCTGCTCGCGCTGCTGGTCGGCGTGGGCGTGCCGTTCGCGCTGTACGAGCAGGCGTACGCGGTGCTGGGCTGGGACGTCGCCTCAGGGGTCTACTGGGTCGTGGTCGCCGGACTGGTCCTGTCCGCCGCGCTGATCCTCCTCGAATGCCTCTTCTCGCTCGACGCGCCCACCCGGCCCGCGGCGCCCGCGCAGCCGTATCCGCCCGCGAGCGCGGTGATCGCCGCGTACCTGCCGAACGAGGCCGCGACGATCGTCGACACCGTGGAGTCCTTCCTGCGCCTCGACTACCCGAACGACCTGGAGATCGTCCTCGCGTACAACACCCCGCACCCGCTCCCGGTCGAGGACACCCTGCGGGAAATCGCCCGCCGCGACCGGCGGTTGGTGCTGCTTCCGGTGGCCGGCAGCACCTCCAAGGCACAGAACGTCAACGCCGCCGTCAGCCGGGTGCGCGGCGAGTTCGTCGGCATCTTCGACGCCGACCACCATCCGGCGCCGGACGCCTTCCGGCACGCCTGGGACTGGCTGTCGAACGGCTACGACGTGGTGCAGGGCCACTGCGTGATCCGCAACGGCGACAGCTCCTGGGTGGCCCGGCAGGTGGCCGCCGAGTTCGAGGCGATCTACGCCGTCAGCCACCCCGGCCGGACCCGCCTGTACGGCTTCGGCATCTTCGGCGGCTCCAACGGCTTCTGGCGCACCGACCTGCTGGCCCGTATCCGGATGCACGGCTCGATGCTGACGGAGGACATCGACTCGACGCTACGCGCGTTGCGGGAGGGCGCGCGGATCGCCAGTGACCGGACGCTGATCTCGCGGGAGTTGGCGCCGACCCGCCTCAAGCCTCTGTGGAACCAGCGCTCGCGCTGGGCGCAGGGCTGGCTGCAGGTGTCGCTGCGCCACCTGGGGCAGGCGCTGCGATCTCGGTCCTTCACGCCCCGTCAGAAAGCGGGCTTGGTGGTGCTGTTGGGCTGGCGCGAGGTGCAGCCCTGGCTGTCGCTGCAGATCCTGCCCATCCTGCTCCACTCGGCGGTCCGCGCGGGCGGCGCGGACCGCATCGACTGGGCCACCCCGGCCTGCCTGCTCGCCTTCGCCTTCACCCTCTCGGCCGGACTCGTACAGACGGCGTTCGCGGGCCGGCTCGCCCTGCCCGAACTGCGCGCACGGCGAGGCTGGTTCTGGCGCCACGCGCTCGTGTCGACGTTCTTCTACACCCACTTCAAGAACATCGTCGCCCGGCAGGCACACCTCAAGGAACTGCTGGGCGACCGCCGCTGGCGGGTCACGCCGCGCACGGCGGCGACGAGGGCGGTGGGGCAGGAGTGAGCAACGCAAGCAGCACGGGCGGCACGAGGGGCACGGGCGGCACGAGGGGCACGGGCGGCACGGGCGGCACGGGGGGCACGAGCCGTACAAGCAGCCCCCGCAGCACGAGCCGTACAAGCAACACCCGCAGCACAAGCAGCACCCGCAGCCCCGAACTCCAGGGATTCCGGGGCCTGGCCGCCCTCAGCACGGTCGTCTTCCACGTCTGGCAGCAGTACTACGTCTACGACGCGCAGGGCGCCCACCCGCCGGTCGACAACCCCTACCTCGGGGCGCTGATCTCCCTGGAGGTCATCGACCTGTTCTTCGTCATGTCGGCGTACCTGCTCACGCTCTCCTACGCCCGCGCCGCCATCGACGGCGACGACCGCACCCGCCCGGGGCGGGACTTCCTCTTCCGCCGGGCGACGAGAATCCTGCCGCTGTACTTCCTCGCGGTCCTCCTCGTCTGGTCCCTGCGTAACCCATCCCTCCCCGGCGACTGGCGTGACCTGCTGGGACACCTCACGTTCACGCACGTCTTCGACCAGAAGCGGATCTTCTACACGCTGGGCCCGACCTGGTCGCTGTCGTTGGAGATCGCGTTCTACCTCACCTTGGTCGCCGTCGGCCCCCTGGCGATCCGCACCTGCCGCCGCCTGCGCACCCGCCGCGCCCGCGTGCTGCTGTGCGCGGCGGGCTGCGCGGCGCTCTACCTCGCCCCGCTCACCTGGATCGCAGTCGCCCACCACGCCCTGGGCATCCCGCACACCAACTGGCCCGTCTACTTCGGCCCCCAGGCCCGCCTGGGCGGCTTCGCGGCGGGGATGCTGCTGGCGGTGCTGCTGGTGGCGCTGGGCGAACGGGGCCGGATCGGCGCACGCCGGGCGACGGCGATGGCGGTGACCGCGGCAGCCGGCCTGTACGCCCTGTCGTACCTCTCCGAACCGGAGAACGCCTGGCACACCTACTACCACCCCCTGGCCGCGCTCCTCTGGTTCGCCCTGCTCTACGCCACCCTCCACATCCACACCGCGTCCCGTCCCCGCTGGCACGCCCTGCTGCGCTCGGGCTGGCTGACGGGCGTGGGCCTGGTCAGCTACAGCCTCTACATCTGGCACGAGCCACTGATGCTGGCCCTGTACGACGCCGGCGCCCTGCCCCGCTCCCAGGCGGCTTTCCCGGCGGCGGCGCTGATGGTGGTCGCGGCCGGGGCGCTGGTCGCGACGGTGAGCTACTGGGTGGTGGAGTATCCGGGGAGCCTGCTGGCGAGGTTGCGGGACAAGAAGGGGCGGTCGCGGGAGTTCTATCCGGGGGTGGAGACGGGGGTGGAGCGGGGGCCGCAGCGGGAGCCTGAGGCTGCGCTGCGGTGACTCGGCCGTGGGCCTTGATGCGCCGCTGCTTCGCCCTCGGGGCGGGGCAGCGGCGTCAGGGTGACCCGGCGGCGTGCGAGATTGATGCCGGTGACCTCGACGGACAGGTCGTCGCCGACATCGAGGACGGCCCCGGTCGGCGAGTGTGTCGTGGTGCACCAGCCCTTCGACACCCTCGGCGCCGAGGTAGACGCCACCGCATCCCCACGACGTTGGCGAGCGCGTAGAGCCCTGCGCCGTATCGATCGCCCAAGACCACATGCGCATGACATGGACGGTCCGCCCCGTGCTCTTCGTACCGTTGGCCCACCCGCCAAGCTGTCGAACTCCCAGCCTGCGCATACTCCTTTAAGCCAGGAGCACTCGACTGCCCGTCCTAGCGGCGACGCCGCACGACAGCCTCAGTCTTCTCGACCCAGTCGAGGTACCAGTCAGCGAACCCGACCTGCCCAAGGGGACTGAACCGCCCGTCCCCTGGACGCTCGTCGACCCACACTTGCCCGCGCTGTGGACCAGACACGACCAGCCAGTCGAAGTAGCCGCACCCCTCGTGGCTGAGGCACACAGCGCCGGACAAGAACCAGTCGGACAGCCTCTCGTCCTCCGCCAGCCAGGCGCGGTACGCCACATCAAAGGCGGCTTCGTCCTCGAAGTCGGACTCGACGGGCTCCTTGCGCTCATGCTCGACCTGAGCACGCACACTCTCTTCCACATCCGGGAAGGGGACGCGCAGCCGCTCGTGGACGGTACCTCCGCCGGGGTCACTCCACAGCCACCCGGTATCTGTGCGGGACAGCGTCGTGAGTCCATAGAAGGGTCCGGCACCGCCGGCGCCGACTTCGAGGAGGAAGGCCCGGTAGTCCGCAGGCAGCGAGACACCCCACTGATCCTCTGCCTCCGCGACACTCGCCTCTGGCAGCGGATCAGCAAGTCGAAAGTGGTGCCCCGTTCCCCCGTACTTGTCCCAAGCGCCGAAGACCTCCCGCGCCTTGTCAGCACGGGCCAAAGTCTCCACCCGCTCTCGGACGCCGCTCCAGTTCATCGCCCCCATGAACCGAAGCGTAGGCCAACGCATCTACGCCGAGTGCACACACGGCCAAGCCGTGACGCGCGATGTCAAGCAACAGGTGAAGCCGCAGCGTTAACCATCACCACGGACGGCACCGGCCGATGCCGAACCTCGGTAGACGTTCCACCGAGGTGCAGGGCCGGTTGGTCGATGGTCGCAAAGTCCAGTGATCGACCTGAGAAGGATGGGGTTCGATCTCAAAGCATGCGCTCACCAGCGGTACCGTCCAGACTCAGCGTCAGTCTCCCGGCGGCCTAGTACTGCCCGCGACGGCAGACGCTGTTGTCTTTCCGGTCTTGAGGACTATGTTTCCGCTGGTCAGGCATAGGTTGGTGACCCTGTGGGAGTGGTGACCTGTCGTGTCGCCGTTCCCGTGGAGGTCGTGGATGCCGTCGGTCGTGGGGCTGCTTGAACAGCGCGAGCTCGTTGCTCGGCGTCGGGTGGACGAGCTGCGGGAGGAGGCCGACCGGGTCCAGGCTGAGCTGGCCCTGGCCGAGCGGGACTGGAAGGAATGGGCCATCGCCTGCTCGCGGGTCAGCGAAGTGCTGGACCCGGTCGAGGAGACCGAACAGGGCCGGACAGCGCCGAGGGTTGGCGGACGGGCCGGGCAGGCGTCGTCAGCGGCCGGAGCCGCGAAGCCCAGGTCACAGGTGCCGGTGTGGCGTGAGGGGCTGGACCGGTCGGTGCTGTCGGTGGACTATCAGCGCATCCTTGAGGCACTCGGGGACCGACACCGGCTCCATCAAGGGCCGCTGACCTGCCAGGAGTTGGCCATGATGTTTGGCCTGGATGCGGTACCGGCGAAGGTGGAGGCGCTGCGGTCGAAGGCGAAACGCCTGGTCGCACGGGGGTGGCTGGCCGAGCGGCAGCCGGGCCGGTTCACTCTCGCCCCGGGGCCGGCCGGGCCAGGCGGCGGGTCATGAGCAGGGTCATCGACCAGTAGACCATCGCCTCGGCGCTGGTGGTGCGGCGTTCGAAGTCGCACACCAGACGGCGGGTGCGCATCAGGTGGGCGAAGAACCGCTCGACGATCCACCGCTTGGGCAGCACCACGAAGCCGCGCATGTCGTCGCTGCGTTTGACGATCGCCAGGACCAGCGCGAACGCGGCCAGGCAGTGCTCGAAGAGGCTGCCGGTGTAGCCGCCATCAGCCCAGACCAGTTCCAGTCGGTGGTGCTCGTCGGCGACCTGCCCGAGCACCACGTGGGCGGCGGTCCGGTCGCCGGTGTCCCGGCGGTGACCATCACGCCCAGCAGCAGGCCGAGGGTGTCGACCACGACGTGCCGCTTGCGCCCGTTGATCTGCTTGCCGCCGTCGTAGCCGCGGCTGTCGGCGCCGACGACGGCGTCCGCCTTGACCGACTGCGAGTCGATCACCCCGGCCGTGGGCTCCGTATCCCGGCCCAGCTTCTCGCGGACCCTGGCGCGCAGCCGGTCGTGGAACTCCCTGACCAGCGCGTTATCGCGCCAGCGGCGGAAGAATGCGTAAATCCGGTCCCACGGCGGGAAGTCCACCGGCATCGCCCGCCACTTGATTCCGTTGTCCACGAGATAACGGATCGCATCGAGCATCGCACGGTGGCAATACCCCTCCGGCCGGCCGCCCCGCCCGCGCATCCAGCCCGGCACCGGCAGCAGTGGCCGGACCGCAGCCCACTCCGCGTCCGTCATGTCCGTCGGGTACCGGCGCTGCCGTTCGGGCTGGTCGGCCGCGTTGCCGTACACGTGCGCGAGGCAATCACACGATGGAACAGTCGAGTTGGACTGCCCGGCCATCGACACGGAAGACTGCGGCACTGGGGCCTCCTGGTGCTCTATGGATTCGACACCCACGAGCTGTTCAGGAGGCCCCGTCCTCATGCCCCGGCCAGATCACCCGACCGGGAAACCGCGTTCGACCGACACCGCTCAAGATCGAAAAGACAACACCCTCCAAGGAAGCCAAGCGTTGTCTCAAGCGTCGCCTGGCCGACCACGTCTGGCGCGTCATGGTCACCGATGAACAGCGCAACCGCAGGCTGTATCAAGCCGGTTGACAGATACAGAGCCACCCCGGGTTGATGGAGGCTCCGGCCTGCCCCGCGTTGGGTGGATGCTCACGGGGGCTTCGCTAAGGCGTCAGCTGTGGACGGTCTGTCTCACACCGTCCTTGTCGGTGATGTCCACGGACATACGCCACCTCGTCCGCTTGTCGACCGTGACGGTGATCTCACTGCCGAACTTTCGGCCGTTCAGATCCTTCGCCTTGATGCTGGCGCCGTACGTGGCGTCGTCGTGGCAGTCGCCGACGTCGGCATTCAGCGCCGTCCCGTTACGGACCACGAGACCCCCTGCGGGTCCGAGGCAGGTGTAGCGCACGCCGAGTTCGGCAATCCGGTCGGCAGATACAGGCAGTTTGACCGTACCGGGTCCGAGGCGGCCAGGTTTCTTTTCACCGCCGTCGGGGTGGTCCGGATCGGACACCCGTGGGACGGCCGACTCGGTGGAGGTGGGGGCCGGGCGGGGTGCGGCGTTCTCGCTGCACCCGGCGGCCAGGACGACGATGACCGGCAGTACGGCCAGACGTGTTCTGCGCATCAGTTCGTTCCGTGCCAGGTTTCGCGACCCTCGTAGACCAGCCGCGCTTCTCCGCTGCGTATCACCCTGGTGGTGCAGTCGGGCCGCGTCTCGTTGTAGTTCCACTTCGTGTACTTGACCTTCACGCCCGCGTGCAGGTAACCATGCCTCATCGTGTCCGGCACCTTCCACGACCACGTGTAGGTCGAGCTGTTCGTCCACTGCCACGCGAAATGGTAGTCGAACTGCGCCTCCGCCTTGGCGAAGACCACCTTCGCTTCGCCCGAGATTGCTCCGCCCACGGTGGACGTCGTCGTCTTTCCCTTGTGGAAGGTGATGCTGATTGTCGTACCGCTATCACCTCCGGATCGGGGTTCCATGTCCCTGTAGTAGTTGCGGCTGCCGGAGAAGTCGTATCCCCGGTCCGGCGGACACACCAGGGGACCGACCCCCTCGCGTGTGTCCGCCGACGCGGGTGCGATGCCTATGCCGGTGAGTACGACGGCGGCGCAGCCGGCTGTGATGATCCTGGGCGCGAGGCGCACGTGATTCCCCCTGATTTCCTCGGTGAAAACGACCGAACAGGCCGTCGATCACCGACCCTAGGTGGCAACTCTGTTCGACGTAAGCGCAGTTGAGTGAAACCTGAGGCTTTCAGCACAAAACCCGGTACACACAGGGCTCTCCACGCGGAAGGTGGGGAGCTTCTCGGCTTCCTCGCTTCGCCACTGGATCGTCGCCCAAGGGCCACGGTGGACCAGCGCGGCGTGCATGCCCGGGGCGACAGCCGGGCGAAGGTCGTTGCCGTGACAGCCAACTGGTAATCAACCAGGTTCGCGCATTTATCAGCAGGAAGTAGGCTCTGGGTATCGGCAGGCTTAAACGCACCGGCGGCAGCCGCTTGGCGCGCCCTAGCGCTCTGCCCTAGATCGAAATGCATGCCATTGTAGTCAAACTTTTGCTCAATAAATGAAAAAATGGCATCGAGGCGCTGAATTCCGTCGATAATCTCATACTTGCCGCTCCCGTGAATCTCAGGCCTTTCGGCTAGGAGAATCAGAGGGATTGGATAGCCGTCCAGGATGCTATCGATCAGGAGTTGCTTCTCGGCAACCGACCAGACGAGCTTTCGTTGATACCGTCGATTTACGAGGAGTGAATCCTCCCTAAAAAGTCGATACGCCTCTGTGGCGCTCATGCCTCGGGGGGGTGATAGAAACGTGGACTTCAGACGACAAGATCCGCTCCCTCAAGTGGCAGTGCTCCTGTCACAGCTTGGCACGCGCGAGCGGCCTGCGTCTGACTTTGTGCAACGACTGATGGCGTCAACGCGCGCCCGAGTGCAGGTACGGCAGCGCCCCTGTCCAGCCGTCGCATCAGTCGACGACAGCAGCCGGAGCGAACTGGGATCGAACTCCTAAAGCGGTGCTCACTCTTTGCACCGCTCAGTACGAGGACGTGAAGCCGGCGGACTGGTCGAGGTGGAACGCGGAGCCCGGAACTGTTGGGGACCAACCCTGACGCAGGGCAAGCCGAACGGCCGCGGCAACGCTGGAGGGCAGCACAGGTTCGGCCTCGCGACCGATCCAATTGCTCGGATGCGGCTGGTCGGTGGTGACCACGAGCGCTGCCCCTGGAGTATCCGCATGCTCGACCGCGAACGTGCACGGCGACCAGGCCAAGCCCTGGCAGTACGTCGGTCTGCCTCGCAACCGCCAGCGGTAGACCGTGCCGTCGACAACGATCCGTCGTGATCCCTTGCGGACCAGTGCCATGACACCTCCTGGACGCCGAGGATGCTAGCGTGCCCGGCCCCGCCGTCCGTCTCAGTTTCCGTCTCATTCAGCGCCGTTCACGGTCGTTCAGACGAGACCCGAAGCCACCCCCACCGCGATGGCCTACCGCCCATGAACGCCGGTGAACGCCCCTGCACGCCGCCAGTCAGCCCACCACCACAGTTGGAAAGCGTGTTGGCGGTGCACAGCTTCAGCAGGTGTCCGATCGCGGCGAGTCCGGTTGCGTCTGCCGGACTCCGGTGCATGCCACCAACGTGCTGCCCTCCTGGTCGAGAAACAGCATGAAGACCCACGATCCGTCGGCAGTCCTGATCTGGCCCAGCTGAACCGGTCGGCCGTGTAGGTCGAGGCGTTGCACGGCCCGCGCCAAGCCGGAGGTCTCGATGCCCCTCCGAACCGTGTGACGGAGTCGTCGCCTGTAGACCGTCGCGAGCGATCCGGCTGACGTCGTCCCGTCCCAGACAAACGTAAGAGGCGCCGGCGCGGAGAGCGGACAGTGCGGCCAACGACGTGTCGTCGCCACCGCTCAGCAGCCGTTCGAGCTGTTCCCGTTCCATGACCTCACCCCCGGTCAGGATCCTGCTGTACAGCAACGACGTACAGCAACCCCAGCAACCGCCAGTGCTTAACACCAACCGCCCGACCCTGCCCGCAGCCTGTATGCCCCTCAATGCCCGGTCTCTACAGAGCTACGGATCAGAATGTGAGGGGGGTGGGTGCGGAGCCATTCGGCGTCCCGGGCCCCACGGGTCCGGGGACCCCTATCCGGCCAACCCCCTCTCCACCACATCCGCCACCACACAACTCACATTGTCCGGACCGCCGGCCTCGTTCGCCGCGTCGATCAGGGCGTGGACGGCGGTGTCGGGGGCCGGGGTTGAGGTGAGGAGGTGGCGGATGTGGGCGTCGGGGACGATGCCGGAGAGGCCGTCGGAGCAGAGGAGGTAGCGGTCGCCGGGGGCGGCGTCGTGGAGGCGGAGGTCGGGGGATGCGGGGGTGGTCGGGGAGAGGGCCTTGAGGAGCAGGGCGCGCTGCGGGTGGGTCGTGGCCTCCTCCGGCGTCAGGCGGCCCTCGTCGATCAGCGACTGGACCACCGTGTGGTCGTCGGTGATGCGGAAGAGGGCGCCGTCTCGGAGCAGGTAGGCACGGGAGTCGCCGATGTGTACCAGGGCCAGTCGGGAGCCCGTCCAGAGCAGGGCCGTGAGGGTCGTTCCGGTGTCCTCCCCCGTACCGTCCGCCGCGTCCCGGACCGCCTCCGTGGCGCCCTGTACCGCCTCCTCCAGCAGGTTCAGGACGTTGCCCGCCGGGAGCTCGGCCGTGTCCAGGAAGCGCAGCGCATCCACGGCCGCGCTGCTCGCGGCCGCGCCCTCGGGGCCGCAGCCGTCGGCCACCGCGAGCAGGCGGGTGCCCGCGTAGGCGGTGTCCTGGTTGGCGGGGCGGACCCGGCCGCGGTCCGAGTGGGCGGCGTAGTGGAGTTCCAGCATGGTGGTGTCCTTCCTCGGTGTGGAGATGAGGTGGTCGATGAGGAACTCGGCGAGATCACGACGCGCGGCCGTCTCCGACTCCACCTGCGCCCAGTAGGCGCGGATCTCGCGGGCGGCGTCGGCAGGCTCCAGGGCGCACACCTGGCGGATCCGGGACAGCGGCATCCCCAGCCTGCGCAGCCACGCCACCAGCCGGGCCTGCTCCAGCTGATCGAGGGCGTAGTAGCGGTAGCCGGTGTCCGGGTCGACCCGGCTGGGCCTCAGCAGCTCCAGCTCGTCGTACAACCGCAGTGCCTTCGGCGACAGCCGGCAGGCCTTCGCGAAGGCACCGATCGTCAGCATGCCCCTGCGCATCCCGATCCCTCTCCCGATCCCGTTCTGGTTCCCGTCACGATCCCCGTCCGGATCCCTTCCGGTTCCTCGCTCCGATGCTGTGGCTTCACCGAAGGGGAAGGTCAAGCGGGCTGTTTCGGTTGCGGCGGTCGTTGTTAGCCTGCGATCCGCCTGACCGATCCATCCCCATGACCGATCCGCCTGACCGATCCGCCCGAAGGAGCCCACCGTGCCCCGCATAGCCCTCGTCACCTGCCGTCCCGGCCCCGAGGTCGCCGTCGACCGCGACCTGCCCGTGCTGGTGCGGGCGCTGCGGGAGGCCGGGGCCGAGGCGGAGTCCGTGGTGTGGGACGACGAGCGGGCCGACTGGGGCGGGTACGACCTCGCCGTGATCCGTTCCACCTGGGACTACAGCTGGCGGGCGGCGGAGTTCCTGGCGTGGGCGGAGCGGTGCGGGAAGGCGACCCGGCTCGCGAATCCGGCCGGGGTGGTGCGGTGGAACGCCGACAAGCGGTACCTCGGGCAGCTCGCCGAGGCGGGGGTGCCGGTCGTGCCCACCTGGTACATCGCGCCCGACGAGAGCACCAACGGCATCGACGGCACCCACAGCACCAACGGCACCCACGGCATCGACGGGCTCCCCGTCGATCACGAGTACGTCGTCAAGCCCACCTCCGGGGCCGGTGCGCGGTTCGCCGCCCGCTACACGCCCGACGACCACGACACCGCCGTACGGCAGCTCGCGCGCATGCACGCGGAGGGGTTCACCGCGATGGTGCAGCCCTACCTCGAGAACATCGACGTCAGCGGGGAGCGGGCGCTGCAGTTCTACGGTGGCCGCCTGCTGCACGCCAGCCGCAAGGGCGCCGTCCTCACCCCCGGGACGCCCTACGACGAGCGCAAGGTCGCCCACCCCCGCCTCGAACCCTGGACCCCCACCCCGGCCGAACTCGCCGTCGCCGAACGCGCCCTGGCCGCCGTGCCGGAGGCCCCCGAGCTGCTGTACGCGCGCGTGGACCTCGTCGACGGGGAGGACGGGCAGCCGCGGGTCATGGAACTGGAGCTCGTCGAACCGAACCTGTTCCTGTCGCTGCACCCCGGGTCGGTGCCGCGGGTGGTGGAGGCGATCCTGGCGGCGGCGGAGCTGCAGCGGTAGCTTCTCCGGTTGTCTCGCCGGTCAGTCGCCGGACTGCTGCTCGTGTCGGTGGGTGCCGCGGGCCAGCTCCTGGAGGAGTTCGTGCTCGGTCTTCCCGGTCTCCCGGGCGATCTTGCGCAGCAGCAGTGCGCACAGGGCCGCGGCACCGTCCATCAGCGCCTCGGCCGCCATCGGGTCCTCGCGGCGCCGCTCTGCCACGTACGCCGTCAGTAGTTCGTTTCCGGACACGTAGGCGGTCATGAACTCGATGCCGGTACGGATGCGGTCGTAGTCGCTACTCATGGGCCGAACGATCGCACATGTTCAGCCATGTTCAACCGCTGACCGCCGTCCGCTGCAACAACCCCCACGTGAACTCCGCGACCACCTCCCGCCGCACCCCCTCCCCGTCCGGCGCGGTGAACGCCAGCCCCCAGCGCGTCGGGGCCGTGCCCTCCAGGGGGCGGGCGGGGGCGAAGGCGCGGGCGGCCTCGTCGACCGTGCAGGACCAGGGGGTGAGGTCGGCGAGGGTGCGCAGGGGCGGGCTCTCGGCGTCCGGGGAGCGGACCAGCCACTCGTTCCACACCGCGCCGTTCGGGGCGAGCAGCACCTCGAAGCGCAGGTCGGGCCAGAGCGGGACCGGCCACAGCCAGGCCTCGCACTCCAGGTCGCCGACCTTGCGGGAGATCACCGACTCGGGCTCGCCGAACACCGAGCGGTACCGGGAGGCGGCGGCGCGGGAACGGGGCGAGCGGACCATCGCCTGCCAGCGCTTGTTCGCCTCGCGCATGTCGGCGAGGGAGACGCCCAGTTCCCGGCGGGCGTCCTCCACCAGGTCCGGGTTGTGGTCGGCCATGCGGCGCAGCAGCACCAGCTGGAAGTCCAGGGGAGTGAAAGGGCTGGGACTAGCGGGGCGCTTTCCGGAGGGCATGTGCTCCATGGTCGCCGATCGGGCGGCGGCCGTCGGGGAGGAAGAGGACCGAATTGACGTACCGCGGGCCGCGGAACGGCAGCACCCGGCGCAGGAGGCCCTGGGTGACGACGTACGAGGTCTCCGCCTGGTGGGTCTCCAGCGGGAAGCGGCTCAGGGGCACCCAGTCGCGGCCCGGCAGCACCCAGCCGTCGTAGCCGAGCAGGGAGAGGTACGTCACCACCGGGGCGATCGGCTGGATACGGGACTCCAGCTCGATGAAGAGTGCGGGCCGGTCGCGCGCCAGGATGGCGGTCGCGCCGCGCAGCACCGCGAGCTCACTGCCGTCCACGTCGACCTTGACGAACCCGACGTCCTTGAGGCCGAGTTCGTCGAGGGTGACACAGCTGACCGGCAGTGCCGTGGCGTGGATGTTCCGGCGGACCAGGGAGGACACCCCCCGGTCGCCCGCGTCGTGCGGCGGCAGCCAGAGCCGGGCCGCGCCGGGGCGTTCGGCCGCCGCGGCCTGCACGACCCGGACGTTGGGCGGAGCCGTCGCCGCCAGGAGCCGCGCCAGATGGGGGACCGGTTCCACGGTCACCACCCGGCGTGCCCGCCGCGACAGCCGCCGCGTCCACGGGCCGTACCAACCGCCGACGTCCACGGCCGTGCCGCACTCGGCGGGACACAGTTCCGGCAGGCGGGCCAGCTCCGGCTCGAAGCGCGGGTACACGGCCCGGGCGACGGCGGCGACCAGGCGGGTGGGCAACAGAGGGGCGAGGTGCGCGGCGAGGGTCATGGGGCCATCCGTTTGAGGAGTTCCTCGTGCTCGTCGTCGGAGACCTGCTCCCCGGACGCCGGCAGCAGCTGCGGGATGCCGTCGACGATCGGGTAGCGGCGGCGCAGGCGCGGGTTGTACAGCGCCTCGGCCTTCTCGTCCGCCTCTTCCGCATCGGCGGGGCCGTCCGGTACGACGAGGTGCAGCTGCCCCTTGTCGAGGGGACACGCCAGGATCTGGAGCAGGGGGTCGTCGGGTTTCATGGTGGAGTCAACTCCTTCGCACCGATGGGGGGTTGGGGAGACGGTGGTGCGGGACGGTCGTGCCGGGGCATCGACAGCAGTACGGCGAGCGCGAGCGCCGTACCCGCGACCCGCAGCGCCAGCCGCAGCGGGTCCTCGGGCAGCGCCTCGCCGAACGACAGCGTGCCGAGCACGGCCGTGTACAGACACGTCACCGTCGTGCACACCGGCACGATCAGCGAGGCCCGGCAGCGCTGCAGCGCGGCCTGCGACATGACCAGCCCGAAGGCGCCGGTGAACAGGAGCAGATACGGGTACGGGGAGCGCAGCAGGTCAAGGAGCGCGCCGACCGGCCCGCTCGTCGTCAGGTAGCTCGACACGCCCTTGATCGCGAGCGAGCTCACCCCGTACAGCAGCCCCACCGCCACGCCGTACTCGACGCCGGTCGTCGGCAGCCGGTGCCGGTGCCGGGTCCTGCGCTCGGCGGAGTTGTACAGCCACACGCCCGCCGCCAGCGAGGGCACGCACACCAGCAGGATCAGCGGATACGGCGCCTCCTGGCTGACGGTGTCCGCCCCCTCCCGCAGCGACAGCACGACCATCAGCAGCGCGGCGAGGATCGCGCCGATCGCGTACCGCTCCCGTCCGCTGGTCTCCTCGCCCAGCAGCCGTGCCGAGAGCAGCACGAGCAGCACCAGCCCGGAGACGAAGATGCCCTGCGCGGCGGCGATCGGCAGGGTGCGGTAGACGACGAGCTGCGCGCCGAAACCGGCGGCGAGGGCCAGCGAGCCGCCGATCCACAGCGGGCTGCCGAGCACCAGCCGCAGCAGCCGGGCCGGTTGCCGGATGCTCACCTGCGGGAGTGCGGTCAGCGCCCGTTTCTCCAGGACGAAACCGAGGCTGTACAGGGTGTTCGCCAGCAGGGCCGCGGCCACTCCCCACCACATGGTCCAGCCCCCCTTACGTCCTTCGCGCGTGCAGCAGCAGGATCGACGCCAGCGCCGGTCTCGCGCAGGCCAGCCGGTCCAGGGGCCGCAGCGGACGCGGTACGCCGTGGAAGGGGGCGCCCGCGAGGCGTACGACCTCGAAGCCGGACGCGGCCACGAACTCCCGCAGCGCGCGGGCGGTGTAGAGCCGCAGATGCCCCACGACCTCCCGCCCCGGCCGGCCGTGGATCGCCCGCAGGCTGACCTCCGAGAACACCGGCTGCACTCCGGCCAGCAGCAGGGCGCGGTTGTACCAGGCGGCCAGGTTCGGCGTGGAGAGCATGAGGTGGCCGCCGGGGCGCAGCACGCGGCGGATCTCGTCCAGGGCTGCGTCCGGGTCGACGAGGTGCTCGATGACTTCGCTGAACAGCACGGCGTCGGCGGAGGCGGACCTGAACGGCAGCCCGCCGCCGGTGAGTTCACCGCGGACGGCGTACGGGATCCGGGTGCGGGCCCGGCGCAGGGCGTCCTGGGACCAGTCGATGCCGACGATGCGGTGGCCGGGGAGGAAGGGGGCGGCGGTGGCCGCGGCGGTGCCGTCGCCGCAGCCGATGTCGAGGATCGTGCGCGTACGGCCGTCGGTGGTCGCCGGTCCCAGGGCTTCGGCGAGCATGCGGGCCTGGCGGCGGCTGCGGGGGGTGCCGGAGGCGACGGGGACGGCCGGGTTCTCGTAGAAGTCGCGCAGTTCGGGGGGTTTCACGGGGGAGGTCCTGGTGGTCGTGGTCACGGGGTCACCTCCGTGGTGCGCAGGTAGTGCTCGAAGAGGTCCCGCAGGTGGGCGCCGTCGCCGTGGCTGAGCAGGGCCCGGGACCAGCGCAGGGCGAGGTGGAGGCGGCCCGAGGTGGAGGCGGTGGTGACGGTGAGACCGCGGGGCATCCGGGCGGGCGCCGAGAACCACACGGCGTGCGCGCGGCCGGCCTCCTCGCCGAAGTCCAGGGGGTAGGGGATACGGCCGATGTTGCTGAGGAGGGTGGTCGAGGTCCAGGGCGCGGCGGCCCTGCGCAGGCCGCGGGTGAGGGCGGCGCGGACGGCGACGGGGGCCCACGGGGCGGTGAGGAGGGAGGCGCCGTGGCCGAGTTGGGGGCGGGGGAGGGATCTGAGGGCGCGGGTGCGCAGTGCCGTACGGCGCAGGAGTGCGGGCATGTCGTCGTCGGCGCGCTTCAACTCGTCGGGGCTGAAGGGGACTTCGACCAGTCGGGTGCCGTTGCCGATGGGCATGGTGGCGTCTCGGGGGCGGTCGTCCACGGGCATGGTGATGCGCAGGGGTCGGGGGCGGGCGCCGTGTTCTCTGTTCCAGTGGGCGATGGTCAGGGCCGTGGTGACCATGAGCTGGTCGTTGACCGTGTAGGGGGAGCCCTTGGGGCGGTGGGGGAGGGGGAGTTCGGTGACGAGCATGCCGTTGCCGGGGGAGGGTTCGGGGGTGCCTTGCGCCACCCGGGCGGGGTGGGACCAGTTGGAGGGGGTCTCTTCGGGGTGCGGTGGGGCTTCCGTCGTACGGATCGGTGAGGCTGCCGGCGAGTTGTCCCGGCCGCCGTACAACTCTGCGGCTGTGGCGAGGACGCGGAGGCAGGCGGGGCCGTCGAGGGCGGTGTGGTTGATGGTGAGGAAGAGGACGGTCCCTTGTGCTGTGTGTGGCTGCGGACCGTCGGCCCCGCGCGGCGGCACACCTACGGCGTCCGTCGCCTCGCTCCCCTCGACCGGCCCGCTCCCCTCCACCACCTCCAGCCGTATCGGCGGCGAAAGGGACAGCGGCGGTGCCTCCGTCAGGGCCCGTGTCCGCGCGTCCCGCAGCGCGTCCCGCCCCGGTGCCGGGAAGCTCACCACCTCCACGTCCGGCTCCGCCGTCAGCTCCCACTCGTACCGGCGCCGATACCAACGCCCCGGCGCCTCCCGCATGAGGATGCGGGGATGCCGGCGCAGCGCCTCCGCGAAGGCCGCACGCAGGCGCCCCGCGTCCAGCCGTCCCGGAAGGTGCACCTCGATGTGCACCGTCTCCGGCTCCTCCTCCTGGAGGCAGTGCCGGGCGACCTCGTCCACGACCGGGAACGGGACGCGTACCGGCGGACGCAGGGGACCCTCGGCGCGTGCGGGCTGCTGCAGTGCGGTCATGTGGCCTGGCCCTTCCCGGTGTCGTCGGGCTCCGGAGTGTCGCCGGGGCGGCTCGGCAGGAACCTCGGCTTGCCGAACCCGAGGCGCGCGGTCGGCGGATCCGGGTCCGGCCCGCCGGGGCCGCGTGCGGAGACGGTCGGCCCCGACTCGGGGCGGGGACCCGTCGGCCCGGGTGGCTCGGCGCCCAGCGGACTGCGCCCGCGCTCACGCTGCGGCAACGGCCGTGTCGGCGCTTCCGGGGCGCCTGCCGGAACACCGCCTCCGGCGACAGCCGGCGGCACCCCGACCGCCTCCTCCCGCTCCCGCACACTCACCACACCCGCGAACAACCCGACCAGCGCCAGCAGTTGAGCCGCCGGCCCGAAGGCGCCCTCTGCCACGCCCACCGGCTCCCCGGCCCCCACCGCCGCGGCGACCCCCGCCCCGGCGAGCGCCGCCACCGCGATCGGCACCAGCAGCGTGTGCCGGCGCCACGCCACCACGGCCAGCGCGGGCACCAGCAGCGCGAACCACCCGGCGATGAACACGCCCACCACCGTCACGGCCACCGTGCCCAGCCACAGCCCGGGCAGCGGCGGAGCGACCTGCGGCTCATCGGGATTCGGTGCCCGCCGGCGCCACAGCGCCAGCCCCACCAGCAGCGCGAGCGCCACCGCACTGCCGATCAGCCCGCCCTCGTACAGCACCGCCGGCTCGTACGACAGCTCGACCGTGCCACCGGCGCCGGCCGGGATCCGCCAGCCCTGCTGCCAGCCGTCCAGCCGTACCGGCGACAGTTCCTTGCCGTTCAGCGTGGCGCGCCAGCCGTCGTTGAAGTTCTCGTACATCGTCAGGTAGCTCGCCGCCCCCGTACCGACCGTCACCGCGCGCCGGTCGCCGAGCCAGTCCCGAATCTCCAGCTCCCGCCCTGCCGTCGCGGCCTCGGCGACCGTGCCGCGGGTCAGGGTCACGTCGGTGAGCGTGAGGGGCCCGCCGTCCCCGGCCTCGACCCGATGGTCACCGGCAGACAGCGACAACTCGGCGTCCCCACGCCCTTGCTGGCAGAGCGTCACGTCGATCTGTCGCCGCTCCATCAGGTCCCGTACGGTGCCCCGCGCGCTCGTCTCGTGGAGCTTCCCGTCCACCGACACCACAGGCCCCTTGCCGCACGGCAGCGAGAACGGCCGGGATTCCCGCGGCTGGGGGGTGCGGTACTGGTCGAGGGCCGGGATGTAGGCCTCCGTGAGGCCGGCCGGCAGCTGCAGGTCCTCGCCCACCATCGGGTTGTAGAGGGTCAGCGGCGCCGTCTGGGTGATCGTGATGTCCAGGCGGTCGGTGGTGATGGCGGGGAAGCGGACCCAGCCGTTCTCGTCGACGCCGGCGATCACCGCGCCGTCCGGGGAGCTGATGTGCACCTCGGTCGGACGCGTGGTCAGCCCGCCCGCCGGCGCGAGCACGATCTCTCCCACCGCCTGCTTTCCGGGCCAGCGCAGATGGATCGTCGGCCGGTCGCCCGCGATCCACGCCGTGGTCAGATCGCCGTCGGTGAGGTTGCGCGGGGACAGGCCCGTCCCCAGCCGAGCCGTGGAGTCGGCGGTGGCGACGATCCGGTTCTGCTGCTCCGGCGCCACCTCGTACAGCAGCCGGTCCAGCTCCTCGCCCGGCACCGGCACCGCGCTCGCCCGCATCTCGTACGTCCCCGCGGTGGCCGTGGTGAAGCTGCGGTGCAGGCCGGCCTCCGTGCCCGTCGGCGACAGCCCGGTGGGGTCGGCCGCACGGGACAGGGAGACGATGTCGGCGGCGGCCGAGGAGTCCTCGGCGTCGGTGGGCAGCCGCAGCAGCCGGGTCACCTGTACGTCGGGCAGGGCGATCTCGGAGAAGCCGGCCCCGGTCAGCCCGCCCCGCCGCGACACCGAGTCGGTGATCGTCAGCTTCATCCAACTCGTCGCGCCCGCAGGCGCCTTGACCGACTGCGTCGAGCCGTCCGGCCGCAGGAAGGAGCTCACCGACCCCTTCTCCGTCTCCACCCGCACCCGCGTCGGCGCCTCCCGCACACCTTCCTGTGGCAGCGGCGCCACCTTGAACGACGACGGCATGTCGTACGACCCGCCCGCGAAGGCGATCCGCAGCCACTCCCCGTCCGGCGAGCCCTCCGCCCCCTCGGTCCAGGCCGTGTCCGGGTTGCCGTCGAAGGCGTTCACCGGATCGAACTGCGGGAGGTGGAAGAGCCAGCTGCCGTACGAGGACGCGGTCACCGACCGTGCGCCGCGCAGCTCGGCCACCGTCTGGTGGTCGAGGCCGGTCGTCGGCAGGATCTGGTGCGGCTTCTCGCCCGCGTCCTGGGCGGCGTCCGGCGCGTTGCGCTCATCGCGCGTGTACGTGTACGACGTGTTGGCGTTGATCAGCCCGAAGCGCGTGTCCGCGCGCCGCAGCCCGTCGCCGACCACCTGTACCTGCGGTGAGCCGAGCCCGGGATGGTTGTCGCCGGTCAACACACTTGCCCGGCCGCGCAGTTGGGACGCCAGCGGCAGCAGCGCCTCGGGGCCGCCGGACACCACGGCCGTGTCCGCGACCGGCTGCAGCCCGGCCTGGTGCGGGCGCGGCACGTCCTCGCTCACCGGCTTGTAGATCTCCACCGCCCGCTGCCGTGGATACAGCCCCTCCACCTGGAGCGGGGTGCCCGGGGCGATCGTCCCGCCGGTCATGACCGGCCCGAGGCCGGTCACCCGCTCGTACCCGGACTGCTCCAGGGTCCGCTTCACCGTCGTCGTCGGCACCTGACCGATCTGGTCGGGATCGAGGTCGTTGCGGACGACGACGTAATAGACACCCGCTCGGCTCAAGTAGTCCGCCAGCCCCGGAACTTCGCCGCCGCTCGTCAGCGCCTGCTCGACGGCGTCCATGGCGCGCCGGTTGCCGGGGGTGCCGAAGGGGACGTAATCCCGTTGCGCCCAGCGGGAGTTGGCCACGACGTCCAGGGGCTGGTCGATGGTGGAGCCCCAGGTGTAGATGCCGTGCGCGGTGGCCGGGACGACGAGGGCGCGGGCGTCGGGGGAGTACTTCTCCATCCAGTCGGCCGTGGCCTGCCAGTACTTGGGGATCTCCTTGAAAGAGCCGGGGTTGAGGATCGAACCGTTGAGATACGGCCACATCAGCCCCGGCAGCACCAGGACCGCGGCGATCAACGGCGCGAACCGCCGCCCCCGCACCGGCCGCGCGCCGCGCGCCTCGGCGGCCACGCCCACCAGATGGGCGAGCCCCAGCACCAGCGCCAGGGCCAGCCCCGGCTGGAACTTGTAGATGTTCCGGAAGGGCACGAGACCGCCGTCCAGCCAGTCCTGCACGACCCCGTGGAAGGGCGCGCCGAACGCCCCGCCGTACCCGGCGAGCAGGATCAGCGCGACCGTCACCACGGTCAGCACCAGCCACCGCCGCTCCGGCATGTCCCGCCGGGCCAGCCCGGCGAGCCCCAGCCCGGACGCCAGCGCCGAGCAGACGATCACGACGACGGACGCGGCCACGGTCCAGCCGGCCGGCAGCCAGGACTCCCCGAAGTGCAGATAGGCGACCCAGTTCCCGGCGCCGCGCAGCGCCTCCGTCGCCGACATGGTCTCGGTCGTGGTCTGCGAATTCTCCACGTACGGAAGGAAGTTCTCGCCGTACGTGCCGAGCAGCAGGAGCGGGATCACCCACCAGGCGGTCGCCAGGACGACACCCGGCACCCACCACGCGATCAGCTTGCGCTGCCGTGGCCCGGGCGGGCGGGAGAGCAGATACAGCCCGACGGGCAGCAGCGAGGCCAGCGTCGAGGCGGCATTGACGCCGCCCATGAAGGGGATGATCAACGCCGAGCGCAGGGCGGCGACGCGTGCGGCGTACCGCTCATTGGTCAGCGGCAGCAACACCCACGGCAGGAACGCACCCGGCAGCGCGGCCGCCGACGTCGACCCGACCACGATGGTGAAGACGGGCCACAGCGCATATACGACGGCGCCGAGAAGCCGCGACGCCCCGCTGCCCACCCCCAGCCGCTCGGCCAGCCGCAGCGCACCCCAGAAGGCCACCGACACGATCAGCGACAGCCACAACCGCTCCGCCAGCCACACCGGCAGCCGTACGGCGTCGGCCAGCCAGTAGAACGGCAGCATCGGCCACAGATAGCCCGAGTACTGGTTCTGGATCCCGCCGAAGCTGCCCTGGTCGGACCAGAGTTGCCCGAGGTCGGACAGGAACCGGCCCGGATCGACGGTCACACCCAGCTTGGTGTCGAAGGTCTGCCGCCCCGGCTGCACCGCCAGCAACAGCACGAACACCACGGCCCAGAACCCCAGCAGCCAGCGCCGCGACCGCGGCCCCTCCGGCGGACCGGAGGCGGGCGCGGGGGTGGGCACGGCTGCCGGGGGAGGAGCCTGGACCGTGGTCGTCGTCATGGTGGACACCGCCTGAGGATGAGGAGGAGGTTCCAGGTGGCGAACTCGCGCAGGCCGGGCACCTTCACGATGCCCTCCGCGAGGAACGGCCAGTAGCGGGAGCGCGCCGAGACGACCTCGACGTCGTCGCGGGCGCGGACCTGCCGCAGGGTGGCGCCGATGTGCACGGCGAAGAGGTTCTCGCCGAGGGTGTGCTTGGCGGGCCGCCCCGTACGGCGCTGGTAGCGGGCGCGGGCCCGCTCGGCGCCGAGGTAGTGCCAGGGCGCCCACTCATGGCCGCCCCAGGGGGACAGCCAGTTGGTGAACGACACGTAGATCAGCCCACCGGGCCGGGTCACCCGCGCCAGCTCACTGAGGAACGTCTGCGGATCGGCCACATGCTCCAACACATTGGAGGAGAAGGTGACGTCGGCGACCCCGTCGTACAGCGGCAACAGATACCCGTCCGCGACGACGGCCCCGTCGGGAGGTTTCTCCCCGAGCTCCGCCACGTCCGGCTCGAAGAGGTAGGCCTGCGCACCACGCCGCCGGAACTCCTCGGTGAAGTAACCGCCACCACCGCCGACGTCCACGACGGTGCGTCCGGCGACGGGACCGTCGTAGGCCTCGACCTGGTCGGCGGCGTCACGGGCGAGGAGCGAGTAGCAGGCTTCGGGGTCGTCCTGCTCATGCATGAACGCACGAAAGAGGGCGAGCGAGCGACGAAACGAGGGGTCCTTGACAGCTCGGGGGTCGGGCACGCCCCGATAGGGGCGCGGGGCTGTGTTGAATTTGCGGCTACCGCCGCGCGGGCGCGACCAGCCACGAACCACCGGCACTCGCGAGACGACCGAACCAACACGGCGTTTAGGCGTCACGGCGCCGCACCGCCTCCGCGGCAACGGCACGGAACTGCGTAACCGTCCGATCCCAGCGATAGCGTGCCGCCCGGTCCCGCGCAGCCTTCCCCATCAACTCCCGCCGATGCCCGGACAGCGCAAGCGTGCACCAGGCAGCCGCGAACGACGACTCCCCGCCCGCGAGCACCCCGGTCTCCCCGTCCACGACGGAATCCCGCAGTCCGGGCACATCAAAGGCAATGGTCGGCGTCTCACGCGTCGCGGCCTCGGTGACGACGAGACCCCACCCCTCCACGGCGGAGGGATGGAGCAACAGCCACGCCGCACACAGCAGCCGGTGCTTCTCCGCCTCCGAGACGTGGCCCACGAACTCGACGCCGGGACCGGCGAGTTGCTCGAGAGACTGCCGCTCAGGGCCGTCCCCGACGATGACCAGCCGCCCGCCGGTGACGGGCCGCACCCGTTCCCACAGCCGCAGCAGCAGATCGATCCGCTTGTACTCGACGAGCCGCCCGACGGCCACGAACAGCGGCTCCGGCGAGCGGTCACCCAGCGGGCCCGGTTCCTCGACCCCGTTGTGCACCACACGGATACGCTCCCGCTCGACGCCGATCCCGCGGAGCGCCTGCGCCGTGGACGGGGACACGGCGACCATCAGGCTCCGATGCTGCGCACCGGTCAACGCCCAGTGCTCCAGTCTTCGGCCGAGCCGCGCCGCGGGCGCCAGCGCCCCGCCGAAGCGCATCTTCCACAGATCGGTGTGCACATGGTTGACCAGGCACAACGTCGGCCCGCGATGCCAGAGCGGGGCGAAGTACGGCATCCCGTTGCAGACCTCGACCAGCAGATCGCAGTCGCCGACCTGACGGGCGAAGGCGGATCTGGCGCGCAGGTAGTGGCCGTAGGAACCACCGGCCGACACGACCCGGTAGTCCCGGTACGCCGCCGGGCCCCCGCACAGCAGGGTGACCTGGTGGCCGAGCCGGGTGAGCCCGTCAGCGAGGCGGTCGACGAGCAGCTCGGAGCCGCCGGCGGCCTCGTTGCCCAGGTCACGGTGGGCGAGAAAAACGATTCGGCGCGGATGTGGGGGGAGCGCCGGGGGGTGCTGCTGCGACGCCCAGGGGAGGGTGGCGCGCAGCGGGGACGGCACGTGCTGGGGCATGGGTGCTCCAACTCGTCTCAGGGTGCGGAACTCAGCGTGGGGGTGGGGGAGGGTTCGGGTTCCCGGAGGGTTTGGGCTCCCGTGAGGTTTGGGTTCCCGTGGGGGGATTCGGGGGTTCTCGGTCACTTACGGTCGTTGTGCGTGGGGTGTGGACAGGCTGTGTCCGGGTGGGGTTGGACAGTTTTCGCCCAGCCGTTCGCCACGGCTACTCACCGGCGTGACAATTTCGGGCTTTATTAGAGCTGACGTCACGTCACATTGTGAGCGAGGGCTGGGGCATCTCGGCCGTAGCCGGTGATTCCGGGCGCCTCCGCCCCCGTGCCACCAAAACGCCACCGACCACCGCAAGCACGAATCCCGCCCCAGCGGCCCCGATCGGCAACGTCTCGCCCACCATGCGCAGCAGACCGCTGTCCCGCTTCGCCTGCCGCACGGCCTCCTTCTGCGTGGCCGTGGTGAACGAGATCTTCTCGCTGTCCAGCAGCACCGCCGCGTCCTTGTCGCCGCCGGGCGCCCGCAGGGTGCGGCGCGGGCCGGTCTGGGCGTAGATCACCCGTCCGGTGCGCTGGTCCACGACCAGTTTGAACCCGTGGTTGGAGTACCACTCCTCGGCCAGCACCTGCGGGCGCTTCGGCTCGTCGACGAGGCTGCCGGGGACGAGCCGGGTGCCCACCTTGCGCGGCGCGACCGTGCCGGTGAACCGGTAACCCGTGTACCCCTGGATCTTCTCGGTGCCGTCGTAGCGCATGGTGACCGTCGTGCCACCGGTGTTGTCCCACCACTGGTAGGAGCGCTTCTCGACGTCGAACGGGAACTTCAGATAGGCCTCGCCCTCGATGTACGGCGTCTCCTTGCAGCAGTGCACCGGTTTCGTCGTCTTCCGGTCCATCACCCAGCGGTGCGGGGTGAAGTCCAGCGCGTCGTGCGGGTCGGCGGCCGGCAGCGACTTGTCGGTGTCGACGGTGGTGATCACGTCCCAGACGCCGTTGCCGCTGCGCTCGCTTTCGGCCACATTGCCGCGCACCCGCTGGGTGACGGTGATCTTCTGGTCCGGCACGGTCTTGATCTTGTCGGTGTCGAAGACGCTGCCGGTGCCGGTGTACACGGCGGTGGTGTCGATGTCGATGGGGTTCACGGCGGCACGCGGGGTCACGTACCAGGCCAGCATCGGCGCCAGTACCAGCAGAAACGTGCCGATGCCCAGCAGGATCAACGAGAGGGGTGAGGCTGTACGGCGCATCCGGCACTCCTGGGGGGATTGGCGCATGGTCGATGCACGCTCAGTGCACATTCGGTGCACGGTCGTTGCCTGGCCGTTCTTGGGCCGGGAACCGTAGGCGTCCCTTGACGGAGTGTCAATGTCTTGACGTGCCGACCAGGCTTGTCGAGACTGAACCGACAGGCAGGGGTCGGGATCAGGCTGGCACCACCGGGGTGGGGACGACCTCCGGATGCAGAGAGGCTGACCCTGCGATGTCCAGACTGCTCGCCGCCACGCTGACCGTCGCGCTCGCCGCCGTACTCGCGGTGGGTGCCGCGCTCGGCGTCGTCGCGCTGCTGGAAGCGACGCCCGACCAGCCGAACACGCCCTTGATCACATACGAGCAGGCGGGCCAGGGGAGTTGACCGTGGCAGCCACCCGCTCCACGACCTCGACGGCTGCTACGGCCGCTGCGCCCGCGACAGCCGCCACCCCTGTGGCGGCCCCCACGGCCTCTCCGTCCTCCCCGGCCGGAACCACGCGTTCGGCCTGGCGCGACGTGCCCCGCTTACAGGTACGCCGTTTCGCCGAGCTGGCCCTGGCCGAGGCACCGGCCCTCGCAGAGGAGATCCTGCGCGAGATCCGCCGTGAGTACCCGCATCTGCCGGTCGTCCTGGACGAGTCGGGCGAGCCGATGGCGATGGTCGGCATCCGGCGTGCGATCGAGGTCTTCGTCCAGCACCTGGAGACCTCGGAGGGCCGCCCGACCGTCCCGCCGGGCGTCTTCCAGGAGTTCGGCCGCGGAGAGGGCCTGCACGGCCGCTCCCTGGACTCGCTCCAGGCGATCTACCGGATGGGCGTACGCCTCGCCTGGCGTCGTTTCGCCGAGATCGGCCAGCGCGTCGACATTCCGCCGCCCGCGATGTACGAGCTGGTGGACGCGGGATACGAGTACCTGGACGGCCTCGTCGACCAGTCCGTGCGCGGTTACGCGGAGGCGGCGGCACGCCAGGCCGGCGAGCGGTTACGCCTCCAACGCGGCCTGATGGAGCTGCTGTTGGCCGAGCACCACCGCGGCGATCCGGCGGACGCCCTGGCCGAGCGGGCGGCCCGGATCGGCTGGCCGCTGCCGGAGAAGGTCGCGGTGGGCGTGCTGCTGCGCCCGGCGCGGGAGGCCATGGCGCCGGCGGTGGGGCAGGGCGTCCTGCTCGACATGGAGTACGAGCAGCCGCGCATGGTCGTCCCCGAACCGGACGCCGCCGGCCGCCCCGAACTGCTGCATCGAGCCCTGACCGGCTGGGCGGGCGCGATCGGGCCCCCGGTCCCGCCGGCCGACGCGGCGAAGTCGCTGCGCTGGGCCGAGGCCGCCGTACGCCTCATGGAACGGCGGCTGCTGCCGGCCGGCGAGGTCCTCTACTGCACCGAGCACACGGAAGCCCTGGTCCTCCTGCAGCCGGAGGAACTGATCGACGACCTGGCCCTGCGGTGTCTGGCGCCACTGGAGCACTGCGGGCCCACGCACGGCCGGCGGCTGGCGGAGACGTTGCTGGCGTGGCTGGAGACCAGGGGCGGGGCGCCGGAGGTGGCGGCCCGTCTGGGCGTCCATCCCCAGACGGTCCGGTACCGCCTCCGGCAGATCCGGGAGTTGTGGGGCGACGAGATGGACGACCCGGACCGGCGGTTCGAACTGGAACTGGTGTTGCGGGCGCAGCGGTTGAAGGGGGTGCTGGGGGAGACGCGCCGATAGCCGCTGCTGGGCTGTCCTGCTGCTCAGCACGTTCGTGTACGGCCAGGCGTTGTGCCCGGTGCCGTCGCTCTCGACCATGGCGGCCATTCACTTCCCGAACTGCTTCTTCAACGCGGCGTGGATCCGGTCGCGCAGGGCGGCGCTGACGGGGGCGACATCGCACTGGTCGCGGCCAGTACGGCGCCGAGCCGGGCCAGACGGGTGCGCATGGTGAACTCCCTTGGTGGGGGACGGACTTCGGGACTTCACCTGCATGTCGCCGCCGGGGCGGTGGAGGTTGCCGGCTGTGCGGCACGAGGCCTTCGACGAGGGCCGCACCCTACGCTTCGAACTGACCGCCCGGGACGACGCCGCGAACGGATTCGCGCTGGTCAACTTCGCCCATGTGGTGGCGGTGAAGGTGTGGCCGGAGTCGGCGCAGGGGGCGGATGACGGACAGTACCTCTGACCCAGGGGCGAATCAGGAGGTCCGGCGGGCGGGCTCGGCGGTGCCCGTCGGCCGGCGGGAGGGCGTGGCACGCAGACGTCGGCCTCGTCGCGTCAGGCCCCAGGGCTTCAGGACCGAGATCACCGTCATGAAGACGTACGCGGACAGCGACACGATCGGCCCGAACAGTACGTCACCGGCATCGGGCAGCGGCCCACCCGCGGTGACGGCGGCGACGGCGGAGTTCACGCCGGGGCGCAGGGCGAAGACGGTGGCGGTGGTCGTGGCGAGGGTCAGCCAGAACTTGGTCCAGACCCACCGGTGCCGGGCCAGCCCCCACGGCGTACCCAGGGACAGCACCAGCCCGCTGACCAGCGTGAGGAACGCGACGGGCAGCAGGAGCCAGTCCGCGAACAGCTTCATGGCCCGCACCGACGCCTCCACGGTCACCGCGGTCCCGGTGGTGGCCGCGGTGACCCCGAGCGCGAGCAGCCCGACCGTGAGCCCGAGCCAGCTCGCGGCCCCGACGACATGGACGACGAGGGAGGCCCGGCGGGCGGGCCGGCTCAGTTTCAGGGAGGAGGCGGAGGCAGCGGAGGAAGAGGAGGACCTGGAAGGCATGGAAGGCATGGAAGACACCGTGCCGGGCGCGAGCGGCGAGGACGTCTGACAGGGGGAGTAACCCCGTGTACTGGCGTCGGCGTACCCGGCGACACTCCGCCTGCTCCACCCGAGCCGGAGCCCCGGGGCCCGGAGACACAGAGCTTCACAACAGAGGAGAGCCGAATGCGCCAACCGACCCCCCACCCCGCACTGCGGCAGCTGGACGTGTTCGTCGGCGAGTGGGACATGTGGGCCGCCGGCCGCAGCGTCGGCCCCGTCCGGACGGAGTTCGCCTGGCTGGCGGGCGGAGCCTTCCTCGCCCAGCGCGCGGACGCCGCCCCCGAGACGTCCCTCCCCGGCGAGTGGGCCCGGCACGCCCCCTTCCCGACCGTCGCCCTGACCGGCTACGACGACACCGCCGAGGAATTCACCGTCCTCTACGCCGATAGCCGCGGCGTCGCCCGCGTCTACCGAGGCAGCATGACCGACCGCACCTGGCGCCAGTGGCGCACCGCCCCCGGCTTCCACCAGCGCCTCACCGCCACCGTCAGCCCCGACGGCAACACGATCGAGGGCGGCTGGGAGCAGTCACCGGACGGCGAGCACTGGACGACGGACTTCGACCTGACGTACACCCGGGTGGGGGGATCGCGGCGCTGACGGAGACCGGCCGGGCGCTGGAGTGCTTTCGAGCCGGTTCCGCCTGCCCATTGCCCGGGCAAACGGACTTTGAGTAGCCTGTGTTCGTTATTCCGATCGACTGTTGAAATCTCGAACACAGTCACCGATACTCAAGGGAGGGGGCCGGACGTGGGACGCCTCGTACCAGCCGTGACCCGAGCTCTCGACATTCTCGAGCTCTTCCTCGACGGGGACGGTACGCTCTCCGCCCCCGACATCGTGCGCAAGCTCCAGCTGCCGCGCACCACCGTGCACGAGTTGGTCACCACGCTCGCCGCCCGGTCGTACATCGTCCAGGTACCGGGTCAGCCGGGACGGTACCGCCTCGGTGTACGGCCTTACCAGCTCGGCAGCCGCTACGCCGAGCAGCTCGACCTCGCGGCCGAGGGGCAGCAGGTCGCCCGGTCCGTCGCCGAGACCTGTGACGAGACCGTGCACGTGGCGATCCTCGAGGGCACCGACGTCATCTACATCGCCAAGGTGGACTCGACGCACGCGGTGCGGATGGTGTCCGCCGCCGGTCGCCGGCTGCCCGCGCACTGCACGTCGGTCGGCAAGATGCTGCTGGCCTCCCTTCCCGAGCCCGAGCTCACCGCCCGGGTCCCGGACGGGGTCGAGCTCGTCGGCATGACACCGAACAGCATCACCGACCCGGCCGCCCTGCGCGAGGCCCTCGCGGAGATTCGGGAGCGGGGGATCGCCGTCGAGAGGCGGGAGTCCAACCCGGACGTGTCGTGCGTGGCCGCTCCCGTGCGGGACCGTACGGGGCAGGTCGTCGCCGCCCTCTCCATCTCCGTGCCCATGATCCGCTGGAGCGACGACCGGCGCGCCGAACTGGAGCAGCTCGCCGCCAAGGGGGCCGCCGAGCTGTCGGAGCGTCTCGGACACCGGAGCGTGGCATGACCAAGCGTGGTGTGAGCGCGTACGAGGTCGCCATTCAGGCGGAGGCCGAGCTCGGTGAGGGGCCGACCTGGGATCCGGTCAGCGGGCGGCTCATCTGGATCGACATCCTGGGGTCCCGGATCCACACCTACGACCCCGTCTCCGGTCGGCGCTCGGTCCGTACGACCCCGCAGCACATCGGCGCCGTCAAGCCACGCGCCGGCGGCGGCCTCGTCCTCAATCTCCGGGACGGCGTGGGACTGCTGGACCCGGACGACACCTTCCGCTGGCTGCACCACGAGCCCGTTCCCGGCCGCCGGGCCAACGACGCCGCCGTCGCCCCCGACGGCTCCCTGTGGGCGGGCACCATGCGCTACGACGAGGCTCCGGGCGGCGGCACCCTGTCCCGGGTCACCGGTGACGGTTCGGTCGAGGTGGTCCTCGACGACGTGGCCGTGAGCAACGGCACCGGCTGGAGTCCGGACGGCAGCCTCATGTACTACATCGACTCGCCGACCCGGCGCGTCGACGTCTTCGACCACGTGGACGGGAGCGTCGCCGATCGGCGGCCGTTCGTCGAGATCGAGGACGGGGCCGGGTTCCCGGACGGGCTCACCGTCGACGCCGAGGGGTGCGTGTGGGTGGCCCTGTGGGAGGGCTCGGCCGTACGCCGCTACACGCCGGACGGCGAGCTGGACCGGGTGATCCCGCTTCCGGTGCCCCGGGTGACGGCGTGCGCCTTCGCCGGGCCCGAACTGACCGACCTGTACATCACGACGGCCCGCGTCGGACTGGCGTCACCGCCTCCGCTGGCGGGGTCGGTGTTCGTGGTGCCGGGGGCGGGGACGGGGCTGGCGCAACCGGCATTCAAGGGCTGAGCTTCAGTCGGCATTCCGGGACTGAGCCCCTGCCGGGATTCCCGGGTTGAGCCCCTGCCGGGGTGCCAGGACCGAGTTCCTGCCGGGGTTCCAGGGCTGAGCCCCAGCCGGGATTCCCGGTCCGAACTCCCGCCGGGACTCCAGGCTGAGCCCAGCCGGCGTTCAAGGGCCGAGCCGCGCCCAGCCCTGCCCGCCGCGCCCACCTACCGCAGCCCCGCCGCCTTCCGCTCCTCCGTCGTGAGCGGCGGCCCGCTCAGCGCCGGCTTGAGCGGGCCGGCCGCGGCGGCCAGCAGTACGGCCGGGGTCAGCAGCACCTGGGCGCCGCGCTCCAGCGACGTCACATCCGTCACGCGCCGGGCGATCCGGCCGTTCCCGGTGGCGGTGTGCATCAGCCGGTCGACGTACGCGGCCACGAGGCGTTCCCTGAGCGTGGGCCCGTTCTCGGTCGCGCCCGGGTAGAACACGTCCTGCCCGATGGCGAGATCCCAGGCGGCGCCGACGGGACGGGCCACCGCCTTCTGGATCCGGCGTGCCAGGCCCGGCGCCGCCGAACCATGACGCCGTGTCACATCCCGCAGGATCAGCGCGCTTTGGGCGGCCACCGCCAGACCGTGCCCGTAGACCGGGTTGAACGCGGCGAGCGCGTCGCCGAGGACGACGAAGTTCTCCGGCCACACCGGCATCCGCTCGTAGAAGAACCGGCGGTTGACGGTGGTGCGGGTGACCGACACGTCGGTCAGCGGCTCGGCCTTCTCCAGCAGCTCGCCGATCAGCGGATGCCGCAGCTCGTCGCGGGCGAACCGGACGAAGTCCTCGGCCGCCGCGGTGGGTTCGCCGCCCCGGGTGCCGGACAGGGTGACGATCCACCGGCCGTCCTCGATCGGCAGCAGGAACCCCGCCCGGCCCGGCCCGCCGTCGCGGGGGTCGGGCTGCACGTTGACGACCGGGAAGCCGTCCCGGGCGTGCTCGAGGGCGAGGTAGAGCCGACTGGCGTACACCAGGCCGGAGTCGACCTCACGCCGCCCGGGTGCGGGCAGGCCGAGGGCGGTGAGCCACCGGGACGCCCCGGAGCCCCGGCCGGTGGCGTCGACGACCAGGCAGGCGTCGAGGGTGCGTTCGGCGCCGTCGTGGGTCCGGATGCGTACGCCCGTCACGGCGGCGTCCGTGCCCGCCAGGCCGACCGCCTCCGCCCGCTCGACCAGTTCGATCCGCTCGTCGGCGAGGACCCGCGCGCGGATCGTCGCGTCCAGCAGGTCCCGGCCCGCCAGGATCACGTGGTGCGACTCGGGCCAGCGCCGGAACCAGCCCCGCGCCGACAGGGCGACCACGTCCGTGGTGACCGGCAGGCGCTGCGCCCCGGCCTCGCGGAGCGTCTCGGTGATGCCCGGCAGCAGCTCCTCCATGGCCCGCGCCCCGCCCGACCACAGCATGTGCGCGTGCCGCGCCTGCGGCAGCCCCTTGCGAGGCTCGGGACCCTCGGGCAGGGCGTCCCGGTCGACGACGACCACACGGTCGACGAACCCGGCGAGCGCGCCGGCCGCGAGCATGCCGGTGTGGGATCCCCCCAGGACGACGGCGGTTCTGACGTCTGGGGCGGGGCGTTCGTTCATGCGGGGGCACTCTCTGCCGGGGCGGCCGCTCGGGCGCGTACCGCCTCGATGTCGTCGGGATGACGCAGGGCTCGGGACACG
Organism: Streptomyces sp. NPDC093591; assembly: GCF_044764885.1. NCBI lineage: Bacteria > Bacillati > Actinomycetota > Actinomycetes > Kitasatosporales > Streptomycetaceae > Streptomyces > Streptomyces sp. NPDC093591. The sequence goes on from NZ_JBIWIY010000016.1 coordinate 181,297, forward strand.
GCCTGGATCTCCCGCAGCAGATACGCGGTGTCCGGGCCGGACGGGGAGGCGTCGACGTCGGTCTGCGGGCGCCGCTGCCTGGTGTCGACGGCGTCCAGGATCGTCACGGCCGCGGCGAGGGCCGCCGCGCGGGCGGGATCCGAGCCGAGGGCGAGGGCCGCGTCGTACGACCGTACGCGCAGGTCCTCGTCGAGGTACCGGGACACCTGCAGGAGCCCGTCGCGGATGAACGTCTCGCGGCGGATCAGCCGCAGCTCCGCGGTGCCGCGCAGGGTGACCGGTTCGCGTGCGCCGGTGACCGACCGCATCAGCGCGCGGAGGGGACGCAGTTGCCGGTGGCGCTGCCACAGGCGCCAGCGCTCGTGCAGGTACTGGCCGGCGTGCGGGATGATGAAGCCCACCGCGACCAGGGAGGCGGAGACGCACGCGGCCGACGGCGCCAGATAGGTGCTCAGCCAGTCCAGGTCGTGGCCCGTCCACCGGGCGACGACGGCGGTCAGCTTGGACGCGTCGAAGAGCAGGTTCGTCGCGTAGCCGACGCCCAGGAACCGCAGGCCCCAGCGGAGCCAGGCGTCGAGCCCGTCGGTGCGGATCCAGTCCCAGATCAGCCGGGCCGTGATCGCGCAGGCCACGGTGTGCGCGAGCAGGTAGAGCAGGATCTGCTCGCGCATGAAGGGCGTGGTGGCGTAGTACGTGTCCAGGTCCCGCAGTCGTTCCACGGGGGCGTCCGCGAGGGCGAAGAGCACCCACAGGGCGATGACCACACCGGCGTAGACGGAGACGACCCAGCGGGTCGCGCGGCGCGTCGCGGCCGAGCGGTTGGCCAGGCCGTTGCGCCAGGCGATGATCAGCAGCAGCCAGGACGCGCACAGTGCGGTGAGCAGCGAGTACACCCAGGGCGCCGAGATGTTCGGTACGCCGGTGACGCGGTTGGTCCACGCGATGGTGCGCGGGGCGGCGAAGACGAACACGGCGCACGCGAACAGCAGTAGACCGCCGACGGCGCGCAGCAGCGGGTCCCGCCACAGCCGGATGATGGTGGGCAGCTTGATCGCCAGGGCGGCCGTCAGGACGACGGTCGGGATCCAGAACGAGATGGACATGTCGCTGAGCAGATCGGACGGGTCCGCCGCGAGCCCGGTCACCGCGCGGTCCTCCCGCTCCCGGGGTAACCCGCCGTCCTCCCGTTCCCCCGATAGCCCAGCGAACGCTGCACGGGTCCGAGCGGCGCGTCCGGCCCCTGCCCCGACAGCAACGGCCGGAAGGCGGCGGCCAGTCGGTGCCCGAAGTCGTCGGCCTCGGCCTCGTCCCGCTGCCGGGAGCCGTCGCGGGCGGCCACCGCGAGGGCGATGTCCTGCCAGCCGGGCCGCTCGGCGAGGGCGTGCGCGGCCGCCGTGCCGGCCGTGTGGTCGTGGCCGTGACCGGCGTGCAGGTGCCACAACTCGTGGCCGAGGATGACCAGTTGTTGCATCGCCTCGGCCCGCTCCTCGACGATGACCAGGTCGAAGTCCTGGAACTCCACCCACAGCCCGGTCACTTCGATCTCGTCCGGGAACCGCTCGAAGCGCAGCTCGACGGGCCGCCCGCCGCGCCGCGTGCTCATCTCCGCGCACAGCGCGTGGGACAACTCGCGTACGTCCGCCGGGGGATGAGGTCTGGACCGTACGGCGGCGCTCAGATCGGAGGCCAGGTCGCGCATGCCGGAGGCGGCGGGAGAGCGCCGCAGCCGTAGCGCCGAGGCGACCCGGGCCGCCCTCTTGCGCGCGCCCGCGATGTCCATCGCATCCCCTGTTCCCCCGCCGCTCGGCGGGCCGTTCGAGCCTATGCGACCCGAACTGTCCGCGTCATGTGATCCGGCGACCGTTGTTCAACCGGGAACGACAGTTCCGGCTCGGCTGTGTTGCTGGGACCGCCCCGGCCCGACCCGGCCCGACCCTCGCTCGGCCGCCGCACCGCCCTGCCCGGAGAGTGCCGTGATTCGTGCAGAACCCATTGACTGGAAAGCGCTTGCAGCCTACGGTCCCGTTCGAAGTTACGGGCATGATCCGGTATATCGAACAGTTAGGGCGGGGAATGGGACGACCTGACCTGAATCGCAGGCAACTCCTCGCCGCGGCAGGCGGCTTGGCGGTGGCCGGCAGCTTCGGCTTCGCGGCGCTCGGGACCGGCGCCGACGCGCTCGCCTCCAGCGCGGACACCCGCGTGCGCTACTGGAACCTCTTCAGCGGCGGCGACGGCGCCAACATGATCGCGATGCTGGACGCCTTCCGTAAGGCGAACCCCGGCATCGACGTGAAGGACTCCACCCTCCAGTGGGGCAACCCCTTCTACACCAAGCTCGCCATGGCCGCCGCCGGCAACCGCGCACCCGACCTCGGCGTCATGCACATGGGCCGCGTCACCGGCTTCTCGCCGGGCCGCCTCCTCGACCCGTGGGACGTCGAGCTGCTCGCCGAGTACGGCATACGGGAGCAGGACTTCAACCCCAAGCTGTGGCAGCGCGGCGTCATCGACGGCAAGCTCTACGCCCTCCCGCTCGACATCCACGTCCAGCTCTGCTTCTACCGCAAGGACGTGCTGGGGAAGGCCGGCCTGCTCGGCGACGACGGCCGGATGATCCCGGTCACCTCCACCGACGAGTGGTTCGACGTCCTGAAGAAGGCCAAGGCCGTCCAGAAGAAGGGCCTGCAGACGATCGGCCTGTGGACCAACGACCAGAACTTCCAGTGGTGGTTCTTCGTCGCCTTCTACACCCAACTCGGCGGCCAGTGGTTCAACGACGCCAACACCGAGGTCCTCTTCGACACGGACAAGGCCACCCAGGTCCTGGAGTTCCTCCGCCGCCACGTCACCGACGGGTACGTCATCCCCGGCGCCCCCACGGGCGAGCAGTTCGTCAACGGCGCCCCCTTCACCTGGGAGGGCAACTGGTCCGTGCCGGTCTTCTCCGGCGCCGAGCTGGACTACGGCGCGACCCCGCTGCCGCCCGTCTTCGGCAAGCAGGCCACCCACGCCGAGTCGCACGCCTTCGTCCTGCCTCACCAGGCGGACCGCGGCGGCGCCACCAACGAGGGCGCGCACCGACTCGCCGCCTACGTCGTCAAGCACGCCCTGCAGTGGGCGGCCGGCGGCCACATCCCCGCGTACACGCCGACGCTCTCCACGGACGCGTACAAGAAGCTCACCCCGCAGAACGAGTACGTCAGCGCCATGGACCACCAGGCCACCGAGCCGAAGGTGTGGTTCGCGGGCTCCACCGGCGTCCTCGCCCAGGACCTCGGCCCGGTCGTCGTCTCCTCGACCATGGGCTCCGCCAAGCCGGCCGCGGTGGCGAACCGCATGAAGAGCCGGCTCACCCAGCTCCTCGCCTCGAAGAACCCGATGGACGGCAGGACCGCCGCGCAGGGAGGTGCGGTCGCATGACGACCAGCGCTCAGACCGTCGTCGCACCGGCACGGGCCAAGACCGCCACCGCCACCGCGACCCTCCGCCGCAAGCAGGGCTTCCAGCACGGAGGCTGGTTCGTCGCCCCGTTCCTGCTGCTCTTCGTCCTGTTCGTGATCTGGCCGCTGCTGCGCGGCGTCTACCTCAGCTTCACGGACGCCAACATCTCCGGCGAGGGCGCGAGCTTCGTCGGCTTCGACAACTACCGCGAGGCCCTGAACGACTCGGCGATGTGGGACGCGCTCGGAAACAGCGCCTACTTCACGCTGCTGGTCGTCCCGTGCATCACCGTCCTCGCCTTCCTGCTCGCGATGCTCGCCCACCACATCGAGCGCGGCAAATGGCTGTGGCGGCTGTGCTTCTTCGTGCCGTTCCTGCTGCCGTCGACGGTCGCCGCCAACATGTTCCAGTGGCTGTTCACCCAGGGCCTCGGCCTGATCAACGAGACCTTCGGTCTCGACACGCCCTGGCTGACCGACAAGTCGTACGCGATGCTCGCCATCGTCATCGAGACCCTGTGGTGGACGGTCGGCTTCAGCTTCCTGCTCTACCTCGCCGCCCTCCAGGGCATCCCCGACCACCTCTACGAGGCCGCGAAGCTCGACGGTGCCAACGCCTGGCACCGCATCGTCCACATCACCCTGCCGATGCTGCGCAACATCACCGGCCTGGTGATCGCGCTTCAGATCCTCGCCTCGCTCCAGCTCTTCGACCAGGCCGTCGTGATGATGGACTTCTCACCGGGACCGGAGCTCAGCACCCGCTCCTTCGTCCAGTACACCCTCGAACAGGGCTTCACCAGCTACCGCGTGGGCTACGCCTCCGCGATGTCCATCATCTTCTTCGTGATCATCGCAGTCGTCGCCCTGACGCGGATGTGGCTGCTGCGCAACCGTGAGGAGGGCGGCCGATGACCACCGCCGTACAGCTCCGCAAGAGCCCCCGCAAGCCGTGGACGCCCAGCCAGATCATCCTCACGATCCTCGGCGTCGCCGTCTCCGCCGTCTTCGTGGCGCCGATCGCCGCGGCCCTGCTCACCTCGTTCAAGTCCGAGGCGGAGGCGGCCTCGATCCCGCCGCACTGGCTGCCGAAGGTCTGGACGACCCAGGCGTGGAAGTCGCTGTGGGAGACCGGCAACGTCACGAACTGGTTCGTCAACTCCCTGGTGGTGTCGGTCTGCGTCACCTCCGTCGTGCTGGCGGTCAGCGCACTCGCCGGATACGGCTTCGCCCGCACCGAGTTCCGCGGCAAGGGCGTGCTCATGGGCATCGTCATGTCGGGCCTGATGATCTCCCCGGCCGTCCTCGGCGTCCCCCTGTTCACCACGGTCCAGCAGATGGGGATGGTCGACACCTACTGGGGCATGATCCTGCCGCAGTGCTCGCCCGCCGCGATGGTCTACATCCTCTACAAGTTCTTCCAGGGCATCCCGCGCGAACTGGAGGAGGCCGCGTTCATCGACGGCGCCGGCCGCTGGCGGGTCTTCTTCACCATCGTCGTCCCACTGGCCCGCCCCTCCCTCGCGGCGGTCGGCATCTTCACCTTCATCGCGTCGTGGAACAACTTCCTGTGGCCCTACATGGTGACCAACAACCCCGACCTGATGACCATGCCGAACGGCATCGCGACCGTCATGAACTCCTACGGCATCCAGTGGGCCCAGCTCATGGCCGGCGGCCTGATGGCCGGGCTGCCCCTCATCGTCGTCTTCGTCTTCTTCCAGCGGCAGATCGTGGCGGGCGTCGCCCACACGGGATTGGCGGGACAGTGACCCTCCGCAGAACGCTCACCGCGCTGGCCGTGACGGCCGTCCTCACCCTGCTGCCCAACTCCGCCCAGGCGGCAGGGGCTTACCCTGACCCCCGCCCGATCACCGGCCAGCAGATCATCCACGATCCGACCGTCATCCACCTCAAGTCCGGCCAGTACGCGGCCTACTCGACCGGCGGCATCATCGGCGCCCGCCTCTCGAAGGACGGCAAGCAGTGGGACGACGCGGGCAACGCCTTCGCGACGCCCCCGAGTTGGTGGTACGAGTACAACGACACCGGCGACCCCTGGGCCCCGGACATCTCCTACCGAGCGGGCCGGTACTGGCTCTACTACGCCGTGTCGTCCTGGGGCACCAACCACTCCGCGATCGGTGTGGCGACCTCTCCGTCCGGTCTGCCCGGCACCTGGACCGACCAGGGCAAGGTCTTCACGTCCGAGCGGACGGACGAGTGGAACGCCATCGACCCGGCCCTCATCCGCGCCGACGGCCGCCTGTGGATGTCCTTCGGCTCCTACTGGACCGGCATCCGCATGGTCGAGCTGAACCCGAGGACAGGCAAGGCGGTCGAGGGAGCACCGGTCCACCACCTGGCGACGCGGCCGGACGCGCCGTACGCGGTGGAGGGCCCGTACATCGTGAAGCACGGCCGCCACTACTACCTGTTCGCTTCCTACGACCAGTGCTGTTCGGGCGTGAACTCGACGTACAAGATCAGGGTGGGTAGATCGACGTCGGTGACCGGCCCGTACACCGACAGCACGGGCAAGCCGCTGCTGGAGGGCGGGGGAGACCTGCTGCTGGAGGGCCACGGCAAGTACATCGGCACGGGAGGCCAGTCGGTGTTCCGCGACAGGGGCCACGACTGGCTGGCATACCACTACTACGACGCAGAGGACGCAGGCACCCCCAAACTGGGCCTGAACCAACTGCACTGGACAGCCGACGGCTGGCCGGAGGTCTTTTAGGGGCGCGGGGAACTGCGCGAGCAACCCCCACGACCCCGCAGCCGCCAACGCACCAAGAACCACCCACCCCGAAAGGCGAACATGCACACCGCCCGCTTCACCCTCGACCCCGCCTTCACCGTCGGCGAAGTAAACCCCCGCCTCTTCGGCAGCTTCGTGGAACACCTCGGCCGCTGCGTCTACACCGGCATCTTCGAACCGGGCCACCCCACCGCCGACGAGGACGGCATCCGCACCGACGTCCTGGAACTCGTCCGTGAACTCGGCGCCACCGCCATCCGCTACCCCGGCGGCAACTTCGTGTCGGGCTACAAGTGGGAGGACTCAGTCGGCCCCGCAGCGGAGCGTCCTCGCCGCCTCGACCTCGCCTGGCGCTCCACCGAGACCAACCAGTTCGGCCTCTCCGAGTACATCGCCTTCCTGAAGAAGATCGGCCCCCAGGCCGAGCCGATGATGGCCCTCAACCTCGGCACCCGCGGTGTCGCCGAGGCCCTCGAACTCCAGGAGTACGCCAACCATCCCGCCGGCACCGCGCTCTCCGATCTCCGTGCCGCCCACGGCGACAAGGACCCCTTCGGCATCAACCTCTGGTGCCTCGGCAACGAGATGGACGGCCCCTGGCAGACCGGCCACAAGACGGCGACGGAGTACGGCCGGATCGCCGCCGAGACGGCCCGCGCGATGCGCCAGATCGACCCGGGCGTCGAACTCGTCGCCTGTGGCTCCTCCAGTCAGTCCATGCCCACGTTCGCCGAGTGGGAGGCGACGGTCCTCGCCGAGACGTACGACCTCGTCGACTACATCTCGCTGCACGCCTACTACTGGCCCGAGAACGGCGACCTCGACTCCTTCCTCGCCTCGGCCGTCGACATGGAGTCGTTCATCGAGAACGTCGTCGCGACCGCCGACCACGTGGGCGCGAAGCTCAAGTCCAAGAAGAAGATCAACCTCTCCTTCGACGAGTGGAACGTCTGGTACATCTCGAAGTGGCACGAGATCGAGAACTCCGGCGCGCGGGACTGGGCCGAGGCCCCGCGTCTCCTGGAGGACAACTACAGCGTCATGGACGCGGTCGTCTTCGGCTCCCTGCTCATCGCGCTGCTGCGGCACGCCGACCGCGTCACCGTGGCCTGCCTCGCCCAGCTGGTCAACGTCATCGCCCCGATCATGACCGAGCCGGGCGGCCCGGCGTGGCGGCAGACGACGTTCTTCCCGTTCGCGCAGGCCTCCAAGTACGGCCGCGGCCAGGTCCTGGACGTCCGCGTGGACTCGCCGACGTACGAGACGAAGAAGTACGGCGAGACCGACCTGCTGCACGCCACCGCCGTGCGCGCCGAGGACGGCACCGTCACCGTCTTCGCGGTCAACCGCAGCCGCACCGACGCCCTTCCGCTCGAAGTCGCCCTGAACGGCCTCGACCTGACCTGGGTCGTCGAGCACAGCGCCCTCGCGGACGCCGACCCGGATGCCCGCAACACCCTCGACGACCCCGAGCGGGTCGCCCCGCACCAGGTCGAGGGCACGGCGCTGACGGACGGCACCCTCACCGCCGTACTGGAGCCGCTCTCCTGGAATGTGATCCGGCTGAGCTGACGTCCGCGCTGGAGCTGTTGTCCACTCCTCGGACAACTGTCCATACCTTGGACGCTCTCATCCCGCCCTCAGGTTGATGCCCTAAGGTCTGGTCCCGTCCATCCCTACCAACCCGGTAGGAAACCTAGGGAAGACGGGACCGGCCGCATGCGCACGCTGATATTGCTCGCCCTCGCGGGCCTGGGGGCCCAGCTCGTGGACGGCAGCCTCGGTATGGCCTACGGCGTGACGTCGACCACCCTGCTGCTGGCCATGGGCACCAACCCGGCCGCCGCCTCGGCCACGGTCCACCTCGCCGAGATCGGTACGACGCTGATGTCCGGCGCCTCGCACTGGCGCTTCGGGAACGTCGACTGGAAGGTCGTCGGGAAGATCGGAGTGCCGGGCGCGATCGGTTCCTTCCTCGGCGCGACCGTCCTGTCGAAGCTGTCGACCGAGGTGGCGGCACCGCTGATGTCGCTCATCCTGCTGGGCCTCGGCGTGTACGTCATGTCCCGCTTCACCTTCCGCGGCCTGCCCAAGGACCGGGTGGGGCTGCCGTTGCGGCGCCGCTTCCTGACCCCGCTCGGCCTGGTCGCCGGGTTCCTCGACGCGACGGGCGGCGGGGGCTGGGGACCGGTCGGGACCCCCGCCCTGCTCGCCTCCGGGCGGATGGAGCCGCGCAAGGTCATCGGCTCGATCGACACCAGCGAGTTCCTGGTCGCGGTCGCCGCGAGCCTCGGCTTCCTGCTCTCGCTGGGCTCGCAGGGCATCGACTTCGTCTGGGTCGCCGCCTTCCTCCTCGGCGGACTGGTCGCCGCACCGATCGCCGCGTGGCTGGTGCGCATCCTGCCGCCCCGCGTCCTGGGCTCCGCGGTGGGCGGCGTCATCCTCGTCACCAACGTCCGCACCCTGCTGAACAGCGACTGGCTCGCGGTGTCCGGGTTGACGGCCGTGGCGGTGTACGTCGCCCTGTACGCGCTGTGGGCCGCCGCCCTGGCGTACTCGATCCGCGCCCACCTGAAGGAGGGCAAGGCGGTCGCGGCCGAGTCCGCCGGGGAGCGGCTGCCCGTCAGCACCTGACCGATCGGCTGTCAGACGGTGCCGACGCCCGCTGTCAAGGTCGCCTTGTAGCCGTCCGGGGCGCCGTCACCGAGCGCGGTCAGGGTCGGCGGCCCGGAGGACGGGCCACCGTCGTCGAAGATGCCGTCGTCCGCCGGCAGCGTCTCCCGCGTGGTGTTTTCGGAATACGGCGAGGTCGCCCGGATCTCCGTGCCGATGTCCGGGTCGAAGAACAGCCGCCCGGTGTGAATGGTCTCGCCGCCTGTGTACGAGTCGCCGGTGAACGTCACAGCCGTGTGCACCCGCATATGGACGTGCACCGCGCGCGAGACGTAGGGCCCCGGGGATCGGGTCGCGCCTGTGTGTGCCTGACTGTTGCCCTGTGCGGCTGTGAATGACCTGAGGGTGCGTCACTCAACTGTGCGGTAAATGGCTGGAGTTGGCCCCTGTCGACCGCACGTGCGACTCCTACGATTCGTACGCCTCCGGCCTTCACAGAAACATCACCGTTTCTTCAAAGCTTCAACAGGGCTGCACGGGTCGGGGGCGTAGCCACCCCCCGACCCCAAGGAGAGCTCCATGGCACGTGGACTCCTGAGATACCTGCTGAGCGGAGGCGCGCTGGCCGCCCTGCTCACCACGGCGTTGCCCGCGCAGGCGTCCCCCGCGTTCGAGGACCCGCCGCCGGACAAGATCGTCATCAAGGTCGCCACGGTGAACGGCTCCGGCTGCCCCCAGGGCACCACCGCCGTCGCCGTCTCCGAGGACAACACCGCCTTCACCGTCACCTACAGCGACTACCTCGCCCAGGTCGGCGGCAACTCCGATCCCACGGCGTTCCGCAAGAACTGCCAGCTCAACCTGGTCGTGCACGTCCCGCAGGGCTTCACCTACGCCATCGCCAGCGCCGACTACCGCGGCTTCGCCGCCCTCCAGCCCGGCGCGAGCGCCATCCAGCGGGCCTCGTACTACTTCCAGGGCTCGCCGAACACCCAGTTCCGCAACCACTCCTACAGTGGCCCCCTCAACGACAACTGGCAGGCCACCGACAGCACCGACTGGGCCCAGCTGGTCTGGGCACCCTGCGGAGTCCAGCGCAACTTCAACATCAACACCGAGCTGCGGGTCAACGCCGGCACGTCCTCGCCGGACAAGGTCAGCTTCATGACGATGGACTCGACGGACGGGGACATCAGCACGGTGTACCACCTGGCATGGAAGGAGTGCCCGGAGTCCTGAGCGGACCCCGGGTACGCCCGGTGAACTGACGCTGGGGGTACGTCAGCTGCTCTCGACCCCCAGCGTCAGCGTCCCCGTGTATCCCGCCGACGGCGAACCGCCCAGGGCCGTCAGGGTCAGGAGGCCGGACGCGGCGCCTCCGTCGTCGTAGATGGAGTCCTGGGCGAGGGTGGTGCGGGTGACCGTGTTGGCCGAGTACGGCGACAGCGCGCCGACGCTCGTCGTGGTCGCCTCGTCGAAGAAGAGCTGCCCGGTGTGGAGTTCCTGGCCGCCCGTGAAGGAGCCGTCGGAGGTGAGGGTGACGTCCCTGTGCACCTTGACGTGGATGTGGACGCAGCGGCCTCTGTACCAGCCCGGATAGACGGTGGTGATCCTGGCGACCCCGTCGGCGTCGGTGAGGGTGCCGCCGCGCAGGAAGGTGCCGTTGTCGGGCTCGTCGTGGCCGTTGTTGCCGACGAAGCCGGAGTACTCGCCGAGGGCGTCGCCGCCAGAGCTCGACGAGGGCGTTGCCGAGGGGAGCGCAGGTGTCGTCGTCGACGACGGTGAGGGTCAGCTGCAGCGGGAAGCCTGTCTTGTCCTCGCCGATGTCGGCGCGGACGAGCTGTCCGTCGAGGTAGTAGGGGCCTTCGGTCATCTCCTTGGTGAGGGTGAAGACGGCCGCGGCGGCGACGGCCAGGGAGGCGGCCGTGGCGCCGGTGGCGATCAGTACGGTGCGGCGTCCGATCGTGGTGGGGGTTGCCTGCGAAGTGTCTGTCATGAGCACGGCACCGTAGGCAACGGATGCTGTTGATGAGCTGTCAGTTGAGCAAAGTGAACATCCGTCAAGTTCCATGCGCGACAAGCAACTTGGAATCAATTCGATCCAGATCGAAGGCGGGTGCGGGGGTTGAGGTGCGGACCGCAGGCTGGTCGTCGTACGCACGACAACGGGGAAAGGAAGCACCTCATGTTCATGCGCTCCACTCGCAAGCACCGTCTCTCCCTCGGTCTGGCAGCCCTCGTCGGCAGCGCCGCCATGCTGGCGATTCCCACGTCCGCGCAGGCGGCCGGCGACCCGGCCACCTGGCCCTGCGACCCGTCGGAGTTCTGCATCTACCACGACGCGCAGGGCGGCGGCGCGCACTACTCGCTGTCGGACGGCGCGTCCAACCTGGGCCAGCTGCCGGGCGGCCTCAACGACCACGTGTGGTCGGTGAAGAACATCTCCGGCGACGACTGGTGCCTGTACCGGGACGCGGACTACGAGAACGAGATCCAGGTGATCCTGGACGGGCAGGCACTGGACCTGGGATCGCCGGTCCGTGACCAGGTGAGTTCCGTCGAGCCCTGCTGACCGGTCCTGCCGGAGGAGCGCCCCGCCGTATGTGTGCGAACACATGCGGCGGGGCTTCGGCATGCGGGGGGACCGGAGCGAGGCCGGGGTGTGGCGCCCCATGACTTCTGAGGATGGCAAGAGCCGAGGACCGTCGGAGCATGGGACGCACGATGCGCCGAACGGGGATGGCTCACATGGCGGTACGCATTCACTTCACCGATGATGACCTCGCACACATCCGGCTGGCACCGGCCCCCGATCCCATGTGGGAGGCGCTGCTCAGCATGCACATGCTCCAGACGGGCGACGGCTCCGCCGCCTTCGGCGGCTGGCGACGGCGGGTGCGTCACGACTTACCCGCGGAGGTACGGCCGTTGCTCCGCCTGGCCCCGCCGGTCGGCTACTCGGCGGACTTCCTCACCCCGGCGGCCGGCACCGGCGGCCTGGACGCGGGGGTCGGCGCCCTGCTGTCCACGCCACGGCAGCGGCTCCGGCACGACCTGGTGGAACTGTCCCGCGCCGGCCGACGACTGCCGCCCTGGGCGAGGCCGCTGGCCGACGGTGACAAGGAGGCGGTCGCCCACCTCGCGCGCACGTTCCGGGAGTACTTCGCGACCGCGCTGGCGCCGTGGTGGGGTCGCGTCCGCACCCGCTTCGACGCCGAACGCGCGGCCCACAGCCGGTACTTGGCGGACGGCGACCTCGGCGGCCTGCTGAGCACGCTCCACCCCGGCCTCGTCTGGCGGCCTCCGGTCCTGGAGCTGACGGGGCTGGGCGCGGACCGTGACGTACGCCTCGACGGACGCGGACTGCTGGTCCTCCCGTCGTACTTCTGCCGGCGCAAGCCGACGCTGCTCAAGGACCCGGCGCTGCCGTGCGTCGTGGTCTACCCGATGACCCACGAGACGGTCCTGAGCGGCGGCACACCGGGGCTGCGTTCCCTCAACGCCCTCCTCGGGCGCACCCGCGCCGGGATCCTCGAATCGGTCGCGGACCACGGCGTGACGACCACCGAACTCGCCCACGACGCGGGCATCGCCCCCGCCACGGCCAGCCACCATGTCGGCATCCTGCGGAAGGCGGGGCTGGTGAGCACGTGCAGGGCGGGGAAGGCCGTGCTGCATTCCGTGACGCCGCTGGGGCTCGCGTTGCTGGACGGGCGTACGGCTCCTTGGTCAGGGTGTTCGGCATGAACTGATGACGGCGCGGGCTGGGTAGCGTGAACCGCGTGTCGACCGATGAAGTGATGCAGGACGGAGCTCATCGTCGGGTGGTGCGGATCGGTGACACCGTCCGCAGGCCCGTCCAGCCGTGGACGCCCACCGTCCATGCGTTGCTGCGGCACCTTGCGAAGGTCGGTTTCGCCTATGCGCCGCGGCCGCTGGGAATCGACGACGAGGGACGTGAGGTCCTCACCTTCATCGAGGGTGAATCCGGCCCGTCGGGCTGGGCCAAGGTCGTGGACGGCCAAGGTCTGAGGAACTTCGCCCGGCTGTTGCGCGACTACCACGATGCCTGCAGGGGCTTTTCACCTCCGCCGGGCGCGACATGGTCCACGGAATCTGACAGCCCAGGGGACGACGAGGTTGTCTGCCATGGGGACTTCGGCCCGTGGAACGTCGTCTGGCAGGGTAATCGGCCGGTGGGAATCATCGACTGGGATTTCGCCCGCCCGGCACCCCGCTTGCACGATGTGGCCTACGCGCTGGAGTACGTCGCCCCCTTCCGCGACGATGCCGAGTGTCTGCGCTGGCTGCACTACCCGGCGCCGCCCGACCGCCGTTCGCGACTGGAGGACTTCTGCAGCGCGTACGGCCTCGACTCGACCGTGGGGATCGTCGACGCCGTCATCGCCAGACAGCAGGACAACGCCGACCTCGTGCGTCGGCTGGCCGAGCAGGGGCACGAGCCGCAGGCCACCTGGGCTGCTGACGGGCTCCTGACCGAACTCGACAACAGGATCAACTGGAGCAGGATGCACCGGCATCTGGCCGAGTAGCCCTGACAGTTTCAGGCGCGGGGCCCGAACCTCCGGCAAACGTCCACACCAGCGCGCCAGAAGTTCATGCCGGGCCTGGCCATCCACCACATCCCTGTCGCCGCGCGCCGTCTTGTCGCCGAAGTGTCCGCCTTGGAAACCGGGCCGCAACAGTCAGGTACGCAGTAAGGCGGCAGGTCCCGTGAAGAAGTTGGCGTATTCGGTGACCCTGCGGTCATAGCGGTGAAGCCGGTCGTCGGAATACGTCGTGCACCGCCCCGACGCGGCTGGCCGTCTCCTCTTCGGCGTGCTTTGATCCTGCGCACGGATGGAGGCGCCGGGAATGGATTCCGGTCCGGGAATCGGTCAGCCACCGCCGTATTTTGCAGCATGTTCACGCGAAGGGAACCGCAGGTTATGAGCTTCACCTCTCAGGTTGAAACGGCCGAGATCGCCGACGCCGCCCTGGACAACATCTCCGGTGGCCAGGCGGGCGCCGCCGCCTCCGCCGGTCTCGCGGGCACCCTCTCCGGTGGTGTCGCCGGTCTCTCCGAGACCGTGTCCGCCGTCGCCTGCGCCGACGTCTTTGCCGCGGTCTCGCCCGAGGGCGTCGCGCTGGGCGTGCACGCGCACGCTGCCGGTCACTGACGAAATATGTGCGACGGGCCCTGGATCATTTGATTCCAGGGCCCGATTTCTTTTAGCTCTTCCCGCAGTGAGAGAAAAACACCGCCCAGGCTTCCATTGAAAGCGCCAACTGGCGTTCGTGCGCGGACCTTGGAGCCGCGGACTGCGCACGCCGGCGACACCCGTACAGAACCCGCTGCCGGAGTGCTGGACCGCGAGCCACCCGGCAAGACCGTCCGTGCGGAAGTGGACCTGCCATGGGTGGCTGTCACTCGTCGGACGCCGCTCGCCGGGCTAGGGCCTGTTGCGAACGTCCGTACGGATGGGTACCTGTCCGCAGCGGTCGATCTCGACGACACGCGGCGCTCGGTGTCGGAGGGCGTCCTGGCAGAGCCGGGCATCCCAGCGTCAAGAGACGGGCATTGCGCCGTCAGTGCCGTCGAGTAGGTTCTCTCCGTTCGGCCCGACAGGCGGGCCGCCGAACTGGGAGGACTCGTCGCCGTGAGCATGCACATGCACATGCGCGCCGTCGCGGAATCCGAGATCCGGGACGACCACACCTGGCTTGCGGCGTTCATGCGGGAGGCTTGGGAGAACCATCCCGACGAGTACGCAGCGGGCATCGCCGAGTCGATCGACAAGGTCTGGGGCTCCGTCAATGACCTCTATGCCGCTGCCGATGTCCTCGATGGGGATGCCGACGACTCTTGGGAGCTGCCGATTTACGGCGGGCGGCCAGTGGCACACAGCGCCGATGCCGACCCCTCCAACCCGCCCCTGGGGATTCTGGAGCCGCCTGGGGTGTCACAGGCCGCAGGCTTCCTCGCACGTGTCTCGTTCGACGAGCTGTGGAACGTCGCCGGTGCCAAGTTCGTCTGGGGCGGCTGGGACGAGGCACAGGTCAGGCAGGAGTTCCTCGACTATCACAGGGGCCTCCAAGGGTTCTATGGGCGGGCGGCTGAAGCAGGCCACGCCGTGGTCAGGACAGTGTGGGCTTGAGACGTGGTCGCGTGCCGGTCACAGCCATTCGTTGATGGCGGCGACCAGCAATGTCGAGTCGTAGCGGACAGCAAGTTTGTCGTATCGCGTGGCGACGGCCCGGTGCCGCTTCAGCCGGTTGATGCCGCACTCGACGGCGTGCCGGGCCTTGTAGTCCTCTGGGTCGAACTTCGGTGGACGGCCGCCGCGGGAGCCGAGCTTCTCTCGGTTGCGGGCCTGGTCGGCCTCGTCTGGGATGGTGCAGCGGATTTTACGTCTGCGTAGGTAAGCGCGGCGCGGTTTTTCCGGAAGCGTACGCTTTTGTCGGGGCGCACTCGATCGGGCCGAGTGCGCGGCCTGCCCGGCCCCATGCGGGGCACGCGGACCTTGTCCAGGACGGGCTCGAACTGCGGTGAGCCGCCGCGCTGTCCGGCTGTGACCACGATGGACATGGGCTTCTGCCCCTGCTCGGCGGCCAGGTGTAGCTTGGTGGTCAGGCCGCCGCGGGAGCGCCTGAGCCCATGGTCGTCCGGCTCGATGACGAGGCCGCCGGGCGGTTCCTTTTGCAGGTCCCCCTTTTCCTTGCCCCGGCCGCGTGCCGGTGGGCGGCCCGGACGATGGTGGAGTCGACGTTGAGGTCCCAGGTGATCAGGTCCTGGGCGTCGGCCCGGGCCTGCAGCTCGGTGAAGATCCGCTGCCAGATACCGTCTCGCTGCCAGCAGCGAAACCGGTCGTACGCCCGCCCCAGGGCCCGTACCGCTCCGGAACATCCCGCCACGGCGTCCCGGTTCGGGTCCGCCACCGTGTGCCGTCGATCAGTCGTCGCCGGGTCCATATCGCCGACCGGCCCGGCTTCTTGCCCTTCGGCAACAGCGGCTCCAGCGCCGCCCACTGCGCATCCGTCAGATCTCGTCGCCCCACGAATCAAAATCGTCGCATGCTCAAGATCCACTTTCGATACACGCCCTGGTGCTCCAGTCTGCTTTCGCGATCTTGTGGTGGGCCGGCCCGTGTCCTGTGACAGCGAACGATGAGCTCGTGCCATCCAAGTTTGATCGCTCCAGGTGCCCTACCCGTCCATGTCCTTGGCCACCTCTTCCTGGGCTGCGGCGATCTCTTCCTCGGTGGACTCGATGACGTCCACCTCTTCCAAACGTGCCAGAAGGTCTGCGAGAGCCTGCTTCTGAGCCGGGTGGGTGATTGGCACGGTGTCCAGGTCGGTGCTCATCAGCCAGTCGAACAGCACGATGGCGTCAGAGCGCCACAGGCGGAGATCGACGGTCGGCGTGGACCCCCACGGGAACCCGGTTTCCATGGGGGGCATCATGCCAGGTCAGCAGCGTGCACAACGGCGCAGCTCAAGGGGTGTGCGCCTGCTTGCTCAACCTTCAGGGGCACGACTTCGCGATCACCAAACTTCAAAACGCACTGGAGCGCTAGTTCGAGGCGCAGGCCAGGCGCCAGCTGCCGTACGAGTCGTCCACGTAGTCGCCGTTGTCGACAAGGCCCGCCCGGAAGTAGAAGCAGGCGTCCTCATTGATGTCGGTGTTGTAGGTGCCGGCGTTGTCCCAGTCGTAGCCGGTGTATCCGCCGGTGTAGTCGTGGCTCCACTTGGCGTCGCTGGTGGACGGGACTCCCGTCGTCGGGTTCGTGACCTGCACGCGCACGCCCCTGTAGTCCCTGCAGACGTCGAGGAACCGGAAGACGTCGCCGTACTTGCTGAAGCCGACGGAACCGCAGACGTTGGCCGTGTTCGTGTAGTAGTCGATGGTGGCCGCGTGGGCCGAGGCGGCCGTGGCGACGGTGAGGGCGGACGCGGCGAGGGCGGTCATGACTATGCGTCTGAGCTTGGGCATGCCTGTTTCTCCCTGTGGATCCCAGGTGGCGCGGCGTTCACGAGATCTCCGCGATGGTGAACGGACTATGCCCAATGCTTGATCTCTGAACAACCCCTGCGACGCTGTCGACTTCCTGTGTCTGCGCGGACCGTTGACGCGCAAGTGATTCGATTCTACGGTCCCGTCCGAAGTGGCGATCGATGGTCGAAATGTCGAACGTCATGTGAACTCCCCCCACCGCAAGGAGGATCCACGTGAGCCGCACCTCCCGTACCTCCCGCACCCTCCGCAAGTCCCGTAGGTCCGGCACCTCCCGCCGAGCCGCCCTCTTCGCCCTCCCCGCCGCCGCCCTGCTCGCCCTGATCCCCTCCACGGCGTCGGCCTACCCCAACCCCGGCCGGGTCACCGGTTCCGTCGTCACCCACGACCCGACGATGATCCGCACCTCGTCCGGCCAGTACCTGCTGTACGCCACCGGCGGCGGCATCGCCAGCAAGACGTCGTCCGACCGCACCGCCTTCAGCGCGGGCGCCGACGCCTTCGGCAGCCGCCCCGGCTGGTGGTCGACGTACTCCTCCGTGCCGGAGGCCTGGGCGCCGGACATCTCGTACCAGGGCGGCAAGTACCTGATGTACTACTCCGTCTCGAAGTTCGGCTCGAACACCTCGGCCATCGGCCTCGCGGGCTCGACGACCGGCCGGCCGGGCAGCTGGACCGACTACGGCGTCGTCTACACGTCCAGCTCCTCCAGCGACTACAACGCCATCGACCCCAACCTCTTCGTCGACAGCGACGGCAAGTGGTGGCTGTCCTTCGGCAGTTGGTGGACCGGCATCAAGATGATCCAGATCAACCCGTCCACCGGGAAGCAGCTGTCGAGCAACACCACCCGCTACTCGCTCGCCTCCCGCCCGACCGGCACCAAGGCCGTCGAGGCGCCCTACATCGTCAAGCGGGGCAGCTACTACTACCTCTTCGCCTCCTACGACACCTGCTGCGCCGGCACCAGCTCCACCTACAAGGTCAAGGTCGGCCGGTCCACCAGCGTCACCGGGCCGTACGTCGACAAGAACGGCGTCTCGATGATGAACAACGGCGGGACTCCGGTCCTGGAGTCGCACGGCAGCGTCATCGGCCCCGGCGGCCAGTCGATCATGAACGACGTCGACGGGGACCTGATCGTCTACCACTACTACGACGGCAACGACAACGGCACGCCCAAGCTGGGCATCAACCTACTGAACTGGAGCACCGGATGGCCCGTCGCATACTGACCCTGCTGGCAGCGCTGCTGCTGGCCCTCTCGATCGGGCAACCGTCCGCCAGCGCGGCGTCCTTCACCAACCCGGTCAAGACGCAGAAGGGCGCCGACCCTTGGATCTCGTACCACAACGGCAACTACTACATGGTGACGACGAGTTGGACCGACGTCATCACCATGCGCAAGTCCGCCACCCTCGCCGGCCTCGCCACCGCGCCCAGCGTGCAGGTGTGGAAGGGCGACGCGGCGAGCCGCTGCTGCAACATCTGGGCGCCGGAGATCCACTTCCTCAACGGCCGCTGGTACCTGTACTACGTCGCCGGGCAGAACATCTCCGACTACAACCCGACCCAGCGCACCCATGTGCTGGAGAGCGCCGGGTCCGACCCCATGGGGCCGTACACCTACAAGAACCAGCTCAACTCCGCCTGGATGCTGGACGCGAACGTGGCCACCATCAACGGCCAGCTGTACCTGTTCGGTAGCGCGATCGGCGGCGGCACACAGAACATCGTCGCGGCCCGGATGTCGAACCCGTACACCCTCGCCACCGGCTTCTCCACCATCTCCACGCCGACCTACGACTGGGAGCGCAACGGCACGGTCAACGAGGGGCCGGAGATCCTCCAGCGGGGCGGCAAGACCTTCCTCATCTACTCGGGAAGCGGCTGCTGGACACCCGACTACAAGCTCGGCCAGCTGACGCTCACCGGCTCCGACCCGCTCTCGGCCTCCTCCTGGACCAAGAAGTCCACGCCGGTCTTCCAGCGCAGTGACTCCAACGGCGTGTACGGGCCCGGCCACAACGGCTTCTTCACTTCCCCCGACGGTACCGAGAACTGGATCGTCTACCACGCCAACGACAGTGCGAGCGACGGCTGCGACAACGGCCGTACGACACGGGCGCAGAAGTTCACCTGGAACTCCGACGGCACCCCGAACTTCGGCACCCCGGTGCGGCTCGGCGCGAGCATGACCGGCCCCTCCGGTGAGCCGTCGTCCGCGTCGACGACGTACACCATCAGCAACCGCAACAGCGGCAAGTGCCTCGACGTGGCGGGCAGTTCGACGGCCGACGGGGCGAACGTCCAGCAGTGGACGTGCAGCGGCGGCAACAACCAGAAGTGGCGCCTGGAGGACCTCGGCGACGACACCCACCGCCTGGTCAACGTCGCCACCGGCAAGGTCCTCGACACCGAGAACTGCTCCTCCGCCGACGGCGCCGACCTGCGCCAGTGGTCCTGGCTGAACAACACCTGCCAGCGCTTCCGTTTCATCGCCACGGACGGCGGCTACGTGCAGATCGTCAACCAGGCCACGGGCAAGGTTGCCGACGTGGCGAACTGCGGGACGGCGGACGGGGCAGACGTACGTCAGTGGGCGTGGTTGAACAACAACTGCCAACAGTGGCGCCTGAATCCGGCGTAAGCGCAGTGCCGCCAGGGGCGAACAGGCGCTACCCGACCTGCCCCATCCCCGCCGCATTGGGCCAACTCTGACTGTTGGGCCACCCGGTGGCCGCGGCCGGAGTAAGCCCCGGCCCGGTCGTCCCCCGCACCTGCGCCGCCGTAAGCCCACCCCGAGCCGGGACCCCCGGCGGGGTGGGCCCGCCCATCGCGGCAGCAGCGGCCGGCGCAGCCGCAGCCGCGGCCGCCGGCGCCACAGGCGACGGGAACGGCATCGGCGAGGGCGCGGCGGGCATGGGAGCAGGGACCGGCACGGGGGCCGGGGCCGGAGCCACCGATGCCGGCGCCGGCATCGGCATCGGCATGCCGGCGGGCTGAGCCGCCGCGGGCATCCCGGCCGCCATGGCCTGCGCGGCAAGCCCCTGCATCCCCGATCCGTTGGTGGAGCTGACCAACCGGTCCACGGCCGCCGTACCCGAGCTGTAGTTGGTCCCTGTACCCAGCTCGGGCACGGCGGCTCCCCTCCTGGACCCGTAGAGCACCTGCTCCAGGCCGGACACCAGGCGACGCACGTCCACCTGGGGGCGCACCACGAGTCGCAGGAAGCGGCTGGACGAACCGATCTTGTTGCCGCACTCGCGGACCAGGATCCGGTGCTCGGTGAGCAGCCGGTCGCGGACCACGGTGCCTTCCGCGCCCACGGGGAGGCGCACGAAGAGGAAGTTGCCCTGGGACGGGTAGACCGTCAGGCCGGGCAGCGCGGCGAGCTGGCTGGCCATGTCGAGGCGGTCCTTGCGTACCTGGTGCAGGCTCTGCGCGTACTCGGGGCCGTGGTTCTTGAGCATGAACACCACGTGCTCGGCGAAGGCGTTGAGGTTCCACTTCGGCAGCATCGAGCGGACCATGCCCGCGAGCGCCGGGTTGGCGACCAGGTAGCCGAAGCGGATGCCGTGCAGGCCGAAGTTCTTGCCGAGGGAGCGCAGGACGATGACGTTCGGGCGAAGCATCGCCTCCTGGACCACCGACGGCTCCTGCTCGGCGTCGGCGAACTCCAGGAACGACTCGTCGATGATGACCAGGTCGAGGTCGGCCATCGCGTCCATGAACTGCACGAGCGCATGCTTGTGGAGGTAGCCGCCGTCGGGGTTGTTGGGGTTGCAGATGACCGCCACCCGGGTCCCCCTGGCCCGGATGAACTCGGCGTACTGCGCGAGGTCCAGGGCGAATCCGCTGGACTCCTGCAGCGGGAACATGTCGACCCGCTTGCCGGTCTCCATCGGCTGGTCGGTCCAGCGGCCGAAGGTGGGGACGGGGATGGCGAGGGACTCACGGACCAGGAGGTGGTCGATCCAGGTGATCAGCTCCGTGGAGCCGTTGCCCATCGCCACGCACTGCGGCGGGAGTTGGAGCAGGCTGCACAGCTCGGCCGTGATCGTGTCGGCGCTGCTCGGGTAGTACGTGATGATGTCCCGCAGCCGCGTCCCCATGTCCTGGAACATCTCCGGCGTCGGGAAGTAGGGGTTGCAGGGGATGCAGAAGTCGACCGGACCGGCCCCGTCGCCGCCCTCCCGCGTCAACGCCGCCATCGACGGGCTGTGTGCCGCGGTACTGCGGAACAGCGAGGTGACGTTGTCGGCCATGGAACCTCCGTATGAGGGCGGGCCCGGCGGGGAAGACCGGGCCCGTCGTCTTGGGTGGCCCGCGCGGGGGAGCACGGGCCGCTCTTACATACGGAGGCTGGGATGGCGCTGTTCAACCACTGAGAAATCGGTAAGAACTTGTGTGCCACCTGTGAAGGTCCGTCAGATGGGGCCCTCGAGGAGACGTCAGCGGCTGAACGAGTGGATCGTCGTGGACCGGTACGTCTGTCCCGGCCGCAGCACCGTCGACGGGAACGACGGCCTGTTCGGCGAGTCCGGGAAGTGCTGCGTCTCCAGGCACAGCGCGTCGCCCTGCCGGTAGGCGCGGCCGGAGGGGCCGACC
This sequence comes from Streptomyces sp. NPDC093591, assembly GCF_044764885.1. Classification (NCBI taxonomy): domain Bacteria; kingdom Bacillati; phylum Actinomycetota; class Actinomycetes; order Kitasatosporales; family Streptomycetaceae; genus Streptomyces; species Streptomyces sp. NPDC093591. The sequence continues at coordinate 202,739 of NZ_JBIWIY010000016.1, forward strand.
AGGGTGCCGTCGAGGAAGTTGCCCGAGTAGAACTGCAGGCCGGGCTCGGTGGTCGCCATGCGCAGGGTGCGCCCGGAGGACGGGTCCTTCAGCGTGGCGATCCACTCGGGCTTGGGCGAGATGCCCTTGTCGAGCACCCAGTTGTGGTCGATGCCCTTGGCGTACAGCAGTTGCTGGTGCGCCTCGCGCAGATTCTCACCGATCACCTTGGTGCGGCGGAAGTCGAAGGGGGTGCCCGCGACGGGGGCCGGCTCACCGGTGGGGATGAGGCCCGAGTCGACGGGGGTGTAGCGGGACGCGGCGATCTTGAGCTCGTGGTTCTCGATCGTGCCGCTGCCCTCGCCGGCGAGGTTCCAGTACACGTGGCTGGTGAGGTTGACGACGGTGGTCTTGTCGGTGGTGGCCTCGTAGTCGATGCGCCAGTCGCCGTGCTTGGTGAGGGTGTACGTCACCTTCACCTTGAGCGTGCCCGGGTAGCCCATCTCGCCGTCGGCGGAGGTGCAGTACAGGTACAGGCCGACGTCGGAGCCCTTGGTGAACGGCTCGATGTCCCAGACCTTCTTGTCGAAGCCCTTGGCGCCGCCGTGCAGGCTGTTCACGGCGTCGTTGGAGTTGACGTCGTAGGCCTCGCCGTCGAGGGTGAACCGGCCCTCGCCGATGCGGTTGCCGAACCGGCCGATCAGGGCGCCGAAGTACGGGCTCTTGGCGACGTAGTCCTCGATGGTGTCGAAGCCCAGGGAGACGTTGGCGAGTTGGCCGAGGCCGTCCGGGATCTCCAGGGACTGCACGATGCCGCCGTAGGAGAGGACCTTCATCCGCGTGCCGCCGTTGGCGAGCGACCAGCTGTGGACCTCGGTGCCGTCGGCGAGGGTGCCGAAGAGCGACTTCACCGGCTTGTTGCCTCCGTTGCTGAAAAGAACAGGGCCCCGCCTTCCGGCGGGGCCCTTCGGTGCAAACCTACGAACCGACCTTGCGCTTGTTCCACACGTCGAACCCGACCGCCGCCAGCAGCACCAGGCCCTTGATGACCTGCTGCCAGTCGGTGCCGATGCCGACGAGGTTCATGCCGTTGTTCAGCACACCGAGGACCAGGCCACCGATGATCGCGCCGAGGACGGTGCCGACACCGCCGCTCATCGACGCGCCGCCGATGAACGAGGCCGCGATCGCCTCCAGCTCGAAGTTGAGGCCGGCCTTGGGGGAGGCCGCGTTGAAGCGGGCGGCGAAGACCAGACCCGCCAGGGCCGCGAGCATGCCCATGTTCACGAAGATCAGGAAGGTGACCTTCTTGTCCTTCACACCCGACAGCTTGGCCGCGGGCAGGTTGCCGCCGATGGCGTAGATGTGGCGGCCGATGATCGCGTTGCGCATGACGTAGCCGAAGCCGACGAGCAGCACGCCCAGGATGAGCAGCACGATCGGGGCGCCCTTGTAGCTGGCCAGCAGCATCGTCAGCGTGAGGATGGCGGCGCCGAGCGCGACCAGCTTCAGCAGGAACAGGTTGAAGGGCGGGACGTCGAGGTGGAACTCCTGCTGGCGGCGGCGGTCACGGAACTCCTGGAAGACCACGAACGCGATCATGCCGAAGCCGAGCAGCAGTGTGAGGTTGTGGTAGTTCGTGTTCGGACCGACCTCCGGCAGGAAGCCGTTGGCGACCTTCTGCAGGCCCTCCGGGAACGGGCCGAGGGTCTGGCCCTCGAGGAAGATCTCGGTCAGACCGCGGAAGATCAGCATGCCCGCGAGGGTCACGATGAAGGATGGTATGCCGCCGTATGCGATGAAGAAGCCTTGGACCGCGCCCGCGATCGCGCCCACCGCCAGGCACAGAATCACGGCGACCGGCCATGGCAGATCGTTCTTGACCATGAACACGGCTGCCATCGAGCCGATGAACGCCGTCAGCGAACCGACCGACAGGTCGATGTGGCCCGCGATGATCACCAGCATCATGCCCATCGCGAGGATGAGGATGTAGCTGTTCTGCAGCACCAGGTTGGAGACGTTGCGCGGCAGCAGCAGGTCGCCGTCGGTCCACACGGCGAACAGCACCACGATCAGGCCGAGGGCGATCAGCATGCCGTACTGCCGCATGTTGCGGCGCATGCCGTCCATCACCAGCTGGAGCAGACCGTCGCCCGCGGCCCCTCCGCTCTTGCCCGGCGGCGCGGGGGCCGGGGTCTTGGCGGTCACATCCGTGCTCATCGGGATACCTCTTTGTCCTTTGTCATCTGACGCATCAGCGATTCCTGCGAGGCCTCGGCCCGCGAGAACTCACCGGTCAGCCGCCCCGCGGCCATCGTGTAGATGCGGTCACACATGCCGAGCAGTTCCGGCAGCTCGGACGAGATGAAGACGACCGCCTTGCCCTGGGCGGCCAGCTGGTCGATGACCGTGTAGATCTCGTACTTGGCGCCGACGTCGATGCCGCGCGTCGGCTCGTCCAGGATCAGCACGTCCGGACCCGCGAAGATCCACTTGCTGAGGACGACTTTCTGCTGGTTGCCGCCGGACAGCTTGCCCACCGGTTCGAAGACGGTCGGCGCCTTGATGTTCATGGACTTGCGGAAGCCCTCGGCGACCTGCCGCTCCTCGTGCTCGTCGACCACGCCCCGCTTGGCGACCTTGCCCAGCGCGCTGAGCGAGATGTTGCGGTTGATGGTGTCGATGAGGTTGAGGCCGTAGTGCTTGCGGTCCTCGGTGACGTACGCGATGCCGTGCTTGACCGCCTCGGGGACGGTCTTCGTACGGATCTCCTTGCCGTCCTTGAGGACCGTGCCCTGCGCGTAACGGCCGTAGGTCCGCCCGAAGACGCTCATCGCGAGCTCGGTGCGGCCGGCGCCCATCAGGCCCGCGATGCCGACGATCTCGCCGCGCCGCACGGACAGGGACACATCGTCGACGACCTTGCGCTGCTGGTCGATCGGGTGGTGCACGGTCCAGTTGCGGATCTCCAGCGCGGGGGCCGAGCCCTTCTCCGGCTCGTGCGGGGTGCGGTCCGGGAACCGGTTCTCCAGGTCCCGGCCGACCATCCCGCTGATGATCCGGTCCTCGGTGGTCTCCGGCGCCTTCACATCGAGCGTCTCGATGGTCTTGCCGTCGCGGAGGATCGTCACCGAGTCGGCGACCTTGCGGATCTCGTTGAGCTTGTGGGAGATGATGATCGAGGTGATGCCCTGCTTCTTCAACTCCAGGATGAGATCCAGGAGTTTGCCGCTGTCCTCGTCGTTCAGGGCCGCGGTCGGCTCATCCAGGATGAGCAGCTTCACCTTCTTCGACAGCGCCTTCGCGATCTCCACCAGCTGCTGCTTGCCCACGCCGATGTCGGCGACGCGGGTGTCCGGGTGGTCACTGAGCCCGACCCGGCGCAGCAACTCGGTGCCGTGCCGCAGGGTCTCCCGCCAGTCGATGAACCCGCCCTTGGCGTGCTCGTTGCCGAGGAAGATGTTCTCCGCGAGGGAGAGGAACGGCGACAGCGCCAGTTCCTGGTGGATGATGACGATGCCGCGGTGCTCGCTCGCCCGGATGTCCTTGAACTCGCAGACTTCGCCCTCGAAGAGGATGTCCCCCTCGTAGGTGCCGTGCGGGTGGACGCCGGAGAGGACCTTCATCAGGGTCGACTTACCGGCGCCGTTCTCCCCACAGATGGCGTGGACCTCGCCCTGCTGGACGGTCAGCGTGACGTCCGACAGCGCCTTGACGCCGGGAAAGGTCTTGACGATCGAGCGCATTTCCAGGACGGGTCCCGCCATGGTCGTGCCTTCCAATCAGAGTGTGCCGGCGGTTACTTGAGGTCGCTTTCCTTGATGTAGCCGGAGTCGACGACCTCCTTCTGGTAGTTGGCCTTGTCGACGCTGACCGGCGTGAGCAGGTAGGCGGGGACGACCTTGGAGCCGTTGTCGTAGGTCTTGGTGTCGTTGACCTCGGGCTTCTTGCCGTTGAGCGCCGCGTCGACCATGTTCGAGGCCACCTTGGCGAGTTCACGGGTGTCCTTGTACACGGTCATCGACTGCTCGTCGGCGATGATCGACTTCACCGAGGCGACCTCGGCGTCCTGACCGGTGACGATCGGCCACGGCTTGCTCTTGGAGCCGTAGTCGTCCGACCGCAGCGCCGAGAGGATGCCGATGGAGATGCCGTCGTACGGCGAGAGGACCGCGTCGACACGCTCGCTCTTGTAGGCCGAGGTCAGGATTTCGTCCATGCGGTTCTGGGCCTTGCCGCCGTCCCAGCGCAGGGTGGTGACCTGGTTCAGCGCGGTCTGGCCGGAGCGGACGACGAGCTGCTTCTTGTCGATGTAGGGCTGCAGGACGGTCATCGCCCCGCCGAAGAAGTAGCGGGTGTTGTTGTCGTCGTTGGAGCCGGCGAACAGCTCGATGTTGAAGGGGCCCTTCTTGGAGCCGTCCTTCAGGCCGAGCTTCTCGACGATGTAGTTGGCCTGGAGCTCGCCGACCTTCTCGTTGTCGAACGACGCGTAGTAGTCGACGTTCGGCGTACCGAGGATCAGGCGGTCGTAGGAGATGACCGGGATGTTCGCGTCCTTGGCCTGCTGGAGCACGTTGTTCATCGACTTGTTGTCGATGGCCGCGACGATCAGCGCCTTCACGCCCTGCGTGATGAGGTTCTCGATCTGCGAGACCTGCTGGTCCGGGTCGTCCTCGCCGTAGACCAGCGTGGTCTTGTAGCCCTTGGACTCCAGGTCCGCGACGACGTTCTTGCCGTCGGCGATCCAGCGCTCGGAGGACTTGGTCGGCATCGAGATGCCGATGGTCCCGCCCTTGGCGTCCCCGGCCTCCTCCTTGCTGCCGCCCTCACCGCTCTGGCCACAGGCGGACAGGGTGAGGGCCAGGGAGGCGGCTCCGGCTATGGCGGCGATTGCGGCTCGGCGAGTGCGCATGATCATCATCCTTGATGTCTTGAAGGCCTGGAACGTTCTGGCGGGGACGGCACTTCATGAGCCGAAAGGACGCCAGAGGAGATGTGGGGGATTCTGTGTGACTGCGTCGTCTTCTGTGAAGACAGTTGGCCGGTTCGTTATGAGGGATTTCCGAACCGCTTCAGGTCACCCGGCAGCCGCGAGCCGAGCGGCGCCATGTCGCCGTCCGCTCCGTGTCGTGCGAGGAGGTCCAGAGCCAGCCGGCCGCGCCGTACACGTTCCTTGGCCGTGGACAGCGTGAGGTCCCGCATGTGGTTCCCGTAGGGGTAGATCCCGGGGGCCTTCGACAGGCCGAACTTCAGGTAGAGCGGTGCGCCGCGCCGGATCAGCTCGGCGACCTCGTACATCCGGATGTAGCCGCCGAGGTCGTCGGGGGCCTCGATGTACATGTCCATGGGGGCGGCGGAGACCCGCCGGATCTCGGTGAGGTGATCCAGTGTCAGATCGCTGGGCACGTTGATCGAGTCGCCGCCCAGGTTCTCGTACACGGCGTACGAGGTCGGGTTGACCGGGCCGATCAGCGCCGACACCTTGAGGGTCGTGTCGGCCGGCAGGATCCCGGCGACGCGGGCCCGGTGCAGCGTCCACAGCACACCCTCATCGGCGACGAGCAGGCACTTCACGCCCAGCTCGGTCGCGCGTACGGCGTCCTCCACGCAGCCGGCGACCGCGTCGTGGCCGCGGGCCCTGAGGCCGGCGCCCTTGGAGTCGGTACGGGTGGAGCCGCCGATGTCCCAGGTGCCGCGCGGGCCGGTGAACAGGCAGAGCTCGATGTCACGTTCGGCCGTGGCCTCCACCATCTCGGTGATCTCGGCGTCGGTGAGCATCCAGATGCCGCTGCCCTGGCTGATCCGGTGGATCGGCACATCGAGGCGCGAGGACTCCTTGAGGACCACGGCGAGCGCCTCGGGCCCCTCGACGGAGGGCACCTCGGTGCGCCAGCGGCCACCGCCGGGGAAGGAGTGCGGGGAGGCGTCGGAAGGGTCGAGGGCGGGCGCGCCCAGGCCGAGCGAGGCAAGGGCCTGTTCGCCGGGTCGGCGCGGGGCCGGGGCGGTGGTGTCGGTCACTGGCTGTCCTTCACGTTCGATATTTCGGACGAGGTTCGCGGTTCTGGGTGCAACAAGATTGTGGATGTACGCCGGTACGGGGTCGTCAGGTACCCCGTACCGGCGTACGGCTCAGGGGGCGGTCATGGCCGCAGCAGGACCTTTCCGACCGTCGGGTCGCCGGACCCCACCAGCTCGATGGCCTGCGTGAACTGCTCCAGCGGCAGCTCGTGCGTGACCAGCGGCAGCGGATCGAGGAGCCCGGCCCCGAAGACCCGCACCGTGTGCGCCCAGGCGTCCGGCGCCGCGCCGAACACGGTGTGCACCTCCAGCTGGCGTACGACGAGGTCCGTCGGGTCGAGCCCGTCCGCGCCCGGCGCCGGGATCCCCGTCAGGACCAGCCGCCCGCCCCGCCGCAGCAGTGCGGCGGCGGTGCGCGCCGCGTCCGCGGACCCGGCGGTCTCGATGACGACGTCGAAGTCGCCGGGGAGCTCCTGGTCCTTGGTCCGGAAGTCCGTGGCGCCGAACCGCTTGGACAGCTCGGCCCGGTCCGGGCGGGTGCCCACGACGAGCAGCTCGGCCGGGGAGGCGGCCTTCAGGAACTGAACGGCGAACATGCCCAGCGTTCCGGTGCCCACGACCGCGACCCGCTCACCGGGAACGGCCCTCGCCTTGAGCGCGGCGGCCGCGATGCACGCGGCCGGCTCCAGCAGTGCCGCAGCCGTCAGATCCGCGTCGTCCGGGAGGACGTGCAGCAGACGGGCGGGGAGTGTCAGCGTGGTGGCCATCGCGCCCGGCTGGGTGAAGCCGGTCTCCTCGTACCCCGCGGTGCACAGCGTGGTCTCGCCCGCGTGACAGCGGTCGCACACCTGGCAGTTGCGGAAGCCTTCGCCGACCACCTTGCGGCCTACGAGACGTGAGGGAACGCCGTCCCCGACCGCGGTCACCGTCCCGGACCACTCGTGGCCCGGGGTGAGGGGGTAACGGACGTACCCCTCGGGCCGGTTGCCCTGGAAGACCTCGCGGTCGCTGCCGCAGATCCCGGAGGCGTGCACCCGGACCAGGGCCTCGCCGGCCTCCGGCTGCCGAGGCTCGTGCGGCACCAGCCGGTGCTCGCCCGGAGCCTCGATCACCACGGCGGCGCTCACCGCAGCCCCCTGGAGCCGGACCGGCGGGTGCTCACTTGTTCCCCTTGGGCTTGCGCTGCTCCCAGCCCTCGGCCCACAGGTCGAAGCGAGCCTGCTGCTGCGGGAACTCCGCCGCCGCGTCCACGTCCAGCTCGACACCGAGACCGGGCTCGTGGGACAGGTGGAAGCAGCCGTCCTCGGGGTTCACCTGGGGGGCGCCCTTGATGACCTTCTTGATCTCCGCGTCCGCGAAGTCGTTGAAGTGCTCGAGGATCTTGAAGTTGGGTGCGGTGAAGCCGACCTGGAGCGAGGCGGCGGTCAGCACCGGCCCGCCCACGTTGTGCGGCGCGACCAGCATGTAGTGGGTCTCGGCGGTGGCGGCGAGCTTGCGGGTCTCCCAGATGCCGCCGATGTGGCCGACGTCGGGCTGGATGATGTCCACGGCCTGGCTCTCGAAGAGCTCGCGGAACTCGATGCGGTCGTGAATGCGCTCACCCGTGGCGACCGGCATGTCGACCTTGGCGGCGACCTTCTCCAGCGCCTTCAGGTTCTCCGGCGGCACCGGCTCCTCCAGCCACGCGGGCTTGAAGGGGGCCAGGTCCTTGGCGAGGCGGACGGCGGTGGAGGGCGAGAACCGGCCGTGCATCTCCAGCATCAGCTCGGCGTCCGGCCCGATCGCGTCGCGCACGGCCTCGATCAGCGAGACGGCGTACAGGCTCTCCTGGTGGTCCAGCTCGAAGTGGCCGGTGCCGAAGGGGTCGATCTTGAGCGCCCGGTACCCGCGCTCCATGACGCCCCGCGCCGCCTTGTGGTAGGCCTCGGGAGTGCGCTCCGTGGTGTACCAGCCGTTGGCGTACGCCTTGACCTTGTCGGTGACCTTGCCGCCGAGCAGCTGCCAGACGGGGACGCCGAGGGCCTTGCCCTTGATGTCCCAGCACGCCATCTCGATCACGGCGATGCCGGACATCACGATCTCGCCGGCCCGGCCGTAGTCGCCGTACTTCATCCGGCGGGCCAGATCCTCGACAGCGAAGGGGTCCGACCCGAGAATGTGATTGGTCTTCGCCTCGTGCAGATAGCCGAGCAGCGCGTCGGTGTGGCCCAGCATGCGGGTCTCGCCGACTCCGGTGAGTCCCTCGTCGGTGTGCACCTGCACGTAGGTCAGGTTCCGCCACGGCGTCCCTACCACGTGTGTGCTGATTCCCGTGATGCGCACGATTCTCCCTGTCCCCTTCGAGTCCGACTGTTCGAAATCTCGTAAGACGTTCGAAATTCTGGTCGCGACAGTAGGGACGACCCGGTCGGAGTGTCAATGGGGCGAACGGGTAGCGGTTTCGGACCGGCGGCGGAAATGGTGACAAATGGGTACAAATATCCGGTGCTCGGAGCTCGAAAAGTGGCTCTCATTGTGCGCGTGATGACCCGGATGTTGGTCCCGTCCATGGCGGACAGCAGGCTGTTCCGGCGGGGCGGGCGGCCCTCGCGGGGCGGGTGTCGGCGATCGTTTTCCGGCCATGGAGGCGTGGTCCGGGCAGTGGTCCGTTCCTGCGGTCCTGTCCGTCGGGACGCGGTCCTGGTGGGTGAATCGGCCCTTGCGGCGCCCCGGTTCAGGGCGGCGGGGCGGCCTGCGTCAACGTGTTCGGGCCAAGGGGGTGCTCCCGGCCGGGGTGCGCGTCGGAACGCGCCACCTCCGTGACGCTCGGCGACCGGCGCGTTATTCAACCGTGATGACGGACCTGGCGCAGCCCTCTTGACCGCCATGAATTGTTAGCGCTCACAATGACGTCCGCGCTCACCAGTCGTCGCCCCGCGGCATCCAAGGAGGTACGAGCGTCGTGCCCGAAGTGCGCCAACTCGCCTTGCCGCCCCATGTCCTGGGGCGTTCCGGAACCCCGGCGTGAAGCCGGCCGAGCGGATTCGTCCGCCCACGGCACAGGTCTTATCGGCAGACGACCACCAAGGAGGTGCGGCCGTGACCCACTCGCAGTTGCGGCCGCCCACCATGGCCGACGTGGCACGCCTGGCCGGTGTGTCCCACCAGACCGTCTCCCGCGTACTGGACGATCACCCCAATGTGCGGGACGCGACCCGGGCCAAGGTGCTGCGCGCGATCGAGGAGATGGGCTACCGCCGCAACTTCTCCGCACGGGCACTCGCCACCCGGCGCACCCGGACCCTCGGTGTGGTCGCCTCCAGCACCACGCTCTACGGGCCGGCCAGCACCCTGTTCGCGTTGGAGGAGGCGGCGCGTGCCCAGGGGTATCTCGTCTCCACGGTCAGTCTGCGTGAGCTGACGGTCGAGACCCTCGCCGAGGCGCTGAACCGGCTCAGTGAGGGCGGGGTGGAGGGGGTGATCGCCCTCGCCCCGCAGCGCTCGGCCGTCCAGGCCCTCGCCGAACTCCGCCACCCCTTCCCGGTGGTGGCCGTGGGCACCGGGTCCGGTGCCGAGATCCCCAGCGTCAACGTCGACCAGAATCTGGGCGCCCGGCTGGCCACCGGTCATCTGCTGGCCGCCGGTCACCGCAAGGTCTGGCACCTGGCCGGACCCGAGTCCTGGCAGGAGGCGCTGGACCGCACCGTCGGCTGGCGGGAGACCCTCGAAGAGGCCGGTGTCGAACCGCCGATGCCGCTGCGCGGGGACTGGAGTCCGCTGTCGGGTTACCGGGCCGGTCAGGAACTGGCGGGCTGGGTGGGCCGGGGCCTGACCGCCGTCTTCGTCGCCAACGACCAGATGGCGCTGGGGGTGTTGCGGGCCCTGCGTGAGGCGGGGGTGCGCACCCCCCAGGACGTCGCGGTGGTCGGCTTCGACGACATCCCGGAGTCGGAGTTCTTCGCCCCGCCCCTCACCACCGTCCGGCAGGACTTCTCGACGGTGGGCCAGCGGAGCATCGCCCTGCTGCTGGACCTCATCGAGGGCCGGACCTCGTCCGGGACGTCCACGGTCGAACCCCAACTCGTCGTTCGTGCCAGTACGTTCCCGTACACCCCTCAGTCGGGGACGGCGCCCGGCTGACGCTCCACCGACGCCTCGGCGTCGCTCGATCCACCTCAGTATGCCCGATATTTCGAACAATGATCGACAGGCTGGACGCGCCGCGGCCGGCCGGTCTCACCGAGTGACCACCGAGTCCCAGGGGCCCATCCCCGGACCGGCTCTTCAAAGGAGAAGGCACATGCTCAACAGACGGAACTTCCTCACCGCGGCGGTCGGCGTGGCGGCTGCGGGCACCCTGGCGGCCTGCGCCAAGGAGGACGGCGACACCTCCGGCTCCTCCGGCGGCAGCAAGACGATCACCCTCGGCTTCTCCCAGGTCGGCTCCGAGAGCGGCTGGCGCACCGCCAACACCGACTCGGTGAAGTCGGCCGCCAAGGAGGCGGGCTACAACCTCAAGTTCTCCGACGCGCAGCAGAAGCAGGAGAACCAGATCTCCGCGATCCGCAGCTACATCGCGCAGAAGGTCGACGTCATCGCCTTCTCCCCGGTCGTCGTCACCGGCTGGGACGCCATCCTCAACGAGGCCAAGGCCGCGAAGATCCCGGTCATCCTGACCGACCGGTCCGTGGAGAGCGACGAGTCCCTGTTCGTCACCCTGGTCGGCTCCGACTTCACGGACGAGGGCCGGCGCGCCGCCAAGATCCTGGAGAAGGTCCTGGAGAAGGCCGGCCACAAGGGCGACGTGAAGATCGCCCAGCTGGAGGGCACCACCGGTGCCGCCCCCGCGATCGAGCGCGCCAAGGGCTTCAAGGAGGTCATGGACGCCGATCACGCGGACGACTGGAAGATCGTCGTCAGCCAGACCGGTGACTTCACCCGCGCCGGCGGCAAGCAGGTCATGGCGGCCTTCCTGCAGTCCAACCCGGACATCGACGTGCTGTTCGCGCACAACGACGACATGGGTATCGGCGCCATCCAGGCCATCGAGGCGGCCGGCAAGAAGCCCGGCAAGGACATCCTGATCGTCACGGTCGACGGCGTGAAGGACGGCTTCGTCGCGATGTCCGAAGGCAAGATCAACGCGATCGTCGAGTGCAACCCGCTGCTCGGCCCCCAGCTGATGGAGGTCGTGAAGAAGGTCCACGCGGGCGAGACGGTCGAGCGCTGGATCAAGACCAAGGAGAGCGACTTCATGCAGGACCAGGCCAAGGACGCGCTCCCCACCCGCAAGTACTGACCACCGCACCAACCGGCAGGAGCCTCTGGCCGGCCTTAGCCCGGTCGGCCAGGCCCTGTGGGCCTGCGGCAGCTCGATACGGGGCGCAATCACCCCACACGGACTGAGTTCCCCCACCGGGTAAAGCCGGTGGGTCCCTCACTAGGAGAGGTATGGCAGAGCCGAGGCCCGTTCTGGAAATGACGGGCATAGTCAAGGAGTTTCCGGGGGTACGGGCTCTGTCGGGCGTCGACTTCCGGCTCTTCCCCGGCGAGATCCACGCCCTCATGGGCGAGAACGGCGCGGGGAAGTCCACGCTGATCAAGGTGCTGACCGGGGTTCACTCCCTGGACGGCGGCACCGTCACCCTCGACGGCAAGACCGTGCACATCGGCAGCCCGCTGCAGGCGCAGCACGCCGGCATCAGCACCGTCTACCAGGAGGTCAACCTCTGCCCCAACCTCTCGGTGGCGGAGAACATCTTCATCGGACGTGAACCCACGCGCGCCGGCCGCATCCAGTGGAAGCGGATGCGCAAGGAGGCCGCGGAGATGGTCGACCGCCTCGGCCTCGACATCGACGTGACCGCACCCCTGTCCTCGTACCCGTTGGCCGTGCAGCAACTGGTCGCGATCGTACGGTCGGTGGGCCACGGCGACAGCGACGGCGAGGGCTCCGGCACCAAGGTGCTCGTCCTGGACGAGCCCACGTCCAGCCTCGACCGCGACGAGGTCCTCGAACTCTTCCGCCTGATGCGGCGGCTGCGGGACGAGGGCGTCGCGATCCTCTTCGTGTCGCACTTCCTCGACCAGATCTACGAGATCTGCGACCGCATGACCGTGCTGCGCAACGGCACCCTGGTCGGCGAGCACATGGTCCGCGACCTCGACCAGGTCGCGCTGATCGAGCTGATGATCGGCAAGGCCCTGGACCAGCTGGAGGAGCTGCACGAGCACCAGCTGCGCTCCGATGTCGGCGAGACCCTGGTCGAGGCCGAGGGGCTGGGCCGCACCGGCGGCATCGCCCCCTTCGACCTGGAGATCAAGAAGGGCGAGGTGATCGGCCTCGCCGGACTGCTGGGCTCGGGCCGCACCGAACTGGCCCGGCTGCTCTTCGGCGCCGACCAGCCCGACAGCGGCAAGGTGACCATCGGCGGCAAGCGGGTCTCGATGAGCGCCCCGAACGACGCCATCGGCGCCGGAGTCGCGTTCTGCTCGGAGAACCGCAAGACCGAGGGGCTCGTCCCCGATCTGACGGTGCGGGAGAACATCATCCTCGCCCTCCAGGCGGCGCGCGGCTGGGCCCGGCCCATCCCGGTCGCCCAGCGCGACGAACTCGTCGCCAAGTACATCAAGGCCCTGGACATCCGCCCCGCCAACCCCGAGGCCAGGGTCGGCCAGTTGAGCGGCGGCAACCAGCAGAAGGTGCTGCTCGCCCGCTGGCTGATCACCCAGCCGCAGCTGCTGATCCTCGACGAGCCCACGCGCGGCATCGACGTCGGTGCCAAGGCCGAGATCCAGAAGCTCGTGGTGTCCCTCTCCGAGGACGGCATGGCCGTGCTCTACATCGCGGCCGAGCTGGAGGAGGTCCTCCGCCTCAGCCACACCATCGGCGTGCTGCGAGACCGCAAGCTGGTCGCGCGACTCACCAACGGGCCGGAGATCACCACCAGCAAGATCCTGGAGACCATCGCGAGCGGAGAACACGCATGAGCACCCCGTCCATGGCCGCGACTTCCCGCTGGCGAGCGCTGACGCACCACCACCTGTTCTGGCCGGTCGCGGTCCTGGTAGCCCTGCTGCTCGTCAACGTCCCCTTCACCCCCGACTTCTTCGCGATCAGGATGACGGACGGCCACCTCTACGGCAGCCTCGTCTCGATCGTGCTCTTCGGCTCGCCCCTGATCCTGGTGGCGGTCGGCATGACCCTGGTCATCGCCACCGGCGGCATCGACCTGTCGGTGGGTGCCGTGGTCGCCATCACCGGCGCCCTGACCTGCTCGTACATCAGTGACCAGGCCGACCAGAACGCCCTGGCCGGAGTTTTCCTGGCGATGGGCATAGGCCTGGTGGCGGCCGTCGTCTGCGGTCTGTGGAACGGCTTCCTGGTCGCCCGGATGGGCATCCAGCCGATCATCGCGACCCTGATCATCATGGTCGCCGGACGCGGTGTCGCCCAGCTGATCACCGACGGCCAGATCATCACCATCAACAGCGAGCCGTACAAGCTGATCGGCGGCGGCTACTGGCTGACCCTGCCCTTCTCCATCTTCGTGGTGGCCGTGGTCGTGGCCGTCACGGTGGCCCTGACCCGCCGTACGGCGCTCGGCCTGCTCGTGGAGTCGGTCGGCGGCAACGCCGAGGCCAGCCGCCTGGTCGGCATCCGGTCCCGGCGCATCAAGATCATGGTGTACATGTTCTGCGCCCTGTGCGCGGGCATCGCGGGCCTGATGATCAGCTCCAACACCTCGGCCGCGGACGGCAACAACGCCGGCCTGTGGATCGAGCTGGACGCGATCCTCGCCGTCGTCATCGGCGGCACCTCGCTGCTCGGCGGCCGGTTCTCGATCGGCGGCACGGTGGTCGGCGCCCTCGTGATCCAGACCCTGACCACCACGATCTACACCATCGGCGTGCCCACCCAGACCAACCTGGTCTTCAAGGCCGTCGTCGTCATCATCGTCTGCCTGCTGCAGTCCCCGAAGTTCCGGGCCAAGGTCTTCGGCGCCAAGGGCCCCAAGGGGCTGCGCCGGGCCGCCGCCCCGGCTCCGGCCGCTCCCGCCGCCGACGCCGCCCCGAAGATGGAGGTGTCGCGATGAGTGCGACCACCAAGACCCCCACGGCGCCGACAGGCCGTACGGCGTCCCAGGCGTCCGCGGTCACCCGCCTGCTCGGCGACCGGCGGCTGCCCGTCCTGGTCACGGCCGCCCTGTTCCTCGCGATGTACATCACCGGTCTCAGCCGGTACCAGAACTACGGGTTCGGCGAACCGCAGGTCTTCCTCAACCTGTTCATCGACAACGGTTATCTGCTGGTCGCCGCCGTCGGCGCCACCTTCGTCATCATGTCCGGCGGAATCGACCTGTCCGTGGGCTCGCTGATCGGCTTCACCACCATGTTCACGGCATGGCTGGTGGAGCGCCAGGGCCTGCCGCTGCTGCTGGTCATCCCGATCGCCCTGAGCGTGGGCGCGTTCGGCGGCTTCCTCATGGGCTATGTGATCCACAACTTCGAGATCCAGCCGTTCATCGTGACCCTCGCCGGCCTCTTCCTCTTCCGGGGCCTGTGCCTGGTCATCAGCAAGGAGTCCATCTCCATCAGCGACTCCATGGTGAGCAGCATGGCCCAGACACGCGTGTCGTTGGGGCTGGGGGAGCTGTCGATCGGCGCCATCGTGGCCCTGGTCGTCCTCGCCGCCGCCTTCTACATACTCCATTACACGCGCTTCGGCCGCCGGGTGTACGCCATCGGCGGCAACGAGCAGTCCGCGCTGCTGATGGGGCTCCCCCTGGGCGGCACGAAGATCGCCGTGTACACGATGAGCGGCTTCTGCTCTGCGCTGGCCGGCCTGTTGTTCATGCTGTACATCCAGTCCGGCGACCCGCTGCACGCCGTCGGCATGGAACTCGACGCGATCGCCGCGGTCGTCATCGGCGGCACGCTGCTGACGGGCGGCTCCGGTTACGTCCTGGGCACCCTGTTCGGTGTCCTCGTGCTGGGCCTGATCAAGAGCATCATCCAGTTCGAGGGCACGCTCAGCTCCTGGTGGACGAAGATCGCCACCGGTGTGCTGCTCTGCGCGTTCATCCTGATCCAGCGGGCGATGACGACCCGTAAGCAGACCTGACCGGAAGGGCGCTGCGCACCGACGCGGTCCGTCACACGCCTGCCGTGTGACGGACCGCTCGGCGTTTTTCGGAACCCGGCGCCGGAGGGATCGCGGCGAATGGTCGGGCTTGACCTCAACTGAGTAATCCGGAAAGACCAGTTCCGCACACAATCTTCACGGGAGGCTCTAGGAACGATCCCTGTGCGGAACCTAGTCTTCCCGCGTCATGGACTACTGCCACCCGTGCCGACGGCACCTGAACGGCGCCCTCGCCTGCCCCGGGTGCGGCGCCACGGTCGAACAGCTACGCGTGCACGCGGGCGCGGGTGACGTGTATCCGCAGATGTCACCCATGGCCCAGCAGATACCGGCTCAGACGGCCGTACAGGGGGCTGCTCAGGCGGTGGGCGGGCCGGTGGGGCCCATGGGAGCCGGGGGCTCGTACGGCGGCGGGTACGAGGGCCAGTACGGCGGTGGCGAGTACGGGGGTGCCGGGTACGGCGGTGGCGCGTACGGGGGCGACCAGTACGGCGGTGGCGAGTACCGGGACGATTACGCGCCCCAGGACGGCGCGTACCGGGACGACCAAGGCCACGACCACGGTCACCACGACGGCCAGGGTGGCGCGTACCCGGACGGCCGCGACGGCCGCGACGCCTACGACGACGAGCCGGAGCACGACGACGACCGCGACGACCCGGACGACCTGGACGACGACGAGGAGTCCGCGGGCGGTGTGAGCCGTCGCGATCGCAAGGCCGCCGCGCACCGCCGCCGCCGTCGCCGGGCCCTGCTGATCGCCGCCGGGTTCGTCCTGGCCGCCGGGGGTCTGAGCCTCGCGGAACTCGGCATGGACGCCCCGGGCTCGAGCCCGAAGCCTGCGGCGGCCGGGGACGAGTCCGCGGAGGGCGCGGCGGCGGGGGAGGTGTCCGCGTCCCCCGACGCGACGGACGGCACGACGGGGGCGGACGGGAAGAGCTCACCGTCACCGGATCCCTCGACGTCGCCCTCGGCCTCGAAGTCGCCGAAGGACGAGGACAAGAAGAAGGACGAGGACAAGACCTCCGACAAGGCCACACAGTCGGCGGCGACGGGCGGCGACGGCTCCGGCACGTCCACCTCGGACCCCGCCCCGACGTCCGACCCGGCGACCCAGGCGCCGACGGAGGAACCGACCGCGTCGGACCCGACCCCGGACCCGTCGCCGTCGGAGACGTGCAACCGGTTCCTGTGGTGGTGCACGTGAACCGTCCCGCTCGGCGGTGCGTGTAGAGCGTTCACATTCGCAACTTCGGTCGGCCTCGGGGCACGCCACGCAGGACCCGTATGGACCTGCCCGGCGTGCCCTTCGCGTGCTGCGCGGACGCAATGGAGGGGAGGGAGGGGCCCCTGGACGAGCTGGAGTCCGCATGAGTGCCGCGCGCAGGCCCTCCGCGCCCGGGCGGATCGCCCGGGCCACGGCTTCCGCGGTGCTGATCGTGGTCACCTGCGTCCTCGTGCCCGTCGTACTGCTCACGGTGTGGGTCCACGACATCGCGCTCGACACCGACCGGTACGTGTACACGGTCGCCCCGCTGGCCACCGAGCCGGCCGTCCAGGACGCGGCCGTCGACCGGATCTCCGAGGCCGTGGACGTCCGCATCGACGGCGACCGGGCCGCCGCGGAACTCGCCGACTGGCTGCGCTCCCAGGGCCTGCCGCCCCGGGCCACCGCGGCCGTCCGGGGGCTCGGGCCGCAGATCGACTCGGCCGTGCACGGCGCGGTGACGAAGGTCGTCCGACGGATCGTGCACAGCGACGCCTTCGCCACCACCTGGAAGAATGCCAACGAACAGGCCCACCACGCCGTCGTGCACGCCCTCACCGGAGAGGGCCGGGGTGCCGTGGGGGTCGCGGACGGCACGGTGACCCTCGATGTGGGCACGCTCGTCGAGCAGGTGAAGCGGGAGCTCGTCGCCGAAGGGCTGTCGCCCGCGGGCCACATCCCCCGGGTCGACAAACAGCTGGTGCTGTTCCAGTCCGAGGAGCTGGAGAAGATCCGCGACGGCGCTCACCTGCTGGACGTGGCCGGCTACTGGCTGCCCGTCCTCACCGTGGTGACCGGCGCGGCCGGGGTGCTGCTGGCCCGCAGCCGGCGGCGCGCGCTGGCCCGTACCGGACTGGGCGCCGCCTTCGCCGCCCTGGTGGCGGTCATCGCCCTGGTCGTCGCGCGCCGCTACTACCTGGACCATCTCCCGGCCGCCGTGCAGTCGGACGCGGCCGCGGCGGCCGTCTTCGACACGCTGCTGCGCTTCCCGCGGGCCGCCCTGCGCACGACGATCGTGCTCGGGATCCTGGTCGCGCTCGGCGCCTGTCTGATCGGCCCCGGGCGACTGCCGGTGGCGATCCGCCGCGCCTCGGACCGCACCGCGGACTCCGTCGCGGCCTGGGCGTACGGGCACGAGATCCGGGCCGGACGGGTCGGCGTGTGGGCGCAGACCTACCGCCGGTCGATCGCCCTGTCCGCTCTGGTGGTCCTGGCCTTCTTCTTCGCGCTGTGGAACGAACCCACCGCGCTCACGATCCTGCTGCTCGCGCTCGTCCTGCTCGCCGTCCTGGCGCTCCTGGCGCTGCTCGCGGCGGCCGGACGCGCCGAGAGCCCGACGCCCGCCCGTGACGAGGTCCAGCCGTGACGGCGCTCACCCGTGACGAGGTCCAGCAGTGACGCGGCCCCTCCCTGACGAGGCCCACCCGCACCAGGGCGCCCCGGCAACCGCGGCCTAGACGTCCACGCCCAGCATCCGCCGCAGCAGATCCCGCAGCGCCAGCCGCTCCTCCTCGGAGAGCCCCGCGAGCGGCTCCCGCGCGAACCGCAGTGACTCCCGCAGGCTGCGGGCCACCCGTCGGCCCTCGTCCGTCGCCGCCGCCAGCTTCACGCGCCGGTCCGCCGGGTCCGGGCGGCGCTCCACCAGGCCCCGGGACTCCAGCCGGTCCACGATGCCGGTCACGTTCGACGGCTCGCACCGCAGCCGCTGGGCCAGCTTCCGCATCGGCAGCGGTTCGAGGGACAGCAGGCTCAGCAGCCGGGCCTGCGCGCCGGTGAGGGCGTGCTCGGCGGCGGCCTCGTCGTACTCCTCGTGGTAGCGGGCCACGACCGCGCCGATGAGGTCGACGACTTCGAGGGTCAGCTCATCGGGGCGGCGGGTCCTGGGTGCAGTGGCCATGCTCTCAGGGTACCCGGTTACTTGACATCCTGAAATATTCAGGAGCATGGTTGTTTCAGGTACTGAAGTAAACCGGAAAGGCGCCCCCCATGATCAACCGCGAATGGCACCTCCTCTCCCGCCCCGTCGGCTGGCCCAAGGCCGAGGACTTCGCCCTGGTCGAGGCCGAGATGCCGACGCCCGGCGAGGGGCAGGTGCTCGTCCGGAACAAGTACCTCTCCGTGGACCCGTACATGCGCGGCCGGATGAGTGCCGCCAAGTCCTATGTCGCCCCCTTCGAGCTGGGCAAGGTCATGCAGGGCGGCGCGGTCGGCGAGGTGGTGGCCTCCAACGCCGAGGGGATCGCCGTCGGTGATCACCTCCTGCACTTCTTCGGCTGGCGCGAGTTCGCGGCCGTGGACGCGAAGAACGCCGTCAAGGTCGACCCGGACGCCGCGCCCCTGTCCACGTACCTCGGCGTCCTCGGCATGACCGGCCTCACCGCCTACGCCGGCCTGCTGCGCACCGCGTCCTTCAAGGAGGGCGACGTCGTCTTCGTCTCCGGCGCGGCCGGTGCCGTCGGCGGTCAGGTCGGCCAGATCGCGAAGCTCAAGGGCGCCTCCCGGGTCATCGGCTCGGCCGGGTCCGACGAGAAGGTCAAGCTGCTGGTCGAGGAGTACGGCTTCGACGCCGCGTTCAACTACAAGAACGGCTCGGTGAGCGAGCAGCTGCGCGAGGCCGCCCCGGACGGTATCGACGTCTACTTCGACAACGTCGGCGGCGACCACCTGGAGGCCGCCATCGGACGGCTCAACACGCACGGCCGGATCGCCATCTGCGGCATGATCTCGGTCTACAACAACACCGAGCCCGCCCCCGGCCCGAAGAACCTCGCCCGCCTCATCGCGACCCGCGGCCGCATGGAGGGCCTCCTCGTCGGCGACCACTACGACCTCCAGCCGCAGTTCGTCCAGGAGGTCGGCCCCTGGGTCGCGTCCGGGCAGCTCAAGTACCGCGAGACGGTCGTCGAGGGCATCGGGAACAACCTGGAGGCGTTCCTCGGGGTCCTGCGCGGCGACAACACCGGGAAGATGATCGTCAAGCTCTGACTGCGCCTGACGGCCCGACGGCCCGACGACCTCCGGGTCTGGTGCTGGATTTCCGGCATGCGGTAACTTCTTTCCGAATTCCGTCGCGATCGTGGGCGCGAGTCGCGGCGGACCGAGGAGGAAGACACCGCATGTCCATCCAGCAGTCCGACGTCCTGTACACCGCCGTCGCCACCGCCCACAACGGCCGCGACGGCCGGGTCGCCACCGACGATGGCAGGCTCGACGTCGTCGTGAACCCGCCCAAGGAGATGGGCGGCAGCGGCGCCGGCACCAACCCGGAGCAGCTGTTCGCGGCCGGCTACAGCGCCTGCTTCCAGGGCGCCCTGGGCGTCGTCGCCCGCCAGGAGCAGGCCGACATCTCCGGCTCGACCGTCACCGCGAAGGTCGGCATCGGCAAGAACGACGACGGCTTCGGGATCATCGTCGAGATCTCCGCCGAGATCCCGAACGTCGACGTGGAGACCGCCAAGGGGCTCCTCGAGAAGGCCCACCAGGTCTGCCCGTACTCGAAGGCGACCCACGGCAACATCACCGTGACGCTGGTCTGAGCCGTGACGCCGGTCTGACACGGTTCGTTGCCACGGCGGAGGCCGCACCCCTGGACGTGGGGTGCGGCCTCTGTCGCGCACGGTGGCCGTGCGCGATGTCTCAGCTCGCCAAGGCCGCCGAGTGAACGGCCCGCACGAACCGCTCGTTCTCCGGCGCCGCCCCGCCCGGAAACGCGCACCGACGCCGGGTGTAGCCGTACGCCAGCCCACTGCGCGGGTCCGCGAACGCCTGCGAACCCCCCGCCCCGCTGTGGCCGAAGGCCCCCGCGCCCAGGAACGGGTACCACGTGTCGGAGACCGCCTGGAAGCCGAGCCCGAAGGACTTGTGCGTCCGGGCCACCAGGTCGTACCCGGTCGAATGGATCTGGCCGACCTCGGCGACGGTGTCCGGCTTCAGCAGCGGCGGCCGC
The DNA here is from genome assembly GCF_044764885.1 of Streptomyces sp. NPDC093591. Classification (NCBI taxonomy): domain Bacteria; kingdom Bacillati; phylum Actinomycetota; class Actinomycetes; order Kitasatosporales; family Streptomycetaceae; genus Streptomyces; species Streptomyces sp. NPDC093591. The sequence goes on from NZ_JBIWIY010000016.1 coordinate 223,076, forward strand.
CCGTCGACCTCGCTGATCGCCGCCGCGTACATCCCGGCGAGCCCGCGCGCGGCCGCCACCCCGCCCGCCGACGCGGGCCCCTTGGCGCGCACCGTACGGGAGTTGGCGTGGTCCACCAGCTCGCCCGGGTCCGGCACATGCGTGTTGAAGGCGATCGAGGCCAGGGTGTGCGGCCCTCTCGGCACCGAGTCCAGCACCGCCTGCTGCTCCGGCGTCGGGGCCATCGGCCGCACGGAGCGGTAGCGGGGCTCCAGCTCCTCGGGGAGTCCGAGGTGGAAGTCCAGGCCGTACGGCGCCCGCACCCGCTCCTCGTACACCTCCTGGAGCGAACGGCCCGTGGCCCGCCGTACCACCTCACCGGCGAGCGCGCCGATGACGAGCGCGTGATAGCCGAAGGCCGTGCCGGGGCGCCAGAACGGCCGCTGGTCCGCGAGCCGTTCGGCGATGGCGGCATCGTCGGCCAGCTCGTCCCTGGTGAACCCGGCGTCCAGCCCGATCAGCCCCGCACGGTGCGCGAGCAGATCGCGCAGCGTCAGTCCGCCCTTGCCCTCGGCCCCGAACTCCGGCCAGTAGTACGTCACCTTGCGGTCCAGCTCCAGCGTGCCGTCCTGCACGAGAAGCGCGACCACGAGGTGAGCGGCGCCCTTGGTCGACGAGAACACGCCGTAGAGGGAGTCGGCCTCACAGCCGTCACCCACCCACAGGTCGACCACCCGGCGGCCTCGCACATGGGCGCACAACTGCCCCTCGTAGTCGGGCAGTTCCCCCGCCACGAACGCCGCGAACTCCTCGCGCACCCCCTCGAAGCCGTCCGCGACGGTCCCGTGGATCTCCTGCGTCATCCGCTCTCCTCACCTGAGCCGCTTGCCTGTGCCATGGCGAACAACGCCCGTCCGACCTGGGCGAATTCCCCCTTCGGATGATCGCGGAAGAGCGGCTCGGTGCCGAACAGCACGGCCCGCGGGCCGCTGATCACCGAGGCCTGCCCCGCCGCGTCCGCGGGCCCGCCCGAGCCGTCCTCCGAAGGCCGCCAGTGCCCGGAGACGAGCGGGTTCCCGGTCGCGTACGCCTGCTCGACGCGCACCTGCGGCCCGAGGTCGGTGAACCACACGGGCGCGTACACGAAGCCGTACTCCGGAGCGCCATCCATCAGGGCGCCGCCCGAATTCACGACGCGCACCACGCCGTTGGCGTTTCCGTTGCCCTCGACCGGCTTCGCCGCCAGCAGCCCGGCCGACGAGCTGAGCGCGGCCCCCGTGGCACCCCGGCCGACGAGACCGTGCCCGTCGAGGAAGGCGTCCAGGGCCGCACGGGCGTCCGCGTCCAGGTCGTCGCGGTCGAGCCCCGCCGACACGAACAGCACATCCACCGCCGACCAGTCGAACCCGGCGTTCAGCACAGCCGTCGAGACCGGCGTGACCTCGAAGCCCATCTCCCGCAGCGCGAACAGCTCACCCGCGGTCACGGCCGCGGCGACGCGGGTGCGGTGCAGCGGGGCGGTGCCGGTGACCTTCGTCGCGTGGAAGGCGACGCCGTACGCGCGGGCGGCCTCAGCGGCCTGCCGGCGCGCCGAGCCCGGCACGATCGCGCTGCCGTCGGCGGCGCGGCGGACCTCGACGCCCTGCCGCAGCAGGGAGTTGAGCGCGGCGACCTCGCTCGGGTCGACGAGCCCCAGCCGCAGATCGCCGCGCGGGGCGACGTACGCGACGGAGGCCGTCGCACGGACCGGGCGCAGGAGGCCGTCGTACGGCATGCGCGGCAGGGTCTCCACCGCCGCGCCCCACAGCCGGCCGAGGCTCCAGCCGGAGATGTCGTACATCACCGAGACCTTGTCGCTGATGTCCCGCCCGTCCGCGAGCAGCGCGTTCGCGAGGCCGCGCTTGGGCTGGTGCATGTCGACGACGTACGAGCCCGGGGCGTACGTCCGGCCGCCCAGCCGGAAGGAGCGGGTGGCGCGGGTGACCCGTACGTCGTTGGCGAGGAGGTGGTCGACGAGGCGGGCGGCGGCGGTTCCGGCGGCCGGGATGACGTACGCGCGCGGGAAGGTGGTCGTGTAGACGTCCTCGGGGCCGATGCCGGGGACGCCCGGGACGGTCTCGGGTGACACCGGCACCTGCGCGGCGCCCGCGGCTCCCCGCCGGAAGACCTCGATCTGGTCGGCGACGAGCGAGGCGCGCTTGGACCGCACGAAGTCGAGGGTGGCGCGCAGGGCGGCCCCGGCGACGTCGACGTTGATCGCGGACCGGCGGCGCAGCTCGGCGACCGGCAGGGTGTTGTAGTCGGCGTTGTTCACCCGCATCGGGATCTCCACCGTGTGCGCGGCGACCGTGCCGTGGAAGGCCGCGTACTGCGGGGTGAAGATCGGCGGCCAGTCGTCCCAGCCCTCCTCCTGGTCACGGAAGGGGATCTGGGCCGGTTGCACACCGTCCTCGGCGGGCGTGTAGCCGAGGCCGTTGACGGCGGACTCCATACGGAGGGCGTTGGCGTAGGTGTTCTTCAGGAACAGGTCGTACTCGTAGTTCTCGCCGTGCGGGGGAGTGGTGGGCTCGATGAGGGTGCCGTTGACGTAGCCGTGCAGGTCGAGCATGACGGCCGGCTGCTTGGCGGTCATGATCTGCCGCATCGCCCGCACCTCGGGCTGCGAGGCGGTGACGAAGTCCCGGTTCATGTCGAAGCCGTTCGCGTTGGCGCGGGTTCCGGCGATACGGCCGTCCGGGTTGGCGGTGATGTTGAAGTACAGGCGGCTGTGGGCGAGCAGGTCGCGCGTGTCCGCGTCCTTGGCGGTGGCGAGCCGCTCGATGAGCCTCAGGGAGGCGTCCGTGCCCTCCCACTCGTTGCCGTGGATGTTGTTGTTGAAGAAGACGGGGGTCTTGTAGGTCCGCTTGATCTCGGGGGACTTGGCGGCGACGGCGGGTACGTTCTCGATGAGCTCCCGCATCCGCGCCTGGGCCCGGGTCTGACGGGCGGTCTCCGGGGCGGTGACGGTGACGAGATAGAGCCGGTGCCCGCCGGCCGAGCGGCCCGCGACCTCGACGCTCACCCGGTCGCCGAGGGCCTGCAGGGCGTTCAGCTCGGGCGCGATGGCGTGGTACGGGGTGAGGCCGAGCTTGATGGACTTGTCGGCCGGGTTCTCGGGGCCGGGGGTGAGGACCTGCCGGCGGGGGTAGCCGCGGCTGTCGTCGGCGATGGCCGCCGAGGCCGCTTCGGACGCCGCCTCGGCTGTGCCCAGGGCGCGCTGGGCGGCGCTCGCGGGCGTCCGCGCGGCCTGCCGGTCGAGCGCGGCCTCGCGGTGGACCGGGGGCCGCGGGTCGGCGACCGCCGTGTGCGGGGTGAGGAGCAGGGAGCCCGCCGTGGTGACGGCGAGGGCGATGATCGGAACGGGTCTCGCAGGAACGGTTCTCGTGGTGCGCACGCGTACCTCCTCCGGAACTTCCTGAGATCGGTACGGCGAGATGTACCTGTTCGACTCAACCGCAACAAGAGGGAGTTGGCGTCACGGATGGCCCGGATGGCCCATGCGGGGGCCGCCGGACGGGGCATGCTGAGAGCGCACCGGCGGCGGCAGGAGGCGAGGAGAGGACCATGGCGACGATCCCTTCGCTCCCCAGCAGGGACGACGTACTCCGCATGGCACGCGGCACGACGGACATCACCGGCCAACTCCTGGAGACGGCCGGGAACATCACCCGCATCGCCATCAACACCTTCGACCCCAGGGACGGATCGGGAGCCGAGGCCCTGCGCGTACTGCGGCGGACCACCGCCGAACTGGCCGAGGCAAGCGCCTCACCGCAGGCCCAGGAGGCCTTCTACCGCATCGTCGAGACCCTCACCCGCCTCGGCACCAGCGGAGCGCCCCTCGCGGTCCACCCGGTGAGCGAACCGGCACAGGCCCTGCTGGCCGCGCTGGGCGACAGCCTGCTGCCGGTGCTGGACGCGGTGGAGCCGGCGGTGGAGGAGTTCGCGGCGGCGCTCGGCGAGCTGGTCGAGGCGGCGTCGCCCCTGCTGCCGGCGACGGCCGGCGTGGCCGCGGGCGCCCTGCTCGCCCTGACCCCGCTGCTCCGCTCCACGGCGGAGGTCCTGCGCGAGTCGTCCCCGGAACTCGGCCGTATCGCCGACGCCTTGACGGCCGCACTCACGCCCCTGATCCCGCTCCAGGTGGCCCTGGCCGAGCGTGCGGCCGCCGCCGGCGCGAACGTGGTCCGCGTGACCCTCCCGCCCCTCGCCGACCTCACGGAGGCAGCGGCGGCGACCACGAAGGCGGCGCGTCCGGCGCTGATCGCCGGGGAGGAGCTCCTGGTGACCGGGCTGGAGCGGATACAGCCCCTGCTGCTGGCCGGGGCGTCGCGCGCGGGGCGGGTGGCCCGGGCGGCGGCGGTACGGGTGTCGGCGGCGGTGAGCCCGGCGGCCGAGCAGGGGGTCGTGGTGACGGTGACGCCGGTGTGAGGGGCCGCGGTGACCGGGCGTCGAAACGACCGTGACTGCGGTGTGACACGGCCGGACTAGAGTGCCCTGCATGCGCGATCTTGGGACAGGGTTCCGGTATCTCCTCAAGGGCCAGCGGTGGGTGGCCCGGCACGGCAAGCAGTACGGCTTCGGGCTGATCCCCGGCCTGATCACCCTGGTGCTCTACGCGGCCGCCCTGGTCGCGCTCGCGCTGTGGGGCGCGGACCTCGTGTCCTGGTCGACGCCGTTCGCCGACGACTGGTCGAGCCCCTGGCAGGGCCTCTTCCGCGGCTTCCTCACCGCCGTTCTGTTCGCCCTCGGCCTCCTCCTCTCCGTGGTCACCTTCACCGCGGTCACGCTCCTGATCGGCCAGCCCTTCTACGAGAACCTCTCCGAGAAGGTCGACCGGGACGTCTCCCCCGACGGCACGGCCCCCGAGTCCGGCCTGCCGCTCTGGCGCGAGCTGTGGATCTCGGGCCGCGACAGCCTGCGGATCGTGCTGCGCGCCGCCGTCTGGGGCGTCCTGCTCTTCGCCCTCGGTTTCATCCCGGTCGTCGGCCAGACGGTCGTACCAGTGATCGGTGTCGTCGTCACCGGCTTCTTCCTCACCGAGGAGCTCACGGCGGTCGCCCTCCAGCGCCGCCGCGTCGGACTCCGCGACCGCCTGACCCTGCTCCGCTCCCGCAAGACCCTGGTGTGGGGCTTCGGCACACCCCTGGCCGCGGCCTTCCTGGTGCCGTTCGTCGCGGTGTTCCTGATGCCGGGGGCCGTCGCGGGCGCCACCCTCATGGCGCGGGAGCTGCTGGGCGAGGAGACCCAGGAGGAAGCGGCGCCCGCGCCCGACTCGGAGACCGTCAGCTGGTGACCGGGCTGCCCGCCGCCACCTTCAGGATCGTCCGCACCTGGGCGATGATGTCCAGCCGGTTGTGGACGAACTCGGGGTCGGTCACCGACCCGGTCGCCGGATCCGTGTTGCCCGCCCCGAACTGCAGCACCGGCGTGTGCACATGCCCGCCCGGCAGTACGTCGTGCAGCCCCAGCCGGTCCCGGAGCAGCGTCGCCCGGTAGGCGATCTCGTTGGACAGGTAGTCCCCGCCGCCCCCGGCCCGCGCGGTCGACCCGGGCGTCGGCCCGTCCGGCCGTACGACGGGCTGCGTGCCGTCCGCCGGGATCTCGGTCACGCTCGTGTTGTCGTACACGGGGAAGCGCCCGGTGTCCGCTGCGACGATCTCCTTGTACGGCAGGGTCGTCGTCGTCCACTGCGGCTGCGAGGCCGGGTCGGCGACGGGGATCGTCCCGGACCGGCCGACGTTGTCGTTGTCCCCGAAGCCGCCCCGCCAGGCCCCGTTGGTCCGCTCGATGTCGAACCGCCCGACGCGCCCCTGGCTCACGGTCGTGAACAGGTCGACCTGCTTCAGATACGGCCGCAGCGTCCGCTCCACGGTTCCCTCGGCGAAGTCCCGCCAGCGCACCGGGAACACGGCGGTCTCCACCCGCGCCGGACCGTCCGCGGTCTCGATCACCGTGCCGTCGAGGGCGAGCGCGGTGGCCCCGGACGGGTTGGAGATACGGATGTCCCGGTCGAGGGTGAAGGGGTCGAACCCGGTGACCAGGATCCGCTTCAGCCCCTTGCCGTGCGGATGGCGGATGTCGGTGTGACCGCGCGAGGTCCGCTCCAACACGTCGAGCAGGGCGGCCCGTTGGCTGTCGCTCAACCCGAACCCCGGCTCCCAGGTCCGCACCTCCCGCGTCATCGACAACCGCGCCCAGTACAGCGGCCGATCGTCGTCCCGGCTGAGATCCCCGCCCGCCGGACCACGCCCCTGCGCCCGGTCGACGGCCCGCCGCCACAGCGCCGTCCCCTCGTGCACGACGACGCGCCGGGCCTGCGCGTACGAGCTCGCGGTGCCGAGATCGCGGGCGAACTCCGTTACCGGGGCGTCGAATCCGGAGCGGCGCAGGATCTCCAGGGGGACCGTCCTGTCGAGGCGCTGTTCCTCGACGGTCGGCGCGGGCGCCGCCGCGGTGGCGGCCGCGGTGGCGGTCCCGGCCGTGGAGGCCGAGAGGCCGGTCAGCAGGGCCAGTCCGAGGACGCCGATGCGAACGCGTAGGGAATTCAAGGGAGTTCCGGTCCTTCCGTCACGGTGGGGGAGCGTGCATGGTGTGGGACGCCGGAAGTATCCCGTGACGGGAGTGGTCTACGCCATGGTGTGGACACCGGCACCGTCCGGTCGCACGGACGCGGCGGCCAGCGCCGGGACCAGGGCCACGCCGAGTCCGGCGGCGACGTAGCCCTGCTTGGCGGTCCACTCACCGACGACGTGCGCCACACGCGGCCGGAAGCCCTGCCGCAGATCGAGATCCCCCGCACCCAGCCGGTCCAGCAGGCCTGGTGCGGCCTCGTCCTCAAACGCCGGACGGGCTGGTTATTCCTGACCGGCGAGGGCGAGTTCGCCGAGCAGGCCCGCGGCAGTTCCTCACCGGCATCCCGCCCACCAGCATGACCTTCGAGGTGCCGAGGCTCTTCCGGCCGGAAGCCCGCGTCGAGGTCGAGGTCGTGGCCGCCGTCCGCGCGGGAGGCGTTCGCCCGGCAGCCTGAGAAACGCACCTCCGGGCAACCGCGCCCGGCGATCAATCGACGGTCGCGGTTTCGAAACCTCCGTAGGTGCCGAGGAAGGATGGAGACGCGCCCTGACCCAACGAGGAGGCACCGCGATGGCGGGAACCCGCACTCAGGCCGACGACGCCGCACGCGAGGCGGTCGTCGAGGCCGCCCTCGCCGGACTCGACCTCGACGCGAAGGCACGGCTGCTCTCCGGCCAGGACATGTGGACCCTGCCCGCGCTCCCCGGGATCGGCCTGAAGTCCCTCGTCATGTCCGACGGCCCGATCGGCGTCCGGGGTGTGCGCTGGACCGCCGACGACCCGTCCGTCGCGCTGCCCTCTCCCACCGCCCTCGCCGCCACCTGGGACCCCGAACTCGCCCGCAGGGCAGGGGTCCTGCTCGCCCAGGAGGCCCGCCGCAAGGGCGTGCACGTGCTCCTCGCCCCCACCGTCAATCTCCATCGCTCCCCGCTCGGCGGGCGCCACTTCGAGGCCTACAGCGAGGACCCGTACCTGACGGGGACGATCGGCGCGGGCTATGTGAACGGCGTCCAGTCCGGCGGCGTCGGCACCACCGTCAAGCACTTCGTCGCCAACGACGCCGAGACCGACCGCTTCACGGTGAACAACACCGTCAGCGAACGCGCCCTGCGCGAGCTGTACCTGGCGCCCTTCGAGATCATCGTCGAGAACGCCCACCCCTGGGGCATCATGACCGCCTACAACACGGTCAACGGCACGACGATGACCGAGCACCACCACCTGGTGAACGAGGTCCTGCGCGGCGAATGGGGCTTCGACGGCTTCAACGTCTCCGACTGGCTGGCCGCCCGCTCGACGAAGGGCGCCATCGAGGGCGGCCTCGACGTCGCCATGCCGGGCCCGGGGACCGTCTACGGCGCCGCCCTCGCCCAGGCGGTACGGGACGGGGAGGTGGCCGAGGCCAAGGTGGACGACGCCGTGCGCAACGTCCTGCGGCTCGCCGCCCGCGTCGGCATCCTGGAGGGTGCCGAGCCCGTCGTCACCGAGCTCCCCGAGACCGTCGACGGCAGCGCACTGGCCCGCGAGATCGCCCGCCGTTCGTTCGTCCTCGTACGCAACCGAGGTGCCCTCCCGCTGCGGCCGAACGGCACCGTCGCGCTCATCGGCGCCGCCGCCCGCGACGCCCGCATCCTCGGCGGCGGCTCCGCCACCGTCTTCCCCGCCCGCATCGTCTCCCCGCTCGACGGCCTCACCGCCGCCCTCCCCGAGGGCACCCTCACCTACGCCGTCGGCGCCGACCCGAACACCGAACTCTCCGTCTTCGACGTCGGCTTCGAGCTGCGCGCCGTGTGCCGGGACACCGACGGCGACGTCATCGGCTCCGACTCCGCGCCGGGCGGCCAGCTCAAGTGGATGGGGCCCTCGGCCCTGCCCGACGGGGTCACCCACGAGCGGCTGCACACCGTCGAGCTGACCGGCACCTTCACCCCGCGCGAGAGCGGCACGCACACCTTCGGCATCCAGGGCATCGGCACCTTCAAGCTCACCATCGGCGCCGCGACGTACTTCGACGCCGTCCAGAGCCCCGCGAAGGACGACCCCTTCATCACCTTCTTCGGCGAGCCCACACCCCGCGCCCAGGTCGAACTGACCGCCGGCGAACCGGTCGAGGTCTCCCTCACGTACGTCGTCGAAGGCACCGCCGACATCCCGATGCAGGCGGTCATCTTCGCCCTGGCCCACCAGGACCCGCGGCGCGACCCCGACGAGCTCATCGCCGAGGCCGTCGAAGCGGCGCGGAACGCCGAAACCGCCGTCGTCGTGGTCGCCACCACCGACCGCGTCGAGTCCGAGGGCTTCGACCGCACGGACCTCACCCTGCCCGGCCGCCAGAACGACCTGGTTCGCGCCGTCGCCGCCGCCAATCCCCACACCGTCGTGGTCGTCAACTCCGGCTCCCCGGTGGAGCTGCCGTGGCACGAGGACGTCGCCGCCGTCCTGCTGAGCTGGTTCCCCGGGCAGGAGGGCGGCGCCGCCCTGGCGGACGTCCTCACGGGCGCGCACGAGCCGGGCGGCCGACTGCCCACCACCTGGGGCTCCCTGGCCGACGCCCCGGTCAGCCAGGTCGTCCCCTCGAACGGCGAACTCCCTTACACCGAGGGCGTCTTCATCGGCTACCGCGCCTGGGAGAAGGAGGGCAGGGTCCCGGCGTACCCCTTCGGGCACGGCCTCGGCTACACCGACTGGACGTACGAGTCCGTCGAGGCCCAGGACACGACGGTCAGGGTCCGCGTCCGCAACTCGGGCGAGCGCGCGGGGCGGGAGGTCGTACAGGTCTATCTGGCGCCGGGCGAGCCGGACGCCGACCGCCCCGCGCGGTGGCTGGCCGGCTTCGCGGGCGTGACGGCGGGGCCGGGGGAGACCGCCGAAGCGGTGATCGACCTCCCGCGCCGTGCCTTTGAGATCTGGGACGAGAAGACCAATTCGTGGACCCTTGTGAAGGGTTCGTACGAGATCCAGGCCGGGCGCTCGATCGCCGACCGTCGGGTGGCGACGACGATTAACGTCTGATCCGGGAGAAGTACCCAGGAACAGCCCCGGTCCAGGCCCCTGACACCTGGACCGGGGCTCGTACGCTCAAGGCCCGTCAGCGCACCGAGAAGCCGTACACCGTCTCCGAGCGGAACACCTCGCCCGGCCGCAGCACGGTGCTCGGGAACTCCGGACGGTTCGGGGAGTCGGGGAAGTGCTGGGTCTCCAGCGCGATGCCGTCGCCCGGGGCGAAGGGCTCGCTCAGATGGTCGGCGGTGTAGAGCTGGAGGCCGGGCTCGGTGGTAGCCACCGTCAGCGCCCGCCCGGTCGACGGGTCGTACAGCTCGGCGACCTCCACCGCACTCGCCGTCACCCCCTTGTCGAGCACGAAGTTGTGGTCGTATCCCGCCCCCACCTTCCGCGCCTGACGGAAGTCGAAGCGCGTGCCCGCCACCTCGTCCAGGGAGCCGGTCGGGATGAGATCCGAGTCGACCGGGGTGAACCGGGAAGCGACCAGCCGCAGTTCATGCCCGCCCGCGTCGCCGGACCCGGCCCCGGCCAGATTGAAGTAGCTGTGGTTGGTCAGGTTCACCACGGTCGGCGCGTCCGTCACCGCCTCGTACGCGATCCGCAGCGCGCCGTCGGCCTCCAGGGTGTAGGTCGCCGAGACCTCGACCCGCCCCGGGAAGCCCTCCTCGCCGTGCGGGCTGACCCTGCTGAGCCGCACACCGTGCTCGACCGGCGTCACCTCCCACACCCGCTTGTCGAAACCGCGCTCGCCGCCGTGCAGGGAGTTGGGCGCGTTGTTCGGATCCAGCGCGTACGTCACGCCGTCCAGCGGGAAACGGCCGCCCGCGATCCGGTTGGCGTACCGCCCGATGAGCGCGCCCAAATACGGCCCCGGGTGGGACAGATAGCCGTCCAGACCGGCGAACCCCAGCACCACGTCCCCGGCATGCCCCTCCCGGTCCGGCACCTCCAGCGACTGCACGATGCCCCCGTACGACAGGACACGTACCCGCACGCCCGCGCGCTCCAGAGTCCAGCGCTGTACCGGAGTGCCGTCGGAAAGTGTGCCGAAGTGTTCGCTCATGAGCGGAACACTAGTTCGTGACCGTGCGGTAGGCGATCTCGGCCAGCCGCGCCTGACCGTCCACACTCGGGTGGAACCAGTCCCACTGGCTCAGTTGCTCGGCACCGAACCGGAACTCGTACACCGCGCCGCCGTCGAACCGGCACCGGCGGTCCTTCGCACAGACCTCCTCCAGCACCTTGTTGTACGCCTCGACCCGCTTCTGCACCGTCTCGCGCCGCTGGTTCGCCGCCGTGGTGAGGGAGTCGGGCTCGCTCAGCATGGACGGGCAGATACCGAGCCCCCACACCTGCTTGCTCATGGGGTTCGTACGTCCCTGCTCCCACAGCCGCATCAGATCCGGCACGCTCGCCACATACACCTGCGCCTTCGGCAGCGCGTCCCGCAGCGTGCCCATGGCGTCCTCGAACTGCGTCCGGAAGTCGGCCACCGACGTCATCGCGGCCGTCGTGTCCCGGCAGGCGTCGTTCGCCCCCGCCATCACCGTCACCAGCTGCGGCTCGCGCGCCACGGCCCGGCTCATCTGACCGGCCACGTCCGCCATCCGCGCCCCGGTCACCGCGTAGTTCCAGCTCCGCTCGGCCGCCTTCGCCTTCCCCAGCAGCCGTACGGCGAGACTGTCGACCCGCGCACTGCCGCCGGTCGCCCACGAGACCTCGGGGCAGTCCGACAGGACCGCACACGCGTCGAAAGCGGTCGTGATGGAGTCGCCCACCGCCGCGATCGAGGCAGGGCTGCGGTCCCAGGCCGGGGGCGGCTTCGGCGACGGACGCGCGCTCTGCGCGCCCGTGCCGGACGGCGCCGGGGAGTTGCCGCCCACGGCGTCACAGCCGGCGGCGCCCAGCACAGCCGCGGCCACGGCGGCGAAGACAACGCGCGCAACGTGCCGTCGCTTCCGCATGCCCTGGTCCATCCCCTCGCTCGGCCCCGTCATGGTTGACCCGTCATGGTTTCCAACCAATAACAACGCACGAGGGTTCCCGCCCGTCTCATGCAACGGCTCACACCCGTACAAGCGTCCTGGCGGGTGAATGGCGGGCGTTTCGCGGCACCGGGACCGACGGTACGTCACACTCCTTGCGCCGCAGCACGGTAGCCTCGCCATCAACGTGGCCGCCCGGCCACTGCCGTCCGCCAGTTCGCAAGATGTCCGCTCTGCCCGGAGGTCCCGGTGACGACACGTGGAGTTCTGTACGTGCACTCCGCGCCGCGCGCGCTGTGCCCGCACGTCGAGTGGGCCGTCGCCGGGGTGCTCGGCACACGCGTCAACCTCGACTGGATCCGGCAGCCCGCCGCGCCCGGCACCTGGCGCTCGGAGTTCTCCTGGCAGGGCGAGGCGGGCACCGCCTCCAAGCTGGCGTCGGCCCTGCGCGGCTGGCACCTCCTGCGCTTCGAGGTCACCGCCGAGCCCTGCCCCACCGCCGAGGGCGAGCGCTACAGCTGCACCCCCGACCTGGGCATCTTCCACGCGGTCACCGGCATTCACGGCGACATCCTGATCCCCGAGGACCGCCTGCGCGCCGCCCTGGCCCGCTCCCAGCGCGGCGAGACGGACCTGGAGGCGGAGATCGCCAAGCTGCTGGGCAAGCCGTGGGACGACGAACTCGAACCCTTCAGGTACGCGGGCGAGGGCGCCCCGGTCCGCTGGCTCCACCAGGTCGTCTGACGCTTGGACATGTGAAGGGCCCCCACCTCGAAAGGTGGGGGCCCTTCACGTGCGTATCGACGCTTCTCAGATCGTCCGGAACGCCAGCACCACGTTGTGCCCACCGAACCCGAACGAATCGTTCAGCGCGGCGATCCGGCCCTCGACGGGCAGCTTGCGCGCCTCACCACGGACGACGTCGGCGTTCGCCTCGGCCTCCGGGTCCAGGTTCTCGATGTTGATCGTCGGCGGAGCAATCCGGTTGTACAGCGCGAGCACGGTCGCGACGGTCTCGACGCCACCCGCGCCACCGAGCAGGTGACCCGTCATCGACTTCGTCGCCGACACCGCCATGTGGTCGGCATCGTCACCGAACACCTTCCGCAGCGCCTTCAACTCGGCGATGTCACCGGCCGGCGTGGACGTCGCGTGCGCGTTGACGTGCACGATCTCCGCCGGGTCGAGATCCGTCCGGTCGAGCAGGTTCTGCAGGGCGTGGCTGATGCCACGTCCTTCCGGCTCCGGCTGCACGATGTCGTGGCTGTCGGCGGAGATGCCCTGCCCGACCGCCTCGGCGTACACGCGGGCCCCGCGCTTCGCGGCGTGCTCGGCGGACTCCAGGACGATCACACCGGCGCCCTCGCCGAGGACGAAGCCGTCGCGGGCGACGTCGTACGGACGCGACGCGCCCTGCGGGTCGTCGTTGTTCTTGGACATCGCCATCATGTTGCCGAACGCGGCGATCGGCAGCGGGTGGATCGCCGCCTCCGTGCCACCCGCGACGACGATGTCGGCGCGGCCGGTACGGATCATCTCGATGGCGTAGCCGATGGCCTCGGCACCCGAAGCGCACGCGGAGACCGGCGTGTGCACGCCCGCCCGGGCGCCCACGGCCAGACCCACGTTGGCGGAGGGGCTGTTCGGCATCAGCATGGGGACGGTGTGCGGGGAGACGCGGCGGACGCCCTTCTCCTTGAGCACGTCGTACTGGTCGAGCAGCGTCGTCACGCCACCGATGCCGGAGGCGATGACCGCGCCGAGGCGGTCCGGGTCGACGCTCGTGTCGTCGCCGGCCTTCGCCTCGAACCCGGCGTCCTTCCAGGCCTCCTGGGCGGCGATCAGCGCGAACTGCGCCGAGCGGTCCAGTCGGCGGGCCTGCGGCCGCGGGATGACCTCGGTCGGCTCCACGGCGACCGGCGCGGCGATACGGACCGCCTGCTCGGCGGCCCACTCCTGCTCCAGGGGCTTGACGCCGGAACGTCCGGCGATCAGGCCCTCCCAGGTAGAGGCTGCGTCGCCACCCAGCGGTGTGGTTGCGCCGATACCGGTGACGACCACGGTGCGATTGGTCGAGCTCACGGGAATTCTTTCTCCAAGGAATGGGGATTCAGCGGCGCCACCGCCGGGTGGCGGGGCAGTTCAGCCCTGAGGCCTGATCGGTGGATCAGCCCTGGTGCTTGAGGATGTAGTCGGTCGCGTCGCCGACCGTCTTGAGGTTCTTGACGTCCTCGTCCGGGATCTTGACGTCGAAGCGCTCTTCGGCGGCGACGACGACCTCGACCATGGACAGCGAGTCGACGTCCAGGTCGTCGGTGAAGGACTTGTCCAGCTGGACGTCCTCAACCGGGATGCCGGCGATCTCGTTCACGATGTCGGCGAGACCGGCGACGATCTCTTCCTGAGTGGCGGCCATCTTGGCGCTCCTTCGTTGTTGTTCTGAGGGTTTGGCGCCCGCCGCGGCAGCGGCAGGTGGTGCGTTTCCCGCGCCGGTTCGCATGATCCGGCACGGAGTGCCTAGGGGAGAGTAACGACCGTGGCGGCGTAAACGAGACCCGCCCCGAATCCGATGACGAGCGCGGTGTCGCCGCTCTTCGCCTCGCCGGTCGCCAGGAGCCGCTCCATCGCGAGCGGGATCGAGGCGGCCGAGGTGTTGCCGGTGGTGCGCACGTCGCGGGCGACCGTGACGTGCTCCGGCAGCTTGAGTGTCTTCACCATCGAGTCGATGATCCGCTCGTTGGCCTGGTGCGGAATGAAGACGTCCAGGTCGCTCGAGCTGATCCCGGCCGCGTCCAGCGCCTGCTGGGCGACCTTCGCCATCTCGAACACGGCCCAGCGGAACACCGCCTGGCCCTCCTGCGTGATCGCAGGGAACTTGTCGACCTCGCCGGAGCGGTAGTCCGTCCACGGCACGGTCTGCTTGATCGTCTCGGACTTGTCGCCCTCGGAGCCCCAGACCGTGGGTCCGATCGCCGGCTCCTGGGACGGACCCACGACGACCGCGCCGGCGCCGTCGCCGAACAGGAAGGCCGTCGCGCGGTCCTCCAGGTCGGTGAGGTCGCTGAGCCGCTCGACGCCGATGACGAGGACGTACTCGGCGGAACCCTCGACGATCATGCCCTTGGCGAGGGTGAGGGCGTAGCCGAAGCCCGCGCAGCCGGCCGAGATGTCGAAGGCGGCGGCCTTGTCGGTGCCGAGCTTGTCGGCGATCTCGGTGGCGACGGCCGGGGTCTGCTTGAAGTGCGAGACGGTGGAGACGATCACGCCGCCGATCTGCTCGGCGGAGATCCCGGCGTCGGCGATCGCCTTGCCGGACGCCTCGATCGACATCGCGGCGACGGTCTCCTCGTCGTTCGCCCAGTGCCGCGTCTCGATGCCGGAGCGCGAACGGATCCACTCGTCGGACGAGTCGATCGTCTCGAGGATCACCTCGTTGGGCACGACCCGCGTCGGGCGGTAGCCGCCGACACCGAGGATGCGCGCGTACGGGGCACCCTTGCTGGGCTTCAGCTTCGCCATGCTCTAGGGCTCCTTGTCAGGCACTGTGCTCGGCGATGAGCTCGCGAGCCGCGTCCAGGTCGTCGGGGGTCTTCAGCGCCAGGGTCCGCACACCCGGCAGCGCGCGCCTGGCCAGACCGGTCAGCGTGCCGCCCGGGCACACCTCGATCAGGGCCGTGACGCCGAGCTCCTTGAAGGTCTCCATGCACAGGTCCCAGCGGACCGGGTTGGCGACCTGCCCGACGAGACGCTCCAGCACCTCGGCGCCGGTGGCGACCGCCTTGCCGTCCTTGTTGGAGACGTAGGTGAGCCTCGGGTCGGCGGGGACGAGCTCCTTGGCGGCCTCGGCCAGCTTCTCGACGGCGGGGCCCATGTGGTGCGTGTGGAAGGCGCCGGCGACCTTCAGCGGGACGACCTTGCGCACCCCCTCGGGCTTGTCCTCGTTCAGCGCGGCGAGCTGCTCCATGGTGCCCGCGGCCACGATCTGGCCGGCGCCGTTGATGTTCGCCGGGGTCAGGCCCAGCTTCTCCAGGTGCGCGACGGAGACCTCCGGGTCGCCGCCGAGCAGCGCCGACATGCCGGTCTCGGTGATCGCGGCGGCCTCGGCCATGCCCAGACCACGGGTGCGGACGAGCCGGACGGTCTCCTCGTCGGAGAGCACCCCGGCCAGGCCGGCGGCGGTCAGCTCGCCGACGCTGTGTCCGGCGATCGCGCCCACCTTGCGGGGCAGGTCCGCGGGGTCGTCGAAGAGCATGTGGGCGGAGGCCAGTCCGGCCGCCACCAGCAGCGGCTGCGCCACCGCGGTGTCGCGGATCTCCTCCGCGTCGCCCTCGGTGCCGTAACGCACGAGGTCGAGCTGCACGGCGTCGGACCATGCCTCGATGGCACCGCGGACACCGGGGAGTTCGAGCCAGGGGGTCAGGAAGCCGGGCGTCTGGGCGCCCTGGCCGGGAGCGACGAGTACGAGCACTCTCACACTCTCTCTTGGGGACGGCCACAGCCGCCCGTGGGGACAAGGACGAAGAACACGAGGGGGTTTTGTGGGCCCCCGACAAAAGCCTAGAGTTGGAGATCGCCGTCGACCAGACGCCCCAGGATCAGCGCGATGCGCAAAGTGAACGCGGAGCGTACATCGGAAGGCGACCAGCCGGTGACGTCAGTCACACGTCGAAGCCGGTAGCGCACGGTGTTGGGATGCACGAAGAGCATCCGTGCGGCCCCCTCCAGGCTGCTCGCCTGTTCGAGATAGACGGAGAGCGTCTCCAGAAGAGCCGACCCGGCCTCCTCCAGCGGTCTGTAGATCTCCTCCACCAACTGCTCGCGCGCACTCGGATCACCCGCGATGGCGCGCTCCGGAAGCAGATCGTCGGCGAGCACCGGACGGGGGGCGTCCTGCCACGCCGAACAGGCCTTCAGCCCGGCGGCCGCGGCCTGCGCGGACCGCGTGGCGGCGAGCAGATCGGGTACGACGGGCCCCGCGACGACCGGCCCGGCGGCATACGGCCCGATCAGCGACTTGGCGACCGCGATCGGGTTGTCACTGCCACCGGCGATCACGACCAACCGGTCCCCGAGCACCCCGGTCAGCACCTGCAGCTTGGCGTGCCGGGCCGCCCGCCGGATCGCCTCGACGGTGAGCTCACTGTCCCCGTCGGGAGCGGTGCCGAGGACGACACAGACGTGCTCGGGGGAGTTCCATCCGAGCGCGGCGGCCCGCGACACGGCCCCCTCGTCGGCCTCGCCGCTCAGTACGGCGTTGACGACGAGCGACTCCAGACGGGCGTCCCACGCGCCGCGTGCCTCCGCGGCCTGGGCGTAGACCTGGGCGGTGGCGAAGGCGATCTCCCGGGCGTACACCAGCAGGGCTTCGCGCAGCACGCTCTCGTCGCCGGGCGCCGCCACCTCGTCGATGGCCGACTCCATGACCTCGATGGTGGTGCGCACCATCTCGACGGTCTGCCGCAGCGTGATCGCGCGGGTCAGTTCCCGGGGCGCGGTCCCGAAGACGTCGGTGGAGATCGCCTGGGGCGCGTCGGGACGCCGGAACCACTCGGTGAAGGCGGCGATACCGGCCTGGGCGACGAGACCGATCCAGGAACGGTTCTCCGGTGGCATGGCCCGGTACCACGGCAGCGTCTCGTCCATCCGCGCGATGGCCTGCGCGGCGAGAGAACCGGAGGACTTCTCGAGCCGCTTCAGGGTCGCGGAGTGGGGATGGATGTCGTGCGCGGCGGCTTCGGACTTACGGGCTACGGGTTCGGGCACGGGGACAAGACTGCCTTATCGGGACGGGTGCGCGTGCCGGAGGGTGTGCGCTTGATGGCTCGGTGGGCTGTGCGGTGCCTTTTGCGGCTGGTGTGCCGAATGTTTGGCTCGGTCGCCTCCGGGGCGCTCCAGCCGGTGTCGTCGGACCAGTGGAGGTTGGTGGGCACTTGCCCCGGGTGATGCGGGGAGAGTGGAGGTGGGTGGGCTTGTGCCCGGCGTCCTCGGAGGGACGGTACGGGCGGGTGGGCCCTTGGCCGGCATCGGTGCGGGCTCGTCGGCAGGGCTACCGTGGGTACCGTGATGGACGTACGGCGCGCCGCGGAGCGCTACCCCGGAGGGGATCCGGCAGCGGGCATCGAGTCACGCCACGCCTTCTCCTTCGGCCCGCACTACGACCCCGACAACCTCCGCTTCGGCGCGATGATCGCCTGCAACGAGGAGCGGCTCGCCCCCGGCGCCGGCTTCGACGAGCACCCTCACAGCCACACCGAGATCGTGACGTGGGTGGTCGAGGGCGAGCTGACCCACCGCGACTCCACCGGCCACGAGACCCGGGTCGGCCCCGGGGACGTGCAGCGGCTCAGCTCGGCGGGTGGCGTACGGCACGTGGAGCGCAACGACGGCGACAGCCCCCTCACCTTCATCCAGACCTGGCTGGCCCCACTCTCGCCGGGCGGCGACCCCTCGTACGAGATCGTCCACGGCATCGCGGACTCGACGCCGTACGCCGTCCCGGAGGCGGGCGCGATGCTGCACGTACGGCGGCTGGGGGCGGGGGAGCGGACGGCGGTGCCGGACGGGGCGTACGCGTATGTGCATGTCGTGCGCGGTGAAGTGCACCTGGGCGGTGAGGAGTTGAGGGCCGGCGACGCCGTGCGCGTCACGGACGCCGAGGGTGTGGAGGCGGTGGGGGGGAGCGCGGCGGAGCTGCTGATCTGGGAGATGGCGCCGTTGGGCGAAAGGTCGGGCCGGTGTCCTCCGACGGGAAGACCGCCTACGTCACCATCCGCTTCGACGAGCAGCCCTTCCTCCTCGGCGACGGCTACCTCGCCGGGGTCGACGATGCCGTACAGCCGCTGAGAGCCGCCGGTGCCGACGTCGAGTACGGCGGATCGCTCGGTGAGCTGGCGCGGCCCGAGGCCGACGACCGGGTGAGCGAGCTGATCGGCTTCGCGGTCGCCATCGTGGTCCTGCTCATCGGCTTCGGCAGTGTGATCGCCGCCGGACTGCCCTGATCACCGCGCTGATCGGCGTGGTCGGCGGTCTGGCCTGCCTCGGGCTGCTCGCCCGGCACTACGGCCGCCCAGGTCGACTTCCGCGACCTCGTCGCGAGCCGGCTGCCGCTGATCATCTGCGTCGTGGTCGCCCTGGCCTTCCTGATCACCCTCGCGGTCTTCCGCGGCCTGCTGGTGGCTCGGGCTGAGCATGGACTACGAGATCTTCCTGCTCTCCCGGGTGCACGAGGCCTGGCTGCGCACCGGGGACGCGAAGGCCTCGGTCGCCCACGCGCTGGAGATCACCGCACGCGTGATCACCTGCGCGGCGCTGATCATGGTGAGCGTCTTCGCGGCCTTCATCGTCAGCGACAACATCGTGGTCAAGATGCTGGGCCTGGGCCTCGCCGTCAGCGTGCTCATCGACGCCACCGTGGTGCGCCTGCTCATGGTGCCCGCCGTGATGACGCTGCTGGGCCGGCACGCCTGGCGGACCCCCCGGTGGCTGGACCGGGCGCTGCCGCACATCGACGCGGAGGGGGAGGGCGCGGCCCGCGCGGCGGGTGGCGCGACTACAGCTCGGCGCGCACCGCGTCCGTGAACCCCGGCCACACCTCGACCGCCCAGGGCCCGAACGCCCGGTCCGTGAGGGCGACGCAGGCGGCCCCCGCATCCGGGTCGATCCACAGGAACGTACCCGACTGCCCGAAATGCCCGAAGGTGCGCGGCGAGGACGAAGACCCCGTCCAGTGCGGCGACTTGCCGTCCCGGATCTCGAAGCCGAGCCCCCAGTCGTTCGGGTTCTGGTGCCCGTACCCCGGCAGCACGCCCTTCGTCCCCGGGTACTGCACGGTCATCGCCTCGGCGACCGTCCGCGGGTCCAGCAGCCGCGGCGCCTGCACCTCCGCCGCGAACCGCAGCAGATCCTCGACGGTCGACACCCCGTCCTTGGCCGGAGAGCCCTCCAGCGAGGTGGCCGTCATGCCCAGCGGCTCCAGCACCGCCTGCCGCAGATACTCCGCGAACGGGATGTCGGTCGCCTTGGCGATGTGGTCCCCGAGCTGCTCGAACCCGGCGTTCGAGTACAGCCGCCGCTCCCCGGGCGGGGCCGTCACCCGGTGCTCGTCGAAGGCCAGCCCCGAGGTGTGCGCGAGCAGATGCCGCACCGTCGACCCCTCCGGCCCGGCCGGCTCGTCCAGCTCGACCGCGCCCTCCTCGTAGGCGACCAGCACCGCGTAGGCGGCCAGCGGCTTGGTGACCGAGGCGAGGGGGAAGCGGTGCCCGACGGGGCCGTGGGTCCCGAGGACCGTGCCGTCGGCTCGTACGACACCTGCGGCGGCGGTGGGAACGGGCCAGTTCTCGATCAGTGCGAGGCTCTGCGTGGACTGCAAGGACATGCTGACGAGCCTAAGCCGCTCACAGATACGTTCGCATCGAGGGGTCGGTGTCCGGGGAAAGCCCGGTGAGGGACAGCAAGCAGTTCGGCAACACCCCAAGGGGCGCGGGGCTGTATGGCACGGCGCACGAGACTCATGCCCCGCACGCCAACCACGGCGATCACGCCATGTCCCGTGCCTTTCTTACCGTTTCCGCTTGCTTGGAGCGCACTCCAAGGTCATAGCGTGGAGGGCATGACGGTGATGGAGACCACGAGTACCAGGACCGACAGCTGTGCCGCTCCGCCGCATCCGCACCGGCGCCCGGAAGGCCAGGACAGCTACACCATCAGCGAGGTCGTCGCCTTCACCGGTCTGACGGCCCACACCCTGCGCTGGTACGAGCGGATCGGCCTCATGCCGCACATCGACCGCTCGCACACGGGCCAGCGCCGCTACAGCAACCGCGACCTGGACTGGCTCGACCTCGTCGGCAAGCTGCGGCTGACCGGCATGCCGGTCGCCGACATGGTCCGGTACGCCGAGCTGGTGCGCGAGGGCGACCACACGTTCGGCGCGCGCTTCGAGCTGCTGGAGACGACCCGCCGCGACGTCCTCGCCCGGATCACCGAGCTCCAGGACACGCTGGCCGTACTCGACCGGAAGATCAGTTTCTACGCGGACGCGGGGCGTCTGTACGAGCAGGACAAGACGTACGAGCAGAAGACGACGGAAAAGGCGGAGAAGGCCGGATGACGGACAACAGGATCGCGACGGCACGACTCGGCGCGGCGGGCCCCGAGGTGGGTGTCCAGGGCCTCGGCTGCATGGGCATGAGCTTCGCGTACGGCCCCTCGGACGCGGGCGAGTCCAGGGCGACCCTGGAACGGGCGCTGGAACTGGGCGTCACGCTGTACGACACGGCGGACGCGTACGGCGCGGGAGAGAACGAGAAGTTCCTGTCGCCGTTCTTCAAGGCGCACCGCGACGAGGTCGTCATCGCCACGAAGTTCGCTCTGGCGATCGACCCGGACGACCCCACGAAGCGGATCATCCGCAACGACGCGCCCTACATACGCCAGTGCATCGAGGCGAGCCTGAAGCGCCTGGACGTCGACGCGATCGACCTCTACTACATGCACCGCCGGGACGTGAACGTCCCCATCGAGGAGACCGTCGGCGTCATGGCCGAGCTGGTCCGCGAGGGCAAGGTCAAGCACCTGGGCCTGAGCGAGGTGACGGCGGACGAACTGCGCGCCGCGCAGGCGGTGCACCCGATCGCGGCCGTCCAGTCCGAGTGGTCGCTGTTCAGCCGCGACATCGAGCCCAAGGTGGTCCCCACGGCCCGCGAACTGGGCGTGGCCCTTGTCCCGTACTCCCCGTTGGGCCGAGGCTTCCTCACCGGCTCCTTCGCCAAGGCCGAGGACCTCACCTCCGACGACTTCCGCCGCCAGCAGCCCCGTTTCACGGGCGACAACGCGGCCGCCAACGCCGCCCTGCTGGACCCGATCCGCAAGGTCGCCGACTCCCACGGCGCCTCCCTGGGCCAGATCGCCCTGGCCTGGGTCCAGCAGCAGGCGGCACTGCACGGCCTCCCGGTCATCCCGATCCCGGGCACGCGCAAGCCGACACGGGTGGAGGAGAACGTGGCGGCGACCCGGATCGTGCTGGGCGAGGAGGACATGGAGCTGCTGGAGCCGATCGCGGCGAAGGTGGCGGGCGACAGGTACGCGGACATGCGGTTCGCGTCGGCGGGGAGGGAGTAGGACGGCGCCCTTGCCGGCGCCGGGCAGGGAGTAGCACGGCGCCCCTGCGGTCGCCGGGGAACTGCGACGCCCTAAGGGGCGCGGGGCTGTTTCGATACGCGGCTCCGCCGCGTGGGCGCGATCAACCACCACCGGCCCGCAGCCAACCGACGACCGCACCCGGCAGACGCTCAGTCCTAAAGCTCCGCCAACAACTCGGCCTTCTTGACCGAGAACTCCTCATCCG
Organism: Streptomyces sp. NPDC093591; assembly: GCF_044764885.1. NCBI lineage: Bacteria > Bacillati > Actinomycetota > Actinomycetes > Kitasatosporales > Streptomycetaceae > Streptomyces > Streptomyces sp. NPDC093591. Next base: position 245,000 of record NZ_JBIWIY010000016.1, read on the forward strand.
TCACCAGCCCAGCCTCATACAGCTCCCCCAGGTGACGAATCCGCTCGGCGATATCGGCGGGGTCACGCCGCGGTGCCGCCACCGGCACCGCGGCCGCCGGCCCCGACTTCCGCACCGCCGCCAACACCGCCGCAGCGAACGGCAACGACTCGTGCACGGGCCCATACCCCAGCCCGAACACCACGGCCGCCGGATCCTGGTCGGCCTGCGCGGGCTGCGCGTCCGCGGAGTCCCGCCGCAGCAGCCGTAGATACCCCTCGAACACCTCCGGCGACCGCCACTCGACCCCGCTCAACTCGCCCACCGGGAAGCGCTGGTCCCCGGCCTTCCACTTCGCCGAGGACGCCCCCGTCCAGAACCACCGGAACCGGACGGTCTCCCCGTCGAAGGACGCCTTCCCGTCGTACGCCTTGAACTGCAACGGCACTTCGGGCGCCGCCACGAGGAACTCCTCGGCGGGCCCGGTCTGCGTCAACCGCGCCCGCAACTCGTCGGCGTAGTACTCGGCCAGCGTCTCCTTGTCGGCCGGCAGCACCAGCCGATACGGATCGCTGCCGTCCTTCAACTGCCCCGCCGCGGCCTCCAGCAACGGATCGGCGCCCGGCCGCAGCTCGATGCGCAGGGCCACGGTCCCGCGCCTGCCCGGCGTCGGCGTCACCCCGGCGATCGCCTCCAGCGGAACACGGCGTTCCCCGAGACTCTGAAAGAGTTTGGGTGTTCGAATCCCCCGTTCGTAACGGATGAGCACGGAGTCGGACTCGAACTCCCAGGCGGCATGAAATCCGGCCAGTACGTCACCCATGCGGCTCATCGTATGCGGCACGTGCTCCTCCGTCGCCACCCCGCGCAACCCGCAATTCCTGCGCTTCTACGCGCGTCCGGCCGACGCCGTGTCGGACAAACCCGCCCGACAGGCCTCGGCATCGTCGGCGCACCGCACCGACTCGTACGCGCCAACGCCGATCTCGGCGAAGTTCAGCACACTGTCCGTGCCCGGCTCGAAATAGCCGGCGTGCCCCTTCGCTTCCCGTGCCGACAGCACCCGCGCGCCGAACACCGCCGACACCGGGTCCTCCCCGTGGCCCAGCCCGCCGACCTCGAGATACGGCACGTCCTGCACCCAGTCGTCCGCGTCCCGCATCGCCCACACATGGGCGGACGTACGCAGCTGGGAGGCCTTCGCGACCCGCATCCCGGGGGAGCCGGCCACCGCTATGTCGGCCACCCGTTCCGGCAGCGTCGGCGCGGCAAGCCCGCACAGCACCGAGCCGTAGCTGTGGCAGAACAGGGAGACCGGCGACGCACCGGGCAGGGCCCGCACCAGCGCGTTCAGGCGGATGGCCCCGCTCGCGGCGCGCATCGCCGTCGCCGAGTCGATGCCGAGCCCGCTCGGCGTGGTGTAGTCGGCCCAGGCGATCACGGCCGTACGCGTCGAGGGGCTCACCTCGCGCTCGGCCGCGTACAGGGACTGCGCCATGCCGACCGGTGCCGAGTACGCGCGGCTGGTGCGCTGGAAGGTCAGCAGGTCGGTGTCGACGCCCGGGACGACGACCGAGATCCGCTCGGCCTTCGTCAGGTCGCCGAACACCTCCGCGGCCCGCCCCGAGCCCTCCGGGTCGAAGGCGAGGATGTGCCGGTCCGCCTGCATCATCGACTCGAAGCGATGCATTCGGCGGCCCGCCTCACGCTGCCCGTCCGGCGTGAGCCCGGCGTCGTGCATGCGTTTCTGCTCGACCTTGCGCGCCTGGTCGAGCGCGACGCGGTTGGCGCGGTAGCGCAGCTCGACGGGGGCGCCGTTCATATTGCCGACGGCGAGCGGATAGCGGTGCGCGAGGCTGCTGCGCTGCGGTGCGGTGAGCGAGGCGAAGAAACGGGCGATCCGGGTTGGGGAGGAGTCCGTGTCCGGCAGCCGGCGCCCGGCGATGCTGCCGTCCTCCCAGGCGCTGAGCGACGCCTCGAGCGGCGAGGCGCTGCGATGGTGTCGCATGGCGGTCCAGCCGGTGGTCGCCAGCATCACGAACACCACGGCCAGAGCGAGCAGCGCGCGCCAGACGTTCAGTTGCGGGGACGTGTCGAAGGAAGTCACTGGAAGGACACACTAGGAGAACGAGAGGGTCTCGCGTTAACCGAGTGACGGGTATCACGTTTCGATCAAGGCGGCGTTAACAGGCCGATGACCTCAGCGTGTTCGCCAGCTCTCGCTGAGTGCCGGGCCCACCTGTTCGAGATATGAGATGGTCAACGTCCGCATGGCGTCCAGGCTGAAGTCCCCGCCCGTGCTCCACTGACGCTCCGTCAGGCGCATCACCCCGCCGAAGACGGCCACCGCGAGCCGCGGCCGCGGATCGGTGTCCATGTCGACCCCCTCGCGCTCGGCGAGGATGAGCGCGATCGCCTCCTCGATCTCCACCGAGCGCCGCAGATGGGCGGCGAGCAGGGCGGGCGTCGACTCGATCACCTTGTGCATGCGCAGATACAGCTCGACGGGTACGACGGCCTCGATCACGTCGTTGAGCGTGTCCCAGCCCTCCAGTACGGCCTGCCGCAGCGCCTCCATGGGGGCCTCGTGCGACGGGCGCTCGCGCACCGCCTCCAGGAAGTGCGCCACCGTCATCCCCTCCAGGGCGAGGGCCGCCTCCTCCTTGCCGGCGAAGTAGCGGAAGAACGTGCGCTGCGACACATCGACGGCATCGGCGATGTCGTCGACGGTGGTGCGCTCGTATCCCTGGGTGATGAAGAGCTCCAGCGCAGTACGCAGCAGTGCTTCCCGGGTGCGCTGCTTCTTGCGTTCGCGCAGTGTTTCCATGTCTGTCAGTTACCGACTTGTGAATTGGTTTGTCAATTGTCAGAGGCTGTCACTAGCCTCGAACGCATGACTAGTCAGACCACCATCGACACGACGGGGTCGGGGGGCAAGGCGCCGGCGGGCCCGTCGGACGCGACGCCGGCCAAGGGGCTGCGCGGGCACCCTTGGTTCACCCTCATCACCGTCGCAGTGGGGGTCATGATGGTGGCCCTCGACGGCACCATCGTGGCCATCGCCAACCCGGCCATCCAGAAGGACCTCGGCGCCACCTTCGCCCAGGTCCAGTGGATCACCAACGGGTACTTCCTCGCTCTCGCGGTCTCCCTGATCACCGCCGGCAAGCTCGGCGACCGCTTCGGGCACCGCCAGACCTTCCTGATCGGCGTGGTCGGCTTCGCGGCCGCCTCCGGTGCCATCGGCCTGTCCGACAGCATCGCGCTGGTCGTCACCTTCCGCGTCTTCCAGGGCCTGTTCGGCGCGCTGCTCATGCCGGCCGCGCTCGGCCTGCTGCGGGCGACCTTCCCGGCCGAGAAGCTCAACATGGCCATCGGCATCTGGGGCATGGTCATCGGCGCCTCCACCGCGGGCGGCCCGATCCTCGGCGGCGTCCTCGTCGAGCACGTCAACTGGCAGTCGGTGTTCTTCATCAACGTGCCGGTCGGCGTCCTCGCCGTCGTCCTCGGCGTGCTGATCCTGCTCGACCACCGCGCCGAGAACGCCCCGCGCTCCTTCGACATCCTGGGCATCGCCCTGCTGTCGGCCGCGATGTTCTGCCTGGTCTGGGCCCTGATCAAGGCCCCGGAGTGGGGCTGGGGCGACGGCAAGACCTGGGCGTTCATAGCCGCGTCGGTCCTGGGCTTCGCACTCTTCGCCTTCTGGGAGAAGAAGGTGAAGGAGCCCCTGATCCCGCTGGCCCTCTTCCGCTCGGTCCCGCTGTCCGCGGGTGTCGTACTGATGGTCCTGATGGCCATCGCCTTCATGGGCGGCCTGTTCTTCGTGACGTTCTACCTCCAGAACGTGCACGGCATGAGCCCGATCGACGCCGGCCTGCACCTCCTGCCCCTCACCGGCATGATGATCGTCGGCTCCCCGCTCGCGGGCGCGATGATCACCAAGCTGGGCCCGCGGGTCCCGCTGGCGGGCGGCATGGCGGCCACCGCGATCGCCATGTACGGCATGTCCACGCTGGACACGGACACCGGCAGCGCCATCATGTCGCTCTGGTTCGCCCTCCTCGGCCTCGGCCTCGCCCCGGTCATGGTCGGCGCCACCGAGGTCATCGTCGGCAACGCGCCCATGGAGCTGTCCGGCGTCGCCGGCGGTCTCCAGCAGGCCGCGATGCAGATCGGCGGCAGCCTCGGTACGGCCGTCCTGGGCGCCGTCATGGCCTCCAAGGTCGACAGCGACCTCGCCGGCAACTGGACGTCCGCGGGCCTGCCGCCGCTCACCGAGGCCCAGGAGGCGCAGGCCTCCGAGGCGGTCCAGGTCGGTGTGGCACCGCTGGCCCCGGGCACGCCGGACGCCATCGCCGCGAAGATCGAGGGCGTGGCGCACGACACGTTCATCTCGGGCATGAGCCTGGCGTCCCTGGTCGCCGCGGGCGTGGCGGTCGTCGCCGTCTTCGTCGCCTTCCTCACCAAGCGCGGTGAGAACGCGCAGGCGGGCGCGGGCGCGGGACACATCTGACCCGTCTCGGGTCAACGGAGGGATCCGCGGCCGGAGTTCCCCTATCAGGGTGACTTCGCTAAAGATCCCTCCCCTCCGGCGTGCGCCGCAGGCCAGATTGGGTGGAGCCCTTCGTACGGCATGTTCCTCGGGCAAGTTCGTACGACGAGGAGGGCGGCCTGGGCTGCGGCGCGCTGCCGGAGGGGGACAGCGCGCCGACGGCCCGGAACAACCGGAGGATTAGCGCCCGCACGCGGGGTACTCGACTCGGCGAACCCAACCGACCGAAAGGTTCTGGGAGTTGAGTTGACTATGGCGGGCTTCGGACACCGAACGCGCAGGTACCCCCGCTCACGTGGCCGGACGTGGTCACGGACCGGGCCGGATCGCGCGACGCTGGGCATCATCGGAGCCGTCTGCGCGGTTGCCGGGTTCTTCGTACTGGGCATCATCCTGGGTCCCGTGGCGATCGCCTGTGGATGGCTGGCGATGGGCCGCAGTTGGTCCGGAGCCCGCCCTGTCCCCGCCCTGATCGCGGTGGTCCTGGGCGCGATAGACACGCTGCTGGCCATCATCTGGCTGGCGGGGGCGGCGAGCCCGGGCAACGGCATGTTCTGACGCCCACCCCGCGCCCCTCGGGCCTGCCCAGCCGCGGGCATTCGTGCCGCCTAGGGCGGCTCCCGACCCAAAGAAGGGCGGCGCCCCGTAAGCGCCGGGCTGTGCGACCAACCCCCGCCGGCCCCCACCCCGGGCACCTCGCTAACGCACCCGCTCGTCATTCACGGTTTCCCCCGACAGCACGGCAACCTCCGCCCGCAGCGCCCGAACTTCCTCAGTAAGCAGCCGAATCGCCTCCGTCTGGCGCCGCTCCTCCACGTCGTCCATCTCGAACCGAGCTATGAACCACGCGGCGATGTTCGCGGTCACCACACCCAGCAAGGCGATCCCGGACAGCATCAGCCCCACGGCGAGCATCCGCCCCACCCCCGTGGTCGGCGCGTGATCCCCGTACCCCACGGTCGTCATGGTCGTAAAGGACCACCACACCGCGTCACCCAGCGTCTTGATGTTCCCGTCCGGTGAGTCCCGTTCGACGGACAGCACGGCCAGCGACCCGAACATCAGCAGCCCGACCACCGACCCGACGACATAGGTCGTCAGCCGCACCTGCGAGGCCATCCGTGCGCGCTGCCCCACGAGCAGCAGCATGGCCACGAGCCGCAGCAGCCGCAGCGGCTGGACCAGCGGCAGTACGACCGCGAACAGATCGAGCCAGTGGCCCCGTACGAACTCCACCCGCCGCTCGGCGAGAGCGAGCCGTACGACGTAGTCCAGGGCGAACGCGCCCCACACCACCCACTCCACCGCGAGACACGCGGCCACCACCTCACCGTTCGCGTCCGGGTCGACGATCGGCACGGCATAGGCCACGGCGAACACCAGAGCCAGAGCGAACAGGGGGCGCTGGGTGCGCCGTTCCCAACGGACTTGCGCGGGCGGGTGCTTCATGGGCGCATCGTAGGAAATGTGAAGGGGTGGTGTATCCCGCAGGTCACCCACGGGCACACCACCCCTGCACAGCCTTGACGGACGCCGCCGAGACTAGGCGTCGCCTCCCGCGGCACCCGGGTCCGCCGCCGACACATCGAGCAGCTGGTAACGGTCGATCGCCTGCTTCAGCACCGACCGGTCCACCTTGCCCTCCTTCGCCAGCTCCGTCAGCACGCCGACGACCACCGACTGCGCGTCGATGTGGAAGAAGCGGCGGGCCGCCCCGCGGGTGTCGGCGAAGCCGAACCCGTCCGCACCCAGCGACTGGTACGTCCCCGGCACCCACCGGGCGATCTGGTCCGGCACCGACCGCATCCAGTCGGAGACGGCCACGAACGGACCCTCGGCCCCGCTGAGCTTGCGCGTCACCCACGGCACCCGCTGCTCCTCCTCCGGATGCAGCAGGTTGTGCTCCTCGCACTCCACGGCCTCACGCCGCAGCTCGTTCCAGGAGGTCGCCGACCAGACGTCCGCCTTGACGTTCCACTCCTCGGCGAGGATCTTCTGCGCCTCGACCGCCCAGGGGACGGCCACACCGGACGCGATGATCTGCGCGGGGATCGACCCGGACGTGCCCTCGCTGAAGCGGTAGACGCCCTTGAGGATGCCCTCGACGTCCACGTTCTCCGGCTCGGCCGGGTGCTGGATCGGCTCGTTGTAGACGGTGAGGTAGTAGAAGACGTCCTCGCCGTGCGGGTGCTCGGCGTCGCCGCCGTACATCCGGCGCAGACCGTCCTTGACGATGTGCGCGATCTCGTAGCCGAACGCCGGGTCGTACGACACACAGCCCGGGTTGGTCGAGGCGAGCAGCTGCGAGTGGCCGTCGGCGTGCTGCAGGCCCTCACCGGTCAGCGTCGTACGGCCGGCGGTCGCGCCCAGTACGAAACCGCGCGCCAGCTGGTCCGACATCTGCCAGAACTGGTCACCGGTGCGCTGGAAACCGAACATCGAGTAGAAGACGTAGACCGGGATCAGCGGCTCGCCGTGCGTGGCGTACGCCGAACCCGCCGCGATCAGCGAGGCCGTACAGCCCGCCTCGGAGATGCCGTCGTGCAGCATCTGGCCCTGCGGCGACTCCTTGTAGGCGAGCAGCAGATCGCGGTCGACCGCCTCGTACTGCTGGCCCAGCGGGTTGTAGATCTTCGCGCTCGGGAAGAACGAGTCCATGCCGAACGTGCGGTACTCGTCCGGTGCGATCAGCACGAACCTCCGGCCGAGCTCCTTGTCCCGCATGAGGTCCTTGAGCAGCCGTACGAACGCCATGGTCGTGGCGATGGACTGCTGGCCGGAGCCCTTCTTCACGGTCGCGTACGTCTTGTCGTCCGGCAGCGCCAGCGGCTTGGAGCGCACCACACGCGTCGGGACGTAACCGCCGAGCCCCTTGCGGCGGTCGTGCATGTACTGGATCTCCTCGGAGTCCCGCCCGGGGTGGTAGTACGGCGGGAGCCCGCTGTCCAGGTCCTTGTCGGCGATCGGCAGGTGCAGCCGGTCGCGGAAGCGCTTGAGGTCGTCGACCGTCAGCTTCTTCATCTGGTGCGTGGCGTTGCGGCCCTCGAAGTTGGGACCGAGCGTCCAGCCCTTGATCGTCTTGGCGAGGATCACCGTCGGCTGGCCCTTGTGCGCCCGGGCGGCCGAATAGGCGGCGTAGATCTTCTTGTGGTCGTGACCGCCGCGGCCCAGGTGCAGGATCTGGTCGTCGGTCATGCCCTCGACCATCGCGCGCAGCCGCTGGTCGTCACCGAAGAAGTGGTCGCGGATGTAGGCGCCGGTCTCGGTGGCGTACGTCTGGAACTGGCCGTCCGGCGTGGTGTTCATCCGGTTGACCAGCACCCCGTCGCGGTCCTGCGCGAGCAGCGGGTCCCAGCTGCGGTCCCACACCAGCTTGATGACGTTCCAGCCGGCGCCGCGGAAGATCGACTCCAGCTCCTGGATGACCTTGCCGTTGCCGCGCACCGGGCCGTCCAGGCGCTGCAGGTTGCAGTTGACCACGAAGGTGAGGTTGTCCAGGCCCTCGCGGGCGGCGATGGACAGCTGGCCCAGCGACTCCGGCTCGTCCATCTCGCCGTCGCCGAGGAACGCCCACACATGCGACTTGGAGGTGTCGGCGATGCCGCGCGCCTCCATGTAGCGGTTCATCCGCGCCTGGTAGATCGCGCCGATCGGGCCGAGGCCCATCGACACGGTCGGGAACTCCCAGAAGCCCGGCATCAGCCGCGGGTGCGGATAGCTGGACAGCCCGTACGGCGCCTTCGACTTCTCCTGGCGGAACGCGTCCAGGTTCTGCTCACTGAGCCGGTCCAGCAGGAACGCGCGCGCGTAGATGCCCGGAGAGGCGTGGCCCTGGAAGAAGACCTGGTCGCCGCCGTCGCCCTCGTCCTTGCCCCGGAAGAAGTGGTTGAAGCCCACGTCGTAGAGCGAGGCGGAGGAGGCGAAGGTCGCGATGTGGCCGCCGACGCCGATGCCGGGGCGCTGGGCCCTGGACACCATGACCGCGGCGTTCCACCGGGTCGCGTTGAGGATCTTGCGCTCGATCTCCTCGTTGCCCGGGAAGAACGGCTCGTCCTTGGTGGCGATCGTGTTGACGTAGTCCGTGCTGCGCATCTCGGGCACGGCCACGCGCTTCTCACGGGCCCGCTCGATCAGCCGCAGCATCAGATAGCGGGCCCGCTCCCGGCCGCGCTCGTCCACGGCGGCGTCGAGGGAATCGAGCCACTCCTGGGTTTCCTCGGGATCGAAGTCAGGAACCTGACTCGGAAGGCCGCCAATGATGATCGGGTTTCGATCGGATCCGGAAGCCACGCTGTTCCTTACCTGTCAGAGGGCTGTGTTTCTGGGGTTTCTGGGCGTCTGCACCGCTCCCCATCGTGTACCTCGGGGCGCCAAACGTCATCTCTACTGCGAGGTAACCGGGTCTTGGTAACGGCGGAGTACCCGCTCAGGGTTCCCAAACGCCCAAAGGGGGCAGATTGGCGTGGTGTACGTCACCTTGGGACGATGATGGTGTGCCTGAAGTTGCGGTGACACGTTCAGGATCGTCACCGTTTCGGCGGTCTGAACGGCCGGGTACTTGCGCGATCCGTCCCGCCCGTGTGGACTACGGCCAATGCTTCGCGCACGCGCGTGGCTGAGTTATTTCCCAAGACATGATCAGGAGGCAACCCGTGAGCGCGACCGCGGACCACGCGGAGGAGCGGACCCTTGCCGAGAGGCTGGGGTTCCAGCCCGAGCAGGTGGTCCAGGAGATCGGCTACGACGACGACGTAGACCAGGAACTCCGCGAGGCCATTGAGTCAGTCACCGGCACAGAACTCGTGGACGAGGACTACGACGACGTTGCCGATGCCGCGGTGCTGTGGTTCCGCGACGAGGACGGCGACCTGACGGATGCGCTGGTGGACGCCACCACGTACATCGAAGAGGGCGGCGCGATCCTGTTGCTGACGCCGAAGACCGGCCGTGACGGCTACGTGGAGCCCAGCGACATCTCTGAAGCCGCGACCACGGCGGGTCTGTCGGCATCCAAGAGCGTCAGCGTCGGCAAGGACTGGAGCGGCAGCCGGCTGGTGACGCCCAAGGCCGCCAAGACCAAGAAGTAATCGGTAGTAGCCGCTGGCGGTGCCGGGCCGGGCTGAAAAGCCCGGCCCGGCCTCCTGCACGGGCCTGGGTGGTCGCTGCATAGGGTGGGTTCCACCCGAACAGCCCCACCGAAGGGACATCCACGACGATGGCGATCCAGGTCGGCGACAAGGCCCCCGACTTCGAGCTCAAGGACAACCACGGCGCCACCGTGAAGCTCTCCGACTTCCGTGGCTCCAAGAACGTCGTCCTGCTCTTCTACCCCTTCGCCTTCACCGGCGTGTGCACCGGCGAGCTGTGCGAGGTGCGCGACAACCTGCCGCAGTTCTCCGACCGCGACACCCAGGTGCTCGCCGTCTCCAACGACTCCATCCACACCCTGCGCGTCTTCGCCGAGCAGGAGGGCCTGGAGTACCCGCTGCTCAGCGACTTCTGGCCGCACGGCGAGGTCAGCCGCGCCTACGGCGTCTTCGCCGAGGACAAGGGCTGCGCGGTGCGCGGCACCTTCGTCATCGACAAGGAGGGCGTCGTGCGCTGGACGGTCGTCAACGCCCTGCCGGACGCCCGTGACCTCAACGAGTACGTCAAGGCGCTCGACACCCTCTGACCCGTGTGATCCCGTCCGGTCCCTCCGGTGGCCGACACCTGTGATTCTTCGGCACCAGGGCCTGCGAGGTACGGGAACCCGTCACTAGGATCGACTCGTTGATCCGATATCAAACGCACGGCGGGGCTCCCCGCCCCTGGAAACCAATGGAGGACTCGTGGGAGTCAGCCTCAGCAAGGGCGGCAACGTATCACTGAGCAAGGAGGCTCCGGGCCTCACTGCGGTCATCGTCGGTCTGGGGTGGGACATCCGCACCACGACCGGCACCGACTTCGACCTGGACGCCAGCGCGCTGCTGCTGAACCCGGAAGGCAAGGTCGGCAGCGACGCGAACTTCGTCTTCTTCAACAACCTCAAGAGCGCCGACGGCTCCGTCGAGCACACCGGCGACAACCTCACCGGTGAGGGCGAGGGCGACGACGAGCAGATCAAGATCAACCTCGCGGGCGTCCCGGCGGACGTCGAGAAGATCGTCTTCCCGGTCTCGATCTACGACGCCGAGAACCGCCAGCAGTCCTTCGGTCAGGTGCGCAACGCGTTCATCCGCGTCGTCAACCAGGCCGGCGGCGCCGAGATCGCGCGCTACGACCTCAGCGAGGACGCGTCCACCGAGACCGCGATGGTCTTCGGCGAGCTGTACCGGCACGGCGCGGAGTGGAAGTTCCGCGCCATCGGCCAGGGCTACGCCTCGGGCCTGCGCGGCATCGCACAGGACTTCGGTGTGAACGTCTGAGGTCACCATCCGGGGGGTGACCGTCCAGGACACCACTGGCTGAGTCCGGCGCCGCATTCGTTTGAGTGCGGCGCCGGATGCGCAGGACAACCAAAAAGCATCACGCGGGGAGGACCAGCAATATGGGCGTCACGCTCGCCAAGGGAGGCAATGTCTCCCTGTCCAAGGCCGCACCGAACCTCACTCAGGTGATGATCGGGCTCGGCTGGGACGCGCGCTCCACCACCGGAGCCCCCTTCGACCTCGACGCCAGCGCCCTGATGTGTACCGGCGGACGGGTCATGGGCGATGAGTGGTTCGTCTTCTACAACCAGCTCAAGAGCCCGGACGGCTCGGTGGAGCACACCGGGGACAACCTCACCGGCGAGGGTGACGGCGACGACGAGTCGCTCCTGATCGACCTCTCCAAGGTGCCGGCCCAGTGCGACAAGATCGTCTTCCCCGTCTCCATCCACATGGCCGACGAGCGCGGCCAGACCTTCGGCCAGGTCAGCAACGCCTTCATCCGCGTCGTGAACCAGGCCGACGGCCAGGAGCTCGCCCGCTACGACCTGAGCGAGGACGCCTCCACCGAGACCGCCATGATCTTCGGCGAGGTGTACCGCCACCAGGGAGAGTGGAAGTTCCGGGCGGTCGGACAGGGGTACGCGTCGGGTCTGCGCGGCATCGCGCTGGACTTCGGAGTCAACGTCTCATAACGCGATATGAGCAAAAGTCGGGGCCCCGTGGGGTGAGGAGGGCGGCCGACTAGACTTCGGCTTCAAAGTCTTCGTAAAGCCGAGTGCGGCGCTCGGGAGCCCCGTACACACAGGATTGGGTAGCCAGTGGTTCTGAAAACCTTCGGCTGGTCGTTCGCGGTCACCGCGCTCGGCCTGGTTGCAGCGGTCCTCTTCGGGGGGTGGACCGCCTTCGGCATCGTGGCGATCCTCTCCGTCCTCGAGATCTCGCTGTCGTTCGACAACGCGGTGGTCAACGCCGGAATCCTGAAGAAGATGAATGCCTTCTGGCAGAAGATCTTCCTCACCATCGGCATCCTGATCGCCGTCTTCGGTATGCGACTGGTCTTCCCCGTCGTGATCGTCGCGATCAGCGCATCGCTCGGGCCGATCGAGGCGGTCGACCTCGCACTCAGCGACAAGGACCGTTACCAGGAGCTCGTCACCGACGCCCACCCGGCGATCGCCGCGTTCGGTGGCATGTTCCTGCTGATGATCTTCCTGGACTTCATCTTCGAGGACCGGGACATCAAGTGGCTCGGCTGGCTGGAGCGCCCGCTCGCCAAGCTCGGCAAGGTCGACATGCTGTCGGTCTGCATCGCGCTCGTCGTTCTGCTGATCTCGGCCCTGACCTTCGCGACCAACGCCCACCAGCACGGCGGTGCGCACGTCGACAAGGCGGAGACGGTCCTGCTCTCCGGCATCGGCGGCCTGATCACCTACATGATCGTGGGCGGTCTCTCCGGCTACTTCGAGGACAAGCTCGAAGAGGAGGAGGAACGCGAGCACGAGGCCGAGGAAGAGGCCGAGCGCACCGGCAAGCCCCGCTCGGCGGTCGCCATGGCCGGCAAGGCCGCGTTCTTCATGTTCCTCTACCTCGAGGTCCTGGACGCCTCCTTCTCCTTCGACGGTGTGATCGGCGCCTTCGCCATCACCAACGACATCGTCCTGATGGCGCTGGGCCTCGGTATCGGCGCGATGTACGTCCGTTCGCTGACCGTGTACCTCGTACGGCAGGGCACCCTCGACGAGTACGTCTACCTGGAGCACGGCGCGCACTACGCGATCGGCGCGCTGGCCATGATCCTGCTGGTCACCATCCAGTACGAGATCCACGAGCTCATCACCGGCTCGATCGGCGTGATCCTGATCGGCTGGTCCTTCTTGTCCTCGGTGCGCCGCAACCGTGCGCTGGCGGCAGCGGAGGGAAAAGCGGCGACCTCGGACGAGAAGACTGAGGTCTCGTCCGGGGTGTGACACCCCTGCGGGTGAGGAACGCTCTGAGCGGGGCGGCCGGGCCTCCGGCCGCCCCGCCGGTTTTTCCAAGTGAACGCAGGTCTTCGTGGGACGTGGGGGCGGAATGGGCTTCTTGGACGGACTCTGGCGTGGCAAGGCGGCCGATTTCGACTCGGGCAGCGCGTCGTCGAACTCGATCGAGCTGACCAAGCGGCACGACCGGGTCTCGCTCACCAAGCAGGGCGCGGCGACCGGGCATCTCCGGGTCAACCTGGCCTGGCGGATGCGGACGTCGGACATCGGAGGATCGCAGCGGGAGAGTCTGTTGCGGCATCCCTTCAAGGCGCTCAAGCCGCCGGAGGTGCTCGGGCACAGTCAGAGCATGGTCAACGTGGACCTCGACCTCGGGTGTCTGTATGAGCTGGCCGACGGGACGAAGGGGGTCGTGCAGCCGCTGGGCGGGTTCCTCGGGGATGTGAACTCGCCGCCGTACGTGAAGCTCAGCGGGGACGACCGGTTCGGGTCGGCGTCCGGGGAGACGATGTACGTCAACCTTGATCATCGGGAGGCCATCAAGCGGCTGCTGGTCTTCGTGTACATCTACGACCAGACGCCGGCGTTCGACCGTACGCACGCGATCGTCACGTTGTACCCGAGCAACGGGCCCCGGATCGAGATAGGCCTCGACGAGCGGCACCCGCAGGCTCGGTCCTGCGCGGTGGTGATGATCGAGAACGTGAAGGGGGAGATCTGGGTCCGGCGCGAGGTGAAGTTCGTTTACGGGTTCCAGGCCGAGCTGGATCGGTTGTTCGGGTGGGGGTTGCAGTGGGGGCGCGGATACAAGACCAAAGCGGAGAAGTAGTCGCCGCGCGCCCCTAAAGCCGCGTCCCAGTCACCGTCCGATGAATTGGGGGCCCTGGGGAGGCAGGCGGAACTCCTGGCCCGGGGCTGTCGTCGCCGGGGGCGGGTAGCCGTAGCCCGACTGGGCTGTGGCCGGCTGGCTGGTGGGCTGGGGGTAGCCGTAGGCCGGTTGGGTCGGCGGGGGCTGCTGCGGGTAGCCGTAGGAGGGCTGGGACGGGACCGCCGCCGTCGGCTGCTCGGGCGGCAGGGGCTGGGAGATCTCCGGCGTGGCCGTCGGGGCGGACTCCTCCATCGCCTCCGCCTCGTCCACCGAGATGCCGTAGTCCGTGGCCAGGCCCTTGAGGCCGTCCGAATAGCCCTCGCCCAAGGCGCGGAACTTCCAGCCCTCGCCGCGGCGGTACAGCTCCCCGCAGATCAGAGCGGTCTCCGCGCCCGTCTCCGGCTTGACGTCGAAGTACGCCAGCGGATCGCCGTCGGCGGCCGCCGCGTCGTACAGCAGGATGCGCAGGTCCCGTACGCGGTCGAAGGTGACGCCGTCCGCCGAAGCGACCAGGAGAATCTGACCGACCGCGGCCTCGACACCGGCCAGATCTGTCTGGATCGTGTCGGTGAGGCCCTCGGTGAGTCGCTTCTTGCCGAGGCGCCAGACCTGTCCGGAAGGGTGGCGGGGCTGGTTGTAGAAGACGAAGTCCTCGTCGGAGCGCACACGACCGTCGGGGCCGAGGAGCAGTGCGGAGGCATCGACATCCGGGACCCCCTGCCCGGGCGTCCAGCGCAGCACGGCGCGTACCGTCGTGGCTTCGAGCGGGACGTTCGACCCCTTCAACATCGCGTGCGTCATGCGGTCATCCTGCCCTCTCCGTCCTGGTCACGACAACGCGGGGGTACACAGGCCGTGTGCGCTCGTGTTTGTCCGCGTTACCAGAAATTCATGCCCTGCGGGAACCCCTGACATGGGTATCTACGTACTATTACCGGCCACCTGTGAACAGGTCACAGGGGCCATCGAGTCGCCACGGGGGAGCTCTATGCGTCATTTCGGGCACATCGCCCCGGAGGTGCGTCAGCGCCTCTTCCACCAGGAGCCGTGCGAGTTCAGCGCCGGTTCCCCGGCCCGACTGCTCTCCGCGGCCCTGGGCGCCACGCTCTACAGTCCGGCCACACGGCCGCGGCTCGCCGACGACATCGTCAAGCAGACCGGGCGCGGCGTGGTCTCGATGGTGCTGTGCCTGGAGGACTCGATCGGCGACGAGGACGTGGCGGAGGGCGAGGAGAACCTCGTCCGGCAGTTCACCGACCTCGCGGAACGGGGCAGCGCGGTGGACCTGCCGCTGCTCTTCATCCGGGTCCGTACGCCCGAGCAGATCCCCGATCTCGTAAGGCGGCTCGGTCCCGCCGTACGGCTGCTGTCCGGATTCGTGCTGCCGAAGTTCACCGAAGAGCGCGGCATGCCCTTCCTGGAGGCCCTCGCGAGCGCCGAGGCACAGAGCGGGCGCCGCCTGTTCGCCATGCCGGTGCTGGAGTCGCCCGAGCTGCTCTACCGGGAGTCGCGCGTGGAGACCCTGGAGGGCATCTTCCGCGCGGTCGACAAGTACCGGGAGCGGGTGCTGGCGCTGCGCCTGGGCGTCACCGACTTCTGCTCGTCGTACGGCCTCCGGCGTGCCCCGGACATGACCGCCTACGACGTCCAGATCGTCGCCTCCGTGATCGCCGACGTGGTGAACATGCTGGGCAGAGCCGACGGCACCGGGTTCACGGTGACCGGGCCGGTGTGGGAGTACTTCCGGGTGCAGGAACGTATGTTCAAGCCCCAGCTGCGCCGTAGCCCCTTCCTCGAAGGCCAGGCCGAGGAGCTCCGCGAAGCCCTCATCGAGCACTCCATGGACGGCCTGCTGCGCGAGATCACCCTGGACCACGCCAACGGCCTGCTCGGCAAGACCTGCATCCACCCCTCGCACGTGCTGCCGGTGCACGCACTGTCCGTGGTCAGTCACGAGGAGTTCAGTGACGCCAAGGACATCCTGCGGCCCGAGCGCTGCGGTGGGGGTGTACTCAGGTCGCAGTACACGAACAAGATGAATGAGGTGAAGCCGCATCGCGCCTGGGCGGAGCGGACCCTGCTGCGGGCCGAGGTGTTCGGTGTGGCCAACGAGGACATCGGCTTCGTGGAGCTGCTCGCCGCCGGCATCCCCGCCTGAACCGGAAACGACCGGCTTCCGACCGTTCGACTGGCTTCGCGCCGGCTGACCGGCTTCTATATCCAAGGGACGCATGAACAACGCAGTGAACAACGGGGTCTGGTCCGGGAGCTGGGTCGCCGAGCGGCTCGGAGTCCAGCTCGTGGGCGACGACGAGCTCACGCGGATGCTGGGGCTCGCCCTGCGCCGCAACCCCAAGCGGGCGCACCTGCTGGTCTCCAACGTGCTCGGCAAGCACGTACCGCAGTCACCGTCCGTGGTGTACGGCGCCGGCTTCGCCCTCGGCCGCCGGGTACGGGATCTCCTGGGCGCCGACGAGGCCGCCAGGGCCGTCGTCCTCGGCTACGCGGAGACGGCGACCGGGCTCGGCCACTCCGTCGCCGACGGCATCGGCCTCGCCCCCTACCTGCACTCCACCCGCCGCCCGGTCGCCGGGGTCGCCAGGGCGGGCGGCTTCGAGGAGTCCCACTCGCACGCCACGTCTCATCTTTTGTTGCCGGAGGATCCCGCCTTGCTGGTCGGGGACGGGCCGCTGGTACTGGTCGACGACGAGTTCTCGACCGGGAACACGGTCCTGAACACGATCCGTGATCTCCACGAGCGGTATCCGCGGCGGCGGTACGTCGTGGTCGCGCTGGTGGACATGCGGTCGGCGGCCGACGCCGGGCGACTGGAGGAGTTCGCGCGGGAGATCGGCGCGCGAGTGGATCTGGTGGCCGCGGCTTCGGGGACGGTGCGGTTGCCGGAGGGGGTGTTGGAGAAGGGGCAGGCGTTGGTGGCGCGGTACGAGGAGGAGAGTGCCGAGGGTGGTAGTCGGTCGTCTGCGGCGCCGTCGTGGCCGGTCGCGCAGTTCCCCGCGCCCCTTGAGGGCGATGGTGGGGCCGCCGGATTTGAAACCAACGGTCGGACCACCTCCCTAGGGGCGCGGGGCTGTGTTGAATCTGCGGCTACCGCCGCGTGGGCGCGACAAGCCCCCACCGGCTCGCACTCGGACGACAAGCTCACCGCCCCCCACCCCGCCCGCATAGACCTGCACTGGCCCCCCGGCCTCCCCGACGGCGGCCGTCACGGCTTCACCCCCGCGCACCGCACCCGCCTCGAAAACGCCCTCCCCGCCATGGCGGCCCGCCTCGCAGAGGCACTCCCCGCCGACACGCGGAGCGTCCTCGTCCTCGGCTTCGAGGAGCTGATGTACGCGCCGCTGCAGCTCGCCCGTGAGCTGGAGCAGGTCGCCGGGGGCGTCGAGGTGCGGTTCTCGACCACGACCCGCTCGCCCGTCCTCGCGGTCGACGACCCCGGTTACGCGATACGCACCCGCCTCGTCTTCCCCGCCCACGACGACCCTGCCGACGGCCCCGGCGAGCGCTACGCCTACAACGTCGCGGGCGCCGGCTTCGACGCCGTCATAGCCGTCGTCGACTCGGTCGCCGACACCCCCGAACTGCACGCGCCCGAGGGCCTGTTGGCGCAGCTCGCCGCCCACACCCCGCACGTCATGCTCGCGGTCGTGCCGTCGTACGTCCCCGGCCCCCTGGCCATCCCCGAAAGGCACCCGATGCTGCCCGAGCCCCTCCGCGGCCCCGCCTTCTCCTCGTACGCCCCCGAGGAGGTCGGCTGGCTGCTGCAGGACCTCTCGGACGTGACCCTGGAGGCGCCGACCGAGGAACGGGAAGAGGCCATTCAGAGCGGCGGCGCGCACTACGCCGAGTCGCTGCCCGTGGAGTACCAGCCCAGCGAGCAGTACCAGGCGCTGTTCCACGCGGCCCTGGAGGAGTCGGCGGCACGGCTGGCGCAGGCGGCCGGCGCGGTCACCGAGCTCGTCCTCGCCGAGCGGTCGCCCCGTCCGGTGCTCGTCTCGCTCGCCCGCGCCGGCACCCCGGTGGGCATACTCATGCGCCGCTGGGCACAGTTCCGGCACGGCCTCGAACTGCCGCACTATGCCGTCTCGATCGTCCGCGGCCGCGGCATCGACGCCAACGCGCTGCGCTGGCTGGCCGCGCACCACGACCCGCGGGACGTCGTCTTCGTCGACGGCTGGACCGGCAAGGGCGCCATCACCCGCGAACTCGCCGTGGCGCTGGCGGAGTTCGAGAAGTCCGACGGCATCACCGGCTTCGACCCGGAGATCGCCGTACTGGCCGACCCGGGCTCGTGCGTGCGGACGTACGGCACCCGCGACGACTACCTCATCCCGTCCGCCTGCCTCAACTCCACGGTCTCCGGCCTCATTTCACGCACCGTCCTGCGTGCCGACCTGGTCGGCCCGCACGACTACCACGGCGCGAAGTTCTACCGCGAACTCGCCGGCACCGACGTCTCCGTGGCCTTCCTGGACGCCGTCTCCGCGCGCTTCCCCGAGGTCGTGGACGCGGTCGACGCCACGGCCAAGGAACTGCTCTCCGGCGACCGCACGCCGACCTGGGAGGGCTGGGCGGCCGTCGAGCGCATCAGCGAGGAGTACGGCATCCACGACGTGAACCTCGTCAAGCCGGGCGTCGGCGAGACCACGCGGGTGCTGCTGCGCCGCGTGCCCTGGAAGATCCTGGCGCGGGCCGGAGCCGGCGCCGACCTGGACCACGTACGTCTGCTGGCCGAACAGAGAGGGGTACCGGTGGAAGAGGTGGCCGAACTGCCGTACACCTGCGTGGGGTTGATCCACCCCAAGTACACGCGGGGCGCGACGGGTGCCGACGGCAAGGCGGTGAACCTCTGATGCCGGTGCTGGTGGCGAGCGACCTCGACCGGACGCTGATCTACTCCGCCGCGGCCCTCGCGCTGACCATGCCGGACGCGCGGGCACCCAGGCTGCTGTGCGTGGAGGTGCACGAGAGCAAGCCGCTGTCGTACATGACCGAGACGTCGGCGCAACTGCTGACCGACCTCGGCGACGCGGCGGTCTTCGTGCCGACGACGACCCGGACCCGCAAGCAGTACCAGCGCATCAACCTGCCGGGCCCGCCGCCGAAGTACGCGATCTGCGCCAACGGCGGCCACCTGCTGGTCGACGGCGTCTCCGACCCCGACTGGAACGCGCGGGTCGCCGCCCGGCTGGCCGACGAGTGCGCGCCGCTGGGGGAGGTGCAGGACCACCTGATGGCGACGGCCTCCCCGGCGTGGGTGCGCAAGCACCGGATCGCCGAGGACCTCTTCGCCTACCTCGTCGTCGAGCGCGAGCTGCTGCCCGAGGAGTGGGTGAAGGAGCTCGCGGTGTGGGCGGAGAACCGGGGCTGGACGGTGTCCTTGCAGGGCCGCAAGCTCTACGCCGTCCCGAAGCCGCTCACCAAGAGCGCCGCCATGCACGAGGTCGCCCGCCGGACGGGGGCGGAACTGACGCTGGCGGCGGGGGACTCCCTGCTTGACGCCGACCTCTTGCTGGCCGCCGACAAGGGCTGGCGACCGGGGCACGGCGAGCTGGCGGACGCCGACTGGACCGCCCCGGCGATCAGTGCGCTGCCGGAGCGGGGAGTCTTGGCGGGGGAGCGGATCCTCAGGGAGTTCTTGAAGGCCGTGGCGCCCAAGAGCTCGGGATGATCGGTGGCGCGGGCGGCTGCGGGTCGTGTGTGGCTCGTCGCGCAGTTCCCCGCGCCCCTGGGTTGGCTGAGCTGCAACCGCGCCAAGGGGCGCGGGGAACTGCGCGACAAGCCCTCACGCAACCCGCAGACAACAATGCACCGGTCTACCTAGCCACAACAGCCCCCACCACAACACCCACCGCCCCCGCCGCCGGCAGGCCTCGGCGCCGCGGGGGCGCCGGCCGTGCCGCCCACAGCCACCGTCGACAAAAGCTTCACCGTGTCGTCATGCCCCGCAGGGCACGCGGCCGGCGCGGACGACTCCGCCATCGGCCGGCTCAGTTCAAACGTGTCGCCGCAGCTGCGGCAGCGGTACTCATAGCGAGGCATACGCACAGGTTAGCCCCGTCAGTGCCCGCCCCCGCGCTCCTCACGGATCTGCGCGACCACCCGGGCCACCGTCCGCCGCACCGCCTCCGTCTCGGTCAGGAAGTGCCAGTAGTCCGGGTGACGCCCCTCCAGCGTGCCGACCGCACGCTCCAGCCGGGCGACCGAGTCGTCCAGCGGGCGCGCATGCCGCGGATCGGGCGTGTTGCGGCCCGCCATGGCCAGCCGCTGGGCGTCCCGGATCGCGAAGCGGGTCCGGTCGATCTCCTGCTGGGGATCCTTCTGCACGGCGTTCAGCCGGCGCAGCCGGTCCCCGGCGGCGGACACCGACTCGTCGGTGCTGTTCAGCAGCGCCCGGACCGTCGACAGCAGCGCGGTGGCGTCCGGCCAGCGCTGCTCGTCACGTGCGGCCTGCGCCTCCTTCAGCTTCACCTCGGCCTGCCGTACGTTCTCCCCGGCCCGGTCCGGGACGCTCTGCAGGTCCTGCCAGCAGGCCGCCGTGAACCGCCGCCGCAACTCGCTCAGCACCGGCTCGACCTGCCCGGCACGGGTGGTGAGCGCCTGCGCACGCGTCCGCAGCGACACGAGCCGGTGATCGATCTCGGCGGCCCTCTCCGGCAGCCGCTCGGCCTCCACCCGGACGGCCTCCGCCTCCCGAGCGACCCGGTCGGCACGCTCCAGCGTCTGCGGCACACCATGCTGCCCGGCGCCCTGGTTCAGCTTGGTCAGCTCCGGGGCGAGCGCCGCGAGCCGGGCGGCGAGATCGTCCGCCTTCAGCCCCGACCCCCGTACGGCGTCCAGGGCGTTCGAGGCGGCCAGCAGGCCCTGCCGGGCGCGTTCGACGGCCGGGGCGAGCCGGGCCAGCTGGGTCTCGGCCTTGCCGAGCAGCGGACCGAGCCCCTCCTCGAACCGGTCCAGGTCCTGCTTGACGCGACCCAACTCGTCCTTGGCCTGCGTCAGCTCGGTGCGGGCGCGGGCGGCGGCCGAGGCCTCCAGGTCGTCGCGGTCGAGGTCGTGCGCGTCGACGGCCTGGATGTACTGGTGACTGGCCTCGTCGATACGCCGCCCGAGCGCCTCGAAGTCGGTGATCGCACGGCGGGCGGCGGGGGAGTCGTCGACGGCCGTGATCGTCTCGATCGAGATCCGCAGGTCCCGCTGGGCGGTGTCCAGCTCGTAGAACGCGGCCGCCGCCGCGTCCTTCGCGGCCTGCGCCTCGGCCCGCTGACTCTCGGCCCGCCCACCGAACCAGCGCCGCGTACCCCCACCGGCGAAGGCGGCGGGCAGGGCGAGCGCGATGACGAGGGGCAGGGTGACGAGGGCGAAGGTGTCCCGGAGGGCCCCGCGGGCGGCGCGCGGGACGCCGCGGACGGTGCGGCGAGGGGCGCGAGCCGCGTCGCGCGGACTGCGGACCGTGTTGCGCGGAAGGGGAACCAGGTCGTACGGGCCGCGAACCAGGTCGTGTGCGCCGCGGGCCGGGTCATGAGGCACGTGGGCCGTGCCGCCAGGGAGGTGGGCCGTGTCGAACGCGTCGCCGGTCGGGTCGCGAGGGACGCGGCGTACGGGCTGCGGGACCTTCCGCGCGGGATGTCCCTGCGCGCCCGGTACTGACGGCGAGTTCGGCTGCGGAGGTGTCGCCGTCACATCCCTCTCCCGTGCTGTCATTCGCCCTGCCCGGTTCATTCTCCCACCGGTTTAGGACGAACACACGGGCCGGTTAGTTCGCGGTTCGCACCGTGACTTTTCCATCGCCGCTACGGGCGGAGACCACATGGGAGCTGGTGTTGTCCCGGGGCACGGACACATCCACCGCGCCGTCACCGGTCTCGGCCGACACGCGGTACGTCGCCCGAGGCAACTCGATCGTCACCGAGCCGTCGCCGCTGCGGGTCTCCACCAGGTCCGGCACGGTGCCGAGTTCGAGCCGGACCGAGCCGTCCCCGGTCCGCGCCCTCACCTGGCGCGAGGAGACGTCGGAGACGTGCATGGAGCCGTCGCCGGTCCTCAGGTCCAGCGGACCACTGGAGTCGGTGACCCGCACGGACCCGTCCCCGGTACGAATGCTCAACGCGTCCCGGAACCCGCGCGCCCGCACACTCCCGTCCCCGTCCTCGACCTTCACGGTGACCCCGCGCGGCACCTCGATCCGGTGCTTGGCCGAGCAGTTGGCGATCATGCCGGAGCACTTCTCCCGCAGCACCAGCCGGTCGTCCTCCATCGACCAGGTCACCTTGGGATCCGAGCCGACCACGACCGACCCCTCGAACCACCGCGTGACCTCGACCGCGCCGGCCTTGTTCCCCTCGGCGGCGACGATCTCCAGCGCCGAGTCGTCGGAGTCGATGGTCAGGGTCCTTCCCTCCAACGCGAACGACCGATGCTCGGGTTCCTTGTCGTCCCCGGCAGCGGCCCCGCATGCGCTGACCCCGGCAAGAAGCACCACGACGGCCCCGGCGACGACGGTGACGCGGGCGGCACGGCCAGTACGGGCGGCACGGGCGGTGCGGACGGGCACGGTACGGGCCATGACGATCTCCCCCTGAGACTTCCCTGGGCCGGTCTTGGTGGCCCGGGATTGCGACGGTGCTTCGACCGTACGGATCCGGGGTTCTGCCAGGGATCCGGCGTGCTACCGGATTAAGGGTGGGGCTAGCCCCCGGTGCTGCGGGCTGTGTGAGGTGGCGCACGTGGACCTGTGGGGCGGGACAAGCGTTCTTGCATCGAATGAGTGACCTTTCCGGTGGGCGTTCGTTGGATGTGATGAAGGGATCTTCGGGGTCGGTGGGGGTGATCGGGTGGGTGGCCTGCGTGAGTTGGCCGCGTCGTTCGTGGTGCCCGGTCCAGCCGGGGTGTCGATCCGGGCGCGGCTGCGGGTGTCACCGCAGGACGCGGCGGTACTGACCGGGGTCGGCATGTTCCTCGGTTCGCTGGCGTCAGGGGATTTGGCGACGCGATCCCGGCAGGGGCGGGTCCAGGATGCTGCCTCCTGGGCTGAGCGGAAGCGGGCGCTGACGGTGTCCTCTTCGGCACGGTGGGCGGGCAGTGTCACCAAGGCCACGGACGATCAATGGGCGCTGGCGAGACGTGGCCAGGGTGCAGAGATGGCCTGGCTACGAGGGCAGATCACGCGGATCGAGGCCCGGCTTGCCCGCCCGCTGGGTCTCAGAGGAGATAAGCGGGCCGGGTTGGTGAGTGGCTACGCCACCAGGACGGAGTGGCATGCCAAGTCTCGCCGTCTTCGTGTCCTGCAGGACCGGTTGTCAGCCCTGGAGTCGGACTGGATGGCGGGCCGGGTGCGCGTGGTGCGCGGCGGCAAGACGCTCGCACGCAGGCGTCATCATGTGGACGAAGCAGGGCTGAGCCGACAGGCATGGCGGGAGCAGTGGCAGGCCGCCCGGATGTTCCTGGCCGCGGATGGGGAGACCGGCAAGCGCTGGGGCAACGAGACCATCCGTGTCACCGATGACGGACAACTGTCGATCAGGCTTCCGGCTGCTCTTGCCCATCTGGCCAATGCCCCGCACTGTCGCTACGTGTTCGATGCAACTGTGGCCTTCAGGCATCGGGCCGGGGAGTGGCTGGACCGGATCGCCGCCAACCGAGCGGTGGCCTATCGCGTCCACCACGACGTCCTTCGCGGCCGGTGGTACGTGACTGCCTCCTGGAAGCGTATGCAAGCCCCGGTGCTGCCACTTGAGGCAGCCCTGGCTCATGGTCTGATCGCGGTGGACATGAACGACGACCACCTCGCCGCCTGGCACCTCGACCTGCACGGCAACCCCGTGGGCGAGCCCCGGCGCTTCTCCTACGACCTGTCAGGCAGCGCCCATCACCGGGACGCCCAGATTCGTCACGCGCTCACCCGGCTGCTGTACTACGCCCGCAGGAGCGGGGTGGCGGCGATCGCAATCGAGGACCTCGACTTCGCCGAAAGCACGAGCCGCGAGCGGCATGGCGGGAACAAGCGTTTCCGCGCCCTCCTCTCCCGCTTCCCCACCGCCAAGCTCAGGGCCAGGCTGGTTTCGATGGCCACCGAGCAGAACGTCGCGGTGGTCGCGGTGGACCCGGCCTACACCTCCCGATGGGGTGCCCAGCACTGGCAACAGCCGTTGGCCACCTCGCGGCGTAAGACCACTCGCCACGACGCTGCAGCCGTGGCGATCGGACGGCGCGCCCTCGGGCATCCGATCCGGCGACGGACGGCACCGCCCCCGCACGACCGGAGAGATTGTGCGGGGCATCGGACCGCCCAGGCCGGACCGGAGTCCCGAAGGCGTGAGGGACCCCGCCCCCGCGCCCCTGGACCACGGACACGATCCGTGTCGCCCGGAAGCGGAGCGAAAGCGGGCGACCAGCGTGCCCAACACCGCTCGGGGCACGCGGCTGGGTGGGAGTCCTGGGATCGGGACGCTCCCGCCCGGTCTCCAGGAAGAGAGCTGACCTCCTGTGCGGACCGCGATATCGGTTTGCAGGACAGGGCCCGGGACAATGTAGGCTGTCGACTCGTCCCGGGTGCGTAGCTCAGTGGTAGAGCGCCTGCCTTACAAGCAGGATGTCGGCGGTTCGAAACCGTCCGCGCCCACAGGAACCAAGTAGCAGGAAAGACCCCCCAGGATTTCCCCGGGGGGTCTTTCCTATGGGGCCAGGCGGGACGAGGAAGCCGCGACTCGTCCTTGCGCGCCAAACGGAGGCTCCTCGTCACCCGCGCGATGACGTAGCTGTACAGCGAGTCTCGGGCCTCATCGGTGTGGACCGCATACGACTGGGGCAGCACCGGCACCTTCCATGCCTGCTCGATGCGGTCGCCGCACGCGATGACCTGGAGCGCAGGCGGCGGAGGCAGATGACGTCGCTGGCAGTACGAGCAGGGCTTTATGGCGGAGTGCTCTGTTGCTCAGGTCGGGGCCGGGGTGGCTCGGTCCTGGCGTAGGGCAGCGGCGACCAAGCCTTCGAGAGCCTCGCGCGGCACTTCGCCTCCGTTCACCAGCCGGTCGAAGACGAGTCCGTCGATGCAGGTCAGCAGAGTATGGG
Organism: Streptomyces sp. NPDC093591; assembly: GCF_044764885.1. Lineage (NCBI taxonomy): Bacteria > Bacillati > Actinomycetota > Actinomycetes > Kitasatosporales > Streptomycetaceae > Streptomyces > Streptomyces sp. NPDC093591. The sequence continues at coordinate 269,876 of NZ_JBIWIY010000016.1, forward strand.
TGCGGTTCTCGACGTCCGTTACACCGTGCTCGATGAGGAACAGGCGAACGGCTTCCCGGCCGGCGTTCTCGCGAGGTATGAGAATCTCGCGCAGCTCCGGGTCGCGCACGCTCTCGACGTAGCAGGCATAGCGGGCGAGTGAGCGGCGGCGGCCCTCGCCGGTGAGCCGCCGTCGGGTGAGCAGCGCCATGCCGTTCACCAGTTCCTCGACGGTGCGGAGGGGTGGAAGCCGCTCGGCTGTGGTCTGCAGTTCAGCCTGATCGAGTTGGACCAGCCGGGTGACGAGTCCGGTGAGCAGTGCGGCCCGGGTGCGGAAGTATGCCGACGTGGTGCCCGGCGGCAGGGCCGCTTTACGGTCGACTGCCCGGTGGGTCAGGCTGCGGATCCCTTCGTCGGCGAGTACGTCGAGAGCCGCGTCCGCGAGGAGGACGCGCCGATCAGAAGCCATGCTTCCTTTCTACACCCGTAGAGGGCGGGTAAGGTCGCCTTCTACAGATGTAGAAAGAAGCCAGGGGTTTGGCGTGGGCAACACGGCAGTGGTCGTCGGAGGGGGCATCGGTGGGCTTGCCGCCGCGATCGGTTTGCGCCGTATCGGCTGGCAGGTGACGGTCGTCGAACGCGCGGCCGTGCTCGACGACGTGGGGGCAGGCATCTCGTTGGCCGCCAACGGCCTACGGGCCCTGTACGAACTCGGCGTGGGCGCGGCGGTGCGGGCGGTCTCGCGAGGCCAGTACACCGGCGGCACCCGCACACCAGAAGGTCGTTGGTTGGCCCGAATGGACGGCGTGGCGCTGGAGAAGGCGGTCGGCATGCCGATCATGGGCATCCCGCGCTCCACCCTGCACCAGTTGCTTCGCGAGTCCCTGCCTGCCGAGGTACTGCTGATCGGTTCCGAGGCCGACTCGGTCCAGCAGATCGGCCCCGGGATAGTTCGAGTCGGCTGCGGCGATACGATCCTGGACGCCGAACTGGTGGTGGCAGCCGACGGCATCGGCAGCAAGGTGCGCAGCCTTCTCTTCCCATCACACCCCGGCCCCGTCTACGGCCGCTCGACGGTGCTGCGTGCCATCACCGAGCAAGCGGTCGAACTACGCACCGACTTCGAGCTGACCTGGGGGCAAGGCGCCGAATTCGGGCACATCACGTTCCAGGACGGGCGGGCCGAGTGGCATGCCGTCCTCAATCTCCCCGCCGGGACACGGTTCGCCGACCCGCTGGCCGAACTGCGCCGCCGGTTCCACGGCTGGCACGACCCGATCCCCGCCCTGCTCAATGCGACCCAGCCAGACGCGGTGCTGCACCACGACGTCAACGAACTCCGGACGCCGCTCCCCTCGTACACCGTCGGCCGGATCGCGCTGCTCGGCGACGCGGCACATGCGATGACCCCCAACCTCGGACAGGGAGCCTGCCAGGCTCTGGAGGATGCGGTCACCTTGTCCGCCTCACTCGCCGCCGAGCCCACCGTCGAGGCCGCGCTCGCCCGGTACGACGCCGAACGCCGACCGCGCAGCCAGGCCGTCGCTCGGGCCGCCCGGCAGGCCGGGCGGATGGGCCAGCAGCTCTCCCACCCACTGGCCGTCGCCCTGCGCAACACGGCGATGCGGCTGACACCCTCCGGTGCCGCCGTGCGCATGATCCTTCGACACCACGGCTGGGTCCCACCACGGCTACGCTGACCGCGACTCGCGGCCACCCGTTCGGGAGTGGTGTCACCGTGACCCCGGGCGACCGCGCGTTTTGGAGGGTGCTCGCGGGAGCCGTGTACGTGTTGCAGACCGGTGGCGCGTGGCGACGTACCCGCCGAGCCGTCGGCTGCTCCGGGGCCACGGCTTGGCGCCGGCTTTGGGACTGGGCTGAGGTCGGCGTGGCCGCGCCTTCACGCCGCCTGCGGACAGGGGCTTCGCCCAAACCTGCTGGACCGGGATGACTAGGCGGCTGACGGCTCGCACGTCCGGGCTCAAGGGGGGATCATGTCGGCCCCTCACCGGTCGACGGCGCCGTCCCTGCTCCAGCCATCATCTGATCGTCGATCGCCGCGGAACTCCGCTCGCTGTCACGCTCACCGACGGCAACCGTCGCGATGTCATCCAGTTCCTGTTACTGAAGGGGGCCCGCCGATTCGGGGTCTGAGAGGGCGGCCCTGCCGTAACTCCGATGCCTGTACGCCGATTGGGGCTCCCACTTCGACAGGCACCGCTGCCTGCTGTGGAAGGGCGGCATCAAACTCATGATCGCCCGACGCTGCGTCTCGGGACCCTTCGCGTTTCAGTTCTCCGCCTCGGCGGGTGCCTCGTGGGCGTGCTTCAGCTTTGTGCGGGCGTCCACCCGTTCCGGTCCGGTGAGGTCCGACCAGAAGCGGTGGCCGCTGACGAAGACCGCGAGTTCGTGCTCGCGGTGCCGGAGCTTCTCCACCTCGGCCTGCTCGTCCTCCGTCCAGCCGGGGGAGGCGGGGCGCTCGACCTTGCGCCAGCCGTTGTCGTCGCTGAATCCGTCCAGGGGTACGACCGACCAGGGGAGTCGCTTCAGCAGGGCCGACAGCTCGGCCCGGACCTGATGCAGCTCCTCCTGGCCGGCGAGGAGGTCACTCGGAAAGTCATAGGGCGTAGCCACGGCCCAATGCTACGCCTGTTCGATTTTGGGTGGCGAGTTTCTTTGGGTGGTTCATGCGAACGAGTGTGTGAGTCGGTAAGGGCCTGATGGGGGGCCTAGTGGCCGACGGTCCTCAGCTGCTGTACCAGGCGGGTCGTCACCGGTGCGGGGGTCCCGTGCCGCTCCGCCGCGCGCAGCAACGCGCCGCCGATCGCGTCCAGTTCGAGGGGGCGGCCCGCCTCGGCGTCACGTTGCATCGACGACTTCGTGCTCGGTGGGAAGGCGTCGTAGCGGGCGAGCGCCTGGGCCGGGTCGGCGGGGCCGCCGCAGGCGCGGCTGACGGCTGCCGTTTCCTCGACGAGGGAGGTCAGCTCCTCGCGGTGGTGGGTGCGTACTTCGCCCAGGGGAAGGGCGTGGTGGGTGGTCAGCAGGGCGAACGGGGCCAGGAAGGACATCTTCGCCCAGAGTGTCGCCGTCTCGTCCTGGCAGACGCGGGTGGTGGGGCCGGCCGTGGCCAGGGCGTGGGCGAGGGTGTCGAGGCGGCCGCGGGGGACCGGGTCGCCGGTGAGGTCGATCTCGGCGAAGGGGCTGGCGTGTTCGATCTCCCCCGGGGCGATACGCGTCGACTCGGCGCGGATGACGGCGGGGGCGACGCGGTCGGGGCGGTAGCGGGTGCGGAGGGTCTGCGGGTGTTCCACGCCGTTCAGGAAGGGGACGATCAGGGCGTCGCCCGGCGCGGTGGGCGGGACGCGGGTCAGGGCGGCGTCGAGGGCGGTGGCCTTGACCGCGATCAGGCAGGCGTCGACCGGTTCCCGGAGCTCGGTGTCCGTCTCGACCTCTGCCGTGAACTCCCCGAACAGGCCGCTGCGGACGTGGATTCCGGTCGTACGCAGGGTCTTGGCCGTCTCGTCGCCGGCCAGGCAGATCACGCGGTGGCCGGCCCTGGACAGCAGGGCGGCGAGCAGGCCGCCTATGCCGCCCGGGCCGAGTACCGCCACGGTGAGACGGTCGGTCGGCGCGCTGTCGTTCGCCGCCGTGGGATGCGCCGTCATGTGATTCCTCTCGTCGGTCGGCCCCGTTGTGGTGGCCGCCTCGACGTGATCATGGCAGACAGGCCCCTCCCCGAGGGAGACTGTTGGACATGTGCCGCAGTATCAAGACGCTTCGTCCGCCCGCGTTGCCCGAAGAGGCGACGGAGGAGGAGATCCGGGCCGCCGCCCTGCAGTACGTGCGCAAGGTCTCCGGGTTCCGGGCTCCCGCCGCGCACAACCGGGAGGTCTTCGACCGTGCCGTCGATCTGATCGCCGAGGCCACGGCCGACCTGCTCGACGGGCTGGAGGTGCGTGGCGCCGCGCCGGCGCGCAAGGCCGGCTGACGCCTGACGCCTGGTGCTTCCAGCGGCCGGACCTGCGGGCGGCTACGCCGGCTTCCGGCGCATCACGTACGTCGCCCCCGCCCCCGCCGCGAACAGTGCCGCCACCGACACCGCCGTCGCCAGCCACGTCGCGCCCAGCCACTGGGCGCCGAAATAGCCGAGGGCCACGCTGTACGTGGCCCAGGTGACGCCTGCCAGGGCGGACCAGGGCAGGAAGTCGCGCGGGCTGCGGTGTGTGGCGCCGGCGCTCAGTGAGACCACCGAGCGGCCGGCGGGGGCGAAGCGGGCCAGGACCACCAGGGCGCCGCCGCCCCGGGCCAGGGCCGTGCCGAGACGTTCCTGCGCCGAGGTCAGGCGGCGGGAGCGGGCGATCGCGCGGTCCAGGCGGGCGCCGCCGCGCCAGGCGAGGCGGTAGGCGACCAGGTCGCCGAGGACGGAGGCCGTCGCGGCGCAGAGCGTCAGGGCCAGGATGTCCGGGACGTCGCCGGGGACCTGGCCGGTCGCGGCGCCCGAACCCGCGGCCGCCGCCGTCGCCGCCGTGATCACCAGGACGCCGCTCGGCAGGACCGGCACGAACACGTCCAGCAGGACCGACAGTCCGACCACCACGTAGATCCATGGGCTCGCTGTCAGCAAACCCACGTCCCCGAGACCCTCGAACACCGCAACTCCCCGTTTCCCCCGTGGCCAGACCGTGCCGCGACGTCGTGGGGGAGCGGCAGGGGCGGCCTATGACAGCCATACAGCGTACGCCCGGGGTCTGACAGGAGATCCATCGGGGGCTCGTGTGTTCGGCACAGGATGTTCACGCGGCTGTCGTGCGGACGAGCGCGGTGAAACGGCGCCCGTACCGCGTGAGCCTCGCGGATACGGGCGCCGTCGCAACGGGCCGGCCCGGGGCCGGGCGTGGGGCCGGGCCTGGGCGGATGCCTGAGCAGCCGTCAGGCGGCGACCGGCGTCTTGTCGGCCGCCGTCCTGCTCTCGGCGCCGGAACGCTTGGCGAACAGCCGGTCCAGGCCGAGCGCGCCGGAGCCGGTGAAGATCAGCAGGAACATGGCCCAGCAGTACATGGCGGCGCCTTCGCCCTGGTTCTCGATGGGCCACAGGGCCTGGGGCTGGTGGACCTTGAAGTACGCGTACGCCATGGCGCCGGAGGAGATGAACGCCGCGGCGCGGGTGCCGAGGCCGAGCAGGACCAGGCTGCCGCCGACGAGTTCGATCACTGCGGCGTACCAGCCGGGCCAGGTGCCGGCTTCCACGGTCCGGCCCCCGAAGGTACCGAAGAGCGAGTTGGCGCCGTGGCAGGCGAAGAGCAGGCCGACGACTATGCGGAAGAGGCCGATGGCGTAAGGCTGGGCGCTGTTGAGGCGTCCGGTCATGTGGGGGACTCCCTCGGTCTGGGGTCTGCCGTCCCTGTGAGGGACGGCGTGGGGACGGATACCGATCGGTAGGCCCCACGTTAGGTAGTCCTAATCAATGCTTGCAAGTTCAACATTCGGCCAAGAATCGACCCCGGAATCCCCTTCCGCCCCGTAAGTGGCCGCACGTAGCGCCGCCCTCGCCACCGCATCCGCGTCCGAAAGAGTGACCGAATCCACACCCGGCCGCGCCCCCGCCGCCGTCACCCAGTGCACACCCTCCGTAGGCACACCGAACGCGAAGCGCCTCGCGTGCGCCTGGCCCTGACGGTCGATCAGACGGTACGGCCGCTGCGTCACGTCCAGCCCTCCCGTCTCGTAACCGTCGACGGTGTGCGGGCGGCACTGCCCGGTCTTCAGCAGCCCGGCCAGCAGGTCGTCGGCGGTGCGGCGCAGGTCGGGCTCCGGCAGGCGGGCCTCTATCAGGGTCGTCGCCCGGACCGTCGAGCCGGGCACCTCGGGCGAGTGCGCAACCCATGCCCCGTCCTGCGCCCGCACCTCCAGCCGGGGCCCGAGCACCTCCACCACGCCCGCCTCGATCAGGGCCGTCAGCTCCTCCACGCGCCGGCGGGGCGGGCCGATGGACAGGAAGGCGTTGAGCGGGGTGTACCAGCGGTCCAGGTGGTCCCGGCGCGAGGTGCCGGTGAGGCCGCCGTGGTCGACGATCAGCCGCAGCTCGTTGCGCAGGTCGCGCAGCACGTCGAGGGCCGACTTCAGTGGGCCGCGCACATTGCCCCGGGCGGCCTCGGCGGCGTCCTCGCGCAGGTGGGCCAGCAGCCACGCGCGCCACCGCACGGGATCCGCGACGTCGCACTCCGCGTAGGGGCGGGAGATCCGGTCCCAGCTCCAGCGCTCGTGCTCCGGGACGCCGAACTCGTCGAGCAGGGAGGGTTCTTGAGGCTCGCGGTGCGGGACGGCGAGGAAGCGTGCGGCGAACTCCGGCCGCCGGGCCGGCGGTATCAGCGCCGTGTAGTAGACCGTCTCCACCTCCTTCGCCACCAACGGCCATATCTCCGCGAGGAAGTCCGGCGCCTCGCCCGAGTCCGCGCGCTTGCGGAACCCGGCGATCACCTCCGGGGTCAGGACGAGCGGGAGGTGACGGCCGTACGGCCCCTTCGCGTTGTCGCCGCGCGCCTGGTACGGGATGCCGCGGCGCGAACCGGCGTACAGGCGGGGCTCGTTGCCGGACGGGACGTAGCGGAGTTCTTCGCCGGTACGTACGAAGCGGCCGCCGCGGCCCGTGGTCAACAGGGCGATGTGGTCGAAGAAGTTGAGGCCCAGGCCGCGCAACAGCACCGGTTCCCCCGGGGGTACGGGGGAGAGGTGGACGTCGGCCGGGTTCGCGGGCGGTACGTAGCGCAGGCCGTGGTGTTCGGCGTACGCGGCGAGACGGCGCTGGGGCGCGTCGGCGGCCGTCGGCAGATGCCCCTGTGCCAGGACCACGGCGGACAGGCCGGGCAGGGTGCGGCCGTCGTCGAGGGTGAGGACCTGGCGGCCGTCGGGCGCGTCGTCGAGCCGTACCGCACGGGCCGCGTACGTCTCGACGCGTATCGCCGGGGGCGCCTCGCGCACGACCTTCGCGAACACCCACTCCAGGTACCGGCCGTAGTGCGCACGGGTCGGGTACTCGTCCGGGCCCAGCGCGCCTGCCGCCCAGTCGTAGAGGCTGGGGCCGGGCCGGACCGGGCCCGAGCAGTCCACGCTGTCGTCGGTGAACAGCGTGACCTGTGAGGACACCGTGTTCATCAACAGCTCGGACGACTGCGCGGTCCGCCACACCCGCCCGGGTCCGGGCGGCGCCGGGTCGACCACGTGGACCGTGAGGCGGGCGCCGGGCGGGAGGAGCTCGGGAGCCGAGGCGCAGAGGCGTTCCAGAACGCTGGTGCCGCGGGGGCCGGCGCCGACCAGGGCGACGGAGACCGTGGGGGACTCCGGGGTCGGTACGGAGGTCGGTACAGACAAAGGGGTGACTCCCGGGCGTGTGGGGCGCATTGGAGCGATCCGCAGGATGGAAGCGGACGGTCCGGCTCATCATGCCGTCGGGAGTGGGGCGAACCGAGACCCGGGGTGAGCGAGTGTGGGATGCATCACGAGCATCACGTGCCACGTGGGTCGCAAGCGGTGGGAAAGGGTTGATTATGGGGCGAGGGTGGATGGATGGCGCGTTGGGTCGGGGGTGATCGCGCGTCAACGGGTTGGGTCACGTGTCGAGTCGGGGGCGTCACGTGGCGGGTCTGGGGCGTCATGTGGCGGGTCTGGGCTGATCGTGGGCGAGGGTGACCGATCAGCGGCGGGTCCGGGCCGGGCGCGTGCCGAGCCAGGGTCGATGGTGGGGCGGATAGGACCTGCGACGTGGCAGGGGATGAGCTGATCGTGGGCGAAGGGGGCAATCACGGGTGAGGGCGGGCCGATCAGGCGGTGGGTCCGGGGCGGTCGCGTGTCGAGGCAGGGCCGAGGCAGGCCCGTTATGGGGCGAGGTCGGGTCGTGGGGTGGGGCAGCGGTGAGTGCGGGTCGGTCACGGGGCGAGTTCGGACTCCGCCACCGTCCGCAACCGTGCCCCTGTGCCGCGCCCCTCCGCACCCCGTCCCGCCCGCGCCTGCTCCAGCCGCAGCCGTGCCGAACGTCCGCGCAGCGTCAGGGTCATGAGCTGGTTGCCGAACCAGGGGCCGCCCGTCCTGCGCCAGTCGATCGGTGGCCGTGGACAGCCTCCGTGTCCCGCGAACCACCGGCCGAGCATCCGCGCCACCCCGCTCCAGCCGAAGCGGAAGCCGAGCCGGATCGCCAGGTGGATGGCGTTGTGGACGGGCGAGCAGGTCAGCTGGAAGACGCGGGCGTCGGGGCCCTGCCCCCTCGGCCAGGTCGGCTCGGCCACGTACGCGTGATGCACGTCCCCGGAGAGCACACATACCGTCGCCGGCGCCTGCGCCCCCGAGCCGGCCTCGGCGATGAGTTCCGCCAGCGCGTCGAAGGACGACGGGAACGCCGCCCAGTGCTCCAGGTCCGCCCGTCGCCGCAGATCCTCCCCGAACCGCGCCCAGCGCTCCCCGCGATCGCCCCGGCACAGGGCCGCGTTCCACGCCTCGGCGTCGTGCACCAGGTGCGGCAGCAGCCAGGGCAGGGACGTACCGATGAGGAGGTGGTCGTACGAACCGCGATCGTCCAGCGCCTGCTCGCGCAGCCACCGCGCCTCGCCCGGGTCGAGCATCGAGCGCGCGTCCTCGTCGAGCACCCGGGCCGCCCGCGTGTCCACCATCAGCAGCCGTACGCGGCCGAAGTCGCGCCGGTAGCTCCAGCGGACGGAGGCCGGTTCGGCGTCGGCGCGACAGGCGAAGTCGCGCAACAGGTCGGTACCGTCCGGGACTTCGCGTACGGCGGCGAGGAGCGGGTCGGCGGCCAGCTCGGCCGGGGAGAGGTTCCCCAGGTGCTGGTGGACCCAGTACGACATCAGTCCGCTCAGCAGCCGCTCCCGCCACCACGGGGTGGCCCGCATGTCGGCGAGCCAGGCGGCGGAGGTGTTCCAGTCGTCGATGACGTCGTGGTCGTCGAAGATCATGCAGCTGGGGACGGTGGAGAGCAGCCAGCGCACCTCCGGGTCGAGCCAGGACTCGTAGTAGAGGCGGGTGTACTCCTCGTAGTCCGCGACCTCGTCGCCCGGCGGTTCGCTCAGATCGCGCCGGGCGGCCAGCCAGTGCCGGGTCGCCTTGGAGGTCTCGTCGGCGTACACCTGGTCGCCCAGCAGCACCAGCACGTCCGGCCGCTCGCCGTCCGGGTCGGCGGCGATCCGGGCGGCCAGTGTGTCCAGGGCGTCCGGGCCGACCGGGTCCTCCTCACCGGCCGGCGGCGCGGCCCACCGGCAGGAGCCGAAGGCGAGGCGGACGGGATCGCCGTCGGCAGGGGTGCGGATGACGGAGTCCGGGAACGGGGAGTCGGGCAGCGGCCACACGCGTGTGCCGTCGAGGAGGACCTCGTAAGACTGTGAGGATCCCGGGGTCAGACCGGTCACCGGGATCAGGGCGTAGTGGTGGCCCGCGATCTGGAACGTGCGGGACGTGCCGTGGGCACCCTCCGCCCCGCGCACCTCGGCGGCGCACGGACGGCTCGCCTCGACCCAGACGGTCGCCGCCGAGCCGTCGGCGTACCTCAGCAGTGGTCCCAGGCGCAGTTCGGCCACGTCATCGCCCCTCTCCGTCGCCCCGTACGGTACGGAACGACGGAGGGGAGCGGGGAGGTTCCGCAGGTCACGGTTTGCCGAACTCCGTCAGCTCACCGTCGGTGCTCTGTTCAGCAGCTCGCGAGGTAGTTCGTCAGGGCGGACTTCTCCGCCGAGTCGACCGAGAGGTCGTAGTAGTACTTCACCTGGACCCAGGCGCGCACGTAGGTGCAGCGGTACGAGCTGACCGACGGCATCCAGGTGGCCGGGTCCTGGTCGCCCTTGGCCTGGTTCACGTTGTCGGTGACGGCGATCAGCTGCGGGCGGGTCAGGTCGTTGGCGAAGGCCTGGCGCCGGGAGGTGGTCCAGCTGTCGGCGCCGGAGTCCCAGGCCTCGGCCAGCGGGACGAGGTGGTCGATGTCGACGTCGGAGGCGGCGGTCCAGGTGGCGCCGTCGTACGGGGAGACCCAGCGGCCGCTGGTGGCGGCGCAGGCGGAGTCCTGGACGACGTTGGTGCCGTCGCGCTTGAGGACGACCTCGCGGGTGTTGCAGGTGCCGGACTGGGTGATCCAGTGCGGGAAGAGGTCGCGGTCGTAGCCGGTGCGGTCCTCCGTGGCCACGGTGAGCTGGGCCAGGTAGCTGCGGGCGGTCGCGCCGCTGACGGGCGTGGGGAGCGCGGCGGAGGCGGTCGGGGCGTTGAAGAGGGCGACGGAGGCTATGAGGCCGCTGAGGGCCGCGAGTATGCTGACCCGTCGACGCGCGTAGAACTTCGACATGCGAACTCCCTTGGGAGGTGGGGGTGTTGGCGTGCGAGCGATGGAATGCTCGCGGCGCCGTGTTGCGGGGAGGTGTGCGTCCGGTAAGAAGCTAATGACGCGCACATGACACGACAAGGTTGAGTGCGGCACTTTCTTCCTGTGAATCGCTCGGCGGGGCGTTCGGCAGGGCGTTCGGCAGGGCGTTCGGTGGAGCCTTCATGGGCCGTTCGGCGGGCGTTCGACGGCGTCGCGTACGATGGGTGGCGCAGAAGGGGAGTAGCTCTTCGCCGGACCGTCGACATACTGCTCAGCTCGCCTGAGCCGGCGCCCGGAGGCGGACCTCGTCCATGAGGTCGGCCAGCGAGACCTTCGGCAAGCAGTGCACGCCCGTGTCGTACGGCACGGGCGACGAGTGTGCTGCCGTGCCGAGGTGTCGCAGCGCAGTGAACGCACTGACAATGCTCTCGGTGGGGCGGCCCCGACCGATTGAGGAACCTTGATCAGCTTCACCGTGACGGCGGTCGTCTTCGGCGTCGTCTTCCTCGCCGAACTGCCCGACAAGACCGCGCTCGCCGGGCTCGTCCTCGGTACGCGCTATCGCGCCTCCTACGTCTTCGCCGGTGTCGCCGCCGCGTTCGCCGTGCATGTCGCGCTGGCCGTGGCGGCCGGCAGTGTGCTGACGCTGCTGCCGCAGCAGATCGTGCACGCGCTGACGGGTGTGCTCTTCCTGGGTGGCGCGGCCGTGCTGCTCATGAAGGGGGACGAGGACGAGGGGGAGATCCGCAAGCCGGAGAACCAGTCCTTCTGGAAGGTGTCCGGGGCCGGGTTCATGCTCATCCTGGTCGCCGAGTTCGGGGATCTGACCCAGATCATGACGGCGAATCTCGCCGCGCGTTACGACGATCCGCTGTCGGTCGGGCTCGGTGCGGTGCTGGCGCTGTGGGCCGTGGCGGGGATCGGGATCGTCGGGGGGAAGGCGTTGATGCGGCGGGTGCCGTTGCGGCTGATCACCAAGGTGGCGGCGCTGGTGATGCTTGGGCTCGGGGTGTGGAGCCTGTGGGAGGCGGTCACCGGGTGACGCGGCGGTGAGGCGCCGGTGGGGTGGCTGTGAGGTGGTGGCAGGCAGTGAGGCGGTGGTGAGGCCGGCGGTGCGTCGTGGGTGGGCCTGGGGCGAGCTGAACTGTCGGTGAACTGTTTCCGGAGGCGGTAGCGGGAACGGGCTTCGGTTTTGTACCGTGGGGGAACAAAGTGGTTCCCGCCCGTTTTCCCTGACCGGCGGGCGGGGCCACCTTGTCCCTCCCGGGGGCCACCCCTGTACCCCCGGTGCCCCTCGCCCTGGAGCTGCCGATGCCGGCCACCACCGTGCCCACCACGCCCACCGTGCTCACCGCTCGTGCCCTCCTGCTCGACATGGACGGCACCCTCGTCAACTCCGACGCCGTCGTGGAACGGATCTGGCGTCGCTGGGCCGAACGGCACGGGCTGGACGGGGACGAGGTGATGAAGGTCGTGCACGGGCGCCAGGGGCACGCCTCGATGGCGCTGCTGCTGCCCGACCGGCCGATGGAGCAGAACCACGCGGACAACGCCCGCATGCTCGCCGAGGAGACGGCGGACGTGGAGGGCGTGGTGCCGATTCCGGGGGCGCCGGAGTTTCTGGCCTCGCTGCGGGGCGTGCCGCATGCGCTCGTGACGTCGGCCGATGTCGCGCTGTCCACGGCGCGGATGGCTGCCGCCGGGCTGGAGCTGCCGGAGGTGCGGGTGACCGCGGAGTGCGTGGGCGCGAGCAAGCCCGACCCCGAGGGGTTCCTGAAGGGGGCCGCGGAGTTGGGGGTCGCGCCGGGGGACTGTGTCGTGTTCGAGGACTCGGGGGCCGGGATCGAGGCGGGGCGCTCCGCGGGGATGCGGGTTGTGGGGGTCGGGGCGCGGGCCGGGCTCTATGCGCCGGACGTGCTGGTTGAGGATCTGCGGGAGGTGCGGGTCGAGGCTGCGGTAGGTGGGGGGATTCGGCTGGTCATCGCCTGAGAGCTCGGGGCTGTCGGTTCGACGGCGGCTGCGGGTGGTGTCGGGCCGGTCGCGCAGTTCCCCGCGCCCTGGGTTGGTTGCAGCGCGGGTCGGCTCGACTGTCAACGGCGCTGCAGAGCACCCAAGGGGCGCGGGGAACTGCGCGACCAGCCACACATGACCCGCGGCCGCTGGTGAACGGGAAGTCCCGCCTGCTTGGGCGAACAACCCGCGCAACAGTGCCGCCGACCTCGCAGGTCCCGGCTCGGCCGGCGCAGCGTCACGGCTCTGTCGTCTCCGACTCCAGCTTCTCCCTCGTCACCAGGTCGTACACCCCGTACTCCTCCGCCTGGATCCCCCGCGCCCACTGGTACCTGCTGACCGCGTCCTCCACGCCCTCGTTGTAGCTGCCGCCGGGTTTCCTCGTGTAGAGGCCGAGTTGGGTCAGGCGGAGTTCCAGTTCCGTCACCTCGGGGCCCCGGTCGCCGCGGCCCAGGGTCGGGGGCTCCGGCTCCCGGGCGGCGGATTCCTCCTGGGCGTCCGGGGCCTCGGTCGCCGAGGGCGGTGGCGTGGGTTCGGTCGAGCGTGACGGTGTCGGGGACGGGCTCGACCTCGACGGCGACGGTGAGGGGGACGCGCTCCGGGCGGGCGACGCGGGCGCGGGCGGCGGCGCCGGACGCGTCGGCGTCCCGGTCGGTGACGGCTCCTCGGACGGCTCGCTCGTCGACGGGACCGGGACGCTCGCCCGTACGTCGTCCGGCAGTGCCGTGTCCCGTGACGGCGCCTCGTAGCTGAACAGGCCGCTCGCCAAGCCGGCCGCCGCCACCACGGCCACGAGCGCTCCGCCCACGCCCAGCAGGGCGATACGCGTACGGCGGTGACGGGTGCCCTCGCCCCCGGCGCCGGTCCCGGTGCCCTCGTCGCCCGTGGCCGTGTCCGGCTCGAACAGGCTCAGGTCCCATGCGCTCGGTGCCGTCGCCGGCGGGGACAGGGGGGTGGGGAGTGCCGAGGTCGGGTCGGTGGGCGGCGGGGCGGAGGGCGGAGAGGTCGGCGGTATCGCCCGTAGCGGCATCGTTTCGCCGTCGCCCTCCAGCTCCACGTACGGGCGTATGCGCAGCGGGTCGAAGTCCTCCGCCGCGGCCGCCTGTGCCGTACGGGCGTCGCGCAGGGCCTCGGACACGCGCTGCCCGCAGCCGCACGACGGGGTGTGGTCGGCCGCTCTCGGCGCACCGCACTCCGGGCAAAGGTGGCCATTCGGGCTATCCGGGTTTTCCAGGCCTTCCGGGCCCTTTGCTTCCTCGGTTCCCCTCGGCTCCGTCACGCGTTCGTCCCCTCCCCTCGCGAACTCCCCAGATTATGCAGACGTTCCTCACGCCGCCTCCCCAACCCCCGGAAGGGCCGCTTCCAAACGGACTCGACAGGCCATAACGGGGCACAGCGATCACGATGGGAGGGGTAACGACTCGCTCGGGAGGTCTTCATGACCGGGGACGCGCACGGTATGACGGGAAATGTGCGTGACGCGCAGCCCCCGAAGCGGGGAGTCGAGACGCACGAGAACGTGCCCGGCAACGTCCTCGTCTCCATCGGCGCGCTGCTCCTCGGCATGCTGCTCGCCGCCCTCGACCAGACCATCGTGTCGACCGCGCTGCCGACCATCGTCAGCGACCTCGGCGGTATGGATCACCTGTCGTGGGTCGTGACCGCGTATCTGCTGGCGTCCACCGCCGCGACTCCGCTGTGGGGCAAGCTCGGTGACCAGTACGGGCGCAAGCGGCTCTTCCAGATCGCGATCGTGATCTTCCTCGTCGGTTCCGCGCTGTGCGGCATGGCGCAGGACATGGCTCAGCTCATCGCCTTCCGGGCCGTCCAGGGGCTCGGGGGAGGCGGACTCATCGTGCTGTCCATGGCGATCGTCGGTGACATCGTCCCGCCCCGTGAACGCGGGCGGTATCAGGGGCTGTTCGGGGCCGTGTTCGGGGCGAGCAGTGTGCTGGGGCCGTTGCTCGGTGGGGTGTTCACGGAGCATCTGAGCTGGCGGTGGGTGTTCTACGTCAATCTGCCCGTCGGGGTCGTCGCCCTTGCCGTCATCGCTGTCGTGCTGCGTATCCCGCGCAGGTCGACGCGGCATGTCATCGACTACCTCGGTACGTTCCTCATTGCTTCTGTTGCCACCTGCCTGGTGCTCGTGGCGTCCCTCGGCGGGACGACGTGGGGCTGGGGGTCGGTGCAGATCGTCGGGCTCGGCGTCCTCGGGGCTGTGCTCGCCGTCGCGTTCGTGGCCGTGGAGCGCACGGCCACGGAGCCGGTGCTGCCGTTGAAGTTGTTCCGTGTGCGGACCTTCACGCTCTCCGCCGTCATCAGCTTCGTCGTCGGGTTCGCCATGTTCGGCGCGATGACCTATCTGCCGACGTTCCTGCAGGTCGTGCAGGGGGTCAGTCCGACCATGTCCGGTGTGCACATGCTGCCGATGGTCGTCGGCATGCTGCTGTCGTCCACCGGGTCCGGGCAGATCGTCAGCCGTACCGGGCGCTGGAAGGTGTTCCCGATCGCCGGGACCGGGGTCACGACGCTCGGTCTGCTGCTGCTTCACCAGCTCGACATGGACAGCTCCACCTGGGAGATGAGCGTCTACTTCTTCGTCTTCGGGCTGGGGCTCGGGCTGGTCATGCAGGTGCTGGTGCTGATCGTGCAGAACGCCGTCTCGTACGAGGATCTCGGCGTCGCCACCTCCGGGGCGACGTTCTTCCGGTCCATCGGGGCCTCGTTCGGGGTCGCCATCTTCGGCACGCTCTTCGCCAATCGGCTGGACGACCAGCTGGTGGAGGCGTTTCGAGGGGTGCGGCTGCCGGCCGGTGTCTCGCTGGAGGGGCTCGAGGCGGATCCGCGTGGCATCGCCGAGTTGCCTGCTGTGCTGCGGCCGGCCGCGCTGGAGGCGTACGCGGTCTCGATCACGGATGTGTTCCTGTACGCCGTTCCTGTGGCGCTGGTGGGGTTCGGGCTGGCCTGGCTGCTGCGGGAGGACAAGCTGCGGGGGTCCGTGACCGCGCCTGACGTGACCGAGACGCTGGCCAGTAATCCGGTGGAGCGGTCGTCGTACGACGAGGTGTGCCGGGCGTTGTCCGTGCTCGGGACGCGGGAGGGGCGGCGGGAGGTGTATCGGACGATCATCGAGCGGGCCGGGTACGACCTGCTGCCGGCGGCGGGGTGGCTGCTGCTGCGGATCAAGAAGTACGGCTGGGTGGAGCCGGCCGTGCTTGCGGAGCGCAGTGCTGTGCCGCTGCCTGTGATCCTTGACGCCGCTCGGGAGGTGGAGGTGCGGCGGTTGGCTGTGCGGGAGGGGCTGGATCTTGTGCTGACGGAGAGGGGGCGGGAGGTTGCCGAGCGGTTGGCTCGGGTGCGGGAGGAGTCGTTCGCGGAGATGTTGGGGGACTGGTGGGGGCCGGAGCGGCCTACCGATCTGGTTCAGTTGGTGAAGGAGCTGAATGAGGAGTTGTGCGGGTCGGATCGTGAGCGGCCTGCCTCCGGCGGTTGAGCGGGGGGTGCCTGCGGCGGCCCGTTGCTGTTCGGTGGGGGTGCGTGTAGCGCCTTTGGGTGCGTTGTGGGTCGGGGCCGGGGGGGGGGGGGGGGGGGGGGGGGGGGGGGGGGGGGGGGGGGGGGGGGGGGGGGGGGGGGGGGGGGGGGGGGGGGGGGGGG